>CAYVBK010000043.1:14473-46958 GCA_964449465.1 uncultured Anaerolineae bacterium
TGTACCGCAATCCTCTGGATTGCAGCCCAGGCACAACCCAGAGGGTAGCGTACCGCAATCCTCTGGATTGCGACCAAACACAACCCGGAGGGTAGTGTACCGCAATCCTCTGGATTGCGACCAAACACAACCCAGAGGGTAGTGTACCGCAATCCTCTGGATTGCAGCCCAGGCACAACCCGGAGGGTTGTGGCACATTTGGAGGTCTCTATGCCTACCGTACACTCTTTGCATCATCATGACACCCGCGCCAACATTCCCACCGAGGAACTGCGCGACTTTGTGGCCGACGACGAGCGCGCACCGGCCACCCTGCTCTACCCTCGCGACCCCTCGCTCGACCCGCAGCTGGTCTGGACGGGCAAGGACGAACAGGATGCGGCCGATCTGGCTGTGCCGGCCGTGCCGGTCTACATCCAGGAGCACATCCAGCCGCAGGCGATTGTCGAACTGGTGCGCGCTCAAGCGCAGCAGGGACAGCCGGCCCAGCTCTCGCTGTTTGGCGATTTCAACGCGCTGGATTTTGCCGAACGGGTGGATTTTTACCACCATGAGCAGCCGTGGACGAACCGCCTGATTTTGGGCGATTCGCTGCTGGTGATGGCCTCGCTGGCCGAAAAAGAAGGGCTGAAGGGACAGGTGCAGATGATCTACCTCGACCCGCCCTACGGCATCAAATTCGGCTCCAACTGGCAGGTGAGCACCCGCAAACGCGATGTGAAGGACGGCAAGGCCGAAGACGCCACCCGCCAGCCGGAGCAGATCAAAGCCTTTCGCGACACCTGGCAGTTGGGCATCCACTCGTACCTGAGCTACCTGCGCGACCGGCTGACCGTGGCCCGTGAGCTGCTCACCGAGAGCGGCAGCGTGTTTGTGCAGATTGGTGATGAGAATGTGCATCTGGTGCGTTGTTTGATGGATGAGGTGTTTGGGAGCGAGAATTTCATTGGCGAAATTGTATTTGCAACATCGACGGGAAGAACTGCAAAATATATAGACTTGGTGGCCGATCATGTTTTGTGGTTTGGAAAAGATGTCACAGTAACAAAGTATAGACAAATTTATATTCAAAAATCAGAAGAGGGAGATTATTCTTATACTGATGAAAATGGCAACTTTGAGTTAGCTGACTTAAGTTCGCAGCATGAAAGTCTAACACGCTCCATACCTTACGTGTATAGAAACAAAGTTTTCACACCTCCAACAGGGAGACAATGGGGAGTAGATCCCAGTTTAGGCTTACCCCGCCTTCAGAAGGCTGACAGGATTTATGAATACAGCGAAAAACAAATTCGCTTCAAGAAATACACAACTGATTATCCTGTAAGCAAGCTGAATAACTTATGGCTAGATACTCAATTTGGTGCATTTCAGTCCCAAAAAATTTACGTTGTTCAGACAAACACGAGAGTGATCGAACGCTGCCTCCTCATGACCACCGACCCCGGCGACCTGGTACTCGACCCCACCTGCGGCAGCGGCACCACCGCCTATGTGGCCGAGCAGTGGGGCCGCCGCTGGATCACCGTGGACACCAGCCGCGTGGCCCTGGCCCTGGCCCGCACCCGGCTGATGGCCGCCCGCTATCCCTATTACCTGCTCGCCGATTCGCCCGAAGGCCAGCGTCAGGAAAAAGAACTCGATCCGCAGATGACGCAGATGACACAGATTGAATCTGCGCAATCTGCGGATCAACCCGCCGATATTCGCAAGGGCTTTGTCTACCGCCGCGTGCCGCACATCACCCTCAAATCGATCGCCAACAACGAGGAAATAGACGCCATCCACGCGCGCTGGCAGCCGCGCCTGGAGGCCCTGCGCGCCGAAATCAACCGGCTGCGCTCCCCTCGCCCGACGGGAGAGGGGCCGGGGGTGAGGGAATGGGAAGAGTGGGAGATCCCACGCCTGCCTTCGCCTCACCAGCGCGAACGGGAGCGCGCCGAGACTGAAAAATCGCTGCGCGCCCTGGGTATCGCGCCCGACTCACCGATCTGGGCCAGGCTGGAGGAATGGCAGCAGGCCCGCCAGCAGCGGCAGCAGGAAATTGACGCCTCGATTGCCCGCCGCGCCGACGTGGAGCTGCTCTACGACCAGCCTTACGAAGACAGAAAACGCATCCGCGTCAGCGGCCCATTCACCGTCGAAAGCCTCTCGCCGCATCGCGTCCTGGCCACCGATGAAGACCTGCCGCAGGCCGAGGCGCAGGCGCAAAGCCAGTCCAGCCAGGGCTTTTTAGGGCTGATTCTGGCCAACCTCAAGGCCGCCGGCGTGCAAAACACGGTCAAAAACGAGCGGCTGCGTTTCGATCACCTGGAGCCGCACCCCGGCGTGTGGATCCACGCCGCCGGCGAGTACACCGAGACCCCCCTCAATCCCCCCACCGGTGGGGGAAAGCCAGCGGAAGGGAGGGTTCGCCGCGTGGCGGTCAGCATCGGCCCCGAACTGGGCACGGTCGGCCCGGAGCAGGTCAAAGAAGCGGCCAAAGAAGCGGTGCAGGGCCTCGGCTTTGACCTGCTGCTGGTGTGCGGCTTTGCCTTTGACCCGCACGTCAGCGAAGAGGCCAAACGCTACGGGCGGCTCACCGTGCTGCCGGTGCGCATGAACCCCGACCTGGCCATGGGCGGCGACCTGCTGAAAAAGACCGGCAGCGGCAACCTGTTCATGGTCTTTGGCGAGCCGGATATTTCCCTCGCCCGCCAGGCCGACAGCCGTTACACCGTCACCATTCACGGCGTAGACGTGTACGACCCCACCACCGGCGACCTGCGCTCGCACAACACCGACGATATTGCCTGCTGGTTCATCGACAGCGATTACAACGGCGAACTGTTCATCGTCCGCCACGCCTACTTTACCGGCGCCGACGAGCCTTACGAAAAACTCAAACGCGCCCTGCGCGCCGACATCGACGAGGCCGCCTGGAGCGCGCTCTATGCCACCACGTCCTGCCCCTTTGAGCGGCCCCAGAGCGGCAAAATCGCGGTCAAGGTGATCAACCACTATGGCGATGAGGTGATGAAGGTCTATGACCTGGCGAGCGATTGATCTCTTTTGCGGCATCGGCGGCAACTCGTGGGGCGCGCAGCGGGCAGGGGTGGAGATTGTGGCTGGAGATGATTATAGTCGAGGTGCGTGAGTGGGCCGGGCCGTTTTTCGCCTGATACAACCGGGTGTATCACCACACCAGCATCGTGCTGCTCACGTCCTATGATTTGGACTATGATTCCGCGCAAGCGATGATCGACAACTGGCAGCAGGTCTTGCAGGCCGCCCAAACTGCCATCACTGCCCAGGTCGGTTTGGATCAACCCACCGTCCGCACAATCAAAGCGTTGTCCACACTACCCGCCGATTGCTCTGATCGGGTGTCTCATTATACTTACACATCCTCCACCAATCCTACAAGTATGCCCCAACACCCCCTGCTCCGCCAATCCGCCAATTCGCTGATTCGCCGATCCGCCACTCTGCCGCCCCGCCCTCCAAAACTCGTGATTGAATTTTACACAGACTCTAAACTCAGGTATACTACCAGCGTTTGAAATTCGTCTCATGCTGGCCTGGAAGGAGCAATCTATGCACATTCTCGTCATCGGATCGGGCGGGCGCGAACACGCTCTGGCCTGGAAATTGGCCCAATCGCCGCAGGTTGAGCGCGTCTATGTTGCGCCCGGCAACGGCGGCACTGGCAGCGACCTGTCTGCTGCTATCGAAAATGTGCCGATTGACGCCCTGGACATTGAACATCTGCTAGAGTTTGCCCAAACCGCCCACGTTGACCTCACCGTGGTCGGCCCCGAAGCCCCCCTGGCTGCCGGCCTGGTGGATATGTTTCAGGCTGCCGGACAGCGCGTGTTGGGCCCCACCCGCGCCGCCGCCCAGTTGGAAGGCTCCAAAGCCTTTGCCAAACGCTTTATGGTCACAGAGGGCATCCCTACCGCCGTCAGTGCCATTTTCACCGACCATCAAGCTGCGTTGAGCTATTTACACAGCCAAACGATGCCTGTCGTGGTCAAAGCCAGCGGCCTGGCTGCCGGCAAGGGCGTTTTCGTTTGCTCTACCTGCGCCGAGGCCGAGGATGCGCTGCGACAGATTATGGTTGAGCGGGTATTTGGCGCCGCCGGCGACGAGGTGATTGTTGAAGAATGTCTGGTTGGCGAAGAGGCCTCGCTGCTGGCCTTTAGCGACGGGCGAACCGTGGTGCCGATGCTGCCGGCGCGCGATTACAAGCGCGCTCTCGATGGCGACCGTGGCCCCAACACCGGTGGCATGGGCGGCTATGCCCCTTCGCCCTACCTCACGCCCGCCCTGATCGCCGAGGTGCAGCGGCGGGTGCTGCAACCGACCATTGACGGCATGCGGCGGCACGGCGCGCCCTATGTTGGTGTGCTGTACGCCGGCCTGATGCTCACCGAATCTGGCCCGCGCGTGCTGGAATTCAACTGCCGCTTTGGCGACCCCGAAACGCAGGTGCTTTTGCCTTTGCTCCACACCGATCTGGTGGACATTTTTATGGCCTGCATCGAAGGGCGTTTGGACAAGACCCCGATTCATTGGCGAGACGGATGTGCTGTGACGGTAGTGCTGACTGCCGGCGGCTATCCTGGCACATATCAAAAGGGCGTTCACATTAGCCTGCCCAATTTTGCAACCCTGCCCGATTTGCATTGTTTCCACGCTGGCACGCGTCGCGGGGGAGATCGTCTGCTCACGGCCGGCGGGCGGGTATTGGCGATCACGGCGACGTCGCCCACCCTGTCTCAGGCGCGAGACAAGGCCTATCAGGGTGTCCAGGACATTCGCTTTGAGGGTATGCACTATCGCTCAGACATTGCCGAAATCGCCGGTCAACCGTCAGCCGCCAACGACCCAAGGCCGGCGGCCAGCGAGTCGGGCGCCTATGCCGCTGCCGGAGTGGACATTGAGGCCAAAACCGGCGCGTTCCGGCGTATGCGCGCCGCGGTCGAGCGCACCTACACGCCGGCCGTGCTGGGCGGCATCGGCTCTTTTGGCGGTTTGTTCACTCTGCGTCACCTGCTGCCGCAGGTCCAAGAGCCGGTGCTGGTGGCCACCACCGACGGCGTCGGCACGAAAACCCTGATCGCCGAAGCAATGCAACGATACGATACGGCCGGTTTTGACATTGTCAATCACTGCATCAACGACGCTCTGGTGCAAGGCGCCCGGCCGCTCTTTTTCCTCGATTACATCGCCTCCAGCAAGCTCGACCCCGACATGATCGTGTCGCTGGTGGGCGGCTGCGCCGAGGCCTGCCGGGTCGCCGGCTGCGTCTTGATCGGCGGTGAAACGGCCGAGATGCCCGACGTGTATCAGCCGGGCAGTTTTGACCTGGCCGGCACGCTGATCGGCTGGGTAGAGCGCAGCCAGATCATAGACGGGCGCACCGTTCAGCCCGGTGACGTGTGCCTGGGATTGCCATCCACCGGCCTGCACACCAACGGCTATTCGCTGGCGCGTCGAGTTTTTGCCAGCCTGGGCTGGGAAACAGTCTTGCCCGAACTGGGCCAGTCGGTGGGCGAGGCTTTGCTCGAACCGCACCGCTCCTACCTGCCCGATTTCGAGGCTTTGACTCGAGCCGGGGTGCAGGTCAAGGCGATGGCTCACATCACCGGCGGCGGTTTTGCCGACAACATCCCCCGTGTGCTGCCGCCGGGTGTCGGCGTGCGCCTGGACAAGACGGCCTGGCCCGTGCCGCCCATTTTTCGGCTGATTCAAAAACTCGGCGCGGTGAGCGAGGCCGAAATGTATCACGTGTTCAACATGGGTGTGGGGATGGTGGTCATAGTAGGCAAGGAACAGGCAGACAAGGCACTGGCGGTGTCAGGGCCGGCGTATGTCATCGGCGAGACGACCGCCTGGGACGGCGAGATCACCCGCGTAACACTCTGATCGCCAGCCCTATTTCCTTAACCCTTATTCCTTGTTCAAAGGAGCCGAATGACAGGTCTTGCTCAACAACTGGCCCTCTGGGCCGACCAACTGCGCGATTTATCGGCTATGGGGTTACATTTTTCCCGTAGCATTTACGACACACAACACTATCAAATGGTGCAAAATATCGCTATGGAGATGCTGGCTTTAGCCACAGGCGATCTGCCTGAGCAGATCGAGCCGCTGCGCGCCCCCATCTTTGCCAGACCCACGCCCATGACCGTCGGCGATGCGGCCATCATCAACGAGGCCGGCGAAATTTTGCTCATCCGCCGCGCCGACAACCATCTGTGGGCGATGCCCGGTGGCGCGCTAGAGGTGGGCGAGACGCCGGTTGAGGGCGTGGTGCGTGAAGCGTTAGAAGAGACCGGCATCCGTTGCCGGGCCACTCACCTGGTGGGCGTGTTCGATTCGCGGCGATGCGGCTCGACCACCCGCCACCATCTGTATCAGTTTGTGTTTTTGTGCCGCCCGCTCAACCAGGATGCGCCCGAGCCGCCTTCGCACGCCATCGAAATGTCCGAGATGCGCTGGTTTGCCGAGGATGCGCTGCCCTCTGACCTGGACCCGGGCCACCGTACCCGCATCCCGCAGGCTTTTCGCGTCTGGCATGGCGACCAGGCGGCGTTCTTTGACCTGGAAGCCCAAGATGTGGCTGCCCAAATGAATCGAGGCCTCCCATGACCCGCATCGCCGTTCTCATCTCTGGCTCTGGCACCAACCTGCAAGCCATTCTCGATGCTGTCGAACAGGGACGCTTGCCCGGCGTGCAGGTGGCTGTGGTGGTGTCCAACCGCCGCGAGGCTATGGGCATTCAGCGGGCGATTCGACATGGCGTGCCGGTGATATACTTTCCATTGCAGCCTTATCAACAAGCCGGCCGGCCGCGCCGCGAATATGACGCGGCGATGGCCGGCTTGTTGCAGGTCTTTGAGGTCGAATGGGTGGTGCAGGCCGGCTGGATGCACCTGTGGACGATGGATTTTTTGCGCCATTTCCCATCCCGCGTGATCAACCTGCACCCGGCCCTGCCCGGCGCGTTCCCCGGCATGCACGGTATTCAAGACGCTTTTGCCGCCTTTCAGCGCGGCGAGATCGATCACACCGGAGTAATGATTCACCTGGTGCCAGATGAACAGGTAGACGCCGGGCCGGTGTTGGCCCAAGAGGTGGTGCCCATCGGGCCGCAAGACAGCCTGGCCGACCTGGAAGAGCGGGTGCATCAGACCGAACATCGGCTGCTGGTAGAGACGCTGCGGCAGTTGTTATGTTGGCATGCATGAGGAGTTGACTATGCCTATGGATTTGTATCGCATTCGCGGCCTGATCTCGTGGACCGATCAAGGCCGCTGTTGCGAATGTTTGAAACAATATGATTGTTTAAAGCTTGATTGCGACTATGGCGAAGACGGCATGACCAGCATTGATATGCTGATCCTGGCCGAGTCGCTGGACGAAGCCATCGAAGTGGCTCTGGAGCAAGAATTGTTCAAGGGCGATCATGCCTACGGCCGCTGGGTTGGCACACCTATGGTCGGCAGGCTGTCCGACGCCGACAAGATGCGCTATCTGGAATCACCCGAAGTGATGCTCTGACCCGTGTTTTGTGTACGTTTTTGCCAGGTGTTTTAGCCTTTTTGGATCGCACCCCTATTTGCGCTTTGGCAATTTTTGAATATAATCCTTTTGGCTGAGCAGGGTTACACAATCCGGCCCGCCCATCAATTCAAAAACGTCCAACGATGCACGACATTCTGACCTGTAGAGTGTCGTTTTTTATCGAATGAAAGAGACCCTATCCCATCCTGTCTGTTCGATTGCCAACCGCCGCCGGCGAACTCGCTCTGGTCGGCCGGTCGAGCGTTTCCCGTTGATTTTGAATGTCCACACCCCCATGGCTGATCATGGGGGTGTTTTTTTGCTCAGGAGGTAGACCATGCTGACCCAACTGCCCGGCTTGATAGATGTGCATGTGCATTTGCGCACGCCCGGCCAGACGCACAAAGAGGACCTGATCAGCGGCACGCGCGCCGCTCTGGCCGGCGGTTTTACCCGCGTGTTGGATATGCCCAACACCACTCCGCCGATTGTGGATGAGGCCGCTCTGCAAGACAAGCTCGACCGGATACACCAGGATGGTCTGTGTGACATTGGGCAGTTTGTGGGCGGCACCGCCGACAACATCGGCCAGGTAGACCGGCTGGCCGGCCGCGTCGTCGGACTCAAGCTCTATCTGGGGCAGACGCACGGCCCCCTGCTGCTCACCGACATGCAGGCCGTGATGGCGCATATAAGCCTGTGGCCGGGCGCAATAGCCGTTCACGCCGAAGGCTGGCAGTTGGCCGCCGCCATTGGGATGGCCCACCTGCTGGCCCGCCCCATCCACATTTGCCACGTTTCTCGCCGCTGGGAGATCGAGTTGATCCGCCAGGCCAAAGCGCGCGGCGATCCCATCACCTGCGAAGTGACACCGCATCACCTGTTTCTCACCGACGCCGACGCCCGTGCCCTGGGCCCGCTGGGCTATATGAAACCCGAATTGGGCAGCGCCGCAGACCGCGAGGCTCTGTGGGCCAACCTGGACGTGTTTGACTGCATCGCTTCGGACCACGCTCCGCACACCCTGGCCGAAAAGCAGGCCGACAATCCGCCGCCCGGCGTGCCGGGTCTGGAAACCACCCTGCCGCTGATGCTCACCGCCGTTCACCAGGGCCGCCTGTCGCTGGAGCGGCTGGTCGAGCTGCTCTATCACGGTCCGTGCCGCGTCTATGGCCTGCCCGAACAACATCATACCTGGATACAGGTAGATTTGAACGCCAGGTACACCTTGAGCAACGACCATTTACAAACAAAATGCGGCTGGACACCCTTTGCCGGCATGGATGTAACCGGCGCTGTGCGCTCGGTCACATTGTATGGTCGTCAGGTCTACCCAACATAATTCGCCATTCGCTATTTTTCAGGAGGTTTTATGATCGCTACCGATGCCATTTCTGGACAGATCAAGGCCGCGTCGCGCACCCTGCCGGCCGACCATTTTGACAACGGGCTGTACGGCCAGGACATTATCTCGGTCAGGCAGTTTGATCGCATCAGTCTGGATTACATTTACCGCGTCGCCGACGAGATGCGTTCGCTGGTCAAGCGGTTCGGCAAGGCCAACCTGCTCGACGGCAAAATCCTGGCCAACCTGTTTTACGAACCCAGCACCCGCACCAGTTCTTCCTTTCACGCAGCCATGTTGCGACTGGGCGGGCGATGCATTTCGATTAACGAAGTGCATTATTCATCCGTCACCAAAGGCGAGTCGCTGCCCGATACCATCCGCACGCTGGAGAGCTATTGCGATGTGACCGTGCTGCGTCACCCCGAAAAAGGCTCGGCCGAGTTGGCTGCCCGCTATGCCCGCAAGCCGCTGATCAACGCCGGCGATGGCGCGGGGGAGCATCCCACTCAGGCTTTGCTGGACATTTACACCATCGAGGACGAACTGGGGCGATTGGATGGCCTCAAGGTAGCCATGATGGGCGACCTCAAGTATGGGCGCACCGTTCACTCGCTCACCCGCCTGCTCGGCCTGTACGACACCGAATTTTACTTTATCTCGCCGGAACAACTGGCCATGCCCGAGTACATTCTTGATGAATTACGCGCCAGCGGGCATCGCTTTAGCGTGATGAACAATGTCCAAGACATCATTGGCGAGCTGGATGTGCTGTACATGACCCGCGTACAAAAAGAGCGGTTCGAGGACCCGGCCGAGTATGACCGCCTGGGCCACATTTATGTGGTGGATACCGACCTGATGGCACGGGCGCGCTCCGACATGATTCTCATGCATCCGCTGCCGCGCGTGTACGAGATTGCTATGGAGGTGGATGACGATCCGCGCGCGGCCTATTTCCGCCAGATGGAAAACGGCATGTACATCCGCATGGCCCTGCTGGCGGCGGTGTTGGGCAAGGCATAGTAAGGGATAAGGGGGGAAGAGATAGGATAAATGATCAACTTTTTTGAGCATCTTGAGAAAACGGCGATTCAAAATCACTCACTGCTTTGTGTGGGGCTGGATCCGCGCGTCGAGCGTGCCGCCGATTTGTTTGCCGGCAATCGCCGCCTGATTGACGCCACTCGCGACCTGGTGTGCTGTTTCAAGCCCAACATCGCCTTTTATGAGGCCTGGGGGCCAGAGGGTTTGCTCGCTCTCAAGCAGACCATTGATTACATTGGCGCCGACACACCGATCATTCTCGATGCCAAGCGCGGCGACATTGGCTCGACCGCCGAAGCCTATGCCCAGGCTGTCTATGAAAATCTGGGCGTGGGCGCCGTGACCCTGTCGCCCTATCTGGGTGGCGATTCGGTGCGGCCGTTCACCCGTTATGCCGATCGGGGGGTGTTTGTCTTGTGTCACACCTCCAACCCCGGCGCCGCCGACCTGCAAACCCGTCTGTGCGACGGCGAGCCGTTGTATCATCAGGTGGCCCGCCTGGCCCCCACCTGGAGCCAGACGCCCAATGTCGGCCTGGTGGTGGGGGCCACGTTTCCCGATGCATTGCGGGCGGTGCGTCAGATTGCCCCGCATGTGTGGCTGTTGACGCCGGGCGTGGGCGCACAGGGCGGCGAGATTGCCGCGACCGTCCGCGCCGGCCGGCGCGCCGACGGTCTGGGGTTGATCATCAACGCCTCGCGCGGCATTGCCAACGCCGCCGACCCACGCGCCGCAGCCCTGGCTCTGCGCGACCAGATCAATGTCGCCTGCGATCTGCAGGTCGCCCGTTCCCTGCCGGTTGAGCCTGTCGAAACCGCCAGGTCGCTCATTCTCGATCTGGCGCGCATCGGCGCGGTGCGCTTTGGAGAGTTTACCCTCAAATCAGGCAAAACATCGCCCATTTACATTGACCTGCGCATCCTGGCCTCTTTTCCCGATGTGCTGGCCCGCGCTGCGGCCGCTTATGCCGCTTTGCTCGACCACCTGACCTTTGATCGCATTGCTGCCATTCCCTATGCGGCCTTGCCCATCGGCACGGCGGTGGCCCTACAAACCGGCCACCCGCTGATCTATCCGCGCAAAGAGGTCAAAGAATACGGCACCCGCCAGGCTATCGAGGGGGTGTTTGCTGCCGGCGAGTGCGCCGTGGTGCTGGATGACCTGATCACCACCGGCGGCTCGAAAATCGAGGCCATTCAGCCGCTTCAGGCGGCCGGCCTGCGCGTGCAAGACATTGTGGTGTTGATTGACCGTCAGAGCGGCGGGCAGCAGGAACTGGAAAAGCAAGGCTATCGCCTGCACGCTGTGCTGACTTTGCAGCAAATGCTGGATGTGCTGGCGCAGGAACAGGTGATCACCGAGGCGCACAAGAGTCGGGTTTTAGAGTGGCTGGCGGCGGGGTGAAAATAACGGGATGATCGATCTGCACACCACTTTTTGCGGCATTTCCTTTCCCAATCCGCTGGTGCTGGCCTCTGGCATTTTGGGCACCGAGGCGGCTTTGATGGCCCGCGTGGCCCGCTGCGGCGCCGGCGGTGTGACTAGCAAATCGTGTGGGCCGATGCCGCGTCAAGGCCATCCCAACCCCACTGTGCTGGATTGGGGGGCGGGGCTGATCAATGCTGTGGGCCTGGCCAACCCCGGCGTGGAGGCTGAACAAGCCATCCTGTCTGAGGCCAAAACGTTGCTGGCCGAGCCAGGCGTGCCGTTGATCGCCAGCATCTTTGCCGACACGGTCGAGGGATTTGCTCAGGTTGCCGCCCAGATCGGCGCGGCGCGGCCCGACCTGATCGAGGTCAACATTTCTTGCCCCAACGTGGCGGCCGAGTTTGGACGTGCCTTTGCCCTCGACCCGCAGGCTGCCGCCGCGGTGACGCGGGCGGTCAAGGCCGCGACAACCATTCCTGTTTCGGTCAAGCTCTCGCCCAACACCGCCGATCTGGTGTCGGTGGCCCGCGCCGTGGTAGAGGCCGGCGCCGACGCGCTGACGGCCATCAACACGCTGGGGCCAGGCATGCTCATTGACCTGGACAGCGGGCGGCCGATCCTGTCCAACCGCGTGGGCGGCGTTTCTGGCCCGGCCATTCGCCCTATTGCCGTGCGTTGTGTCTATGAGCTGGCCGCTGCCGTTGCGATCCCGATCATTGGCACAGGCGGAGTGCGTTGTGGGCGCGACGCTTTAGAGATGATTATGGCCGGGGCCACCCTGGTCGGTGTGGGGTCGGCGGTGTACAAAGGCGGGCCTGAGGTTTTTGCGGCAATCCGCGGTGAAATGATTGCCTGGATGGAGGCGCACGGGGTGCAGTCGTTGGATGAAATCAGGGGGCAGGCGCATGCACACTAGTCAGGGGCAGCTTCCCGAACCGTATCGGATCACCGATGTGATCGTCGAAAATCCCATCGTGCGCTCGTTTGTCCTGGATCGTCCGATGGAACTGACGCCGGGGCAATTTGTTATGGCCTGGCTGCCCGGCCTGGATGAAAAGCCGTTCAGCCCCAGCCGCGCCGACCCGCTCACCCTGACCGTCACCCGCGTGGGGCCGTTCACATCGGCCATGCACGAGTTGGCAGTGGGCCAGCGAGTGTGGTTGCGTGGGCCGTTCGGACAGGGGTTCCGCGTCTTGCTGTCGGGTCAGGGCCGGGCGATCTTGTTGATCGGCGGCGGGTGCGGAGCGGCTCCGCTGCGCGCTCTGGCCGAGTCGGCGCGCCGAATGGGGTGGGAGGTGCATGTGGTGTTGGGGGCGCGCTCGGCCGATGGGTTGTTTTTCGCCGCTGACTATGCCGCGCTGGGCTGTCATGTTCATCTGTCCACCGACGATGGGGCGGCCGGGTGGCGCGGTACGTCGGTTGACCTTGCTGCATATTTATGTAAATCTGGAGTTGTTTTTGATACGCTTTATGCCTGCGGCCCCCGTCCAATGCTCGATGCCGCATACCGGTTGGCGCAGCAGTATGGCCTGCCGGCTCAACTGAGTTATGAGGCTTTTATGCGCTGCGGCATCGGTGTGTGCGGCTCGTGTGCTTGCGGCGGACAACTGGTTTGCCGCGACGGGCCGGTGTTTTCCTCTCCGCCCGAGTGACCGCAAGGGTTGCCCCTACATAGCGGCGGTGGATCGCTTGCACTCGCCTGGGCAACCGCAAGGGTTGCCCCTACATAATGTCGACAGATAGCCACAAGAAAGGAAATGGTATATGAGCCAACCACAGGTGCGTGCGGTGCGCTGCGATCACCGCGCGGCCCAAGCCGAAATTGATGCGGCTGTGCGACAGGTCACTTTACCTTTGAACCAGGCCTGGCAAAAGCTCGAGCAGTCCCGGCGGATCGGCATCAAATTCAATCAGGCCTGGCCGGTGGGCAAACAGGTCTACTATCAAGGGCACCTGCAAGAACTGGTCAGCGAGCAGGTGGCCCGCGCCGTGCTGCGCCTGTTGCGCGAGAAAACGCGCGCCGAACTGTTTTGCATCGAGATCAGCGTGTTCAAGCCCAACCGCCAGGCCCCGGCCGATCCGACCATCACCCTGTTGCCCTTGCTGCGCGAGTTTGATGTGCCGTTCATAGACGGCGACCATCCGCCGCATCGCGTTTACAGCGTGCCGGGCGGCGGGCAGATGTTTCGCCAGTACACATTGCCCCAAGATGCGGTCGAGGCCGATGCGTTCGTGTCGGTGCAAAAGCTCAAAAATCACGCCTTTATGGGCGTCACCCTGTGCCTGAAGAACCTGTTTGGGCTGGTGCCGCAAGAGCCGTATGGTCGCTCGCGGCATTATTATCATCACCTGGTGCGTATGCCCTATATGCTGGCCGACATTGGGCGGCTGTTCAACCCCACGCTCAACATTTTGGATGGGCTGGTGGCGCAAACCGGGCGCGAGTGGGGCGGGCAGCCGCGCCTCACCGATGTTTTGATTGCCGGCGATCAGGTGATTGCCACCGATGCCTGCGCTGCGCATCTGATGGGCCACGATCCGCAGGCCGACTGGCTGACGCCGCCGTTTCATCGTGACCGCAATGCGCTGTTGGTGGCGGCACAAGGTGGATTCGGCACGGTCAATCTGCCCGACATTGATTTTCAATCTGAGGTGACGGCGCCGCTGGCCGAATTTCACGCCCAAAGCACCGACTCGAAAAAGACGGTGATCAGTTGGCGGCGTACCACCTGCGAGCAGGCTTTGTACTATTGTGACCATCGGCAGCAGTTTATAGACCGCTATGCCGGCGAATACATTTTGTTGCAAGAGGGCGAGGTGCGCTGGCACAATCGCGACAGCGAACTCCAGGTCAGCCGCCGTCAGTTGGCCGGCAGCCGGCCCGATCAGGCTATGTGGCTCAAGTATGTGGACCCCGATGAGGTTGAGGGGGAGCATTACGAGGTTTACGAGCAGGCCATGGCCGAGATTCAGGCCATGCCGGAGCGTTGAGCCATTTTGGATGAGTGCTGCACGCCCTCGTGCCAGACTTCTCACCCGATATTTTTATGTTGGATGGTGTGTGAGCATCGCACATGATGATTTTTTATATGCCACGCACCGCACCGCGATGCGCTGTCCCATATCGCACTGCTTCGTCCAGAAATGCCTCAATGTTCTCAAAGGGCGTGCCGGCGACGATGCCGTTGCCGGCGGCGATGCACATGCCGCCAGCGGGCCGATCAAAGGTGTCAATGAGAAAGCGCACCTCGCGACGCACCTCCTCTGGCCCCTGCTCTTGTAAAACGTGCTGCACATCAATGCCGGCCAAAAATGTCAGCCGGTCGCCGAATTGACGGGCTACGGCTGCCTCGTCCATGGTGTGCTTTTGCACCGGATGAAACACCGTCAGGCCGGCGTCAATCAGGTCGGGCAGCAAGGGGGTGTTGTTGCCGCAACTGTGCAGCCACCAGTGCAGGCCATATTCACGCAGCACATCGCCGATTTTCACATAGTAAGGGTAAATGAGTTCGTGAAAAGTCTGCGGGCGCATAAAAGGCTGGGTTTGATGTCCCAGGTCGTCGCTGGTCCAAAAGCCATCCGGTTGAAACTCGCGCACGGCGCGGCGAATGTAGCGGATGTACTGGTCGCATAAAGCCTGGTGCAGGCGGTGAATCTGCTCTGGCGCGACATAGTAATCCAACAAGAGGTTGGTCATGCCGCGAATGGCCCAGGGCCGTTCAAAGAATAGCCGCCACCAGCCAAAGAGCAGATAGCGGTCTTGGGCGCGGGCCTGCGCGGCCTGGTCGGCCAATGCCTCGAATTGAGGATCGAGATCGGGATCGGGCATTTTGGCGATAAACTCATCCAGTTTGGCCCAATCATCAATGATACATTGAGCATCTTTGGGCAGCGTTTCATCAATTTTCCACGACAGGTTCATGGCTGCGATGTTCAGCGGTTCGATCCACAGCATAGCCGTGTCTTCTGGGTAACGGTCGAACCGGTTCAGTCGTTCGCCATACTGCTCGCGCAGGCCTTCGCCCCACCACTTGGCGCGCACCAGAGGGATGCGCACCGGGTTTTGACGTTCTATTGCCTTGATCACCTCTTGGCGAGGCAGCGGCGGCCAGATCATTTGGTCGGTCATTCGGCATCTCCTTTATGGCTTGGCTGAAAAAAGGTTGTTTGCTCGTCAAATCGCCTGACAGGATATTGTTCTTGCGCCTGTTAAGCACAAAGGGCAAATCTTCAAGATATTTTACGTTCCGCTTGTTCATTGTTCTCATTCTTTTTTCAGTGGACCCCTTTACGCTTCAAATGCCGCTTTTCCCGCATCTCCATGTGTAGAGACGGGATATTTGCCACAAAAGCAGGCCACGCAGTGTCCCCGGCCCGGCAGCCCCACCACTTCTTGTAGTCCGTCCAATGACAAATAGCCCAGGCTGTCTACGTTGATGTGGCGGGCGATCTCAGCCACGCTCATATTGGCGGCGATCAGCTCTTTTTGCGAGGCCATGTCTACCCCCATAAAGCAGGGGTAGCGGATCGGCGGCGAGGCCACTCGCAGATGCACCTCGCGGGCGCCGCTCTGCCGCAGCAGGGCGACCAAAGGGCCGCTGGTGTTGCCGCGCACAATCGAATCGTCTACTACCACGATGCGCTTGCCCTTGAGATCGGGCAGGGTGTTGTATTTGAGGGCCACGCCCAACTTGCGCAGACGGTCGTCGGGCTGGATAAAGGTGCGCCCGATGTAGCGGTTTTTGATCAGCCCTTCGCCATAGGGGATGCCCGATGCGGCGGCATAGCCGATGGCGTGGGCTGTGGCCGAGTCTGGCACGCCGATCACCATGTCGGCATAGGCGGGCTGCTCGCGGGCCAGCCGCGCCCCCAGATGGCGACGCACCCAATGCACCGAGCGTCCTTCCATTACCGAGTCGGGACGGGCAAAATAAATATACTCAAAGATGCACAATGATGATTCACAGGCCGGATCGCAACCCTGCCACGAAGCCAGGCCGCTTTCATCCAGGCGCACGATCTCGCCGGGGCGCATTTCGCGCTCAAACGTGGCTCCGATGGTGTTCAGGGCGCACGATTCCGAGGCTACGGCCCATCCGCTGCCGTTGAGCCGGCCAATGCACAGCGGTCGGAATCCCCAGGGGTCGCGGGCGGCGTATACGGCGTCGCGGGTGAGGATGGCCAGCGAGTAGGCTCCCTGGGCCTGGTCCATCAAGTCGGCGATACGCTCGTGCCACAATCGCCCAGAGGCCCCGGCCAGCATTTGGGTGATCACCTCACTGTCCGAAGAAGAGGTCAGGCCAAAGCCGCGTTGAAGCAGGTTTAGCCGCAGAGCGTGGGCATTGGTCAGGTTGCCGTTGTGGGCGATGCCCAGCGGCCCCAGGGCTGTCTCGATCAGATAGGGTTGGGCGTTGCGCAAGAGCGGCGCCCCGGTGGTGGAATAGCGGGTGTGGCCGATGCTGGCAAAGGCGGCGTTTCCGCCCTGCCCGTGCAGGTGATACAGGTTTTCTTCTTTGAACACCTGCGAGACCAGGCCGACATCTTTGTGGATTTGGGCTACCCGGCCGTTTGACGTGGCAATGCCGGCACTTTCCTGCCCGCGATGTTGCAGCGCGTACAGGGCAAAAAAAGTCAGCCGGGCCACCTGCTCGCCCGGCGCATAGATGCCGAAAACGCCACATTCTTCGTGCGGAGAGTCGTTCCAGTTGAACATTCATATACCTCAAAATGATGGATGGCGAATGGCGAATGGCAACATGTGCCATCTGTTATTTGCCGTCTGTCGTTTGTATTTCCCGGTCGGCCTGGATCAGGGCACTGCGCTGCTGTTGTTGCGCCTGGCGTACTGCCTCTCTCAGGCCGAGTATTTTGGCGGCCAGCAAGGCGGCGTTTTGCGGTTCTAGCACCAGGGCCGGGGCTACACCAGAAGGCATGCGCAGCGACGAGTACACATCGGCGCCGCCAAACGCCTCTGAAGGGGGCGGGCAGGCGATCACCGGTGCGGCAACGTGTGCATCTACCATGCCGCTGAGGGCATTGCTGCGTCCGGCTACAGTGATGTACACGCCAACCCGGCCATTGGCCTCGTACTGCGCCAGCAGATCGAGCAGATAGGCGGCGCTTTTGTGCGCCGAGGCGATGCGACATTCATAGGCGATGCCGAATTGGTCCAGCGCGGCGGTGATTTTGTTCACAAAAGGCAGATCGGATGGCGAACCCATCAAGATAACCACAAATGACATCAATCTGGCTCCTTTAACTTGCACTCTGTCGTTTGAGCAAATAGTCCAACGCGGCCTTGAGCGGCTGCAAATCGGGGTCGGCGAACGGGTCGGTGCGGCTGTCGCGGGCGCGCCCCAGCAAGGCCGCGCTTTGACGCACATCTTCGCCTTCCATCGTCACCTCGCGTGCCGTCACTAGGCCGCCCAGCACCAGCGAGGGGTAGAGGGTTTCGATCATCAGGTCGCTGCCTTCGGTCAGGCTGTTGATGATGTATTCGCGCACCATTTTCTGCTCATAGCGGTCCCACAATTGCCGCTGCAAGGCATTTTCGACCAGCGAGTATCCCAGGGCAACAGACATTTCGATCACCTGAGTCAGCCCGAGTTGCGAGAGCAGCTCGACGATATTGTCGGTAGGCTGATCGTTGACCTGAGCAAAGGCATAGATGGGGGTGAGCAGGGCGTCGAGCCATTCGGGTTTGCGCGCCATGTAAATGACCGTAAAGGTGAGCATTTTGGCGATAAAGATGGCCTCTCCGACATGCAGCCGTACGCCGCAATCGGTGAGCAGGTTTTGACATTCTTTCATCAAGGGCAAATACAATTTTTGCGGCGTCAGATCGGGCATGATGTGGATGCGCCGCTCGTTGACCTCGCGGATGGCCGGCGGGATGAGGTCCCAGTCGGGCAGTGTCCACAATGAGCTGAACTGTGGCTTGAGGTCGGCCGGGGCAGGCGCGGGGGCATTGGGGTCGCCGGCTTGGCTCACCTTGAGCGGCAGAGTTTGGGTCTGCCCTTCGATGCTTTTGAACCCGCACGAGACGATTTGGGTGATGCCCAACCCTTGTAGATAACGAATGCCCAGATCGCCCAGCCGGTTGACTCCCTGGGCCGGGCGAACGCGCGATCCCTGCGCGGTTGGGGCGGTGCGCAAAGAGATGGCGCAGGCGTATTCGTCGGGCGGCACCTGAGGGGAAATGTGCACAGGGATGGTCAGCCGGGCGACTTCGGCCTCTTCGAGTTTCAGGCTGATTTCGGGCTGAAAGATTCTAAAGGGAGGCGGCGGCACTCGTTTCAACTTGCCCTTGATTTCGGGCAGGCCAACGCGGATGGCGACGCCGGTGGGTACGTCTAGCACATTCTGCATGTACAGCGACAGTTCGACCACCTGACCGGCCGGAGTGATCGGCGCGGCAAACTCGGCCAGAAATTGCACGGCTCCGCTTTCAAAGCGTTGCCGCGCATCGAGCATATCGTTCAGCACATCTGGATATTCGACAGGCATGGCGCATCTCCTTTTGGCCCCCGGTAAGGTGAGTGGTGTGCAGGCGGCTCACCCGACGACTGGCTGGAAAGACGAGTCCATTGTACCTCAAACAAGGTGGGTGTCAAGCAGGTTCAACCTGCAGCAGGTTGCTGTTGATTGCAGATCACGATCATCTGTGCTACAATGAACCTGGATGGTCTGGATGGTCTCGGCTGTTTGGTAAAAGGGAGATGGTTCGGTTATGGCCCAATCGCCGGTCTTGGTTCGCAAACGATCCTTCAAAATTCCATTGCGTTTTGCGCTGATTGCACCGTTTGTGGTTCTGGTGACATTGGCCGTTGCTTTGACGGGTTATCTCTCATTCCTGAACGGGCAGCTGGCCGTCAATGAAGTGGCCGACCGGCTGCGCGGTGAATTGATGGCTCGCATCGAGGAGCATCTGCTCACTTTTTTGGCGATACCTCATCAGATCAATCAACTCAATGCCAATGCTATGCGGCAGGGGTTGCTCGATCCCGGCGATTCAGACGCGCTGGAGGGTCACTTTTTGGAGCAGGTTCAGGCTTTTGACTCGGTGACCAGCATCTATTTTGGCAACACGGCCGGGGGGCTGGTCAATGCCGGGCGAGAAGGAGCCGCAGGCTCTTTGTATGTCATTGTCACCGATGGGTTTGTGAGCGGTCCGTTCAAAAAATATGCTACAGACGAGTTGGGTCGGCGCACCGGCCTGTTGACCACTGTCCCCAATTTCGATGCGCGCACCCGCCCCTGGTATACCGGCGCCGTAGCCAAAGGAGGAGCGACCTGGAGCGAGCCGTATATCCTGTTCACCGGCCAGGATATGGCTCTGGCGGCCAGCCGGCCGGTGTATGACGAGCAGGGCAACCTGCTGGGTGTGGTGTCGGTTGACCTCTTTCTCTCGCATCTCGGTAGCTTTATGCAGAGCATGGAAATTGGCCGCACCGGACAGGCTTTTATCATCGATCAGGCAGGGTTACTGGTAGCTTCATCCATTGCCGAAAAACCGTTCACCGAGCCGACTGAGGGGCAGCCCAGGCAGCGGCTCAATGCCGGCGAGAGCGTCAGTCCACTCATTCGCGACACGGCTCAGGCTTTGCTGACCCGGTTTGTCCGTTATGATCGCATCGCCCGGGCGCAGCAACTTGAATTCAAGAGCAACGGGCGATCTTTTCTGGTTCAGGTATCGCCGATTCAGAATATGTATGGCCTGAACTGGCTGATTGTGGTGGTGGTGCCGGAAGCCGATTTTATGGCACATATTCGCGCCAACAACCGGGTCACGATTGCTTTGATCTTGGTGGCGCTGGCTGTGGCCATCCTCATCGGCATTCTCACCGCTCAGCGTGTCACTCTGCCGATCATTCGACTCAACACCTCGGCGCAACTGCTGGCTCTGGGCTGCTGGACACAGCCTATCGATGAGGATGGCGGATTTTATGAGATCGGTGAGTTGACCCGGTCGTTTAATCAAATGGCCGAACAGTTACAGCATATGTTGACCGACCTGACCGCCGAGATTGTCGAGCGCAGGCAGACCGAACAGGCTTTGCGGGCCAGCGAAGAACGGCTGGAATTGACCCTGCAAAGTGCCGAGTTGGGCACATGGGATTGGAATGTGCAGACCAGTGAAGTGATTTTTAACGCACGTTGGGCCGAGATGTTGGGCTATACACTGGACGAGATTGAACCTCATGTCAGGACATGGGAAAAGTTGCTACACCCCGATGAAGTGCCGATGGTGATGTCGGTGTTGGATGATCACCTGCAAGGGCGTACCCCAATCTATCAGACCGAACATCGCTTGCGCACCAAATCGGGCGGCTGGAAGTGGATTCAGGATACCGGCAAGGTGCTGCACCGCGACGAGCAAGGCCGCGCGCTGCGTGCGATGGGCGTCCATCAAGACATTACCGGGCGCAAAGAGGTCGAAGAATCGCTGCGTGAGAGCAATCGCCGCCTGCAAGTCGCTCTGGTCGAGTTGAAAGCGGTTCAGGATCGTCTGGTGCAGCAAGAGCGGCTGGCCGCTGTGGGGCAACTGGCTGCCGGCATTGCCCACGATTTTAACAACATTTTGACCAGCATATTGGGCTATGCCGAACTGCTGCGTCTGTCGCCAGAGATTTCCGAGTCGGCGCAGGCTGACCTATCCAACATTATCACTTCGGGAGAGCGGGCGGCGCGACTGGTGCGCCAGATTTTGGATTTTGGCCGCAAATCTATCTGGCAACCCAAACGATTTGATCTCGGTCTCTTGATCCCAGAGATTACCAGGTTTCGTCTGGATATGTTACCCCAGACGGTTCATCTCGATTTGAAAATCGAGCCGGGAGAGTATTGGGTCTATGCTGATCCAGTCCAGATTCAGCAAATGCTGATCAATCTGGTTGTCAATGCCCGAGATGCCATGCCGATGGGTGGGAAATTGGATGTGGTTTTGGCGCGGACGCAAGAATCATTTGTCTGCGTGGGATGTAATCAGACCATCGAGGGCGAGTGGATTTGCATCAGTGTGGCCGACACGGGCGTGGGAATTTTGCCCGAAGTGCTGCCTCACATTTTTGAGCCGTTTTTTACCACCAAGGGCGTTGGGCAGGGGTCGGGGTTGGGCCTGGCGCAGGTATTGGGTATTGTCCACCAAAATGATGGGCATATTACCGTTCAAACACAGTCCGGCTATGGCACACGATTTGCCATTTATCTGCCGCCTTTGTCTGGGGCCAAGCTGTTTGAGCCAGGCGGCGGGGCCGGCTCTTTCAGCCCGACGCTTTAGCGTCGGGCTGAGGCGCGGAGTTCAAGTCCTGCGCTGAAAGAGCGGTGGATCAGGCCGGTTTCAGCAGTTGGCTCTTTCAGCCCGACGCTTTAGCGTCGGGCTGAGGCTGTTTGGTTTCGACGGCGTTCTTCCGAACGCGCTCAACCAGCGGCGGGTCAGGGTAGTGTTTCGATTTGATAATGATATTCGGCCCACTCGGTGGTGGTGGGAGCCAGTGCGGCAATGACCAGCACGGCAGTGTCGAATTGGCGGCCCAATCCACGCAATTCCCAACCCCCTTGATTTTCCTCGTCCAGTTCCATGCGAAATACCTCAACCTGTTTGCCCAGGGTGATGATCTGCACCAGATACCGTTGTGAGACCTCGTTATCGCTCAAGATAAAGCCGGCCGATTCCCAGCCGTCGGTGCCCGACTCGAAATCTTGCTCATAGCCAATTTCGGGGATAGACAGGTCGTCAATCAGCCAGCCCGGTTGGTTGACGGCGTCGTCGGTGACGTATTCAAAGCGCAGCAAGATTTGCTGACCGGCAAAAGGGCTGAGGTCCAGCGATTCCAAAACCCAGTCGTCGCTCGATCCGGTATAGGCCGGGCCAAAACTGTTGCCGTTGGGGTTGCTGTCGGTGGTAGATGGGCCGGCCAATATCTCCCAGGTTTGGCCTCCGTCGGTCGAGACCTGAATGTAGGCATAATCCCAGTCTTCTTCGATGTCATACCACATTTGGACATTCAGCGTGGCCTTTTGGACTCCGCGCAGGTCAAACGCGCGGGTGAGGGTGGCATCGCTGTCATCGCCGCGATTGCTCCACCAGGCATAACGCCCGCTGTAAGCGTCGGTGGCGGTCAGGCGAGCCAGTGTGTCGCCGCTAAAGGTGATCGCTATGTCCTCGTCGCCCTCTAACAAGATGTAATCGGCGGCGTATTGATGCACATCGCTGTTCTCGTCCACCGGATACCGGTCGTGTTCGGCGGCAGTGGCCGCCGGGCCAACCACATGGTCAGGGTATTGATAAAGAGCGGGCAGGCTGGCCGCCAGATTGTCTGTATAGTTGGCGATCAGCCAGTCGGCAAACACATCCCCAAAGGTCAGTCCTTGCCCGGCCAGCACGGCGTCAAAGCCAGCGGCGCCGTTGGCAGGATGAGCAATGACCTCTTTCATCATATCCTCGCCAAATCGCCCTAGAAAGTAGGCCATAAACAAATAGCTGCTGCCATAGTTGGCGGCGGCGCTGTCGCCGTCAGGCCAGGATGTGAGCTGCACGTCGGGGTCAAAGATAAACAGCCAGTCAAAGCCGCCGGCGTCATAGCCGTTGAGATAGGCGGCCAGTTCCGAGCAGCCTTCGTTGACCCAGGTGTCTTCGTTGCGGTCGTTGGCCCAGTGGATCATGTGCTGAAACTCGTGCGCCAACACGCCGTCGTAAAAATCGCTGCCCGGCGATGCACCGTCCAGCGAAATGTAAAACATTTCACGTTCATTAGAATAAGGGTTCGCCATCTGCGAGTATTCATCGGCGCTGGAATAATAGCCGGCTACGCTGCTGCCCATACGCTCACCGCTCGAGTGGAGGATGTGCAGGCGCACGTCGTTATCCACGCCGGGGCTCCACTCGCTGCCGAAAAATTCGCGGTTGGTGGGATAGCTCTGGCTCTCAAATTTGTCGGCCGAGCGGATCAGGCTTTGGCGGTTGAATTTCTGCCCTTTTTCCACCCACACATACAGATGCGGGGTGATGTATTCCAGGCGGGCGGTGATCTGGACATGCTCCATCGTGTCCACGTTGCCTACCCAAAAAGTGGATTCCTGGCCCAGTTCATAGACGGGCGGGTTGGCGTGGACAACTTGAGGGATGGGGCCGGTCTTTTTCAGACGTTCGGCCAGCAGGCGCATGTCGCGCTGCGGCAGGATTACGGTCAACAACTGTTGCTCGGTAGACATTTGGCCCGATGGCGCGGTGGTTGGGCGTGGTGTGCGGGTAAGCGTAGGAGTGGCGGCGCGGGTGGCGGCGCGGGTAGCGGTGGGCGCCACCGTTTGCGCCACCAATGTTTTGCGCGGCGTGGCGGTGACCAGTGGTTGAGGCGTAGCCAACGAGGCGCGGGTGGTGGTCGGGGCGGCGGTGAACGTGGGCAACGGCGCCAGGGTGGATAACGAGGTGCGTGTGATCGTGGTCGCGGGAGTGACAGCTGCATTGATCCACACGGCGGCACCGGCCATCACCAGGATGGCACAGCAGCAGGCCAGAATCAAGACGGCCGAGATGGATGCGAGAACGATCAGGCTGATTTTTGAGTTTTGGTCCAAGTGGCTACCTCCTGACGGTACCATTCGATAAAAAGAGCCAACCCCTGTTCAAACGGGGTTTGCGGGTTATAGCCGAGCAGCCGTTGCGCTTTGGCAATGTCGGCGCAGGTGCGCGGCACATCGCCGGCGGGCATGGGGGCAGGGACAATGTGCGCCTTGTAGCCGACCAGTTCTTCGACCAGGGCGATAAAGTCGCGCAGATAGACGGTGCGGTTGTTGCCCAGGTTGATGATCTCGTAACCCAGCGGGCGGTCAATGGCGGCCAGCACGCCCTGCACAATGTCGTCAATATACGTATAATCGCGTGAAGAACTGCCATCGCCGAACATTTTGAGTTCACTGCTTCGGAACACCGCCTCGGTGAACAAATAGGGGGCCATATCGGGGCGGCCGCGCGGCCCGTAGACGGTGAAAAAACGCAGGGCGGTAAAATTCAATCCGTGCAGGTGATGATAGGTATAGCCCAGCAGTTCGGCGGCGCGCTTGGTGGCCGCATAAGGCGATACCGGCCAGTCTACCCGGTCATCCTCGTTGAACGGCACGGCCTGGCGCGCCCCGTAAATGGAAGAGGTGGAGGCCAGCACCACGTTCTCTGCCTCGTATTGGCGGGCCATTTCCAGGACATTGAGCGTGCCGCCCACGTTGACCGACTCGTACAGCAGAGGATGTTGGATCGAATAGCGCACCCCGGCCATCGCCGCAATGTGGATCACCCGCTGCGGGCGGTGCGCCTCGAACAAGGCGTGCAGGGTGTCCTCATCGCGCACATCGCCCTCGATCAGGGTATAGCCGGGCCGGCCCAGGCTGAGGGCGGCATTTTGATATTTACGCTGCGGGTCGTAATAGTCGTTGAAATTGTCCAGGCAGATGACTGCATCACCGCGATCCAACAAGGCCTGCACGGTGTGGCTGCCGATAAACCCGGCTCCGCCGGTGACCAGAATTCGGTACATGGGTTATTTGGCCCTTTCCAGAGTGGTTTGCAGGCGAGTCAGCGACCGCCGGACTTGCTTTTCCAACTGCCGCAGTTCTTCCAGGTTGTCCGGCTGCCTGGTGGCGGCCTCGACCAGTTTGGCGATGGCGCGCAGCAAGCTAAATGCCGCGCTTTGCCCAGGTCATTTCCCTGCCTTTCCTCGCCCCATGGCCCAATAGACGAATCCTATCTTTTCCATCTCTTGCGCATCATAGATGTTTCTTCCATCAATGAGAAAAGGCTGCTTCATGGCCGCGCGCAGCCGCGCCTTGTCCAGGTGTTTGAACTCGTTCCACTCGGTGACGACGATCAAGGCATCGCAGCCCTCGGCCAATGCATAGGCATCGGTGCACAGTTCCACTTCGGGCAGCAGGCGGCGGGCATTGTCCATTGCCGCCGGGTCATAGGCTTTGACATGTGCGCCCTCGGTGCCGAGCAGGTGGGCCAGCTCGACCGACGGCGCGCTGCGCATATCGTCGGTGTTGGGCTTGAAAGCCAACCCCAGCAGGCCGACGGTGTGTCCGTCCAGCCCGCCCAGCCACTCGCGCAATTGATGGATGGCCCGCCGTCGTTGAAAGCGGTTGATGTCAATGACAGCGCGCAAGAGTTGGGGATGGGTGCCGTGCGTCGAGGCCATATACTCGAGGGCCTGCACATCTTTGGGAAAGCAACTTCCGCCCCAGCCCAACCCGGCGCTGAGAAAGGCGTGACCGATGCGTTTGTCATAGCCCATGCCCTGGGCCACCTCCAGCACATCGGCGCCCATCTGGTCGCAGATGTTGGCAATTTCGTTGATGAACGAGATGCGGGTGGCCAAAAAGGCATTCGATGCGTATTTGATCATCTCGGCAGTGCGCAGATCGGTGATCATGATCGGGCAGCGCAGGGCCAGGTAGAGTTGGGCCACCCGCTCGGCGGCCTCGCGATTCTCCGAACCCAGCACTACGCGGTCGGGGTTCTGGCAGTCGTACACGGCCGAGCCTTCGCGCAGAAATTCGGGGTTTGAGACGATGGCAATGCTCACGTCGGCCTTTTTGTGTCGCTCAATGATGCTGGCCACCAGGTCGCCGGTGCCAATAGGCACGGTGCTTTTGTTGACCACGATGGCGTCGTGATCGAGCGTCTCGGCGATGCTTTGCGCTGCGGCACGCACATAGCGCAGATCGGCCTCGCCTTCCATCCCCTCTGGCGTGTTGACGGCGATAAAGACAAATTCGGCCTGTTTCAGCCCTTCGGCATAGTCGGCGGTAAAAGTCAGACGCCCGGCCAGGCGGTTGCGGCGCACCACTTCTTCCAGCCCTGGCTCATAGATGGGCATCACATTTTGGTTGAGCTTGTCAATTTTGGCCCGATCAATGTCCAGGCATACCACCTGATTGCCCAGATCGGCGAAACAGGCGCCTGTGACCAGGCCGACATAGCCGGTGCCGATGATGCATAGGTGTCGCATAAACACTCCTTCATGGCAAAAGGCAAACGACGAATGATCAGTCAATCAGCCCCCAAGCCTCTTGAATCGCGTCATAAAATGCCTTCAAGCTGGGTGACTGAGCGCGAAGCGGATTGATGTGGCGCGCCGATGGAGCGTGATGCGCCAATTCTCCGGCAGCTATCTGGCACAAGCCTGTAGTCGCCGTTCCAGGTTGATCAGCAGGTCGGCCTTGCCTTGAAACGGGTGAATCTCAAATGTACATTCTGGTGGCAACAGACGAGACAATCAGGCCTGCAAAAAGGCTTCCATAGAAGATTCTTTGACGAGCAGCACCAGGTGTGTGGTGGTGATGTCCTGCTTTATGCCGATACATCCTGGTCACTCAACTCGCGCTGGCGGACGCCTTTCTTCTTTTGACTTTATGTTTGCTCTCGGTGGCGAATGGCGGATGGCGGATGGTGCTACAGCCCGCTACCCGACCCGCAATCGGCGTTGTCATCGAAAAATTTCTGGTAGGTGACGCCGTCGAGCGCGTCCTCGTAATAGCGGGGCATGATATAACCCACCTGATACCCGTTGGCCTCATAAAAACGCCGCCCGCGCTCGTTCGTCGTGGGTGTGTCGAGATAAATTCCCCGCATCTGATGAGTTTGGGCAAGAGTTTCGGCGTGAGCCACCAGCGCCGAGGCTACGCCCTGCCGCTGAAAGGCCGGATCAACAGCCAGTCCCTGAATTTGAGCCAGGCAGTTCCAGGTGTGGTACTGCACAAAGATGAATCCGACCAGGTCCGTCTGTCGGCGCGCCATCAAGACGGCGGCATCCTGATTCGCAGACAACTGTTCGGCGGCCTGCTCAAAAGCCAGGATATACGGCTCAGCCCAACCGATATGCTCCAGGATGCGGCAAATGTCGGCCCGGTCGGCCGTTTGATAGGGTGTGATTTGAATGAGTGCATCGCTATTGTTCAACATATACAATATCTGCTATTTACCGTACTTTTCTACAAACCGCCCCATTCTGATCAGGGCTTGCTCCAGGTTTTCCATCGAGGAGGCATAGCAGACCCGCACATAGCCCGCGCCGCTGGCGCCAAAACCGCTGCCCGGCACGATGGCCACCTTTTCTTCCAGCAGCAGCCGCTCGCAAAACTCGGCGTCGCTTATGCCCAGGTGATCCACGCGCGGAAAGCAGTAGAATGCCCCTTGCGGCTCGAACGTGGGTAGGCCGATGGCATTCAGCCCTTGATGGGTGAAGCGGCGGCGGCGGTCATACTCGGCGACCATGCGCTGCACGTCTGGCTCGCCGTGTTCGAGTGCGCGGATCGCCGCGTATTGGGCCATCGTCGGGGCGCACATGATGTCGTATTGATGGACTTTGGACACGGCAGCAATGATCTCGGCCGGGCCGGCGATAAAGCCGATGCGCCAGCCGGTCATGGCATAGGCTTTGGAAAAGCCGCCGATGAACAGAGTGCGCTCGCGCATGCCAGGCAGGGCGGCCACGCAGACATGCTCCACACCGTATACCAGCCGGTCGTAGGCCTCATCCGAGATCATCAGCAGGTCGTGCTGTTGGGCCAGCGCGGCGATTTGGAGCATTTCGGCGCGCGGCACCACGGCGCCGGTGGGGTTGTTGGGATAGCTCAAAAAGATGGCTTTGGTCTGCGGTGTGATTTTGGCCTGAATGTCTTGGGCGGTGATGGCAAAATTGTTTTCGGCGCGGGCATCCACAATCACCGGTATGCCGTCCGAGATCAGCACTTCTGGCACATAGGAAACAAAGCAGGGCTGCGCCACAATGATCTCGTCGCCGTGGTCCACCACGGCGGTCATGGCTGCGGCGATGGCCTCGCTGGCGCCCACTGTGATCACCAACTCGGTTTGCGGGTCATAGCGCACGCCATACAGCTCGGCGAGCTTGTCGGCCAGCAAGGTGCGCAGTTCGATGGCCCCGGCATTGGACGAATACTGGGTCTGCCCCTGGCTTAGCGAGTCCATCGCCGCCTGGCAGATGTGTTCCGGCGTGGCAAAATCGGGTTCGCCGATGCCTAGCGAGATCACATCGTGCATGGTATTCAAGATGTCAAAAAAACGTCGAATGGCCGAGGGTTTGATACCCTCGACGCGGCGCGAAACAAAATGACGCATGTCAGGCTCCTTGGTTCAAATGTCAAAAATGTTCAGGCTGCCCGGCGATGCGTCATTTTGGCGATCAACCGAGCAGTTTATCCAGCGATGTAAAAGGCATCTCGTGCGCCACCGCCACGCCCTGACAGGTGACGTGTCCCTGGTAGGTGTTGACCCCCAGGGCCAGGGCCGGGTCGTCGCGCACGGCTTTTTCCAGGCCGCAGTTGGCCAGCTTGAGTGCATAGGGCAGGGTGGCGTTGCTGAGCGCGTAGGTCGAGGTACGCGGCACGGCGCCGGGCATGTTGGTGACGCAGTAATGGATCACTCCGTCCACCACAAACACCGGATCGCTGTGGGTGGTGGGGCGCGCCGTCTCGATGCAGCCGCCCTGGTCAATTGCTACATCCACCACCACGCTGCCTGGCTTCATGGAGCGAATCATGTCGCGGGTGACCAACTTGGGCGCTTTGGCCCCCGGCAGCAGCACCGCCCCGATCACCACGTCGGCGTGGCGCACCGAATCGGCCATATTGCGCGGGTTGGAGCTGAGTGTGACCACCCGTCCGTGCATCACCTCATCCAGATAGCGCATGCGCTCCGGGCTGAGCTCCAAAATGGTCACTAGGGCACCCAACCCCATAGCCATCAGCGCGGCGTTGATGCCCACAATGCCACCGCCGACAATGACCACGTCGGCGGGGCGCACGCCTGGCACGCCGCCCAGCAGCTTGCCGCGTCCGCCGTTCATCTTTTCCAGGTAATGGGCGGCCACCTGCACCGACATGCGCCCGGCCACTTCGCTCATCGGCATGAGCAAGGGCAGCGAACGGTTGGGCAGTTGTACGGTCTCGTAGGCCAAACCGGCCACCTTTTTGTTCACCAGCTCGCGGGTCAGGTCTGGCACAGCGGCCAAGTGCAAATAGGTGAACAAGAGCAGGTTGGGGCGCAAAAAGCCAAACTCGGCTTCTAGCGGCTCTTTGACCTTCATGACCATGTCGGCCTGCCAGGCCAAGGCGGCGTCGGGGACAATGCGCGCTCCGGCGGCGACATATTCGGCATCGGCAAAACCGCTGCCATCGCCGGCCGTCGTCTCAACCCATACTTGATGTCCGGCACCGACCAGAGCTTCTACCCCGCCCGGCGTCATCGAAACTCGATATTCATTGTTTTTAATTTCTTTTGGGATACCGATAATCATCTTTGATCATTCTCCTGTTATGACATCTATGTCAATGTATAATGAACTTCTGACATTGAGCGCAGCCGCTCGGCGGCCTGTTCGGCGGTAATGTCGCGTTGCGGTTCACCCAACATCTCGTAACCGACCATAAACTTTTTCACCGTCGCCGAGCGAAGCAGCGGCGGGTAAAAGTGGGCATGAAGTTGCCAGTATTCATAATCTCCTTGCACATCGTTGGGCGCGCCGTGCCAGCCCATCGAATAAGGAAACGATGTTTGAAATAAATTGTCGTATTTGGTTAACAGCCGCTTTAGCACATCGGCCAGGTCATCTCGTTCTGCAGCGGTCAAATCGGGCATGCGCAAGATGTGGCGGCGCGGCAGCACCAGGGTTTCAAACGGCCACACCGCCCAGTAGGGGACGATCACCAGCCAGTGGGGATTTTCAACGACCATGCGCGTTTGCTGTTGTTCTTCCAGATGCAGGTAATCCATCAACAGCGGTGAGCGGTGTTCGGCCATGTACAGCTTTTGCTGTTCGTCTTCTTTGCCCGGCTCGTTGGGCACCGTGTCGCTGGCCCAGATCTGGCCGTGCGGGTGGGGGTTCGACGATCCCATAATGGCGCCCTTGTTTTCAAACAGTTGCACCCAGCGGTAGCGCTGCCCCAACTCGATCACCTGATTCACCCATAGATCAATCACGCGGTGGATGCCTTCTAGCGGCATTTCGGCCAGAGTCAGATTGTGGCGCGGCGAAAAGCAGATCACCCGTGAGGTGCCGCGCACCCCCTGATAGCGCATTAGCGAGCCGAGTTCTTCGGATACCGATGGCGTATCGGGCAGCAGGGCGGCAAAGTCGTTGGTGAAAACCAATGTTTCGGCATAGTCGGGGTTGAGTACCCCGCCGGCACGTTGATTGCCGGGGCAAAGATAGCAGGTTGGGTCATAGGCCGGCCGCTGCTCCGGGGCCGACTTTTCTACCTGTCCCTGCCAGGGGCGGCGAGTACGGTGCGGCGAGACCAAAATCCATTCATCTTTGAGCGGGTTGTAGCGGCGATGCGGGTAATCGGCCAGATTCAAGGTCATAGCATATCCTTGTCCAAACGGTTGGTATGGCTTATCCAAAACAACTGTCGGCCGGATACTCGACCCCGGCCGTGGCGGCGTCGCCGATATTCAGGCGGGTAGGTTGGCCGTATACATGGGCATGTTCGCCGATCAGCGAGCCTTCCAAAAACACATTTTCCACTGTCGAGTTGGCGTCAATCAAACTGTTGTGCACCACTGCGTTGCGGATCGTTGCCCCAGAGCAGACATTGACATAGGGGCCGACTACGGCGTTCTCGATGGTGGTATCAGGGGCGATGTAGATCGGTGGTACAATGACGCTTTGGATGATGCGTTGATGCGTTTTGCGCACAAATTCCGAGTTGTCGCAGCCGTGCTCCAGCAGGTATTGGTTGGTTTGCAGGGTGGTTTCTGGCTTGCCGGTGTCTTGCCACACCTCTACCGGGTGCATACGAAATTTGGCCCCATATTCCACCATCACCTGAAAGGTGTGGGTCAAAAAGAACTCGCCCTTGAACGACTTGCCGGCGGCCATCTGTTCCTCAATGCAGCGCACCATCCAATCGAGGTCGCGCACCCAGTAAAAGCCGATCACCACTTTTTTGTTGTCCATAACGGTGGGTTTTTCGATAAAACGGGTGATATGCCCCTGTTCGTCCAGTTCCACCACCCCAAAGCGGCACGGGTCATTCACCTCTTTGACAAAGGCCAGACCGTCTACGCCGGGCATGTCTTGCGTGGGGCAGCGTAAAATGCGCATATCCATGTCAAAAAAAGTATCTACAAAGATAATGATGCCGTCGCCGTGCAGGTATTCGCGGGCCAGCCACAACGCGTGCGACTGTCCCTTGAGTTCGGTCTGCTCGACAAATTTGGGATTGAGGTGGGCATAATTCTCTTGCGTATAGGCTTTGATCTGCTCGCCCAGCCAGCCATAGATGATGACCAACTCGTCAATTTCTAACGAGGCAAACCGGTCGAGCAAATGGCCCAAAAATGGTTTGCCGGCCACATGGATCAGCGGTTTGGGTTTGGTCCAGGTGTGCGGGCGCATGCGCGAGCCAAAGCCCGCCAATGGAATGATCAGTTTCATCCAGTTCTCCTTTGAACAAGTCCCAATCTATCAAGCCAAAAGTCTATTGACAACAGCAAACTGCGTATCGTTATACCATTTGATCGAGTTGCTCTTGATGCTGTTCCACAAGATCAATAATCTGTTCCACCGGATCATGTAATTCAACGAATGGATGTGGTAATTCTGGATGAGCCAGGCGAGGGATTTTTTGCGACAAATATCTGCGGGTCATTGCCGCAAAGGGCGCATCAGGCTGCATCGTCCAGATCAACAATTGGCGGGCTTGAGGCAAGGTATCCAGTATGCAGCAAAGCAAAAGCAAGCTGTCTATCAAGATCAACCAACGAGCGCGTTCTTCCTGCAAAGGAATACGGTTTAGCTCGAGCAACCTGATGGTTTCCTGCCCACGTACAGTCTTGGCCAACATTTGAGCGCGCAAGAAATCAATATGATCACTCGGATCCTCGGATGCTGGATCGAGAAGGCATGGCTGCCCATTGCAGATTGGGAAATAAGACCATTTGCTTTCGTTGCATCTTCCACACGAAAGCAACCAATTTTGCCACTTGAACATCAGTTCCGGAAACTTGCTTTTTGGGTAATAATGCTCAATGTGTGGTCTAGACACATGCCTAACTTATGCGCAACCACAAGCATAAGCGCTTGTGGAGTTAAAAACCGAACA
>CAYVBK010000044.1:0-43802 GCA_964449465.1 uncultured Anaerolineae bacterium
CAGACGTACCTGAAGGATTGTCCCTTTTTGGGGGTATTTTGTGGTAAAGTAGCCTCTACGTTACATTGATCCCACGGGACATAAGCCTTGGCCTCTCGAGTCTCAGGGGAATTCTGAATCAAATCTATTGCCCGATGCAGTCGGGTTTCGTTTCGAAGGTACTGTCGCTCCATTGTCATTCTTTGGGGATTTGACAGGTTTAGCCAGTATTGCAGAACCCACACCATTTACAGAACCCCTTGCAGCTGTTCTGTGGTTACTGTCTAAAGCTGCTGTTGATGTCAACTTGGACTTTGTCTACATCCCCAAAGCTTCTGACCCAACAGATCTTCTTAACGTATTTGTCACAATCAGTGGCGGAGGATTAACTGAGGGTGGATCAATTAGTGGTGGACCGTTGTTCTTCTGGGGATTAGAAGAAAGCAGTCAACTTACTGGCCCAAACCTGGAAATCGGCGCTACTGCGGTTGCCGGGTGTGGTGGGGTCGAATTGGCTTTTGGTTATAGCCCACCAATGAAAGAAGATGAAAAGGGAGTCACTTCGCTCTACGTGAGTCCTGGTCTTAATGCGGGTGCTGAAGTATCAGGATATGCTCAAGTAGGACGGGGTTTCAATATCACTAAGCCGTTATTTAGCCTATTTGAGCGATGGAGTCAGAATTTCCGTAAATGAGGAAAAGTGAATCCAGGACAGAACATCAAGGAGAGCTTACTATGATTACCTATGTCAACCATCGATTAGAAAAAGCAGCCCTTGGTTACGCTGGGGCCGCTGTTATGACGAGTTTGATCTTTGGAGGAGTCACTACACTTCTTTGGATCGCTTATTTGAGTGATCCAATGGAACCAACCAACCCCCCACTTTGGTTTCTTATCCTGTTAAGTTTGGTTGTTCTGCTGATGATAGGTACATTTGGTTACGCCGCCAATGTCATATGTTCTGAAATACAGGCTGATGAGACCGGACTAAAGCTGAAGACTGGTCTGTTTAGACGACGCTTTGTACCCTGGAGTGATGTACAAGGAGCCATCTCGTGGCTACATACATCACAATTCAATCCAAGGGGTGACACAACCTTTGTGGAAATCAAGCAGGGGATAAGCTTTCTGCACTATTCTCCAGTAAGAGGTAGTAACGGGCAAATTCATTGGTGCCGAGGAATCATTTTGATGGCGAGTGGAGAGAATTATAAAAGTCTTGTGAAACTGGTTCGTGATAAATTGAGAATCGCATCGGGAGAATAGCGCGAGGTATGGGGATTTCTTACGACGCCGAAAACCGTCTGACCACCGTGAGCGGCGCAACCAACGCCAGCTTTACGTATGACGGGGGCCGCAACCGCGCCCAATCCGTGCTGAACGGCGTGACCACCTACTACATCGGCACCCACTCGAGTGGACCGGCAGTACAACCTTGATGGTCAAGTATTACTACGCGGGCGGTCAGCGCGCGGCGACGCAGTCCCCGAAGCGCAACGGCAGAGGATGTGCGTGTGTACCGGCGCCAACGGCAGTTTCGGGGCGAGCGGCGTGACCTCGACCCTCAGCTACCTGCACGGTGACCACGGTGAACAAAAACCGTTCGCTTGGCTCGACTTCGTTAACAACCAACTCCAGCGGCGGCATCCACGCCCGGCAGCGGAACAATGTCCATCGAGGAATGGGGAACACTCTATTTCCCATAGCGCCGCGCTCCTGGGCGGGAGTTGTTTTCAGATCGGTTTTCAGATCAGAGTTGGATAGTCAGGCCTTCATAGGCCATATCGGTATAGGGGAATAACGTGCGGGCGTGTGCCAACATACGGTCGAGTTGATCGTCATCGTGTGCTGGCTCGTGATGAAACAGCACCAGCCTTTTGGCCTGCGCCTGAGCGGCCAACGCGGTGGCCATTTCTGGCGTCGAGTGGCCCCACCCCTGGCGGGGCAGGCGCACATATTCTTCGTGCGTATACTCGGCGTCGTGGATCAGCAGGTCGGCGCCGCGTGCAAAGCGGGTGAGGTTGGTATCGCCGCCTACCACGCCCTCGGTGTCGGTGGCATAGACCATACTTTTGCCGTCCCATTCGACCTTGAAAATGCTGACGCCATCAGATGGATGAAATGGGCTGCGCAAGATGCTCACCCGCACCGTGTCTGGGTCGGCCTGGATCGAGTCGCGGTAAATGTTGCGGATTTGCGGCTCGTTTTCCGGCCCGATCAATACCACTTCGGCGTCGTCAATGTTGCTGATGATGTTGAGAGCCTTGAGCTCGTATAGTGAAACCGGAAAGCTCGACGGCAGCATGGCGCGGGTCAATACCTCTTCCAGGTCGTGATCAAAGGTTTTGGGGCCAAAGATGTACAGCGTGCTGGTGCCCAGGTAGGCCGGGCGAAAAAATGGGAATCCCTGTGTGTGATCGTGATGGGTGTGGCTAAAGAACATGGTGGCGACAATGGGGCGGCGGGTTTTTTGATGCCAGTCCATCAACGCATCGCCCAGGTTGATCAAACCAGTGCCGGCATCCAACACGATCAGCCGACCGCCTGCCCATACCTCGACGCAAGATGTGTTGCCTCCATAGCGTAGCGTGCCGGCCCCCGGCACGGGATGGCTGCCTCGAACGCCTCTGAAACGGACGACAAACCCTTGTTCCATCGTTGCTCCTGGTTCAAAATGCCTGACCCAATCCTGATTTTCATTTATTATACCACATGCGCCTTGTGCTGACTATGCCGCGAGCATATCAAAATGATAACGACCTGGACGAGGGCTTTCGCCAGGCTGATAGACGAAAAAAGCCTGGAAAATTCCAGGCTTTTGATCTGTGATGGTTGGGTGGCCTATTCAGCCGAGATGGCATCCACCGGACATTCGTCTTCGCACAGGCCGCAGTCAATGCACTTTTCGGGGTCAATCACATAGGCATCTTGGCCCTCGCTGATGGCGTTTTCGGGGCAGACTTCGGCACAGCTTCCACAAGAGATACATTCTCCTGGATCGATGACTCGTGGCATTTTTTTCTCCTTTTTTCACGATGAGTTGGACTGATAAGACCCGGACTGTTAAAAGATGGTGACATAGTAGCATATTTTGAAGGCTTTGTCAATCTTGCCGGGACCGGGCAGGTTTTCCTGACTGTTGTTTCAGCAGGCGGGCCATGCGGATGTACTTTTGGCCTTCGTAATAGCCCATCAACAGGCTGAGACACAGCCCCCGCCAGCCATCTCGATAACCCTGCCAGTCCAGCCAGCGCAGCTTGAAATGGCGTAGGGGCATACTCAACGGGCTCCACCATTTGGGCTTTTCACCGCGTTCCATCAAGATACGTGCGTCATAATCAGTATATTTTTCTTGTTTGGCGATAAATTGTCCCAGCGTGTCATAGTTATAATGTATCAACTCGTGTTCAAGATGGGCGGTGGGGCCGTCGAGGATGGGCAGCTCGTGAACCTCGCGTTGAGGGTCCCATCGTGAGCGGTCATGACACAAGAGGCGCAGTTGATAGTCAGGGTACCAGCCGGCGTGCCGAATGATCTGCCCCCAGATGTAATTGTGGCGTGGAAACCACCAGCCTGCCACATCGGGCCGGGTGGCCATGACATAGCGAATCTCGTGCGCCAGTTCGGGTGTGGCCCGTTCGTCTGCGTCAATAAACAGCACCCAGCGCGCCGCGATGCAGTCCATCGCCGCCTGTCGCTGACTGCCAAACCCTTTGAAGGGGTGTCGAATGACCAGCGCACCGCGCTCGCGGGCGATTTCACAGGTGCGGTCGGTGCTGAAAGAGTCTATGACCACTATGGCATCGCACCATTGCACGCTGTCAATGCACGCTGCAATATGTTTTTCTTCGTTCCATGTGAGAATGACGGCAACCAATTCGTGCATATTATCCCTCGATCAGTGGCGCTACGGCCATAGCCAGGTAGGCCAATCCGACGGCGACCGAGTTGGTGCAGATGTGGATGGCGATGGGAAACCAGAGCGATTTTTTCTTTTCCAGGATGAGGGCATTGACGATGCCCAATAGCAGGCTAGACACGATCACGGCCACGCTGTCAAAGTGAGCCAGGCCGAACAGCAGCGAACTGAGCAGCACACTCGGCCAAAAGGACAGGCGGGAGCGAAACCAGCCGTGTAGCAGACCGCGAAAATACAACTCTTCGGCGATGGGGGCCAGGATGCCTGCCCCGATCATGGTAATAATCAGGCCGCTCCACGAAAACGATCCGCCGCTCAGCAACAGGTCGGTGCGCCCTTGCAGGCTGTCCAGGTTGCCTTCCAAAGCGATCTGGATGCCCAACCCCAACAGCGCGCGCACCGGCAGCATGAGCAATGATAGCGCCAGCGCTCCCGCCAGCCAACGCCAGCGCCATATCGCTGGCCACAGACCGTTTTGCTCCCATCGGATTTTGCCACGCCGCACACCCAGCACATAAAAGCTGCCGCCCAAAAACAGCACATTGAGCAAATAAACCAACGCCGACAGGTCTACCGATATGCTTTGCATGAGCAGACCCAGCACAATGCCAGCGATCAGGTACAGGCCAAAGCCGCCTGCCAGGTAGAGAGCCAGGTCTATCCAGGTCTGTCTGGCCGGCAGAGTGGATGGGGGGTTCAAAGTGGTGTCGTTCATTTGGTCTCCTCATTCAGGGGGGCTTCGGGGGCAGCCAGCGCGCCTGCCTGGATCAGAGCTATGGCGCCGAGCAATCCGCCCCAATGGTAGAAACAGTCGCTGTTGGGGCGATCACAGCCTTCACCCGTATCGCCGCTGTAATTTTCGTGGACGTGACCGTGCGCCCGCCATTCGGCCAGCAGCAGGGCCGCCGATTTTTGGGCCAGGTCGGCGCAGGCCTGGTGCAGGTGATAGCGACGCAGCCCCAGGTAAACCAGGAAATTCATCGGCGCCCAGATGCGCCCGCGCCAATAGTCCTGGTCGGGATAAGCCGGGTCGTTGCGGGCAATCGAGGGCAGAATCCAGTCACCCCAAAATTCTTGAGGGTTGTAAAAATGTTCGGCGATCATTCGTTCGGCCTGCTCGGGGGTGGCTGCACCACCCAACAAGGCGTAAAAATGGGTGGGCGACAGGCGGTATTCGGCATTGCCATGGTCTGTGCGTCGGTTGAGGAACAGCCCGTGCTGCTCGCTCCACAACTGTTGTATGGCGCGGCGGAAAATGTCGGCGCGGCGATCCAACTCGGCGGCCTGGTCGTTGCGCCCCAACACGCGGGCTATGTCGGCCAAGGCCTCACAGTCGGCAATGTACATACCGTTCAGCCCCACGTCGGCCAGTTCCATCAGGTGAGTGGTCTTGTTAAAAGGTATCTCGTCGTATATGGGCGAGTTGTCCAGCCCCGACTCTAGTTCCGCACCGAGCCGGTCATCCACGCCTTCGGTTTCCCAGTGTGCGTCGGCCAGCGGCTCGTAGGGGTTCGATCCCCAGCAGAGCAGGCCGTTGGCGCAGCGGCGATAACGCACCCACCAGCGGTTCCAGGCAAACAGGTCATCGAAAACGGCCTCCAGAAACCAGCGGCGGCGGCAGCGGCGATAGATTTCGCGGCACATCAATGCCCCCACCGGCGGCTGCGAGCGGTCGCGGCTCTTGAGGTTGCACACGGTGGCAAAGTTGGGGATGAACCCTTGTTCGGTCCTGGCGCGGGTGATCTCGATGGCGTTGGCGCAGGCCAGGTCGGCGTGGTCCAGGCCGGCCATATACGCGGCAAAATAGGTGTCCCAGTCAAACAGCACAAATCCACCCCAACCCACATTCCACAGCCGGCTCACCGGCGACACCACGCGGTCGCCTTCTGGCTCATAGATGGTATCCCAGGCCAGGCAGGTCTGCACGGCGGTATATACCTCGGCCAGGTTGCCATACGCCTGTACCTGTGCCTGACGGGCTGCTTGCTGCCGTTCGATCACAGCCTGAATGTCGGCCAGGCTGCGCGACTGCCCCGTCGAAATGCCGACCGGCCCGCCTAGCGACAGGGTCAGATAGGGGGTCTGAGCGTCAATGTATGGATCGGTAACGCTCTCTTGAGTTGCGTAAACTGTCATCGTTTGATCGGGCAGATGAGCGATCAGATGATCGCCCTGGACAGACACCTGACCGGGGCGGTTCCACAAGAGTCCGCCCTGCACGATTAGCGCGGCGGGGTGTTTCTGGTTCTTGATCGGCGTGACCAGCAGCACCAGGTCGTGATCATCGAGTGCGCTCTGCACCATCAGTTCAAGCCCCTGCCAGCGCAAGGTCAGCCCGGTGTACGATCCGTCATAGGTGCGTGGGCCAGGGTGAATCTGCTCATCGCCGCTGCCGCGCCGGCCGATCAGGGCATGGCGCAAATATCGCCGCCCGGCATATTCCTTGATTCCCAGATTGACGGCGAATCCTTGCGGCAACAGCACATGCGACAGCACACTGTGGGTATTCCAGGTGTTCCAGCCACAGGCCAGTTGTTTCTTTAGTGCGTCGTATTCATCCATTTTATATTCCTTTGGTTTACACACCGGCGCGCAGGTTGCTCACCGGGCGTAATTCGTGGGTCCAATCCAGCAGGTCAATGATTGTTCCATGCCCTACCGGTGATTGCACCACTGGCCCCACCAGCACCGTTGGCGGCAGCGGCAGACTGAAATAGCGTACCATACGCCAGGTCAGACCGTCTAGCGCATAGTGTTGGGCCAAAATCTGTCCTTGTCGCACTATTTGCAGCCACAGGTCCGGCGTATCCAGGTCGGTGCCGTTGGCATCATCCGAAATGGTGTTTGTGACTACGCTGACGGCAGCGTGAGTGCCAAAATCGGTAGCTTCAAAGCAGAGCTTGGCCCAGTGTGTGTCGTCTATATACACCAACAGGGCGCCTGCATCATAGGTTGAGTTAAAAGTAGGGCGCACATGCAGGCGGGCCACAAAATCTCCTGTCACCGCCAGGGGTAAAAATGGGGCGTTGAGGCGCGCTGTCGCGCCGTTTGGGTTGCAAAAAAGATCGGTTTGGGCCGGCGCATACACACGCATAGCCCCATTGGGCAGCCATTCCCAGCGGTCGGGGGCGTTTTTCCAGGTGAGAGTGATTTGTCCATGAGCGATCTCGCTCAATACATTCATTGAAATCTCCTTGTTTGATAATCGGGTGTTGTTGGCCTTGCCTGAGGAGAGGCACACGCCCACATGCGCCGTTGCTGCGCCGTTGCCGGGCAGAGGATGGAGCACCTCTCGCCTGGATATTATAACTCAAATGGGCACACAGGCGAAATGAGAAAATACTTATTTGTCAACCGCCAACAAATCGTGTATGATATGCCCGCTGATCGGCTCGACTCAAAACAGGAGATGATATGAAACAGTCTGTTATGATATTATACAATGGTCAAATTCACACGATGGATCCGCGCCGTCCGCTGGTTGACCGGTTGGCGGTGACAGGGGGGCGTATAGCGGCCGTAGGTGATGAGGTTGGTCCGGTAGATGGCCCCATAACGGTGGACCTGGGTGGGCGGACGGTGATCCCCGGCCTGATTGATTCGCATATCCATTTTGTCTGGTACTGTATGGGACAGCGGAACCTCGATCTGCGAGGGGCGACCTCGCTGTCTGAAGCTTTGGCGCAGGTGGCGGCGCAGGCAGCAGTCACGCCGTCTATGCAGTGGATACGCGGCGGGCGATGGGATTGCAATTTGTGGGGCGGGCAGTTTCCCACCCGGTATGACCTGGATCGGGTGGCCCCAGAGCATGCGGTGATGCTGGCCTCCAAAGACGGTCATTCGATATGGGTCAACAGCCGCGCTTTGGAGTTGGCGCAGGTTTCGGCGCAGACGGCCGATGTGCCGGGTGGTCGCATTTTCCGCGACACCTCGGGCGAGCCAACCGGCATTTTGCAGGAGAATGCGATGGACCTGGTCTATCGCGCCGCACCGCCGCCCTCGGTGGCCGATATGGTGGCAGCCTGCCGCGCCGGCGTGCCGTTGGCGCATCAAGTCGGCCTGACCGGCATCCACGACTGTGAGGGCAGCGACGAGTTTGCGGCATTTCAAGAGTTGGAGCGGCAAGGTGAGTTGACTTTGCGGGTGTTGATGCACATCCCGGCCGAAAACCTCGACGCGGCCATTGCGGTAGGTCTGCGCGATGGGTTTGGCCACGAGCGGCTGCGCCTGCACGGGGTCAAGCTGTTTGCCGACGGCGCCCTGGGCTCGCGCAGCGCGTGGATGTTGCACCCTTATGAGGGCGATGCGGATAATCGGGGCGTGCCGACCCTGCCGGCAGAAGAACTGGCCGACCGGGTGCGGCGAGCCAATCGCGCCGGGCTGAGCGTGGCCGTGCATGCCATCGGCGATGCGGCTAACCGTGCGGTGCTGGATGCCATCGAGCAACAGGGCGTTTGGTCGCTGCGCAACCGCATCGAGCATGTCCAACTGTTGCACCCCGACGACGCGCCGCGCTTGGCCCGCCTGGGCGTTACGGCTTCGATGCAGCCCATTCACGCCACCTCAGACATGGACATAGCCGACCGGCATTGGGGAGAGCGGGCCGCTGCCGGCTATGCCTGGCGCAGCCTCTTGCTGGCCGGCGCGGTGCTGGCTTTTGGCTCGGATGCGCCGGTCGAAGACTGGTCGCCTCTGCGCGGCATCCATGCCGCCGTCACCCGCCGCCGTCCCGATGGGACGCCCGGCGCAGAGGGCTGGTATCCGGCCCAGCGCATTTCGGTGACAGAAGCTGTGCATGCTTATACGATGGGGGCGGCCTGGGCCGGCGGCGAGGAGCAGATCAAGGGCTCACTCATGTCGGGCAAACTGGCCGATCTGGTGGTGCTAGATCGCGATATTTGGGCTGTCGACCCGATGGACATTGGACAAACCCAAGTGGTCGGGACGATGGTCGGCGGACAGTGGGTGTATGGTGAATGGAGGGAGGCCAGGTGAGCAAATTTCGAGTCTACAAGGCAGCGGGATGGCTGCTGCTGATTTTGCTGGCGAGTGCGGCTTGCGTTCGCCCACAGCCCACGGCCACCTTGCCGCCGACGGCCACCGAAACGGCCACCTCCACGGCAACAGCGACGGCCACGCCGACGGCCACATTCACGCCCACCTCCACGGCGACGGCGACTCCCACCACCACGCCAACCGCTACCGCGACGGCCACGGCTACGCCGACGGCCACCCCTTCGCCTACCCCTTCGCCGACGCCGACCCTGATCCAGCCTTTGCCGGCCACTTCGACGCCGACGCCCGGCGCATCGCCGACAGCCACACCGGTCGCCGAAAAGCGCGTTCAACTGGTGTTGTACATGCCGGCCGAGAGTCAGATGCTCGGAGCCAGTCAGACGTTCGATGCAGTGCGACGGCGAGGCATCCGCACGCTGGCCTTTCTGTCGCCGCAGAATCACCCCGATTTTGTGCGCCTGAGCATTGCCGATGGACACTTGCCGGGCCTGTACCTCGATGCCGGACAAGATGCGGCAGCGCAGGCGGTGGTGTGGGAGGCTTTGTTGACCCGTTTGATGGGCGAACTGGCGACGCCGCGCCTGGCGATGGTTGCCGATGAGTCGGCGGCGCAGACTTTGGAAAATCGGGGCTATACCGTCATCCGCGCCGATGAGCGGCTGAATGGCGCAGCCGGGCAAACGGTGCGGCTCAAGCTGGATCGCGGCGGCGTCAACGCGCTGACCAACTTGGCCACCGCCGCGGCCGGTTATGGGCTGCGGCTGGGGACTCATAGCATCGCCGAGGCCGCCAATGCCCAACCCTGGTCGCCACAGCGGGCCACCACCCTCGACGAATTCAAGGCGCGCTATCTGGTGGTGCTGGACCCCGGCCACACTCGCGCCGATAACGGCACGCCGATCTATCCGCCGGTGGGCAAGGCTGTGTTGGAGCGGTGGGCGGTGCTCAAGCGGGCCGAGGCCTGGCAGCAGCTTTTGGCTGCCGAGGGTTGGGTCAGCGTGTTTACCCACGATGATGATTCGCTGTTTGATGAATACACACGCACGCCCGATACCGTTAACGATGGTAAAAATACGCGCCGTGACGATCTGCAATACCGCGCTAACCTGTGCTACTATTTGGGCATCCGCACCGGCCGCACACCGATTGTGATCAGCCTGCACGTAGATTCCATTGCCAACCCGTCAATCGTCGGTCCGCTGACATTTTACCCTGCGCACGGCGATCCGACATTGATTGCACAGGGCAAACAGTTGGCTGAAGAGATGCATAACGAATTGGCTCGTTTTTGGGTCGAGCAAAACATTGACGCGCTGGGGCGAGGGGTGCTACATGCCGACACCTATGCCTGGGACCGTTTCGCCGAGGCCGGCTACACCTTGATTGGCAATCGCTTTACCCTGCCTGCGCCCGGCGTCGAGGGCTTGCCGACCGACCTGTACATTGCCGTGCTGATCGAGGCCGGCATGGCCACCCATCCGCCCGAAGCGCAGATTTTGGCGACGGTAGAGGGCAATACGGCTCTGGCGGCAGTGCATCACCGCGCTTTTGTGTGCTGGGTAGAATGGATGCTGGCGCGCTAGCAGTCTGCCGGAGAGATCACTCGTTGCCCCACTTGGATGCCGGCATCCCGAACTTGTTCGGGAACACTCAGCCAGGCGGGGCTCAAGCCTCACGCTGAGAGGGCGATCATTTGCTCTTTCAGGCCGACGCTTTAGCATCGGCCTCCTGGCTTGGATGCCCCCCACTCAACGCGCTAAAATTGCCAGGTTTGTTTTATTCTGGCCAGGCTTCTAAACAAAAACACCCCTCCGATTTGTCGGTCCGACTTTCGGTCCAACTTGTTGGAGGGGTGTTTTTTTCACGGCAGAGCTGGATTATTTTTGGCAATGGGTGCTGTGGATGACACCGCGCATAACGGCATAGACTGGCGCGCCTTGCTCCAGTTCTTGAAGCAGGTCGGCGGTATGCTCGATTTCCAGCACCAGGATGCCGTCGGTGGTTTGGGCAAAATGTTCGAGGGTGGGCGATTGGGCCGCATTGTTGACCCGAATATCGCTGAGGTTGACGGCTAGCAGGGCGTTGATGCCGGCACGGCGACCCAACACCTGCATTTCGGCGACCTGCCAGCGCGCCGAGAACAGCGGCGTCTGGGTGAATGGGTCGCTGATCAGCAGGGTGACGGTTTTGTTGATGGGCAGCGGTGTGTCCAGGCGGTCGGGCGGCCGCTCGACGGGGAATTCGGCGGGTAGGGGCAGGCTTTCAAGCTGCACTAGCTTCCACGAGGCCAATGGGTCGCTGCGTCCCTGAGGGTGGGTGTCACTGACCAGGTTGAATCGCCCGAACGAGAGGCGGCCGGGTTCGAGGATGGCCACACCCTGAATCTTGAACGAGACACAGGGCAGAGAAGCCGTTTGGGTCAGGGTGCGGGTGAGGGCCGGCCAGGGCGTCGGCAGCAATGGCACGGCCGGCACGGCCATAGCCGGAAGGGTCCAGACGGGCGCGGTCGGCGGGACCACGGTGGTGGCGGCCAGGCGATCGGCGATGGGGCGGTCGTCGCCGGTGAGCATGTCGCGCAGGTTGGCGTGAGTGTCGGCGAACGGTCCGCCCAACGAGGGGCCGGCGGCAACCAGCAACGCAGTCACGATCAAGACGCCAAACAGCACCCAGGGCGCATAATCGAAAAATCCGGATCGCGGCGCGTTCACGGCTCATTTGCCTTTCTTGACCGGCGGGGCCGGGCAGGCGGTCAACCCTTGTTGCGCCAGTTCGTCATAGGCGTCCAATTGGAGGGCGCGCTCGAACAAGGGGCGGGCGTCGGCGCAGCGCTCCAGTTTGACATAGCACCAGCCCATGCCCGACAGAGCCGCTGCATTGCCCGAATCGAATGTGGCGGCCCGCTGAAACAAGACTGCTGCTTCGGCAAAACGGCTCTGGTCATAATAGGCGCGGGCCAGATAAAGCAGCGTTTGATCGAGCAGCAAATCGGTGCGGCCAAGCGATAGGGCGTGATTCAGCATGATCACAGCCTGGTTGAACTGCCCTTCTTGATACAAACATTGGCCCAGATACGCGCTCCATAGCGGGTCTTGGGTGTGGGCGGATAAAAGAGCCAGAAAATGCGGTTTGGCCCAATCGCAGCGGCCCAACGCATAGCTGGTCAAGGCCAGTCGCTCGCGAGCAGCCAGGTTTTGTGGGTTTTGCTCGACAACGGCGCGCAGGGGTGTCAGGGCCTCGTCGTATCGCCTGGTCTCGTACAAAGCCTGTCCCAAATAGTCTTGCGCTGTCAGATCGGCGGGGCTGCGCTGAATGACCGTCTGCAAAATAGAGATGGCCTCATCATAACGTTGTTCTTGAACGTACACCCAGGCCAGTTGGCGGCCGGCCTGGATGTTTTGCGCTTCCCACCATTTTTTCAGGCTGGCTTCGGCTTCGGGGTACATGTTGACCCGGCTATAGGCAATGCCCAACCCCAAACCGGCCTGACTCAAGGATGGCTGCAATTCGACGGCTCGTTTAAGATGCGGAATGGCCTGCGAAGGGCGCTCCAGGCTGAGATAGGCCCAGCCGATGCCGTTTTCGGCCGTGGCCGAGTCGGGTTCGCGCTCCAGGACGCGCCGGTAATAGAGGGTGGCTGTTTCGTATTCGCCGTTGGCGCGATGTCCTTCGGCCAGATCGAGGTAATAGGCCGGATTTTTGCGCGTGGTCGAGATGATCAATAGCCCCAGCAGGGCCAGGGTCACGGCGGCCAGAACCAGTGTGGTGATTAGTTGAAAGCGGCCGATCGGCACGTCTACCACGGTCAGGCGTCGGGATGACAGGGCGGGCAGTTTGAGGCCAGACAAAAAAGAGCGGCGGGGTGGCGCGTCGGTTGAGGGGGCCTGTGATTCGCCGATCAGGTCTGCGGCCAGCAACTCGGCCGGAGGTAACTCGGCAGATGACCATGCTTCAGATGGAGGCATGACCTCGGTGCGTGGTCCCCCCGTCCAGGCAGGCCCGGCCGCGGGACTCGTCACGACGGCCTGAGGCTGTCCATCAGAGTCATAGGTGAGAGGTGTGAGGCAGCGTGGACAGATGGCCGGACGACGGTTGAGCAAGAAACCACATTCAGGGCATTTCATTGGCCCCTCCCAACGTCAAAGAGATGAGCCGACCGAAATCGGGTGGCGTGTTACAGCGTGCTAAGGGCTTTGCGAAAACGGCGCGCCATTTCTTGCAGGGTGTGGATGGCAATGTCTGAATCCTCGCGCAAAGCGGCGAAAAATTCCCATTGTGAAAGCACCAGACACTCGGTGTCTTGCAGGGTAGTGATGGTGGCGGTGCGGGGTTGGGCATCGAGCAGGGCCAACTCGCCAAAAAAGTCGGTGGAGCCAAAGGTGTTGACCACCGTCTGGCTGCCGTCCATGCGCGTCAGGACGGCCTCGGCCTGGCCGGAAACCAGGATGAACAGGCCGGCGCCTACCTGCCCCTGTGTGACAATGTCCTGGCCGGTCGGGTAGTGGCGCACGACGACTCGGGAGGCCAGCTTTTCGATCTGGTTTTTCTTGAGGCCGCTGAACAACGGCACGCGGCTCAAAAACTGTACGGTTTCGGTGGGTGATGGCATCTTGTCTCCTATCCTGAATGAATTGGAATCGAACAGAGATTTTGCCCTCCCTGAAATTGCTGCTCAGGCAATAGATTTCATGGGATAGGCACTGGATTGAACAGGGATATTTCGGGGTACATCTCAGAATTGTTGCGATTGTAGCATGTTTGTGGGGTTCTGTCAACGCTCTGGCAAATTGACAAAAGAAACGAGTATGCTAAAATAACCCCATTTTAGGCTCACTTTTTATCCGGGGGAGAGTGAAATGACTGAATTGCCAGAATACATCCAACTGCGCGATGAGCAGGTAGTGCCGTTGGTGAGCGATGCACCGACATGGGCGCAAATGGAGGCCTCACTCGGTTCGTTGATGCGTTTTCAGCGCGTTTTGGATCGCATCACACTGCTGCGGGGAATCAATTTGGTTGACTTGCTGCAACGGGTCACACCAGCGGCGGTGCAGCGCAAGATTGCCGCCAAAAAGGCCTTGCAAACCGTGCGCTATTTGGGGCGTTACAACCGCGCCTGTATCGCCTTTTGGCGGCGGCACGGCATCCAAAATCTGGATTTTATCGCCGACGATCCCGAATCGCTGCGTTTGCTGCCGGTTATGACGCCCGATTTTTTCTATCACTATTCGCCGCAGGATCGCCTGAGCCTGGGCGACCCCGCCCGGGCGCGGATGCTGATCAGTTCGGGCAGCACCGGCAGCCCCAAATTTTACCTGATGACTCACGAGCAGGTAGTCGGCACTCTGCCGGCGATGAAGCAGTTTTTGCGTGCTAACTGGCAGATTGAGCGTTATGACCGGGTTGAGATCATGGTGGGCGTGGCCCGCTCTGAGCCGGATCAGCCGGCCTGGGGCGCGGGCTATAATATGACGCAGCTTTTGTCCATGATTGTCCAGGAATATCCACACCTTGTGTTTACCGACATTGGGTTGAGTCCGGTAGATATTGCCGGTCACATTCGCCGGGCGATGCAAGATGCACAAGGCAAGACGCTGATCGCCGTTTACACCTATGCGCCCAATTTGATCGCCGTGCTGAACGAACTCAAGGGCAGCAACCAACGAATTGATGTCAGGCCGGGGGTGGATTTTAAATTTGTCTTGACCGGTGAGGCTTTTTCGCCGCACAAGGTCTTTCAGGTGGGCGAGTGGCTGGGGTTGGTCGAGCCGGGCCTGGTTGAGCGCACTGTCGAGAGCATTGTTTCGACGACCGCGGGACGGGCGCAACTCTGCGCGCTGATCAGGTCTTTTTCCATCGGCTTTGGCGCCGCCGAGCTCAAGACCGGATTTTCGGGCAATGCCATCACCATGTTGTGGACGGTGGTGATGTTTTTGTTACAACGCAACGAGCCAGCGCGGGTGCAGCCTTTTTTGGATCGGTACATGGGCGGGCAGCCGTTTCCCTGGTCTGCGCTCAAAGCCAATCCCAACGTCTATTTTATGCTGGGCAACCGGGGTAATACTCTGGGTGAAAATAACGCTCCGACGCTGGTCAGTCCGCCGGCTGGCAGGCGGTTTGGGCCGGCCTTTGCCACCACATTGTTGGGCGAGGTGGTCAACTGTCAGATGGACATGATGCATATCTGGGACCTGGATGAATTGGCCGGACTGCTCAAGGCTGAAACGGGGCTGGACATCAAGCGGATGGCCGGTCGGCTCGGTCTGTCGTGGGACAAGGGCGACATGATCCTGACCAACGGTCGGCTGGACGGTGTGGGGCTGGATGCTGCTGTCGGTGTGACCGGCCTCAAAATCTATGGGCATCACCTGCAATATGCTGCGGCGCAGGTTTCCGAGCTAACAGGTATGTTTACAGCACAGAACGTGGACTATGCCGATGGGCATCAGGCCTTGTGGATTCACCTGGAGGCCGGCAAGGGTCAGGATGCGGCGCGGTTGCAGCAGACGGTGCTGGAGCGGGTGATTCAAGGTTTAGAGTCGGTGAACCAGGAATTTCGAGAAATGCGGCGCGTGATCATGTCTACGCAAGGGCAGGACGGGTTTGAGCGGCAGGTACAAATCCGGGTGTTGCCTTTTGGTCATCGCCGCTTCAAGCGCGAGCCTGGCGAGTTTAAAAACCGGTATGTGCTGCGTCCTGTATTGATGAATACCGTGTTCGATCTGGTTCATGATCCGGCCGATTTGTGAGCCGGTCAGGTCTGTCCCAAAGGTGGGAATTTTGTTCAAGGAGGAATCATGTCGGATAAACTGGTAGGCGATTTGATGCATCGAGGGATCATTGCATGTCACCCGTACACGCCGCTGGATGAGGTGGTGCGGATTGTCAGTGATACGGATGTGCATGCCATTGTGGTGGTTAACGAGGATCGTTGCGCCGTGGGAACGGTGACGCATCTGGACCTGCTGCGCTTTTTCAGCCGAGACCTGTCTCATCACACGGCTCAGGATGCGATGGATGTGCATGTGTGGACGATCCAGGCGAATCGGTCGGCGCAAGAGGCGGCGGCATTGATGGTTCAGGAAGGGGTTCACCGTTTGATTGTGGTTGAGCCAGAGGACCCGGAGGGGCGGCCGGTAGGTATCTTGTCTACCACCGATCTGGTCAAAGAGATGCGTGGTTCGCGATGGGTCTGGTATATGAAATGATCTTGGGGGCGTGGAGTGGACAGCCCCAATGGCGTCGGATGGTTCAGCAAGGGCTGCTGCTTTTGATTTTGAGCCTGGCCTGGCTGCTGCGGATCAGCTATTTGACGCGGCAAAGCATCTGGTATGATGAGGGATTGAGCATCTATTATGCCCGCAGCAGCCTGGTGGAAATGCTGCATGGCGTTTCGCAGAGCGATCATCCTCCTCTGCATCCTCTGTTGCTGCATGTATGGATGCGTTTTTGCGGTGACAGCGAGTTTGCGGTGCGGCTGCTTTCGGTATGGTGGAATGTGCTGGGTATTGCCCTGCTGTTTCGCCTGGGGCGGCGGCTGTTCGACTGGCGGGTGGGTGCTTCTTCGGCCCTGCTGCTGGCGCTCTCGCCGATGGCTGTATGGTTCTCGCAGGAAACTCGCGGCTATACGCTGGCTCTGACGCTGATCATTGGCGCGGCCGATGCGGCCTGCTCGCTGTTTCCCCGTCTGCCTGGCCTGCCGGGTCAGGCAGATGAGCGGGGAGGCGGGTGGGCCGCCTGGATGTATGTGGGCTGGGCGGCTGCGGCCATGTATGCGCATTTTTATAGCGGATTTGTGCTGTTGGGGCTGAACCTGGCGGCTGGGGTGTGGTGGTTGGTCTGGCGCGGGCCGCGCTGGCGGCGGCAGTTGATCCGCTGGCTGGCGGCGCAGGTGGGCGTGCTGCTTTTGTTTGGCCCCTGGCTGCCTTTTGTGGTGACACAGTTGAATCACAATGCCACCTATTGGCACGGGGCCGTCAATTGGAAGGAAATCGTTTTTCAAACCCTGTCGGCTTTTAGCGTTGGCCAGGCCCTGCAAGGGCGGTGGGCATGGGGGGCGACCTGGTCTATGACGGGGTTGGCCTTGCTAGGGCTGGCGTCGCTGGTCTGGCGGCCGCGCGACCGCCTGATCGCCGCCTTCTTGGGCCTGTGGCTGACCGTCCCAACAGCTATTATGATCGGGTTGGGCCTGTTCATAGCCAAGTTTTCGCCGCGCTATCTGCTGAATGTGCTGCCGGCGTTTTTGCTGCTGGCTCTGGCGGGGGCTGGCTGGTTGGTGCGTCTGATTCGGCGGCATGCGTCTAGCTGGTGGGGTTGGGGTGCCTGGGCGATGCTGCTGGTGGCGGTGGCTCTGCTGGCCGGGGCGACGGTGCGTTCGCTCACCAATTACTATCTGGATGGGCAGTCTTTTCGTCCCGATATGCGCAGTGTGGTGCGTTATATCGAGGCGAATGCCGGCGACCGGGATGTGGTGGTGTTGGTGGGAGGCTATATTTACCCGGCATTCACCTATTACGCTCGCCGGCCGCTGCCAGTGATCCCGCTGCCGGATGCTTTATTGCCTATGACCCATCAGCCGGTCGAACCGGCCATGCTTGGCCGGCTGAATCAGGCCATTGTCGGCAAAGAGCGGTTGTGGTTGGTGTTGTGGCAGCCGGTGGTGGCCGATCCGACCGGGCTGGTGATGGATGCTTTGGAGCAGACTTATCATCGCCTGGGCGTGTCCGAGACATTTCACGAGATGGCTCTGTTGTGCTTTGACGTCAGTTCGGGGGTGCGCTTGAATGAATCGCCGCGCCGGCCGCTGCTGGCCGATTTTGACGACCAGATTCAACTGCTGGGCTATGACCTGCCCGTGTCGGCGGCGCGGCCCGGCGACACGCTGTATGTGTACCTGTACTGGCAGTCCCTGCGCCCGCTGCGCCACGATTACAAGGCCTTTGTGCAAATAATCGGCGCGGACGGGCAGGTGGTGGCGCAAGAGGATCGCATTGCCGGCGCCGCCGAGTATCCCACTTCACATTGGGCGCCCGGCCTGATGGTGCGCAACCGTTTTTTGTTGACGGTGCAGGCGACGGCCCGACCGGGCGCATATCGCCTGATCGCCGGCTTTTATCGCCCCGGCGGTGAAATGCCCCGTCTGCCGGTGAGTGGGGCCGGAGCGATGGGGGATTATGTCGAGTTGAGTCAGGTTGACATTCAAATACCCTGAATATCAGAATGTGATTAAGCTATGCTCACAGATTATCGCCTGTGGCAGCGTGATTATTTGCTCGAGATCAGCCGTGCCCTCACCTCGCAGCTCGATCTCAAGCAGGTGTTGCGCCTGATCCTGGAATACGCGGTCGAGTTGGTAGGGGGCAAGGGCGGCCTGGCGGCTCTGGCTCAGCCGGATGGCAGTTATCGGGTTGCGGCTAGTTATGGCCTGCCCGCGCCCATGTTGTCGCTGTTGGATCCGTTGTTCAGCGAATTTACCCAAAACGCGCCCGATTCGCTGCACTGGACGGCGCCCGATTTGCAGGCGCGCCTGAACCAGATTGCCCGCGCCGCCGGGGTCTCGCTGCGTCAGGTGGTGGGCCTGCCGATGATGGTGCAAGATATGCTGGTAGGCACTGTTTATGTGTTTCGCAGCGAGGGGATGGCGTTTACGATCACCGACCGCCGTGTGCTGTCGGCGTTTGCCGGGCAGGCGGCCATTGCCGTGCATAATGCCCGCCTGTATCATCAGGTGACTCAGGAAAAGCAGCGGTTGGATGCCATTTTGGAAAATTCGGGTGACGGGATTATGATCCTCGACCCGCAGCAGCGTATCACGGTGTTCAACCGCGCTCTGACCATGATGACCGGCATTGCGGCCCAAGATGCTCTGGGCAAGTTTTGCTGGCAGGTGTTGAGCCTGCACGATCATCCGCCGGCTGTGACCGTGTGCGATCAATGCCCGCTGTCGCACTGTCGGGGCGGTGAGCAGTTTTATGCCGAAGGAGATTTCTTCAAGGCCGATGGCACGCGCATCACGTTTGGCGTGACCTATTCGCCGTTGTTTGACCGCGAGAATAGCCTGATCAATATCATTGCCAATGTGCGAGATATTACGCATTTTAGAGAAGCAGAAGAGATGAAATCCACCTTTATCTCGGTAGTCTCGCACGAGTTGCGCACGCCGGTGGCTCTGATAAAGGGCTATGCCGATGTGCTGCGTCGCGAGGATGTGCGTTGGGATGAAGAGACGGTGCGTGAGAGCTTGAACGTCATTGACGAAGAGAGCGACCGCCTGGCCGGCCTGATTGACAATTTGCTGGATGTGTCGCGCATGCAGGCCGGGCAGATCAAGTTGAACAAGTCAGAGGTGCGCCTGGACCTGATGGCACAGCGGGCGGTGAATGATTTTCGCACCCAAACCCGTTTTCACACGTTTGTGCTGGATTTTGTGGATTTTCCGCCGGTGCAGGCCGATTATGAGCGCATCCGGCAGGTGCTGACCAATCTGCTGTCCAATGCGATCAAGTACTCGCCGCAGGGGGGGCAGATTATGGTGTCGGGGCGGTTTGATGACGAGTTTGTCTATGTGGCCGTGACCGATCAGGGCATCGGTATCCCGCAACGCGAGCAGGAACGCATTTTTGACCGGTTTTATCGTGTAGAAAGCACCCTGAGCCGCCGCACGCGGGGGGCCGGATTGGGGCTGTACCTGGTCAGGTCGGTGATCGAGGCGCATGGTGGGCGCGTGTGGGTGGAAAGCAGTCCTGGACACGGCAGCACTTTTGTGTTCACCCTGCCTCGCTCAGGCAAGGAGCAAGAGGGCGATGACCGAATGGATGGATGAACTCACCCGACAGGCCGTGCGCACACGGTTGTTGGCCTGGTCGGAGACTGGGCTGCGTTCATTGCCCTGGCGCAGCGAGCGCACGCCGTATCGTGTGTGGGTGTCTGAGGTGATGCTTCAGCAGACGCAGGTGGAGACCGTGATTCCGTATTACGAGCGTTGGATGGAGCGGTTTCCCACCATCGAGTCGCTGGCGCAGGCCGATTTGCAAGACGTGCTGAAATGTTGGGAGGGGCTGGGTTATTATGCCCGCTGTCGCAACCTCCATCGCGCCGCCCAAATTGTGATTGAACGGCATGGGGGGCAGTTGCCGGCCGACCGGGAGGTTTTGCTCTTGCTGCCGGGTATCGGCGAGTATACGGCAGGAGCCATTCTGTCGCTGGCTTTTGGCCGGGACGAGGCTGTGTTGGATGGCAATGTGCGGCGCGTGCTGTCGCGGTTGTTGGCGTTGGCCGACGATCCACGTGCGGCGGCGACGCGGCGTTTGCTGTGGCAGGCGGTGCGCGAGTTGCTGCCGCCCGGGCGGGCCGGCGATTTTAACGAGGCGTTGATGGACCTGGGATCCACCGTGTGCCTGCCGCGCACGCCGCGCTGTGGTCTGTGTCCGCTGCGCGAGTTGTGTCAGGGTTATGCCACCGACGACCCGGACGCCTTTCCGCCGCCGCTGCGCCGTGCTGCCATTCCTCACCGAACCGTCACCGCCGGAGTGATTTGGCGTGGCGAGCATTTGCTGATCGCCCAACGCCCGCTCGATGGGCTGCTAGGTGGTCTGTGGGAATTTCCGGGCGGGAAACTGGACCCCGGGGAGACGCTGCCCGAATGTTTGCGACGCGAGCTGAGCGAAGAGATGGATATTGAGGTAGCGGTGGGAGACGAGCTGGCAGTGATCGATCACACCTTTACACACTTTAGCCTGACTTTGCATGCTTTTGAGTGTCAATATCTCTCTGCCGGCAATCCACAAACCATCGGCGTGCGCGACTGGCGATGGGTGGCCGTGAACGAGTTGGAGCGATTTGCTTTTCCGGTGATGGATCAAAAGATCGTTCAGGTGTTGCGCCGTCGTCAGAATGGGGGGCTTGCCTGATCGGAAACCACATTGGCGCGTTTTGCGTAAACGGGGCAAAGGAGAACAGCGATGGAATTGGTGATCAAAATTCAAGACCTGATCGGCAAGCCGATCATCACAGTCAATCGAGGCGAGAATATCGGCAAGGCCAAAGATGTGTTGATTGACCCCAACAAATTCGAGATGGCCGCGTTGGTGCTGCCGCCGTCCAAATTGTTTAGCAAGGAAACCCTGGTGGTGCCGCGCACAGTGATCCACGTGCTGGGCCAGGATGTTATTTTGGTCAAGAGCAAAGAACTGGTGGCCCGCGATAGCACCTTGCCGGCCCTGGCCAGTTTGCTGGCTGTGATGGGGCAGCTTAAAGGGCGACACATTGCCACCGAAAAAGGGGTCAAGGTGGGGGTGTTGAACGATATTTTGATTGATGATGGCGGCCAGATTGTGGGGTATGACCTGTCCAAGGTGTTTATCCAGGGCCCCATCGCCGAATCGAAACGCATTGCTGTGCGCATCACCCGTTCCATCGGCCCCGATTTGATCATCATAGACTCGAAACAACTTGAATCGGTCTAAGAGTCCGCTGAAAAAGTCTATTTTTACCACAAAGGACACCAAGATCACCAAGGTTTGCAATGCTTTTGCGTTTTTAGAAATGATTTTTGTCCTTTGTGTCTTGGTGGTGAGAGGGTTTTTCAGTACGCTCCTGGCAGGCGGTCGGAATCCCTGAGCGGTGGTGAGTTCCTAGCTGGGAGCAATTTGAGTGTATTGAGTGGGGTGTCCCCGAACAAGTTCGGGATCCCGACATCCAGGTGGGGCAACGAGTCGTCTCTCCGACAGACTGCTAAAAAACAGATTGATCTAAAGAACACCCCCAGGCTGCAACGCCTGGGGGTGTTTTTTGTTGAAATGAGAGTGGTGGGGACGATTCGGGCCGTCCGGCGCGGTTATCGGGCGGGCGGGCGGCGCGAGGGGGCTCGCCAGGGCTGAGTGCGTCTCATGTCCAGCAGCCCCGACAGCCGCTTGAGTGTTTCGGGGTCAATCACGGTTTCGTTGCACACGTCGCAGACTAGCGCCGATGTGTTTGAGGCTACCAGCAGGTTTTCCTCAAAGCGGCTGGTCAGGGTGATGCGGCAAGTCTTGAGTCGCCCTACATGGCAAACCGGACAGAGAGATTCAGTTGAGACCATCAAATTTCCTTTTTATTCAAAGATATAGTGTGGTATGCGGCCCCACTGTGATGGCGGCCAATAACACCACCACGCCTTGCCGATGATGTTTTTGATCGGCAGGGTGCCCCAGTTGTGCGAGTCTTGCGAATACCCTCGATTGTCTCCCAAGACAAGAATCTCGTGCTGACCCAATATCCACGGTCCGGCGGTATAGGGGATGGGGCGGCTGTATGGTTCGTCGAGCGGCTGCCCGTTGACCCGCACCTGTCCGCCATAGATGTCTATTTGTTCTCCGGGCAGACCGATCACCCGTTTGATCAGGTCGCGTTTGGGCAGATTGGGTGAGCGAAAGACAATCACATCGCCTCGCTGTGGTGGGTGAAACCAATAGCTCACTCGTGAGACGATCAGGTATTGTCCTTGATGGAGGTTGGGCTCCATGCTGCTGCCTTCAATCCAAAAGGTGCGAATCAGCAGGCGGACGATCACCAGAATGAGCGCGGCCATCACCAGCGTTTCAACCAGGTCGCGCACTGTGTTTCGCCATGTGGTTTGGGCCGGGGAGCCGGCCTCATACCCGGTTGGGTTCTGGTCTGGATGATCTGGTATCGGGTCGCTCAACGATGCCTCCATTTGCGGCTGATTATAGCGTATGTTGGGTGTAAAGGCAACTGATTGGGGTGGATGAACCAGAGGTTCGTTTGACAGGTTGGGGGGTAAAAATCATCCCGATCAGGCCACTCGGACGTGCGGTACACCCAGGTTGTGGGCATGCCGGGCCAGCGTTTGCATCTCATCCGGCGACAGGGGGTTCAGGTTGGCGGCGCGGTATTCCAGTCCCAGGCTGTGATATTTGCCCTGGGCCAACCGATGAAAGGGCATCAACTCGAAATAAAGCAGGTTGGGGAAATCTCGGATCAGCGAGGCGATCTCGCCAACGGCCTCAAGGGTGTCGTTGACGGTGGGGATGATCGGCGTGCGCACAATCAAGGGGCTGGCAGTTTGTGCCAGGCGGCGGGCATTGTCCAGGATGAGCCGATTGGGGGCGCCGGCGGCGGCGCGATGACCGGCCTCGTCAACCAGCTTGATGTCCATCATGACCAGATCGAGCCAGGGCAGCAGCGATTGGAGGTTGGGCCAGGGGCAGAGGGCGGCCGTCTCGATGGCTGTGTGCAGCCCGGCCTGACGGCACTGTTGGAGCAGGCGCAGGCTGAAATCGGCTTGCAGCAGCGGCTCGCCACCCGACAGGGTGATGCCGCCGTCAGATTGTTCATAAAACGGGCGGTCACGCAGCAGTTCTTGGGTGAGCTGTTCTGCCGTCCACCATTTGCCGGTCAACACCAGGGCCTGGGCGTAACAGGTTTCGGCACAACGGCCGCAGGCGAGGCACAGTTCGCGGCGAAACCGGCGCACGCCGTGCTCCAGTTGATGCACGCCTTGTTCGCACTGTTCCAGGCAGGCCCCGCAGCCGATGCATCGGTCGGGAAAAACCTGGATTTCGGGCTGCATGCGCCAGGTTTCGGGGTTGTGGCACCAAAAGCAGCGCAGCGGGCAGCCTTTGAAAAAGACGGTGGTGCGAATGCCGGGGCCGTCGTGTATGGAGAAACGCTGGATGTGGGTGATCAGTCCCCGTGAATGATTCTCTGACATTGTTCTTATCCATAAAAATGGATATTGCGTACTCTGTCGTCGACAGAATACGCAATATCTGGTAGGACTTGCATTGGTTGAGCCTGTCGAAACCAATGCAAGTCCTGAATGTTTTGATGGGGTTACTTGTTCAAGGGGGCGCGTTCGCGGCTGCCCCAAATGGCGGCGACGACGATCAAGACGACAAAACCGATCACCACCCACAGCAGCCACGCGCTGCCGCCGGTGGCCGGCAAAGGGCCGACCTGTGCTTTGCCCGCCTGGGGGTTGGCACTTGACGGCGCAGCATCAACGATGATGGTTTGTGTTTCGGCCGAGGTGGTGGAGGTGCGCACTCCGCCGCCGGCCTGATCGGAAGTGAGGTTGGCGCGGTGGATCAACACGGCGCCGGGCAGCAGGTCGGGGCGGATGCGGGTCTTGATCTGGACAAATTGCGAATCAAAAGAAGCCTGCAATTGACCCATCTCGATAGAGATGCGCTGACCGTATTGATGGATGCGCCCCAACGTGGTCGAAATGCCCTGCGGTTCGATCTCGACGCCTTCGGGCAGATCGCAGGTGAGCCAGACATTGGAGGCCAGTTCGCCGGCCACATTGGCCACCTGGATTTTGTAGACCAGCGAATCGCCGGGGTGAGCCTGTTCCTTGTCGGCCACCAAAGCCAGGTCTATTTTGCGCCGCACTGACAGGTCAGATGGCGGCAGGGTGGCCTCTGGCGTCAGAGGGGGGGGCGTGGCTGTAGGCGATTCGGTGGTCCAGGTGGGCGTGGGGCCGGGGGTGTGAGTGGGCAGCACCGAGGTGGGGCGCGGCGTGACAGTGTTTTGCCGCAGTGGCGCGCCAATGGCCTGTGGTGGGTTGATGAGATAGGCGACAAGCATGCTGGCGACCAGCAAAGCCAATATGATCCAACGTTTTTTTGCAAACATTTCTCGCTCCCGGTCCGTTTGACCCGATCTATGTGATCCAGGTTGACGTTTTTATTATATCACCGTTGCTGCCTTTTGTAAATCGTCAATTTGTCATAATGTTGGGTCACAGGGTACCGCGCACCGGCTTGAACACAACAGCGGCCAAAGGTGGCAGGGTTAGCGACAGGGAATAGGGCTGTCCTTGCCAGGGTGTGGGTTCGGCATCCAGGCCGCCGCGGTTGCCCAGGTTGCTGCCGCCATAGGCGCCGGCGTCGCTGTTGATGACTTCGGCATAAAAGCCCGCCTCTGGCACGCCGATGCGATAGCCGTGGCGCGGCGCAGGGGTGAAATTGCACACTATGACCAGGTAATCGGTCGAGTCGGCGGCGCGGCGGATGAATGAGATGATGCTGTGTTCCCAGTCGTGCAGGTCAATCCACTCGAACCCGCCGCTGGAAAAATCGCGCTCATACAAGGCCGGCTCGCTGGTATAGATGCGATTCAGGTCGGCGACAAACTTCTGGAGTTGTTGGTGAAAGGGCCATTGCAGCAGGTGCCAGTCGAGGCTGCGTGCTTCGCTCCATTCCTGCCACTGGCCCCACTCGCCGCCCATAAACATCAGCTTTTTGCCAGGGTGGGTGAACATGAAACTGTAGTACAGACGCAGGTTGGCAAATTTTTGCCAGTCGTCTCCGGGCATCTTGGAAAGCATAGAGCGTTTTTCGTGGACCACCTCGTCGTGCGAGACGACCTGGATAAAGTTTTCGCTCAGGGCATACATGATGCCAAAGGTGAGGTTGTTGTGATGATATTTGCGGTAAATGGGGTCTAACGACATGTAATGCAGGGTGTCGTTCATCCAACCCATGTTCCACTTGAAGGTGAACCCTAGCCCGCCCAGATAGGTGGGGCGAGAGACCGACGGAAAGGCGGTAGATTCTTCGGCGATGGTGACGGCGCCGGGATAGTATTGGTAGACCAGCTCGTTGAATCGGCGTAAAAAGGCGATGGCTTCCAGGTTCTCGCGACCGCCATAGATGTTCGGCACCCATTCGCCGGAACGTCGCGAATAATCCAGGTAGAGCATCGAGGCCACAGCATCCACACGCAGGCCGTCTATGTGAAATTTATCCAGCCAGAACAGGCCGCTGGAGATGAGAAAATTGCGCACTTCGTTGCGGCTAAAATCAAAAATCAGGGTGCCCCAGTCCTTGTGTTCGCCTTTGCGTGGGTCTTGATACTCGTACAGGGCTGTGCCGTCAAACCGGGCCAGGCCGTGACCATCTTTGGGAAAGTGCGCCGGTACCCAGTCTATGATCACGCCAATGTTGTTTTGGTGAAGCTGATCCACAAAATACCGCAGATCATCAGGCGTGCCATAGCGGCTGGTGGGCGCAAAATAGCCTGTTACCTGATAGCCCCATGAGGCATCCAGGGGATGCTCGGCCAGGGGCAGCAGTTCGATGTGAGTAAAGCCCATCTTTTTGACATAGGCGATCATCCTTTCGGCCAGCTCACGGTAATTGAGAAAACCGCCCTGCTCATTTCGCATCCACGATCCGAGATGCACTTCGTAAATCGAGACTGGTTTATAAAGCAGGTTGGTCTGAGCGCGCTGTTCCATCCAGACCTGGTCGTTCCATTCATAGCCGTTGAGGTCATAGACGATGGATGCGGTGCAGGGGCGCACTTCGCCCCAGTGTGCATAGGGGTCCGATTTTTCCAGCCAGGCGCCGCTTTTGGCCCGAATTTTAAACTTGTACATTTCGCCATGTCCCAGATCAGGGATGAACAGCTCCCAGACGCCTGTGCTGCCGCGCACGCGCATGGGATGACGGCGCTCGTCCCAGTTGTTGAACGGCCCCACCACGCTGATGGTCTGGGCATTGGGCGCCCACACGGCAAACAGCACCCCTTTTATCTCACCTACCTGCATAGGGTGCGCCCCCAGCCGTTCATAGCTCTTGAAATGATTGCCTTCGCCGAGCAGTTGCAGATCATAGTCGCTCAGCACCGGCCAGATGCAGTATGGGTCTAGGATGGTTCGTTCGTTGCCCTGGTCGTCGCGCCAGTGCAGGTGATAGGCAAAAATCTGCTGTCGGTCGGGGCAATGGCCTTCATATAGGCCATCGGGGTGGATGCGGGTCATGGGCCAGGATGTGCCGTCCTCATCGGCCAGGATGTGCGCCTCGGTGGCTTGGGGCAGCATGGCGCGGATGACGACCCTGGACTGTTCCCCGTCTGAGAGCAGGTGCGCGCCCAGCACATCGAACGGGTCATGGTGCGATGCATAGACGATGCGCTGAATCTGTTCGGTGGACAGGTTGGTATTCATAAAACCCCCTCTTTCTCTCTGGTTATTTGATTTCCGGCGCGTGCAGTCTGACAAATTTGGCGAGTTTGGGCGCAATGACGGCGCGGCAGTAGGGTTGATTGGGGTTGCGCTGAAAATAGTTTTGGTGATAGTCCTCGGCCGGGTGAAAGGCGGTCAGCGGGGCCACCTGGGTGACGATGGTCCCCGGCCAGATGTGCGCCCGCTCAAGCTCTTGAATCACGCGCTCCGAGACGGTCTTTTGCGCTTTAGAGTGATACAGAATGATCGAGCGGTACTGCTCGCCCACGTCGGCGCCCTGACGGTTGAGGGTGGTGGGATCGTGAATGTCAAAAAATATCCCTAGAATTTTTTCAAACGAAATGACCTGCGGATCAAAAGTAATCTGGACTACTTCGGCGTGACCGGTGCGTCCGGTGCAGACGAGCGGATAGGTGGGGTTGGGCGTATGGCCGCCGGCATAGCCCGATACCACTCGCTGTACGCCATTCAGTTTGACAAAGACGGCCTCCAGACACCAAAAGCAGCCTCCGCCCAGGGTGGCGGTTTCGGTGGGTTGTGCGTTCATGGGCGTCTCCTACTTGATTATCAAAACATAGCTGGTCAACGGCTCTAGCTGCGGCCAGGGGAGATATTTGCCAAATGCGCCCTGCTCTTGCACGGTCAGCTTGGCCGCCGGGTTCTGGTGGAGCATGTCAAAAGGTGTATAGCTGCCTGCCTTGATGGGGCTGGCACGCGCTGAAAGGCCATAGTCTTGCACGGCCTCCTGCCCCATGTTGTGGATCACCAAAATGTCTTGCTGGTCGCTGTGGCGGATATAGGCAAACACGCTGCGCGCCTCTGACTGGACCAGGGTAATGCTGCCGGTGCGCAGAGCCGGGTAGGCCGAGCGGAGCAGGATGAGCCGTTTATAATGGTTGAGTAGCGAGTTGGGATCGGCTTGCTGGGCGGCGACGTTCTTTTGCTCCCAGTCGCGGTTGATCGGATACCAGGGTGTGGTGGTGGTAAAGCCAGCGGCGGTTTCGCCGCTCCATTGCATCGGCGTGCGCAGATTTTCGTCGGGCTTGCGGCCGGTCATGCCGATCTCTTCGCCATAATAGATAAAAGGCACACCGGGCAGGGTGAGATAGATGGCCGCAGCAATTTTGGCCTGACCGACATTCTCGTTCAACTGGGTCATCACCCGTTCCTGGTCGTGGTTAGACAAAAAAGTGGCGTATTGGTTGGGCGGGTACAGGCGCACGATTTTTTCGACCACCGACGACAAAAGGTAGGGACTGCCGCCGCGCGCCGCATTGATGATGCTGGAAGCCAGGTCAAACTCGAAACAAATGTCCAATTCCTGCCCGACATAGGGTACTACATTTTCGGTGTTGGTCCACACTTCGCCGACGGCCATTGCTTTGGGATTGACGTTTTTGTAAAAAGAGTGATATTGGCGCAGCCATTCGTGCGTTTCGGGCGTGTTTTCCTGTTTGGCCTCATCTTCGATCAGGTGGCGGATGGCGTCCATGCGCAGGCCATCCGCGCCCATGTCGCTCAGCCAGAATTGGGTGATTTGATAAATCTCGTCGGTGACGGCCTGGTTGCGATAGTTGAGGTCGGGCATGCCTTCCCAGAAAATGGCATAATAATAGGCGTCGCCGCGCTTGTACCACACGCCCTGTCCCCACGGGCCTTGATAGTTGGGGCGTTCGGCCGACCACACGTACCAGTCCCGCCGGGCCGGGTCTTGAAACCAGGGGTGTTGGCTGGAAGTGTGGTTGATCACCAGGTCTATGATCACCACCATTCCTCGTTTGTGCGCCTCGGCCATCAGTTTTTTGAACGTTTCGTTATCGCCATAATCCTTTTCAACCCGCTCATAGTCTATCACGTCATAGCCGTGATAGCTGGGCGATTCCATCACCGGCATCAGCCACAGGCCGGTGACGCCCAGATCGGTGGTGGTTTTGGGGTCGCCATCGTTGAGATAATCCAGCCGTTCGATCAAACCCTGCAAATCGCCAATGCCGTCGCCGGCGATGGCCGTGTCAGCGGTAACGCCGCCGGTGTCACCGCCCGAGTCTTGAAAGCTGCGCACAAAGACCTCGTAAAAGACGCGGTCATTCCACCAGGTGGTTCCGGCCGATGGCGTGGCGGCCGGGACAAAAGAGACGGTGGGGGTGCCGGGCTTGCAGGCGGCCAAAACGATCAACACGCTGCTCAATATCCCGATCAATATCCAAACCCATCGCTGACGTTTCATGAACATCCTCCTTTTTGTGACACTAGTTGACACACCGGCGGGTATAATAAGAGTAGCAGGAGGTGATTGCTATGGACCAAATTGACATCGAATCTGGCACGGTTTCGACTCTGGAACATTTACCATCGGTTTGCCCGGTATGTGGGGCGATGGTGCAAGCCAACCGGTTTGGCAGCAAGGTGGGCTGGACCTGTCTGATGGGCGGTTTTGCGCACTATTACCAGGCCCGTTATGGTTATTTGAAGCAATGGTTCACTTCGGGCGAAGGCAATTTGCGCGAGCCGGTGATCCAGGCCATGCGCTGCGCGGCATAATACTGGCTGTGTCTTGAGTTATGCCTCGACGATCAGGCGGTGGTATCGTTTTTTGCCGACTCGCAGCAAAATGCCGTTGGCGGTGAGATCTGCCGAGCCGATGGCGGCATTGACATCGGACACCGGGCGGTCGTTGACGTAAATGCCCCCTTGTTGAACCAACCGCCGCGCTTCGCTGCGTGAGGCCGCCAGTCCCACCTCGGCGAGCAGTGCGGTTATACCGATGCCCTCGGCCAATTGTTGCGCCGAAAGGGTGGTGGTGGGAATTCCCTCCATATCTCCGCTGCCGCCAAAAGCGGCCTGCGCGGCGGCCTGCGCCTCTTGGGCCGCCGTTTTTCCATGTGTAATTTGGGTGGCTTGAAAGGCCAGCACGTGTTTGGCCTGGCGCAGGTCGGCTCCTTGCAGTGCCGCCAGCTGGGCAATCTCATCCAGCGGCAAAAAAGTAAACAGTTTGAGAAATTTTTCCACGTCGCGGTCGTCGCAATTGACCCAGTATTGATAAAACTGGTATGGGCTGAACAAATTGGCGTCGAGCCATACAGCCCCGGCCGCCGATTTGCCCATTTTGGCCCCGCTGGCCGTAGTCAACAGCGGGAAGGTCATGGCCTGCGTTTCGGCGACATCTATGCGTCGAATCAGGTCTACGCCGGCCAGGATGTTGCCCCACTGATCATCGCCGCCCATTTGCAGGGTGCAACCATAGTTGCGATACAAGGTCAAATAATCGTAGGCTTGCAATAATTGGTAATTAAATTCGATGAACGATAGCCCCTTTTCCAGGCGCAGTTTGTAGGCTTCGGCGGCCAGCATGCGGTTGACGCTAAAATGTACGCCGATCTCACGCAAAAAAGAGATATAGTTCAAGGGCAGCAGCCAGTCGGCGTTGTCGAGGGCCAAGGCGTTGCTCTCTTGAAAGTGAAAATAGCGGTTGACCTGGCGATGGATGTTTTGCCCATAGGCGCGGATGGTTTCCTCGGCCAACATCTGGCGCATCTCGGTCTTGCCGCTGGGGTCGCCGACCATGGTGGTGCCGCCGCCGGTGAGAAAGATGGGGCGGTGGCCGGCGCGTTGCAGGTGCATCATGGCCATGATCGGCACCAGGCTGCCGGCGTGCAGGCTGGTGGCTGTGCTGTCAAAGCCGACATAGAATGTCACCGGCGGGTGTTCCAGTATGTCGCGGACAGCGTTTTCATCGGATACCTGGGCGATAAAACCGCGTTGAACCAATTCGTCATAGATGTGCATTTTTATTCTGTCTTTCTTTTTCTAGCCCATCGTTTGGCGGATAACGCGCAGCCAGTTGCCGCCCAGAATTTTAGACACATCGGCGGGCGCATAGCCACGTTCCAACAGGCGGGTGGTGAGGTTGGGCAGGTGGGCGGCGTCTGGCAAACCGACAGGCGGCAGGCCGGTAAAACCGTCAAAATCTGAACCCAGGCCCACATAATCTATGCCAATTTGCTTTACAATATAATCAATGTGGTCAATCAGCATGTCCAGTGTGGGCGACTGAGGTTGGGTCGGGTCATAGCTATCGGTGATAAACTGCGGCACAAACACCACGCCGATCACGCCGCCGCTGCGGGCCAATTTTTCGAGTTGAGCGTCGGTGAGGTTGCGCGTCGCGGTGCACAGGGCGCGGGCGTTGGCGTGCGAGGCCACCACTGGCCCCTGGCAGGCCTCAAACACATCGTCTACGCCGGCCGGGGCCAGGTGAGCAATGTCTACGATCATGCCCAGGCGGTTCATCTCTTGCACCAATTTGACGCCAAATTCGGTGAGGCCGCCGCCACTGCGGGCCTCGCTCAAGCCGTCGGCGGCCTGGTTGCGATGGTTCCAGGTGAGGCCCACCCAGCGCACACCCAGCCGGTACATCATGCGCAGCACGCCCAGATCGCCTTCCAGCCCTTCGGCGCCCTCCAGGCTGAGGATGCCGGCGACCTGACCCTGGCGTTTGGCCTGTTCGATGTCGGCGGCGCAGGTGGCCAGGCGCAGGTCGGTGGCGTTTTCGTCCTGCCAGCGATAAAAGGCATCCAACATGCGCAGGGTTTCGCGCACCGCCTGTGCCGGCAAAAAGCGCGATTCCAGATAGCAGGCAAAATTTTGCGCCGTCACTCCGCCGGCCTTGAGGCGAGGCAGGTCAATGTGGCCGGGGTCCTCTTGCTGATGTCGGCGGTCAAAAGTGCCTTGATAGCGCATCAAGACGTTCATCAGTGTATCGCAATGACCATCTATGACGATGCTTTGTTGGTGCAGCGTGGTGGCGTCCATACGGCATCCTTTCAGAGTTGTTGGGATTAAAATATATTATACCATAGGTGACCAGCAGGCCAAGATTGACTCTCCTGAAAAAAGGTGGATTTAACCACAAAGAACACAAAGGTCACAAAGAAAATTCAGGTTGAGCTTGAAATTGTTCAAATACAACATTGAAATAATTAATGCAAGTCTTGACTTTCTTCGTGTACTTGGTGTTCTTGGTGGTTTTTTCAGTGGACTCAAGATTGAGATTGCTAAAAGTTAGGATAGAGTTTGGGTATCCCGATCATCTGGCCATCCACCCATTTTTTTGATATTGCTGGAACAGCGTGCCCCAATTTGTGTTTCGACGCCACTGTTCGGCCACCTGCCGGTACTTGAGCGGCCAATAAAGATAATCCTGCTCAATCTCACCGATCAGGGTCGGCACGACCACCAGCGGCGTGCGAAAGAGCAGCTTTTGTAGAAATCTGGTGGGGCCGTACCACGACAGCCAGGCCAACAAGCTGTGCGAGCAATAGCCTACCCGAAAGCCCCAATTTTCCTCCGACACATCATCACCTACCAGTTTGATTTCGCGTAGGTCGCCAATGCCCAGGCCGCGCTCGTGAGCCAGACGGATATATTTGATGCTTAGTGGGTCAAAACCCATCAGTTTGGCTGCTACTGCATCAATGGCCACCTGATCAGCCGAGGCCAGGATGATGTTTTTGACCACCGGTTGCATCATACGCGGGCCGGGTCCATTGCCGGCGGTGGTGCCATCCATTATCGCAAAAACTCCTGGATGTATCTCTTGTTGTATCGCCAGCAAGTCCACCAGGGTCTCGTGGATCCAGGTGTGGGTGTAATGACGATATTTGCTCAACAACCCACCAAAAGCATTTTTCATCGCTCCGGTGGTAGTGGTGTACATATGGCACTTGATGGTTGGCAGGTGGACGATATTTTTACCCAGGAAATAATCGGGAATGTGAATGCCTTCTGGATAGATATGATCGAGTGCCAACATCTGCGCCTGCGGTTTGTAGGGCACCCATTTCATTTCCTGAGAGCGAAAATTGTACAATACCGGAATTTGATGATGCTTAAAGATTGGCACATAACCGTTCAGGTCTTCACCTTTGAAGGCGTTGGTCACTACGGTCTGGTTTTGCACACAGACCAGGTCGTTGAATCCGGCATGGCGCAGGGCCAATATCGTGCCTTCGAGTTGCCAGGGTGTGGTGTTGGCACCGGGCATGGCAAAGTGCCAGGAGATGTTGTCTTTGAGGATTGTCGTTGCTCCTGGATCGAGCGATTTTGCCCCGTCGGCCAGTTCAAACAATCGCTGATAATCTTGTAATACGGTTTCGGGCTGTGTGTACAGCACGGTCACCTGGCTTGTCATAGAAACCCGTACCTTTCTTTTATGGCTGAATGACCTCCAATGTCTCCAAAAACACCTTGTCATCCACCACCGACTGATCGGCGTTTAGCACCGGCAGGCGGCCCATGTCCGACAGGCGGTACAGCCCCACCTCGACCTGATAGCGGCCCGGCGGCAGGTCGGCGGGCAAGGCAAACGAGTAGGGGTCGCTCACCCGTTCACCGCGTTTCCAGCGGGTAGTGGGATAGCTGCCGTTGAGTGGTTCGTTGTCTTGCTGGGCGATGGGCAGGCCGTTGGTGCCCAGCACATGTACAAAGACCTTGTAGGGTTCGGGGATTGCCTTGGCCGCCTCCCATTCCAACGTCAGGTTGACCGTTTCGCCCGCACCCAGCATCTGCTTTTCGTACCGATAGCCGCGCAGCCGTATCAGGCCGCCAAAATCAGCCAGCGGCGGGGCAGCCTGCGCCGCCTGCCAGGGCAGGCGGTAGCGGTGATTGCCCACGCCCACCTCGATGTGCCTCAGTGTTTCAGTCACCTCAAAATGCCAGGTTTGCATCACCCAGTGACCGGGCTGCCAGTCGGCCACATTCTCGCCTATCGGTTCTGGCATCTGCGATGTGCCGTCTTGGGCGATCAAGGTCATTGCCGGCAGGCTTGTCGGTGGCCGGCGCACCAGCCACAGCAGTGACAGCGAGATGGTTTCTCCGGCCACCACCCGATTGGGCGCATCGTGGCCCAACAAAACCAACTCGCTGCCCACTGCCCGGCGCAGCGGGGTGGACAGATCGGCAAAAGGCCAACGCGCTGGCTTGCGTATCTCGATGGTTTCTACCTCCTGCCAGACTGGTTCGGTCAGCGGCAAGCCGATGGCTGCCTGCAAGCGATATTCGCCCGAAGGCAGATAGGGCGGCCAGGTCAGCCGGTAGGTATCGGTTACAATCTGACCGGCCCGCCAGCGCGAGGTGGGGTAGCTTGCCCCGACCGGGTGGCGGCTCTGTTTTTCCACCCAGACATAACCAGAGTGGTCTATGATGCGTAGAGTGACGGCGTAATCGGCCGTTGGCGTCAAGGTGGTCTGCCAGTGCAGCGTCACCCACGCTTGCGCCGCTGCATCGGAGCGAGACAGATCGGCGGTTAGCAAGCAGATGGGGTCGCCCATGTCGAGAGTTGGGGTTGAAGGGACGACGGCGGAGAGAGACGGCGCCTTTTGCACTCGCAACAGCGGCCCGGCCGATGACAGGGCGTATTGTTCGGCGGCTTGTGTCACCGGTCGAGCCAGGTAAACCGGCCGTCCCACATTCAGGGCGGTTTCGACATGACCCTGCCACTGTCCTTCCAGCGAATCTACGGCCACTATTTGCGCCGTGGCTGCCAGGCCGTCTACATATTGAGCATACCACAGCACTGTCGCCGGCAGCCAATCGCTGACGATCAGGGCGTGCGGTTCGACTGATTGCAAGGCGCGCCGGCCATACTCGTGGTCGAACGACTGACCGGCATAGGCTCGTTTTTGATCCATGCCCGGCAGGTGTGTGATGCCCAGGTAGAGTGGCAGCGCGGCGACCAGCGCCGTCCAGACCAGGACGGCTTGTCTCGGCCCGGCGACCCGGTCTGACACCCATTCGACCATCGCTCCTGCGCACACGGCCAGCCAGACATAGACGGGGAGATAGTAAACCGGCGTGTTGGGGACGTAATAGTTGAGCGCGAACGCTGCCTGCGCGGCCATGCCGACCACCAGGATCAGGGCCTCGACCCGCTTGTTGAGCCACAGCGCAGCCCATCCGCCCAGGCTCAGAGCCAGCCCCCACGGGCCAAATTGCCGCATCAGCAGCCTGCCCAACTCACCCAGACGCCCCGGCAGAGCCACCCATCCGCCGAGAAACAGGCCGCTTTGATACGAGCGGGCCAGCACCAGGTCTATGAACGCCTGGAGCGAATCGAGACGAATATAGGCATAAGGAGGGTTTAGAGCATTAAATAAAGGCAGCGCCAGGTACAGCGAGAGCGGAGCGAGAAACAAGATGATCAGACCGGGCAAGGCAGAGCGGCGCAGGATGGCACGGTCGGTCAGCCAGACCAACAGCGCATAGGCCGGGGCCAACATCAACATGGTGCGGTGATGGGTCAGGCTGAGGCCATAGCACGCCGCCCACAAATAGAGCCAGCGGCGTTCTCGCGTTTTGCGCCATTCCAGCCCCAGCCATAGGGTCATGGCCACGAAAAAGGCGTTCAGGGCATACTTTTCGGCGATCACTGCCTGGCTCCAAAACGTCTCTGAGACCATCAACAGAGCGGCGGCGATGCAGGCGGCGGCGCAACTCCACCCCATAGCCCGACCGACACGATAGGCAGCCCACACCGCGCCGGCCGCTGCCACTGCCGAAAAGAGGTTCAGTCGCCAGGCCACCGTGCCGACGGGCAAGAGAGTGAACAGTCTGCCCAAGATCAGGTACAGCGGATAGCCGGTAGGGTGAGGGATGCCCAGTGTTGGCACGACAAACTGAAATTCGCCGCTGTCGCCGGGCAGCACCGAGGGGGACAGCGTGTTGAGGTAAAGGATCAGCGGAATGACAAAGGCAAGGATGCTGCACAGATGTTCCGCAAGGGCGGGTCGGACAAGGCGGTAATCCATCAGCCAGAGCGTGCCGGCCAAACCGCCGATCAAGGCGGCGGCGCCCCACAGCGGCGATACATAGGGCTGAGCCAGATACAGCCCGGCCAGAGTCAGTGGCCACACCTGTCCGGCCGTCCAACGGCGCAGCAGAGTCAGGCCAGACAGTCCGCCGAATAGCCCGATGCCGAAAAGAATCAAAGGAGTGTTGAGGATGATCAATGTCTGCGGCTGCCATTCGGCCAGCAGACGGGCCAGAGCGGCCAGCCACAGGCCGCTGCACAGCCCCCCTGCAACCCGATCAAGCCGTTTATCCATGTGGAGGGGGAACCGGCACGGGGTCGTTGATCGGGTCATAGCTCAATAGCGAGTTTTTCGCGTGCCATAAAGGATCGCTCAAAAGTGGCATGCGCTTCTTGCTCCATCCGGCGCACAAACGCATCATCATGCCGGGCGTTGTGATGGGTCAGTGCCAGCCGTTTGACATCGGCTTTTTGCCCCACCTCGACGGCAATCTTCCAGGTGCTGTGCCCCCAGCCCTGGCGAGAAAAGGGCGCGCCCACATATTCCTCATCTATATACTCGGCGTCGTGGATCAACAGGTCGGCGTGGCGGGCAAAGTCAATCAAATGGGTGTCGCCTCCTTCGTATCCTTCAGTGTCGGTGGCAAAGACCATCCGCCGCCCGCGATACTCGATGCGATAGCACATCGAGCCGCCTTTGGGGTGATTTTTGCTGAGGTACATTTCGATCTTGACCGACCAGGGCGGCACAAAGACGGCTTGCTGGCTCAGGTCTACCACCTGAGGAGGCATATCGGGGCGGGTGAGCAGGATGGTCTCGCGGTCCTGGATGTTGCGAATCTCGCGCACGCCGACAAGGGTGTTCATCCGATAAGGAAAGATCGAAGGGAGCAATGTGCGGGCCAACACATCGCGCAGGTCCGAGTCGAACATGCGCGGGCCCAAGATGTAAAACTGGCTGTCCTGGAGGTGCAGGGGAGCGAAAAAAGGCAGCCCTTGCATGTGATCGTGATGCCCATGAGTGAACAAAATGGTGCCGATCAAGGGCTGTTGATCCTGATCGTGCTGAGCCATCAGGCGGTTGCTCAGATCAATGATGCCGGTGCCGGCGTCAATGACGATCAGATGAGGCCCGGCGCGTACCTCCAGGCAGGTGGTGTTGCCGCCGTATTCGATGGTGGTCGGCCCAGGCACCGGATAGCCGCCGCGCACTCCTAAAAATGTCACCGTGAAATCGGACATGGGCAGTCTCCTAAGCAGGCAATGCAGACAGAGCGGCAATGATGGCCTGACAAAAGGCCGGCAGATCGTCGGGGCCGCGCGAGGTGATCAGGTTGCCGTCTACCACGACGGCGCGGTCAAGATAGCGGGCTCCGGCATGCACCAGGTCATCCTGGATCGAGGCATAGCCGGTGACTTTGCGTCCATTCAAGACGCCCGCCGAGGCCAGCACCCAACCGGCATGGCAGATGGCGGCGACCACTTTGTTGGATTCCAGGGCCTGGCGCACCAGGCTGAGCAGGGCCGGGTAACGGCGCATATAATCGGGCGCATAGCCGCCGGGGATGATGATGGCATCCAGATCGTCGGCCGACAGACCGGCGACGGTGGCTTCGGCCTCGACCGGGTAGCCGTGCTTGCCTTTGTATACTTCGCGGCTGCCGGTGCCGACGACGATCACCTCGGCGCCTTCTTCGCGCAGCCGCAGCAAGGGATACCACAACTCTAGTTCTTCGTACAATTCTTCGGCCAGGATGGCCACCTGTTTACCGCGCAGACTCATGTTTTACCTGCCTTTTCAAATCGCATAGACGGTTTTGGATCGGGGGATTGAGATCAGTATAACCGATCTTGGACAATACGTCAATGAAAGAGAACCCGGATGGCGAGTTTGTTGGTTTGTCGAAACCAGCAAACTCGCTCTCAAGCAGATAGCGGCATGGGCGGGTCGGGCAGGTCTAGTTTTCCGGTGCGTTCAAAGCCTCTAAAAATGTCCCCATACTGTTTGCCGAGATCGGCCAACGCCTCTGGTGCAAAACGAGCCGTATGGTTGGCTTTCCAGAGCAGCCGACCGATCTGAAGCACTTGCATATTGCCCTCTGGCCAGGTGAGCAGCCTCTCGTACCCGCGCCGAAACGATGCCAGCAAAACATCATATCTGGTGTTCCCGACCGTCTCCAAAAGGTCCAGCATGCCCATCGCAATGTCGTGCAGCCTGTAGCCCCAAACGGTGTCCTCAAAGTCGAATGGATAAAGCCGGTCGTGATGAACCTTGATGTTCTCATGCCAGAGGTCGCAGTGGATGACGCGCAGGTCGTCGCGGTCCAGGTGACTATATTCGTGTTCGACCCACTCGCGCGCCAAAAGAAAGGCTTGCCGGTCATCTGGGCGAAAGGTCTGGAACGCTCCGTCGCCCAAGAGAACATCTGGCTCGCCTCTGGACAAAAAGGCCTCGAACCGCCGGGTGGAAAAGCCAAGCGGCGGTTTCCAGGATTTGCCATGCAGGTGCAGCCGGGCAAAAAGCTCGCCCATGCGCTCCAGGTTGGTACAGTTGAGATGGTGCGCCAAGAGTTGTCCGTCAACCCATGTCATCAGGGTGGCATACCACGTGCCAGACACACCCAAACCGCTCATGGGTAGCACAGCATCGCCGCGCGATGAGCGGATCACGAGCGGCGCGCCAATGTCGGTGTCTGTGTGCAGCGCATTCAGCCACATCGCTTCGGCTTCCAGGTCCTCGCGAGTGCGCCAGCCCGGAAAAGCCATCCTCAGCATCAATCGCTCTCCTGTGTCGGTGCGCACCCTGTACAGCAGGTTGGTCGCAAAGCTGTGAATGTGCATACTCTGCACGCTGATGTCATATTCGCGCAATGCTGCGGCAGCCAGTTGTCCAATGCGTCTGAGCTTGCCAATTCGGGTTAAATTTGCCATTGGTTTTTTCATTGTTTTTAGCTTGATGTCTCCAAATTTTTCGGTTCGTTTATTTCCAGCGGGTTTCTAAACTCAGTTGTTTCCCCAATAACCTCCGGCAATCCGTTGGGCAATTTCTTGCCGGCACGACTCGCAAAACGACACATCGGCATCCAACTCTTGCTGCGCCAGGGCCAGCAATGCCGGCAATGTGTGTGCCGGGCGCATGACGCAGGCCGCCGCGCCATGTGGCTCGATAATCGGCACTGCCAATACCTGCCCCACAAAATGCAGAGTCAGTCGCCGCACCAGAGCCAGCCGCGTCCAGTCGTTTTGAATGGTCTGGATGTCGTGCAGCGAGATCACCGCCGCCTGGCCGCGTATGGCCTTGCCCGGCAGGGGGCGCGCCGACCGATCCGTCAGTGGCAGATGCACCAGGGCCAGGTCATAGTGTGGGTTGGATCGCTGCCATGGCTCGTGCAATACCAGGTCCAGGAAGCGGTCGGCATGCAAGATCATCGTCTTGGGGTCTTGGGCCGTGTCCAGATACCATTGCAGGCTGGCATATTCGCCGTTGGGGTTGGTGTCACTCAGAATCCAGTTGCCAAACGGTCTGATTTCTGGGAACGACACGGCGACGCCGCTCTGCGGTATCTGACCCCACCCACTTTGCAAGGCCTCGTACACGCTTTCTACAAAGACGATGGCCTCTTCTTCCTGGATGCCATAAGACCATATCAATGAAATGTCACGCATCGTTCTTCTCTTTCTGCCGCCGTGCAGCCGCGCCGACCCTTGGCTCGCTCAATCGGCCGATCAACTCATCGCCCGGCGACCGGCGTTCGATATGCCGGATTTGCCCGTCCAGGTCTGTCACCATGATGGCGCGCAGGGTGAATGGCCCCCATTTGCGCTCTCCCTCATAGACCCGCCACATGCTGTTTTCGGCTACCCGCCAGGCATAGTTCTTTTCCCAGCCGCTTCTCTGGGCCAACTCAGGCCAGGTGATCGGCTGGCTTGCTGCCGCCGTTCGGCAGGTGTGGCAGCGACCATTCTCGCCGATGCATTCGCGGCCCACCGTCTGGGCGCAGCGGGTGCAGACTGCGCTGTGTATCGGGCAATGGTCTCGCCCGCAGATGGGGCAAAGTTGATGGTGTGCCTCGCACACCGCATGCGCCCCTACGTGGCAGGTCAATCCTTGCTCGACACAGCGATGCGCTCCGCACACTGTGCAGGTGATGGTGTGTGTCGGGCAGAACCTCCGGCCGCAGTGCGGGCAGGTTTCCAGGCACGTGTCGCAGAATACCTGACCGCAGTGCGCACACGGGGCGGTGTGCTGCGGCAGAGTGGGGCGGCCGCAAGCGGCGCAGGTCACGGCGCAGCCGGGGCAAACCCACTCTCCGGCAATATGCTCTTGCGTCACCCCGCATGTCAGGCACAGATCGCGCCCACAGACGGCGCAGGTGTGCAAGCAATCGGCGCAGGCCAGATGTTCATTGTCGCACAGCCCCAATGCCAACATGGGCCGGCCGCAGGCGTGACAAAGCACCTGGCTCTGCGTCCCGCTGTACAAATTTTGCGCAATGATCAACGAGTGGGTCAGGCCATTGGGCCGTTGCAGCTTGATGTTGTAAATCCACTCGGGCGCCACCAGGGTGGCCCAGTTGAGCGGCGTGATGTGGGCATATACCTGATGGCGCAGCCGTTCATCTTGCGCCTTGAGGTCCAGTTCGCTTTCCAACAGTTTGCGCTGTGCCAGGCCGGCCTCGTCGGCAGGCAGTGCCTCGATAAAACTGCGATAATAGGCCTCCAATTGCGCCAGAGCTTGCTGCAAAGCCGGCTGCTGTTCGGCCTCGATGCGCTGGGCCTGCTCTTGGGCGCGCTGCCGGGCCAACTCGTCGGCCTGTTCGGCCAGGCGGATGACCTCCTCCGACGACAGGGGCAGGTCGGCACCGACCCATTCCAGGGCATCGGTCAGCCCGTCAACCAATTCGGGGTGCGATTGTACATCGGCCGAGAGGATCAGGGTGCAAATCTCTTCGCGGCGTTGGTCGGCGGTGCAGGTCAAGAGCAGGTTGAACACGATGCAGACCAACGGCCGGCGCGCCGAATGGACATGCGCCGTCACATTGTGCCGGGTCAGGCCGACGGGCAGAGCGGTCGGGTCGGCGGGGCCGGCCTGGCGGGCCGGCAGGCGCAGAGCGGCAACCTGACCGTGATGGCGCATCCAGGAGAGCATGCGATCCAACACGCGGCTACCTGGCGCTACCAGGTCCTCAAACGGAGCCATCTCGGCTACCGAAAAAGTCAGATGCAGCGTTTCTTTGCCGAAATGTGCCGCCAGCGCCGGCGGCAGGGACACTCCAAGTTCGTCTCCCATCGTCGGCTCGATGGTCGCCCCCCATGCACTGAAAAAATCGAGGGCCAACTGACGCATGCTGGTGCGATCCGACATTATTCCGCCTCCTCCAGCCCTTCATTCCAGGCTTCCTCGCGCCCGGCCAGCAGGTCCGACAGGGCGTCGGAGCGGCGGTGAATGTCCTCGAATATCTGCCGTGAGGCGTCAATCAAAGCCTCCAGTTCGGCGATCTTGCGCGATAATTCCTGGTCGGTGGTGCTGCTCAAAAACGCGTCGCGCAGCAAGGCGTCGAACGATTTGGGGCTGCTCAGGGCGCCCAGCAGCAGGTCGAGTTCGCCCACCACCAGCTCAAACATGCGAATTTTACGCGCCAGCAAGTCCAAAATGACCGATTCGATGGTATCGCGCCCGGCCATGTTGACGATCAGTACCTCTTGGGTCTGTCCCAGCCGGTGAATGCGCCCGATGCGCTGCTCGATGCGCATAGGGTTCCAGGGCAGGTCCAGGTTGATCATCTGATGGCAAAATTGCAGGTTGTGGCCTTCGGCGCCCGACTCGGTGCTGATCATCACCCGCGCCTGATGGCGAAATCGGCGCACCGCCTCTTGTTTGTGCTGCGCCGGCAGGCCTCCGTGAAAGACGATGACCGGTATGCCCATCGCATCCAGATATTGGCTCAAGGTCTGCATGGTGGCGATATAGTCGGTAAAGATCAGCCACTTGCCGGGCAGCCGCTCCAAAATCTGGCCGATGGCCAGGGCCTTGCAGCCGACCTCGATGCGCCGGGCCTGTTGCGTCAGGTCGCGCAAGGCTTCTTGGGCCGATTGATAGGTCGGCTGATCGGCAAGTTTGTGCAGCGTTTGCGCCACCGCCGCCGGGCTGCTGCATACCTCGCGTTGCAGGGTCAGCAGCACCATACCGCCCGCGCCCCATCGTTCGGACTCGCCGGCATGGCCGCGCACAAAGGCCGTGGTACCGTCATACAAAGCGCGTTCGGGCGGTGACATGTCCAGGTACAATATCTCGGCGCGACGGCGCGGCAGTTGCACGCCGGCCTGCGAGCGGCGGTTGCGGATCATGACCTCGTTGAGCAGACGGCGCAGGGCGGCCGGCTGACGCGGCACGGTCTTGTCGGTTTCGGCCAGTTCGGCCTCGACCCGAAAAGCGTGCGTCAGCCCGGTTTGCGGGTTGCGGATCAACAGCCCATCGGCGACGCGATAGCCCTGCGCCAACAAGGCCAAGAGTTCGGCCAGAGGCTGTTGGCCCGTCTTGGTGTCCTTTTTGCTCACGTAAAACAGGTTAGCGCCCTGTCGGCGCGGGCTGGGCTGATCGGGCAGAGCGATGGCGGCAAAATCGGCCTGAGTGGGGTTTTGCACCCGCCCGCGCAGCTTGAGCAGCCAGGCGCGATAGCGTGCCCAGTTGTACTTGATATTGATCTGCGCGGTGCTCCACATCACCACCCGCCGCCGCGCCCCGCCATAGATGAAACGTCGCTTGAATTCGGCCGGCGTGCCCAAATAGCCCGGCCGCAACAGCGACACCAGGCTGTATAGCTCCATCAGATCATTATGCACCGGCGTAGCCGTGAGCATCAGCAGGTAACGCGACCGCATCTGGTTGACAAAGCGATAGGCCTGGGTGCTGCGGTTTTTGAGCTTGTGCGCCTCGTCCACGATCAGCAGGTCATACTCGCGCTGAAGCAGCAGTTCGGCCCACTGCGCGCCTTTGGCCCGTTCCAGCGAACAGAGCCAGCGCACGGGTGTATCGGGTGGGTGCGCTGAAATTTGCTGTGGGCGGGTGAGGATGGTAAACGATTCGCCAAAACGGAGCTGCATTTCTTCATGCCACTGACCGGTGAGCGATGCAGGAACGATGATCAAGATGCTCTGCGCTAACCCGCGTTCGATCAGCTCTTTCATAACGATGCCGGCCTCGATGGTCTTGCCCAATCCCACCTCGTCGGCCAGCAAGGCGCGGCCGCGCATATCGCGTAGGGCGCGCAGAGCCGCCTGGAGTTGATAGGGGTACTGGTCAATGAAAATATCATCCAGGCAGATCAGCCGATCCAGTCCGTCGGTCAGGCGTGCCTGTTCCAGGCGCAGGCGCAGTCGCCACAGATTGAGCGACTCACGCTCTGGCTGGCGCAGCGTTTGTCGCACCCAGGCGGCCAGTTCGATTTGATCGAAAAGTTCGTTCTGGCTCATGGCCGGTTCTCCACCGAGATCGTGGTCAGCGGAATGTGTGAGCGACCCAATCGGGCGATGCGCTCGTCTAGCGGCGGCAGGGCGCGGTTGTTGACAAAGGCATCGTAAACAGCCAGGGCAATTTCGGCCTCGCCTGTGGCCCCGGCCGGCAGATCGATCAGGTGAACGTCGCGGATGCGCGAGCCGGGCAGCCACTTGAAAGTGGGGATGGCCCCCAGGGCCGGCACCCCATCCGATGGTGCCGTCTGCGCGTCTGGCCCCGCCACGTGCACCGAGATCACTGCATCACCCACCAGGGCGCGCAGGCCGACAAATTCCAGGGCTACCCGGCCCTGCTCGCTGGCCGACCAAGTCGGTGCGGTGTTTACGCCCACCAGGGCCATCTGCCCGCCGAACGGCACATAGTGCCCAGGTCGGTGCGCCCGCCGCAGCCGCCAGGTTCGGGTCTGCGCCAGCCCCCACGCCCCGCGGCGAAACAGGGCTGCGCCGTCTGTGGCCGCGCTCAACCCAATTCGCAGGTCGGCGGCGTCGGGCGGAATATCCAGGGCCGTGCTGACATAGCCGGGCGTTCCGGCCGCATTGGTTGCGGCCGCATTGGTTGCGGCCGCATTGGTTGCGGCCGCATTGGTTGCGGCCGCATT
>CAYVBK010000044.1:43902-46489 GCA_964449465.1 uncultured Anaerolineae bacterium
GGTTGCGGCCACATTGGTTGCGGCCACATTGGTTGCGGCCAACCGCTGTGCGCCGTCATACAACTCGACACGAGCTGGCGCGTCGCCGGTTTGCCAGTGCAAATAAACGCGTCGCTGACCGGGCAGGGTGTCGTCATAGTCCACCCCGATCAACGTAGGGCCACCGACCCAGGTCTGGCGCACCGAATGTAGCGTCACTGCCGGCCAGCGGCCCGGCCGGATGGTCACATCGCTCAGCATCACCGTGTCCTGGCCGTCGTCGGCGATCAATCGCTGCCATGAGCCGTCTTCAAAAGACAAATAAGCTCCGGCAATCAGCCGATAATACCCCGGTGCGGCGTGCAGCATCACCGGAAATTCATAGCGATCCACCCGCACCTCGCCTGCCGCCAGGTCGCCGACGCGCTCTGTCCGGTCGGCCTGGCCCAGCGGGACGGCGTCGTCTCCGACCAGGTGGACAAAAAAGGCAAAATCGCGCTCCAGGGGGGCGGTGGGCTGCCAGATCAGGTCTATGACGATGCGCCCGCCCGGCTGTGCCTCTCCTTGAATCAGGCGATAGCCCAGGATGCGCACTGGCGACAACCGACCGGACAACGACAGGGTGGCGTTCAGCGGCGTCAGGTCGGTTGGCACGCTCAGGTTGGGGGTGTCTCGCACCAGAAATGCTTCGCCCAGCGGTTCAAAACGAAAAGGCAGGTTGTTGTAGGTCAAGTAATAGTTGGTGACGATCAGCGGTGATTCCTGGTTTTTCAGCCGCTCGGCAATGATCTGCGGCCAGGCGTCGGGCATAGCCGTGCTTCCTTGCGGCGGGATGTATTCGATGGTCACGTCGGGGCGGCGGCCCTCCACCAGTTGCAGATACCACAGCGGGGTGGCCCAATGCCAGCAGGCCAGGATATGGGCATTGGGCGGGGCCGCTTGCAGCACCGACTCGGCGTATTGGCGGGTCGAGCGATCTTGATGGAGCTGCGCATAGCCAGGAAGGTTAGCCTGACCTAACACCAGCACAGCCAGGAAAATCAGTGCCAGCAGGCCCGACAGGGTGGCGGTTTCGGTGCGGCCGGCGGTTCGCAGTCGCCGCGCCAGCAGGCCGGCGGCCTCGCCGATGCAGAGGGCCAGGGGGACATAGGCCGGCATCAGGTATTCTACCGACTGCGGGGCGCGATAGGTGACCACCACCACCGCCATCACCCCGATCAGGCCGTTCAGCCACCAGGCGGCCTTGCGCTGTCTGGTCAGCAGGCCGATTAGCCCAATGGCCGCCATCCCCAACAGCAGCCCGTCAAATTGAAAGAGCAGGGTGTTGCCGACCATGCGAAATCGCTCCCACAAAAAGCGATTGAGTTGATGATAGGCAAACATGTCGCCGCCAAAGCCGCGCATCAGCAAATGATCCAGCACTCGCTGCGCATCTACCAGATTGTCGGTGCCAAAGGGCGCGCCGGTGATCGCCCGCACTATGATGTACAGGTTGAACAAAAACGGTGTCGCGAACGCGGCCAGGCCGCTCAGCCACACCCTCCATCGCTTGATCAATGAGGGATCGCGCCAGAGAACAACCAGAAAGAAAACCGGCGCCCAAAAGAGCAGTGAAGCGTGATGTGCCGCGCCGATGCCAAAAACCAGACCCAGCCGGAGCAGGTATCGCCGCTCGGCGGCTGAGGCGGGCGGCGATTGCAGCAGGGCAATCAGAAAATTGCAGCACAGGGCGGCGCACAAGACAGTGAGGGCGCGAATGTTGAGGGTGGTGCTTTGCGCCCAAAATGTGGTAGACACGCCTAAGGCCGCCGCCGCGGCCAGGCCGGCCCAGCCTGTCCCGCTGAGCCGCCGCGCCGCCTGCCCAACCAGGGTCACAGTCAAGGCCCCGCTGACGGCGCCCATCAAATTGACTCGCCAGGGAATCTGGCCGATGGGCAGCAGCGAAAACAGTTTGGTCAGCAGGGTAAATATGGCATAACCGGGCGGGTGTGCCACGCCCAGCAGCGGCCCCACGATCTGAAATTCGCCGCTGTCGGCGGGCAGCAGGTCGGGGGCCAGGGTAGCGATGTAGAGCAGCAAAAAACAGACAAACACGGCCGTGTCTAAAAATAATGGCGGTATCATCTCAAAAGTGGAACATCGGCGCGCCTGGACGATGAACAGGGCAACGATGGCCACTCCGCCCACTGCCCAGGCCAACGTTGGCGAGGCAACCGGCCAGCACACATACAGCCAGGTCAGGCTCAGCGGCAGCAGTTCAAGGCCGCGCTGCCAGGCGATCCATCCGCCCGGCAGGCACAAAAGCGCGACCAGGATGCCCCAGCCGGGCCGGCCGGCCTCCAGCGCGACGCGCAAGGCGAACAAGGCCGCGCCTGCGCCGGCCAACAGCCCACTCGCATATTGCCATCGGTTCATCGAGTTCAATCTGGTCCACTCCGTGCCGGTTGAGCCGGGTATTGCCGGTTGAGCCTATCGAAACCGGCATCAGCAATTGATTGAGGGCGATTGTACCCTAAACCAGGGCTCAATGCAAGATGTGACAAAAAAGCCAATTCGTAACTACCTACCCTTTTTCCGGAAAATGTGCTAAACTATAGTTATGTGCAGA
>CAYVBK010000045.1:0-21873 GCA_964449465.1 uncultured Anaerolineae bacterium
GTGCTCTTTGTGTCTTGGTGGTGAGCGGGTTTTTCAGCACGCTCCTAGGGCAGGTGCGAGACCTGCCCTTACAAGGGTGCATCAGGAGAAAATCCATTTGACACCTTTTTTGATGGCCTGATAGATAGCGCTGACCAGGTTGAACAGCCAGCGAATTGCCGGGCCGGCCTCAAAAGAAGGCACCAATCCCTTGAGTCCCTTTTGCCACGAGAATGAGAATCCTTCAAAGCCAAACAATTTGAGCCGGCCGGACAGCCCGCTCCAAACCGTCTGGAAAATTTCGGCCACCGTTTTCTTCCAGCCCTGGGCGGTCTCGGCCAGTGTGTTGGTCAACTCGTCAATCCACGTGCCGATGTAAGATTGGGGCGCGCTGAGGTCAATGCCCACATCCCCTTTCATGTCTTCCACCTGCCCCAGTCCCTTGTACTTGCCTTCGCCCTTGAGGGTCAGCCCCAGAGTGGGCAGTTGTTCGTTCGGGTTGAGCTTTTTGATAAATTCCAGCCGCTCTTCGAGCCATTTGCTCAAACCCTCTTTGGACACCTTCCCCAGCACACTCAGGACATCGAGGACGGGCTGTGGCAGCACATGCTCGCCGATCCAGGCTAGGCCGCCGGAAATGCTCTCGGTCATCTTGCCGGCCAGTCCCCCGGTGGCATAGTCAATCCCGCTGCCCAATGCCGAGGCCAGCCCTTTGGCCTTGCCCCAGGTCCAACTGCCCCATCCTTCCTGGCCCTGAGCGGTATCGCTGCCGAGCAGGTAATCTTTGGCAAACGCCTCAATGTCGCGTAGCGGCCCGCCGATGAGGTTGCTCACCAGGTCTTTGAGCCAGTCCAGGCCGATTTTGAGACGCGCTGTGCCCTGGCCCTCAACGGCCAGCTTGTTGCCCTGGCTTTGAAAGAACTTGAGCCCGCCGCCCTGTGCCAGGTTTTGCGCAAATTTGACGATAGAGATGCTGGTATCGGATTTCTGATAGACCTCGCGAAGCACTTCTTTGGCCTGCTGCGGGGTCATGCTGGCGGCCTTGCTGAACATCTGACGGGTCTTGTCGGAGACCTGTTTGACCCCGCCGGAGACTTTGCCTTTGGCCTTGGCGGTTTGTTGGGGGTATTGGGTTTCGCTCCATTCCATCGCCTTGACGGCCAGGCCGCGCAAGACGTTTTCGCCCAGACCGTCCAGCGACGCGCCCTCTTGGAGTTTGCTCAGCAGCGTTTCTCCCTGATCCTCTTTGATCTGTGCTTTGCCTTCCAACCCAAATTCCAGTTCGGCCAGCAGACCGATGGGCTGCTTGATCTCACTGATGCCCATCTGGATGGACTCGGTGGTCATTTCCAGCTTGAATTTGCCGACCAGCGATTTGATCAGCTTGCCCACCAGATCGTCCGATTCGATTTTGAAGGTGATGGAATTGGCCAGCGATGTGACCCCGGCCCACAATTTGCCAAACAGCGATTGGGCCATGTTGCCCAACTTGCTCAGCAGCCCGCCTTGAGAGGTGGGGGTGGTCTGCCCCGACGTGCCCAGCGCGGGCAATTGCTGATCAAAAAGTTTGTTGTTCATCTGGCGATAGTTGTCCAGCTCGCCGTCGCTGAGGGTGGCAAAATAATCCAACTTGTTGGCCTGTTCGATCTTGTTATATTTGTTCTGTCCCAGTTTGCGTTTCAAGGCATCTTTTTGGGATGGAGACAAGGCGCGCTGCACCATCGGGCTGCTGCTCTGCTGGATGGTGTGGGTCAATTCGTGGGCCATGAGTCTTTGGCCGGCGGCCGTTTCGGGTGCATAGGCTCCGTCGCCGAAATAAATGTCGCCGCCGTGTGTAAAGGCCTGCGCCTGAATCTGGCGGTTCAGTTGGCCGGCCTGATGGCCGGTGTGGATGCGCACATGGCCGAAATCGGCTCCAAAGCGCGGCTCAAAATTGGCGCGCACGGCTGCCGGCAGGGGGGTTCCATCGGCGCGGCTCTGTGCCAGGTCGCTCTCGAAATCACTGCCGGCCTCGAATCCATCATCTGTGGTGCGCCGCCGGATGGGGGCGGGCGGTGTGATGGCCGTTCTGCCGGCGAGGAGGCCGGTCACGGCGCGGTTGCCGACCAATCGCTGCAAGGTGTGCGCCTGGCCGGGGCTGATGGGCGGTGGGACAGCCGGCAGGTGTTGCAACAGCGGCAACAGTCCGGCCACATCTGCCGACGGTTGGGGCGAGTCGGACTGCGGCGAGGATCGGGTCGGCGCGGCGGGCTTGATGACGGGCTGATGTGAGGGTGACATATCGATCTCCTTATCGCGCGGTCGAGATGCCGTTTTGGGCGGCCCAGGCCGACAGGTCGCGTCGTTCCAGGGCTGCCGCCATCAGATCGGGAAACAGATCAGGGGTGCAGGCAAAGGCCGGCACGCCCAACCCGGCCAGTTGTGCGGCGATGCCGTGATGATATGATGGTGTGCCACGGTCGCTCAGGGCTAGCAGGGCCACCATCAGCACGCCGCTGCCCGCCAGGTCCCGGACGCGCCCAATCATCTCGTCGGACGCGCCGCCCTCGTACAGATCGCTGATCAGGATCAGCACCGTGTCTTGCGGCTGAACGATCAAGCCCTGACAATAGGCCAGGGCGCGTTGAATGTCGGTGCCGCCGCCCAGTTGGACACCGAACAGCAGGTCTACCGGGTCCTGCGCCAGCTCGCTCAGATCTACCGCGGCCGTATCAAAAACTACCACATTGGTGCGCACCGAACGCAGCGAGGCCAGCACGGCGCCAAACAGTCCGGCATACACCACCGAGGCGGCCATCGAGCCGCTCTGGTCTATGCACAAGATGATGTGGCGCAGTGCGGTCTGCCGTCGCCCATAGCCGATGCGCTGCTGCGGGATGATGGTGCGGTATTCGGGCTGATAGTGCTTGAGGTTGGCCTGGATGGTACGCCCCCAGTCTACCTCGTGCGGGCGGGGCCGTCGGCTGCGGGCGGCGCGGTTGAGGCTGCCGCGCACGGCCTGGCGCAGCGGTTCGGCCAGCCGACGCTCCAACTCGTCTACCACCCGCCGCACCACCTGTCGCGCCGTGTCGCGGGTTTTGTTGGGCAGCACATTTTTGAGCGACAGCAGGGTTGAGACCAGGCCGACGTCGGGTTCGATGCTCGACAGCAGTTCGGGTTCGAGCAGCATTTGCTTGAGGCCCAGCCGCTCCAGGGCATCTTTTTGCATCAATTGCACCACCGGCACGGGGAAATAGGTGCGAATGTCGCCTAGCCAGCGGGCCACCTGCGGCGTCGAGTTGCCCAATCCGCCGCCGCGCTCCGGTTCGCCGTACAGCATCTCCAGGGCGCCATCCATGGCCAGGTCGTCGCCACTCAAAGCCAGGCCAATGCCGTCGGCCTCTCCTCCGCCCAAAATCAGCCGCCAGCGGCGCAGGCGTTCGTCGATGCGCGAGATGGTTTGGGAGGTCATGGTTTCACCCCCATCAGTTGAGCCAGCACCGACAGCGCGGCGTCGGCGCGGCGGGTGTCCAGATCGGCCCACATCTGTCCGGCCGGCCTGTGTTCACTCTGCCCAATGCCCTGCTGCACTCGTTCGCCGATCTGTCGGCGTTCGGCCGTCGCAAAGGCGCAGGCGCGCCTCAAGAGCGGCAGGATGGCGGCAAAGGTTTCGGCAGGCAGCGACGTCACCCATTCGTCCAGTGCCGACCACAAGGCCTGGTCGTGCAGCAAGAGCAGACCGCTGCCGCGCAGCAGTCCCTCCAGCCAGGCCGCCGAGCAGGCCGGCGGGTGCGCCGTTGAGAGGGCCAGGCGCAGGCGGCGCGCCAGGTCGGGCTGGGCCAGCGCGCCCTGGTCATAGAGGATGCGACAGCCGCGCCCGCCCAACAGCCCGTGCAGGCTATTCTGATCGATCAGGCGGGTCAGGGCGGCGACCCAGTCATCCAACAGGGTGGGGTTTTGCAGCAGCATCAGGCTGGCATGCGTTTCTTCAATGCGTTCCAGCATCGGACGGGCGGCCTCGTCGTCCAGCGAGGCGCAGGCCAGGGGCAGGCCGATGAAAATGCGCTCGGCCAGGCCGGCGATCACCTGTTCAATGTCCAGGGCGAGCGATCCCTCGACGCGACGTTCCATGCGCACATTGCCATAGCGGGCGATGCGGGCCAGCGGCGGCAGGGCGCGCATCAGGCCCGGCACGTCGCCGCTGCGGGCGGTGCGTTCTTGAAGGGCGGCCGTGGTGGGTTCGATGGCCTCCGGCAGGTGCGCCAGGATGACTCGTTCGAGCAGCGCGGTGACAGCGGCCAGGTCGTCGGCATGGGCGGCCAGGTGTGTGGCGCGGGCGGTAGCGGCCTGCTCGACTGTGTGACCCCATACGGCAGCCTCGATCACGGCGATGGCTAGGGCTGGCTGCCAGCGCAGCGTCCAGCGTTCGTGAAAGGTGCCTTTTTGCCCGCCGGCCCGCTGCATTTGCCCCCACGAAATGTCGAGCAGAGCCAGGCGGTGCAGCAGGTGACTGCGCGCCAGGTCGTTCGGCTGGCGCAGGTCCAGGTCATAGGCGTGCTCGTCGGCCAGAGGAGGCAGGCGCAGCCGCTTTTGTGTGGCTGCCAGGTCTTGTTGCAGCGGCGTGACCGACACGCCCTCGGCCACCTGGCCCAGCCGGTCGCCGACGATGAGCTGTCGGCGCACCAGTTCCAGCGGCAGGCTGTCGCCCAGACACAACACCGCCCGGGCTGCCTCATTGAGTTCATTCAAGCCGGGGCGAGGGCGGTTGCGCAGGGCGGCCAGGCTTTCGGCCAGGCGCACCGCATCAATGACCTGCGCCGACGAAGCGTCCATATCTTGTTCGCGCAACAGTTGGGTCACGCGGCTCAGCCAGCGGATGGTGGTTTGTTCGGGCGTGTTCCACAGGTGTTCATACCAGCCTGGCGAGGTCACGCCGGCACCATAGCCGCTGGCGCGGGCCAGATGACCATAGCTCCACGGCGCCCATGTGACCGACACCTTGACGCGCGGCAGGCCGCGCAGCAGGTCGGCGTCGGCGCGGGCCGGCGGCATAGATGCCAGCGCCGGGGCATGCCAGGCTCCGCAAACGACGGCAATACGGGCGGTGCCTTGTTTTTGCGTCTGGCGGATGGCCTGGCGCATGGCCGCTTCGCGCAGTGGTTCGATGGGATCATTGGCCTGGCGGTCGGGCGTTTCGCGCAATGCCGACATGGCCTCCATCACAGCCTCGAAAATCTGGTCACCGCTGCTGCGGTCTTCAAACATCTGCTCCCACCATGTTTCGCCGTCTGCCTCGCCCTCTGTTATGCCGGCGGCGCGAGCCAACTGGTCCAACGGCGATTCCTGGGCGATACGTGGTTCGCCCGGCTTGAGGGCCATCCAGTGCTGCTGCGGCAGGTCTATGAATTGCGTGCTGATCTGATGGGCGACGCCGTAATCCAGGGCCTGCCATTCGGGGGAAAAGACGGCAAAGGGGTAAAAGACAGCCTGTTGCGGCGTGTCGGGGACATAGACCAGCAGGGCCACCGGCGGCTGCATGTCGGGGCGGCCCACCAGCGGGATCAGGTCGGTGGCCTCGCACGGCCCCTCGACCAGCAGAGCGTCGGGTTGCCAGGCCTCTAGAGCGGCGCGCAGGTGACGCGCCGAGCCGGGGCCGTGATGGCGGATGCCAAAGATGCGCACAGCAGCAGACTGGCTCATGGTTCAATCAACCATCGTTCGGCAGGCGCGGTACAGGTCTTTCCACCCCTCGCGCTCTTTGACCACCGTCTCCAGGTATTCGATCCAGACGACGCGGTCTTGGACCGGGTCCTTGATCACGGTGCCGGTGATGCCGGCAGCCAGGTCGGCGGCGCGCAGCCGACCATCGCCAAAGTATCCGGCCAGAGACAGGCCGCTGTTGACCACCGAGATGGCTTCGGCGGTGCTGAGGGTGCCGCTGGGCGACTTGAGCTTGGTCTTGCCGTCGAGGGTGATGCCGTTGCGCAGCTCGCGCAGAATGGTCACTATGCGGCGCACTTCTTCCAGCGGCGGCGGTTCGGCGGGCAGCTCTAACGCCCGTCCCAATGCTTCGACCCGGCGCAGCACGATTTCGGTTTCCTGCTCGGCGGTGGCCGGCAGGGGCAGCACGACGGTGTTAAAGCGGCGTTTGAGCGCGCTGGACAGTTCATTGACGCCCCGGTCGCGGTTGTTGGCCGTGGCAATCAGGTTAAAGCCCTTGATCGCCTGCACTTCAGAATCCAGTTCAGGGATGGGCAGCGTTTTTTCCGAGAGGATGGTGATCAGGGCGTCCTGAACATCGGATGGGATGCGGGTCAATTCTTCGACCCGGGCGATTCGGCCATTCTGCATGGCTCGCATCACCGGACCGGGCACCAACGCATCGGACGAGGGCCCCTGCGACAGCAAGAGGGCGTAATTCCAGCCATAGCGGACGGCTTCTTCGCTGGTGCCGGCCGTTCCCTGTACCATTTGGGTTGAATCGCCTGAAATGGCCGATGCCAGCAGCTCTGAGACCCAGGTTTTGGCCGTACCCGGCACACCGAACAGCAGCAGGGCGCGGTCGGTGGTCAGGGTGGCAATGGCGATCTCGACCAGGTGGCGGTCGCCGATATATTTGGGGGCGATCTGGTATCCGTTGGGCAGGCGTCCGCCCAAAATAAAGGTAGCCACGGCCCAGGGCGAGAGTTTCCAGTTGGGCGGGCGCGGGCGTGGATCGTTGCGCGCCAGTTCGTCCAGTTCTTGAGCAAACTGCTGCTCGGCGTGCTGACGTAAAAGGGTTGGTTCGGTCACGGGCGATTCTCCTTGTTTTCAAAAGCGGCGGCCATGCGCGCTCTGGTGTGTACAAGATGGGCAAACTGGGCCGCCGGTTCTTGCCACGGCGACGCCTCGCCCCAGCCCGGTTCGGCCCAATCGGCCAATGCCAGGCTGACATAGAGGGCCAGCGAGGGCAGGCTGCTGCGCCACTGCCAGCCTCTGTTGCCGGCTGTGTGAGACATGGCGCGCACGGCATCTATGACGGTCACGGTCAATTCCTGGCCCCAGGGGCGGCGGTGCTGCTGGAGCAGGCTGAGCAGGTTGGTATGCTCTTCCAGGTTGGCGCATGAACGGATGGTTGCCGCCAGCCAGATCTCCAGCCGTTCTTGAGGCACGGCCTCGACCAGCCTGTCCAGGTGGGTGCAAAAGCAGGATGATGAGCTGACGATTTGACCGGGCCAGGGCTGCTCAATCCATCGGCGCAAAAGGGCTTCCGCCCACAGGCCGTCGCCTTGATGAGCGGCGGCGCAGGCCCAGCCTTCGATCAGCGCACCGCCGTGTTCGGCATTGGCGGCCAGGTCTACCAACCGGGCGGGGGGTTGTTTCCAGGTGGCCAACCAGTGAGCGGGTGGCGTGGAGGCAAGCATGCGGGTCAACCACCAGGCTCGCTGCCCCCATCCAGAGGGTGGGCTTTCGGCGATGCCGTCGCGGGCCATATCGGGGGTACAGTTGGCGGGCAGGCTGATTTGCAGGGCGGGGCCGGCCAGGAATTTCTGTTTGAGATTGAGGTAGGCCGACAGGCGGGCGATCATGCGGCGGGCCAGGGCCGAATCGGGCAGATGGCTCAGCAGCCCGGTGGCGGCAGCGCGCACCTGTTTGCTGCGGTCGTCGAGCAGGCTTTCGAGAAAGGGTTCGTCGGCGGGGCTGAGGCCGATGGCCAGGGCTTCGACCAGACGAATGCGGTCGGCGGCAGGGTCTTGCTTCCAGGTAAGGGCGATCAACTCGCGGGCGCGGGCCGGGTCACTGCGGCGGATTTCTTGCGCCATCAGCAGCCGCATGGCGAGGGCGGCCGTCTCCCAACGCTCTTGCACGGCCTGTGGATCATCGGGCCAGACCAACCATTGCCAGTCGGGGTGTTGGGCGGCCAGCCAACGTCCACGCGGGCCGAGCCGGAGCAGGATGGCCGGGCGCAGGTCGGGCTGTTGCCAGGCCATGTCCAGCAGTTCGGGCAGGTGATGATAGGGCAGCGTGGCCTGGTGATCGGCCAGTCGCCCCAGCCATTCTTGCAGCAGGCCAACCGCACAGCCTGTGTCACGTTGACGGCTGCTCAAGGCCAGGTCGCGCAATATGTCGGTCAGGCACGCTGCCGCTTTGGGCGGACAGGGTAAAGAGGCATCGGTCGGGGCGGGGGCCGGGCGGGGCAGGTCGGTGTGCGGCGGTTGTGCGCCTGCCTGCATCCAGGTATAGGTCACGGCGGCCGCCGACAACAGCCGTCCAGCCGGGGGCCGGTCGGGCAGTGATGCCAGCAGCCTGTCCAGGGGCTCGTGTTCGGCGGCCAGCGGCGGCAGGGGGGTACGGGCTGTTCCGATCAGGGCGGCGGCGACGAGGTCGTTCCACAATTTCATAGGACGACGCTTTCCAGAGGGATCAATTGCGGCGGTTGGCGCGGGCCTGGCGCGGCCCAGACGCTCCACAGGGTTATTTGGTCGCCGTTCCATTCGCCCATCAGGGTAATGGGGTGTCCGCCGCTGAGGGCCAGCAGCCGCCAGATCTGTCCGGCCGGCAGATTGAGCGGCAAGGTATCATCCTGGCGGTCGCGGACGACCCAGCCAGAGCCCCAGGGCTGCGGCGTCACCTGGGCCAGGGGCATCCAAAAGCGTTCCAGCCAGGGGTTGACGGCCAGCGTTTCGCCGAACGCACTCAAGGCTTGCTGGATGGAGGCATAACCGTTGAGGGTTTGCATCGGCGTGGCGGCATCCTGGTGTTTGATCAAGGCGCGCTGCCGAGATGCACCAGGCCAAAAGACCAACTCGGCGTCCAGACACAGGCCGGGAATCAGGTTGTACTCGAAAGAGCGGCCCGGCGCGGCCATATCCAGGAGCAAGGCGGCCTGCTGCTGTTGATCGCTCCACAGCCAGGTGGTGCGCACGCGCAGCGGGTCCTGGTTGGTGACGCGCTGCCCCAACACCAGCCAATGGTCGCGCAGGCCGGGTTGGGTCAGCAGGGTGGCCTGTTCTTGTGTCCAGCCGATTTGAGTGCGCACCTCTTGTTGCAGATCGGGGGGCAGGGTCTCCAGGTTGGAGAATGACTGGAGCAGCAGATCGAGGCGGGCCATCGCCGCGAGCAGGTGATCGGGCCAACCGTCGCCCTGCGCCGGGATGCCGGCTATGTCACGCAGGCGGCGCGCCAGACCCGCTGCCTGTGCATCTACCAGGCGGGCGGCCTGATTTTCCCATAAAGAGGTCGGTTCGCCGGGCAGGCTGCCCAACCCGCGATGGAGAATGTCTTGCAGCCAGAGCGACAGGGTTTCGCAGCCTTGCTGCACTCGCTGCAAGCGCGTTTGAGCGCGTTTGGTCTGTGCCTGTGTATCGGCGACAGGCGCGGGCGGCTGTGGCGCGGGCGATACTGTGGCGGGCTGTTTCGCCGACCGGCCGGCCGCCCGTGCTGCCCGGTCGGTCAGCCATTTCTCCACCCAGGGTGGCGGTGCGGCCGGATAAAGCGCGTCGGGGGTGGCCTGGGCCAGCAGCAGCAGACCCAGGCCGTGTTTGCAGGGGTGTTTGTGGCTGGGGCAACTGCATTTGAAGGCCAGGTTGGTGGGATGTGCGTCGCTGCCCAGGTCTATGATCACCTGATAGGGCGATGCGCCAGAGCCTTTGCACTCGCCCCAGATGGCCCGGTCGGTGCAGGCCAGGGTTTGCCAGTGAGATGGGCGGGCCAGGCCGCGTGCTGATTTGGCGACCTGATCATCTGGGGCCAGGAGCACGAGATCGTGGGCGGATAGGGCGGCCAGGTTGGAGACAGGCATGAAAAGCATCCTTTAAGGGTGTCAATGGCTATCCTTTGCGTACAGTTTCAGTATACCATATTGTGCCGGTACTGTCACCTGGCGGCGGTACGAGAGGCGTATTTCTATCTGGGGGAAACCGCATTTGTCTTGTCTCGATAGGCTTTTTCCCTCACTATTTGTCTCCCTGCCTGGCTCAAACCTGGCCGCGAAACCTGGTTCTCGCAAATGGAGTGCCTGCCTTTGCCACTCAAATGCCGTCTGGCACAGAGGCAGTTTCTCATGACCCATTGTTAGCCCGCCAGCTTAATTTGTTATCTCTTGGGCGAAATATCTGTACGTCTCCTGCGCGCAATGGCGACACCAGCCACCAGAAGTGCGATGCCTATGACGAAGAATGAAACCTTAACGGTCTCTCCTCCCACGAACGGTATAATCGCGGCGATGAGAAATAGGATTCCTGCGATGAGGAGCCCCCACTTTCCAATAATGTTCTTTAACATATGACCTCCTTGTGTTCTTGAGCGGGCTAACGGTGAGCGTAACCTGCCGCGCGGCGGCGGGGAAAGCCCCTGTGCCAGCAAACTATCTAAAGTGCGTGGTGCCGCCGCTGGCATGCGCGATAGTGCGGTCGGGTTGACGCAATGTTGGGCGGCTTTCTTTTGCATGCCTGACACTTTGATTTGTTAAATACGGGTAACTACCTACCCACTGTCATTCTGAGCGCCGTCAGGTGCAAAGAATCTCTGGTCGAGCAGGGGTTTTAGCGCGGTATCGAGACCAAGAAATGCGGTGCAATTTTTGCGCTAAAACATCTGTTTTAATGCCAAAATGTTGGTTTCGGCAGGGTTTCGACCGGCTCAAGCCACTGGCTCAACCTGCCAGCTCAACCAACATTTTGCAAATCCCGAGTTATTTCAGATTTTATCCTCTCAGCGTCACCGTCCCGGCGCTGCCGTCTACGTTGATGGTTTGCCCACTCTGGATGCGCCTGGTGGCCACGCCGGTGCCCATCACCGCCGGGATGCCATATTCGCGGGCGACAATGCTGCCGTGGCTGAGCGGTCCGCCAATGTCGGTGACGACCGCAGAAGCCATGGCAAAGAGCGGCGTCCAGGCGGGTGTGGTGGTAGCGGCTACCAGCGCAGCGCCCGGCCGCATTTGTCCAAAATCCTCCGGCCCGTGCAGGACGCAGGCCGGCGCCGTCACCTGGCCCGGGCTGGCGGCGATGCCCTTGAGCATCCTGTCACTATGACTTTCCTCGGCGGCCGGCGTGAAGGATTTCATATCAATACCCATGTACTTTTCACGGGGCGGCAGCATTGGTGGCGGGGTGAGTTGCCTGAGCGCCGCATGACGAGTTTGACGTTGTGCGATGTTCTCTGTAAGGTGTGCGAGCGATTCACCGTAACTCAACGCCGCTATTGCACTTTGCACTTCCCCGGCTTGGAGCCAAAAGATATCCTCGGCCTCCTTGAGGGTTCCGACCTGCACGAAACGGTGCCCCAATTCACGGAGCAACGCACGCAACACGGGATAGCCCAGGCCGATATCGGCGAGGGCGTTCTCACGCACCTGAGCCATCGCCTGTCCTGCCTTGAGTGTCTTGTCAAAAGCCCAGCGTCGCAGTCCCTTGAGCCGGGCGCGCACGGCGGCGACGGCTTGCTCGCGCCGTGCCTCCGTCGCTCGCTGGCGTTCGTGCGGATTGACTCCCTCGCCGCGCAGGTACATCTTGACCGTCTCTAGAAGCGGTGCGGGGTCGTCACACGGCAGCAGGCTGGCAAAGTCTAGATCGTAGATGAGGTGGCCGTAAGCGTTCAGGTGAGTTTGCAGGCGTGTCTTGAATTCCTCAACAAGTTGAGTAGTCCGGAGTTCCGAACTTGTTCGGAAAACTTGGGCGGTAGGGGTGTTGAGGAGGTAGTCGGCCAGATCGGGATAGGTGCGGACCCATTCGGCCAGGTCGTAGAGCGATTTTTCGGCCTGAATGGGAGTGCTGTCATAGCCCATCAGGAATACGGTTGCTGCCGGGTCATCCTTGCGCTGGATCAGTTTGTCATAGACGCGGGTAAATAGCATTTCAGCGCCCGCGGATGCACCCGTCGTCGCCACCAGCAGCGACGAAAAGTGCAACATTGCCGCATCGTTGAGTTCTTGGATGCCGGCCCATAATTCATCGAGGGACAACGTTTCCGGCGCTCGATCTTGCCAGCGCGCAATTGTCGTCACGTAGCGCGGGCGGATCTGGTCGCGCCAGAGCGGGATAGCCTCGCGAAGCATACGCGGCATGGAAAGTATCATCCGGGTGAGAATCCACCACCATTCCCGCAGTGTGTAACTGGCGTTGATGTACACATAGCTGTTGAGCGTTACGATATAGTCTGGCAATATCGGCTCGGAGTGAGTCAAAAGCTGCAGCACTTTTTTGACGCCGCCCCGGGCAATTGCCGGGATAGACAAGGTCTCAAACAGCGGGCTGACCGGATTCGGCAGCAGGTCGGCGACGCTGGCATGCATATACTGGCCCTTGGGATTGGGCAGCGTCCACTCGATGGCGGACGACGCTGGCACGGCTTTTGATGTGTGCAATACGACCTTGCCGGCGCTGCCGTCTACGATGATGGTCTGCCCGTTTTGGATGCGCCTGGTGGCCACGCCGGTGCCCATCACCGCCGGGATGCCATACTCGCGGGCGACAATGCTGCCGTGGCTGAGCGGTCCGCCAATGTCGGTGACGACCGCAGAAGCCATGGCAAAGAGCGGCGTCCAGGCGGGCGTGGTGGTAGCGGCTACCAGCACAGCGCCCGGCCGCATTTGTCCAAAATCCTCTGGCCCGTGCAAGACGCAGGCGGGCGCCGTCACCTGGCCCGGGCTGGCAGCGATGCCTTGAAGCGTGGAGCCTTGCTGGCTCTCGGCGGTTGCGGGCAGCATTCCCGATATGTCAATGCCGGCGAATTTTTTGCCCGGCGGCAGTTTGGGCGGCGGAGAGAGCCGTCGCTGCTGTTGCCATCGTTTTCGTCGTGCGGCGACGGCTGCTTGAAGGTTGGCGGGGTTCTCGCCCCGATCGAGCGTTGCTGCCGCTGCCACGGCCTCGTTTTCTTCCAGCCAAAAGATGTCTTGCGCCTGCGCCAGCGCGCCGGCGGCGACCATTCGCCGTCCCAGTTCGTGCAGCAGTCGCCGCAGCGTCGGATAGCCCAATCCAGCATCGGCGATGGCATCTTCGCGCAGAGGAGCCAGCCACTGTGCCCAGCCCAATGTCTTGAGAAAGAGCTTGCGCTTCCACCCTTTGAGCCGTGTCAGCAGTGCGGCGGTTGCGGTTTCGCGTTGGGCGGCCAGCCTGGCCTGCCGTTTGTGGGGATTGTGGCCGATTCCGGTCAGCCAGTTTTTGAGCATCTCGATCCAGGTTGTCGGGTCGTCGGCGGGGATGGGGCGACCAAAATCCAGCGTATAGATGCTGTGGCCGTATCGGTGCAGCAGCGTATCCAGGCGATTGCGCCATTCACCCCAGGCCTCCTCTGACACATCGGATGGCGGCGTAGGGGCGTCCCAGTTTGCGCCCACCTGCGCGGCGGGCGTTTCTGTCAGGTACGCGGCCAGCGGGGGCTGCGTCTGTGCCCACTGCGCCAGGTCATAGAGTTCTTTTTCCAGGCGGATAGGCTGGCTTTCGTAACCCAACACCAGGGTCGGCGCGGGCGGGTTGCCGGGGCGTTTGCAAAGCCGGTCATAAACCAGGGTGAACAATCCCTCTGCGCCGCCGGCCGAACCCATTACGCTGGTTTGCAGCGTGGTCATGTAATCCACCATCATGTCGGCGATTTCGCGCACACCGGCGAGCAATTCGGCGGCAGAGAGCGTTTCTGGCGAACGGGCGGACCATTGCCCGGCTACCTGGGCATAGCGCGGCCGTGCCTCATCGCGCCAGCGAGATTCCAGCGTCCGCAGCATATGTGGGAATACCCGGATCATGGCGGTCAGCAAAGTCCACCAGTCTCGCAGCGAAAAATGGATGCCCAGGTAGGCATAATGGTTGACCGTGATGATCCGATATTCGGGCGGGCGCGATTTGTGGCTCATCCAGGCATGCACCATGCGCGCCATTCCGGCATTGTAGGCCGTGATGCCCAGTGTGGCAAAAAGCGGCGTGAGCGGCTCGCCCATCAAGTCTACCACGCTGCCGCGCATATAATCACCGGGGGGACATGTCCATTCGGCCACAGGTTCCGGTTCCGGCAGTGCGGTGATTGGCCGTGCCTGGACAATATAGAACTGTCCGCCCGTCAGACACCACTCAATGTCCATCGGGGCCTGGTACAGCACCTCGATCTGCACGCCGAGGCGGGCCAGGTCGGCAATTTGTGCATCACCCAACACCTGGGCTGTGCGTTGATCGGCCGGGACAGGCTGTTCGGCTGTGCCGGTTTCGGTGCGCACTGTCATCACCTGCTTGTCGGCAATTTCTCGGGTGACGGTCTGGCCTGTGTTTTTGTCTACGGTGTAGGTGTCCGGCGTCACCAACCCGCCGACGATGGCTTCGCCCAGGCCCCACGCCGCATTGATCAAGATTTGGTCGCGCCGCCCGTTGAGCGGATTCGCGGTGAACATGATGCCGGCAGCCTCTGCGAACACGAGCGTCTGCACAACAACCGCCAGGGCTACACTGTCGGGGTCAATGCCCTGCCGCGCCCGGTAGCCGATGGCACGCGCCGTCCACAGGCTGGCCCAGCAGCGGCGGACAGCGTCCAGCACGGCCTCCTCGCCCCGGATATTGAGATAGGTGTCTTGCTGGCCGGCAAAGGAGGCGTCGGGGAGGTCTTCGGCGGTGGCAGATGAGCGTACCGCCACGGCGAGCGGCGGATCGGCAAGGGCACGGTAGGCGGCGCGAATGGCATCGGCGATGGCTGAAGGGATGGGAGATTGGACAAAGAGGGTGCGGATGGAGGCGGAGGCGGTTTCCAAGGTGGTGGGCTGCGCCGTGCCTGTGTCTTGTAGTGCGGCGAGGATGCGCGGTTGCAGGTCGTTTTCGGCTACAAACTGCTTGTAAGCAGCGGTGGTGATGTGCAAGCCGCCCGGCACGGGCAGTCCGGCATTGACCAGCCGCGTCAATGAGGCGCCTTTGCCGCCCACCCGATCCAATGTGGCTTGAGGGTCATTGAATGGTAACACCAGAGATTTCATCGTGCGCCTCCTGTTCTGGTTTGCGTTCAACACGGATCAGTGTCAAATTCAGATCCCACAATTTGTTCAAGATGCCGCGCAGGGCAGCCTGATCGGCAACCGGGCCGCAGAGTGTGGTAATGGACTGTTCACCTGCCTTGGCGGATGTGAGGGTCAGATCGTGCAGCCACGCGCCCCATTCCGGGTCGAGCGATCCTTGAACGGCGATCTGGTAGATGGGCATCGTTTGCTGTCTGGACATTTTTCCTCCAGTTTCCGGCGATGGGCCACCACATGCTTTTTTTCAGTGGATTGATACCAGTATAGCGCAGTTCAGGGTGAATGTCATCCCCAAAACAGGTGAATCGGCAGGGTGAAAATAGGGGATGGGGGTGTTGTTTTTGATATACTAAACCAGACCCACCCTGGCAAAAAGTGATCATTGAAAACGAGCCCACCTGTAAAACCTCTGCTATCATGAAGGGGACAAATTCACTTCACAGGATAGCGGAGGAGGAGATGATTACGGTGGAGAAACGAGAACAAATACGACGCGCCTATTTGATCGAACACAAAAGCATTCGTCAAATTGCCAAAGAACTGAACTGCGGACGGCACACGATTCGCGAGGCCATCGAGAGCGCCGAAGCCAAAGCGTACACGCTCAGCGAACCGCGTCCGGCGCCCATACTGGGCGCACACAAAGCACGGGCGGTGAAATACACCGCCCGATACCCTGCTGGCCGAGAACGACCACCTGCCTGCCAAACAGCGCTACACCAGCGAGACGATCTACAAGATCATCTTTAAGGATGGCTACCGAGGAGCCAAAAGCACCTTACGCAGCTACATCGCCCGGCAGCGCAAAGCCAAGAGACGCCCACAGGTTTACATTCCCCTGGAATTCGACCCCGGCATAGACGCCCAGGTCGATTGGGGCGAGGCGAGCGTGTTTCTGAGCGGCGAACAAGTCAAGGTTCAGATGTTCCTGATGCGGCTGTGCTACTCGCGCCGGCAGTTCGTGATGGCCTTTCCCAACCAAAAACAAGAAGCGTTCCTGGAGGGACACGCGTGCTACCGCACTGGCGTTTCACTTTTTTGACGGCGTGCCCCAGCGCATCAGCTACGACAACCTCAAGACCGCCGTGCGCCAGGTGCTCAAAGGGCGCAACCGCAAAGAACAGGAGCGATTCATCACCTTCCGCAGCCACTACCTGTTCGAAAGCCGCTTCTGCACGCCCGGACAAGGGCACGAAAAGGGCGGCGTCGAGAGTGGGGTGGGATTCAGCAGGCGAAACTTTATGGTACCCATTCCAAAAGTAGAATCTTTTAAAGAACTGAACGATCACTTGTTGTCCGAATGTCTGGCCGACGACGCGCGCACCGTACACGGCCAACCGCGCCCAATCGGCCAGATGTGGGCCGAAGAGCAGCCACACCTGCTGGCCCTACCCGTCGGCGACCTCGACTGCTGCGTGACTCACTCCGTCACCCTGAACGGATACAGCCAGGTGAGCTTTGTCACCAACCGCTATTCCGTCCCTGCCGACCTGGCTGAAAAGCAGCTGGTGCTCAAAGCCTACTCGTTCTGGGTCGACATCCTGGGCCAGGGCGGCGTCATTGCCCGCCACCCGCGCTGCTACGACCACCATCAGGACATCCTCGACCCGCTGCATTACCTGTCTTTGCTCGAACAGCGGCCCGGCGCATTCGAACACGCCAAACCGGTGCGCCGCTGGCGGCAGCCTGAGAACAAGTTTGCATTTATCACGCTCAATCGCGATTCGAACACGCCAAACCGGTGCGCCGCTGGCGGCAGCACTGGCCAGCCGTCTACGAAACACTGCTGGCTCAACTGCGACAGCAGTGGCCCGACGAGCGCGGCGTACACGAGTTCATCCGCGTGCTGCGCCTGCACGAACAGTACCCGGCCGACCAGATCGAACAGGCCGTCGCCCAGGCGCTGGACTACGGCTGCCCGCACCTTGACGGCGTCCTGCTGTGCCTGAACCAACTCGCCCAGCCGCAAGACCTGTCCCGCACCCTCGACCTGGGCGACCACCCCGAGCTGGCCGAGATCGGCGCGCAGCGCCCAGACCTGGGCCGCTATGACGCCCTGTTGGAGGCAGTGTGATGGTCGAAAATACCATGCTGCTCGAAACCTACCTCAAACAACTGCGCCTGCCCACCTTTATTCACAACTATGGTCAGTTCGCCCAGGACGCGGCGCAAAACAACCTCGGCTACGACCGCTTTCTGCTCGCCCTGGCCGAACAAGAAGTGCTGCAGCGGGAAGATAATCTGCGTCGACAGCGCATCAAGGGCGCCAAATTCCCGGTGCTCAAGGAGCTGGCCGAGTTCGACTTTTCCTGCCTGCCCAGCCTGAGCAAGCCGCGCGTCCTCGACCTGGCACGCGGCGAGTACATCGCCAAAGCGGAGCCGGTCATCCTGGTCGGAAATCCGGGGCTGGGAAAAACGCATGTCGCGACCGGATTGGCTCTCGCCGCCTGTCGTCAGGGCCGCCGGGTACGCTTTTACACCGCCGCCGGACTGGTCAATGACCTGATCGCCGCTCAAGATCAACACCGTCTGCCGCAGTTCCTGGCTGCGGCGCTGCGCCACCATCTGATCGTCCTCGATGAGCTGGGCTTCATCCCCTTCTCCACCACCGGCGCGCAGCTCATTTTCCAGTTCTGCTCCGAACTCTACCAACGTGTTGCGCTCATTATCACCACCAACTTGCGCTTTGCAGACTGGACGCAGGTTTTTGGCGACGAACGCCTGACCGCAGCACTGCTCGACCGGCTCACTCATCGCGCCCACATCCTCGAATTCGTCGGCGAGTCCTATCGCTTTCGGGAACGCATGCAACGGGAGAAGCAGCGTCCCGGCAACTCATGATGGGCTGTGGACAGTGCCGCCCTGTGGACAGCCGCCGACACGGCCGATGAGTACATCCGACCTGCCCACAGGGCTTGGACAACGCGCTGCGTGCTGTGCACGCGCCGCGTTGTCCACACTGCCCACAGCCCCGACGACGGTGGTCCTTTTCAATGCGACCAGGCAAACCGCCATCTTGGTGACAAGGTGGTCTCATTTTCAATCGTCATATGGGCCTGTTTTCGACAATCACTTTTTCAGGCATATGGCCCAAGTGGGCCTATTTTCGATGATCAAGTGGAGCTGTTTTAAATTGACAAAAACAGGTGTTCCCGAACAAGTTTGGGATTCCGCTCAAGTGGGGCAACGAGTAGTCTCTTCGACAGGCTGCTAGAGCAGATCGAGTTCGCGTGCTCGTTCGATAGCCTGATAGCGGTTGTGGACGTTCAGTTTGCTGTACAGGCTTTTGATGTGGGAACGTACGGTGTGGACCGAAAGATAGAGCTTGTGGGCGATTTCCTCGGTTGAGAGGGCCGAGGCCAGCAGCCGCAATACCTCACCTTCGCGTTCGCTCAATGGCTCTGGCAGAGCAGGCGTGGTCATGTGCGCGGGATGATCGGGTTGGGGCGGGGTATTGGACCGAGATTCCGGTGACCGAGATTCCGGGCCCAAGATCGTCAAAAGGCGTGTGGCATAGGCTGCCTGGGCGCCGTGCGCGGCCAGGCGCAGCAGAGGAAAAAGCGACGCGCCCATGCTGCCAAATGCTCGTGTGTATCTCTGGGGTTGGGCCAATTCGAGCGCACGATCCAGTGCCGCCAATGCCTGCTGGCGCCGTCCCAGAGCATCCAGGGCCAGGGCGCGCAGCAGATGGATTTCGATCAGCAGGGCCGGCCGCTGCTGCCGTTCGGCGACCGGCAGAATGGCCGACAATACGGATAGCGCGGTCTGGGGCTGCCCTTGCGCCATCAACAGTCGCGCCAACACGGTCAGTTCGTACTTGCGCAGACGGTGCTCTGGCCGCATGTCCTGCTCTTGTGGCCAGGCCGTCTCGATTGGGGCGAGCTGGCGTGTTTGAGCCCAACGTTGGGCGGCGTCCAGGTTGTCTTGGGCAATCCACAGTTGCGCCTGAACCATGGCCACGGCCCAATCATCAAATTCGGTCAGGTCAAATTGCGCGGCCAGTTGCCGCGCCCGGTCGAGAGCGTCTTGGGTGCGGCCGGCCTGTCCGCGTGCCCATTCGAGCCGTGCCAGAGAGATATAGGCTTCAATGGCGCCGGTTCGATTCCATTGTTCGATGAGGGAAATTCCCTGTTCAAGGTATCGGGCAGCCGTGTCGAGGTCATATCGCTCACAGGCCAGGTCGCCCAACCCGACCAAAACTTGCCCGGCGATGAGGCTATAGCCGCCTTGTGCGTCGGTAGCCTGTTCGAGGGCACGCTGATACAATTCTTGCGCCCGGTCGAGTTGTCCTTGTCGCATACAAAAATCGGCCAACTGGTTCAGGGCAATGATGTTGATCATGAGATGATCGCGACGCTGGGGTGTTTGCGCGGCTTGATCGAGTATTTGCGTCAGGATGTCGTGTTCCTGGTCTGTCAAGGCATACGCACTCACAATCCATAGCATCAGGCTGCGCAGCAGGACATTTTCTTGGGGCAGCAGGGTCAATGCCTGATGGGCCAGGTCAATGGCCGGCGTCAATTCCATCCGAAGGGCCGCTAGCCATGCGCGCAATGCCATCGCCGGGCCGGGAATCAGGTTGGCGTGCTGTTCTACATCTTGCAAGCGCGCCTGGACGGCCTCAAAGGGCTGGCCGGAGAGCAGCAGCAACCAGGCATGATAGACGCACAGCATCGGGCGGGTGCGGATGGCCTGGTTGGGCAGTGCTCCGATCCAATTCAAGAGGGTTCTGACCTGGCCGCGCATTAGGGTCAACTCGGCGACTCGCTCGATCAGATCGCTGGCCCACGCGCTATCGCTGGCTGCCAGGGCATGGGTGATGGCGTCGGGCAGTTGGTTTTGTGTCTCGTACCACCCGGCGGCCCGGCGATGGAGCGAGGCAATTCGCTCAGGCCATGTGCGACGCAATCGCTGTCGTAGCAGGTCGCTGAACAGATGATGGTAGCGATACCACTCGCGCTGTCCATCCAGCGGGATGATGAACAGGTTGGATCGTTCCAGATATTCCAGGGTGATTTGCGAGTCGGCACATGAGTGTGCTGTGTTCTCCAGCATGGCGTCGCAGAGGGGGGCGCACAGTCGCTCCAGGATGGAGGTTTGCAGCAGAAACGCCTGGATCGGCGGAGGCTCGCGCTGCAAAACTTCTTCGATCAAATAGTCCAGGATGTAGCGATGGGTGCCGGTAAATGTGGTGATAAACTGACCGGTATAATAATCGGGGTTGCCTTGCAGGGCCAGCGCGGCCATGTGCAATCCGGCAATCCAACCCTCGGTGCGCACATCCAGCGCAGCGATATCCGATGTGGTCAGGCGCAGCCCCATGTGCCGGTTCAAAAATTCGGCGGCCTCTTGAGGGGTAAAGCACAGATCGGCCTGCCGCAATTCGGTCAACTGCCCGCGAGCGCGCAGGCGGGCGATGGGCAGCGGTGGGTCGGCGCGGGTGGCCAGGATCAGGCGCAGGTTGGCCGGTTGATGCTCTAACAGAAATGTCAGCGCATCATGCACCGATTGTTCGCTGATCAGGTGATAGTCGTCCAGCACGATGAGCAGGTTGGAGGCCATCTTGCCCTGGTTGATTTGATTGATCAATGCGGCCATCCGGTCGCTCAGTCGAGGCGGCTGTAGAGATTGTAGCGCGTCTGGTGCGTCTGGCGCGATGGCGGCAGCCCGGCACAGCGCGGCCACAAAATAATCCCAGAACCGTATGGGGTCGTTGTCGTCCTCGTCCAGGGTGAGCCAGCCGATTTGTCCATGTTGCCCGGCTATCCAGTCGGCCAGCAGGGTGGTTTTGCCATATCCGGCCGGCGCCGCCACCAGCACAAGCCGCTGCCCCAGCCGCAGTCCTTCGTCCAGTCGCGCCATCAGGCGTGGACGTGCCACTGCGTTCACAAGTGGGGAGGGGATGTGCAGTTTGGTGGTCAAGAGAGGCCATGAGTTCATGTCAGACTCGATCCAAATTCTCCTGGTATCCTTTGTGGCTGAGAATCTCGCCCAGCAGCGCAGTGTCGAGATTGCCGCCCGACAGGATGCACACCACTGTGCGGCCGGTCAGATCAAGAGAGGCGGCCAGCAGCGGGGCGATGGCGATGGCGCCAGAGGCCTCGATGATCAGTTGATGCTGATCGATCAGGGTGAAAATGGCCTGCCGCAGTTCTTGTTCTGAGGCCAGCAAAATGTGATCAATCAACTTGTGGGCGGTGGCAAATGGCACGGCGCCAAAACCACCGGCCAGTCCATCGGCGATGGTCTCGTCGGCAGGATACGGGTCATAGGGGCGGCCATCTCGCAGGCTCAGCAGGGCGGCCGGACTGGCCTGGGGCTGCACGCCGATCACTCGGACGGCCGGACGCATGGCCTTGATCGCCACCGCAACGCCGGCAATCATTCCGCCGCCGCCCACCGGCACAATGACCATGTCCATCTCGGCCAATTGTTCGCAAATTTCCAGTGCCATCGTGCCCTGCCCGGCGATCACCTCATGGTCGTCATAGGCCGGGATATAGATGGCGCCGGTTTCCTGAGCAAAAGCCTCGGCGGCCTGATGAGCGTCTTCATAGGTGCGGCCGACTCGATGTACGGACACGCCGAATTGTTGCATTTTGTCCACTTTGGCGCGAGGGGCGGTTTCTGGCACAAAAATGGTGGCCGGTGCGACACCCCATTGCTGCGCGGCCCAGGCCACGCCCAGCCCATGGTTGCCTGCCGAGCCGGTGACAATGCCGCGCTGTTTTTCTTCCGCGTCCGGTTGGGCGATCTGGTTCAGGGTGCCCAGCCCGATTTTATTCAGGGCGCCCCGTACCTTGAACGACCCGGTGGGTTGTTGATTTTCCAGCTTGAGCCACACCCGGCCGCCGGTTTGCCGGCTGAGAAAGGGACTGTAGATCAGCGGCGTGGGGCGCAGGAACGGCGCAATGCGGCAACGGGCATTCAGAATGTCCGTCAAA
>CAYVBK010000045.1:21973-46239 GCA_964449465.1 uncultured Anaerolineae bacterium
GCCGGAGTGTCGGCCCAAGCCGGAGTGTCGGCCCAAGCCGGAGTGTCGGCCCAAGCCGGAGTGTCGGCCCAAGACATATCTTGTTTCATCCAAGCTCCTCGATATGGCAGGGCATAGACATTTTCTTCAAAGCCTGTTGCACATCGCCGACATCCAGGCGGTCGGGCGTGGTGTTTTGCTGCACGGCCATTGCCGCGGCCAGGCCGGCCACCTGGCCGGTCAACGCGGCCACTGGAATGACCCGCGTCACCTCCCAGGCGTCGTCGGCCGCCGAGATGCACCGCCCGGCGACCAGCAGCCCGCTCACCTGGCGTGGCAGCAGCGCACCATAGGGAATCTCCCACACCGGCCCGGCGCGTCGCCAATCGGGAGCCAGGCCGATAGAAGATGGCACATGGATGTTGTTTTGTCCGCTGTGCATCGTTTCCTGGCCGTCAATGCGCCGGCTGGTGCGAAATTGGGCCATCGCCGGCAGAGTCAGTGGGAAGCGATGATGGCGCGAGGTGTCGCCGCCCTGGGCGTGCAGCTTTTGGTAATGCTCACGCAACAGGCGGCGTCCTTCCAGGACAAAATAAGAGACATGGGCGCCTACAAAGCCGATCCATTGGGGAGAATTCGACACGGCATTGCTGCCGTCGGCCGCCGCGCCCAGGCGCACCTCGCTGAGCAGAGGCGCTCGCTCGGCGTCGTCTCGAGTTTCACCCTCGACAGCGCGGCGGGCGGCCTGGAGCGAGGCTTCGAGTGCCCACACCGACAGCCAATTGCGACCATCGGCCCAGGGGGCGCCGGCGCGCGCGGCTATATCGGCATCGCCGCTGGCATCTATGACGCAGTCTGCATAGATCAGCCCGCGCCCGCTCTTGTTCTCCACCTCGACGCCGATGATGCGATTCTCTTCGCACACCGGCAGGCAGGCCAGGGTGTCCAGCCAGAGTGATACCCTGGCCTGCGTCAAAGCCTCGTCCAGGGCCAGGGTGAACGAGGCCGGCGAAAAGACGGTGCGGTAGCGACCGCTCAGTTCCGGCACGCCGCCTGGCCAGTCGGCTGGAACATTGCCGGGCCCGTACTTGATGCTGAGGTGCAGCAGTTCTTGGGCCAGACCATAGATCACCTGATGCCCCTGTCCATCGCACAGCGGCAAATAGATGTTGATCAGCCCGGCCGTGGCCAGGCCGCCGGTGAGGATGGTTTTCTCAACCAACCCTGTGTACATACCGGCGCGGGCGGCCTGGATGGCTGCTGCTGTGCCGGCCACTCCTCCGCCAATAACCAAAACATTATAGTACTTGATAAATTGAATCATTTTTTTCTCCCTGTCGGTCAAATCTGGCCCAAGAGCCGGGCGTTTAGCTCGCGTACCTGGGTGGTATGACGTTCCAATTCCTGGCGCAGTCTCTCGGTGTCGCGGCCATAGCGCAGCCGCCGGGATAAAAAGGCAAAAGCCTCGCTATCGGGCGGTGGCACGGTGAGGTCTTGGGCGTTGCCGCGCACCATGCGCAGACCGTCGATCAGCCAGCGCAAAAAGGTGTGCGCTCGCCGCAAGTGCGTATAGTCATCAGGAGATAAAATACCGGCCTCAACCAGCGCTGACATAGCCTGGCGGATATTGGTTTCGCGCAGGTGCGGGTCGCGGTGTCCGTGCGTGATTTGCAGGCCTTGCACCAGGTATTCCACATCTACCAGGCCGCCGGGGCTGAATTTGGCGTTAAAGGTGCCGCCGGTGACCAGGTGGCGGATTTGCCGCTCGCGCATGGCGCGCATGGCTGTCACATCAAAAGGCCGCCCGGTATAAACGCACTCGTCGCGCAGGCCGACGATCTGGCGGCCCAATTCGGCATTGCCGGCGATAGGGCGCAGTTTGACCAACGCCTGCCGTTCATAGGCCCAGGCGGGGCCGTCGGGGGCGAAATAGCGGCGAAGGGCCTCCAAGGATACGGCCATGCTGCCGGCCTGTCCGTAGGGGCGCAGGCGCAGGTCTATTTCAAAGATACCTTCGCGCTTGCCGTGGATGGCGCGCACAAACATCTGTACCAGTTTTTCGTAAAACTCGGCCGACGAGATGACCTGCGGGCCGGCGGTTTTGCCATTTCCGGCATAAATAAACATCAGTTCAATGTCAGAGGCAAAGCCCAGTTCATAGCCGCCGCATTTGCCCAGCGCGCACACCGACATGTCGCTGGGCTGTAGGCTGTCGTCCAGGCAGGGTGAGCCGTGCAGCAGGCGCAGCTCTTCGTGGCACAGGTGATAGGCGGCATTGACCACCACCTGGGCCAGGTCGGTCAATTCGTGCGAAAAATCTTCAAACTCTTGGGTGTGGCCCAAAATGTGGCGCATGTCAATGCGAAACATTTCGCGGTCTTTGAAGGCATTGAGGGCCGCCTGTTTCGACTCGGCAAAGCCGGGCTGTGCATCCAGGGCGGCTTGCAAGGCCGCCTGAAGCTGCACCTGCGAGCGGGCGGTAGTGAGCGCATCCATGTCGCGCACTACCGGAAACAGGTTGGCATATTGCATGCGCAAAAAATCGTCCCACAAAAAATCGCTGACGCCCAATACCTGCGCCAGGCCGCTCAGCACGGCCGGGTTTTCCAGCGAGGCCAGTTCGTCGGGCCAGTTGGGGCGTTGAAACAGTTGACTGACAAATTGGCGAAAGCGCAGCAGGGCCGATTCGGGCTTGGGTGAGTGGGGCAGCAGGTGGGTGAAATGTTTGATCAACACGGTGGCCGCTCGCAGCTCACGCTGACTGTCCGGCGAGCCAATCTTGCGCCCATCCGAGTCGGTGACATAGAGCGTGTCGTGGACGCGGTTGCCGGCCGATTCAACGGTGACGCGGGCGATATAGATGCGTCGCAGGGCCAGGGCGTTGGTCAGTTCGTACAAAAATCCGATGGTGTCTTGGGTATCAATGAGCAAAACGGTGTAATTCTCTGACGAGTCATTGTCAATTTCAATGTCAATGGGGTACAGGGCGGCCGTCGCGCCGGGAATGTCGGGCAGGGCGGCCGCGACCTGGTTGGCCAGTGACCCACGCGCCTCTGATTCCTGTCCTTGGGCTACCAGGCGCAGCAGGGCGGTCAGGTTGTCGGCATAGCACAGCCAGGTCTGCTCGGATACGGGCAGGCGGGTGGGGTGAACGGTAAAGGCATCCACGATTTTGCGCCGGTGATCGCCGGATTTTCTTCCGGCAGCAGTTGGTTCATAGGTGAAAACGTGGCCGTCCAGGATGCTAAAGCCGTACACAAACAGCAGGCCACAGATCAGCGACAGGATGCCTGGGTAATCATAGCCGATCAGGGTGACGCGCCAGCGTCCGTCGGGCAGCGGCACGGCATGCACCTGAGCCAGGCAGTCGGGGCCGAGTTGATCGGCTAGAGTGGCGTGCATGGCAATTTCATCGGCGCCAAACACATCGCCATAGGCGGCATCGAGCCGGGCCAGGTGGCGGGTGATCAAAGGGGGTGTGACCGGCGGTTGATTCATCAGACTGCTCCCCAAATAACATAAATAGATGGCGCGGATGGCGGCGCGGTGTTCTTCGTAGCGGGCGATCAGGTGATCGCCGGCCTGCTGCCCCTGAAATCCCAGACGACGGGCCAGTTGCGCCAGTGCTGCGGCGTCGGTGGGTAGTGTGTAGGTTTGTTGATAGTTCATCATTTGCATATAGTGTTCTAGCGTGCGCAAAAAGACATAGCCATCGCTCAGCACCCGCCGCTCTACAGTCGAGATCAATCCTTGTGTCTCCAGGCGATCAAGAGTGTCGAGGGTGTTGCGGCAGCACACGGCCGGGCAGTCGCCGCCGTGCGCCAGTTGCAGGTATTGGGCCACAAATTCAATGTCGCGGATGGAACCCTCGCCTAATTTGACCTCGCCCCAGGCGCGGCCCTGCTGGCGCAGCCACGATTCGGTGCGGTGCTTCATGGCATACACATCGGCGCGCACCTGCTCCAGAGGGGCGGCAAAGAGCAGGGGGGTGATGTGTGCCAGAAAATCGTCGCCTACGGCCTGGTCGCCGGCGATGGAGCGGGCTTTGAGCAGGGCTTGCTTTTCCCACAGGCGGGCGTGTTTTTCCAAATAGGTGCGATAGCCGGCGATGGAAACAACCAGCGGGCCGGCCTGGCCCCAGGGGCGCAGGCGCATATCTACGCGATACATAAAACCTTCGGCGGTGGCGCAGCTCAGGGCATCAATGAGCCGCTCGCCCAGCCGGATATAGTGATGGGCGTTTTCTGCGGCCAGAAACAGCAGGTCAATGTCGGAGCTGTAATTTAGTTCGCTGCCGCCCAGCTTGCCCATGGCCAGCACCACAAAGCCTTGTGCCGATATGCCGGTTTCGGCCGAGACCAGATCGAGGCTGTGCCGGGTCACCTGATCGGCCAGGTGGGAAAGTTGGGCGGTGATGGCTGTCAGGTCCAGCAGGCCAAGCAGATCGCACACGCCGATGCGCAACAGTTCGCGGCGTTGCCAGCGACGCAGGGCTTCCAGGCAGGCCTGATAATCTGGTCCAGGTGATTGGGCGCAGTCGAGCGGCGTAGACTGCGTCAGGGCGCGCCGCGACATGATTAAATCAATATAGTCGGGATGGCGCAACAAAATGTCACCGAGAAACTGGCTGCCGGCAAACAGGGCGATCAGCGTTTCTGTGGCACGCGGATGATCGGCCAGGGTGCGCAAAAGAGCCGTTCGGTCGCTGCTGCTGCGCACAAGACGCTCCAGGCTGACCATCACCCGGTCGGGGTTAGCCGAGTTGGACAGGGTGCGCAAGAGGTGTGGTAGCATATCGGACAGCAGGCGGGTGGTCTCTGGGCTGTCGGCGATGCGCAACAACAGGCGATGTACCGCCGGCCAATCGGCAAAACCTGCCGGCGTGAGGGGCTGGTGAGCCTGGTCGATGCTCCATAAATATACATCGTTTTTCATAAGATGGTTGTCTCTTTTGGGAATGTAGGGGCGGGTCTTGTGCCCGCCCTGACTGGGCAAGGGCAAGCCCTGCCCCTACCTGGCGGTGATTTTCAAACAGGTCGCGCTACCAGTGTGATACCTGGCTAAAAGGCTGCTGAAAAAGTTTGTTTTCACCACAAAGGACACCGAGAACACCAACGGATATCCTGAGCGGTGGCGAGTCCCCAATCTGGCAATTTTAGCGCGTTGGGTGGGGTAACCGAACAAGTTCGGGATTCCGATATCCTCAAATGGGGCAACGAGTGATCTCTTCGACAGACTGCTAGTGTACCATAAAAAGATCGGTGGGGCAATTGTCGAATTGCAGAAACAGGGACGAGCCAGGCTTTTGACTCTGATGGAGATTGGACTATAATGATCGAGTCTAAAATCTTGCATTGGAGGAGAATATGCTAAAAAAGGTCATCTTGTTGTTCTTGTTGGTTGGATTGCTGGCTACGATGATAGCCTGCAAGCCCAAAACGGCGGCGCCTACCGTCTCTGTCGGCACTCCGTCGGCCGGCGGCCAAACCAAATCGGTGACGCTGTTTCTTTTTGAAGAGCCAGACTCGTTAAACCTGAACTATTCAGGCATGTGGGTCAGCGCGCTGTTGATCGATTTGTTGAATCCCGGGCTGTGGGCCTGGGATGATCAACTCGAGCCGGTGCTGGAAATGGCGGAGCAGTTTCCCAGCAAGGAAAACGGCTTGATCTCGGCCGACAACAAGACCATCCGCGTGCCGCTCAATTCTCAGGCCAACTGGTCGGATGGTGTTCCGGTAACGGCGCACGATTTTGTGTTTACTTATCAGATGATTGTGGATTCCAACAATCTCAACACCCAAACCACCTGGCCATATGCCGATTATATCGAGAGCGTGACGGCGGCCGATGACAAGACGTTGGTGATTCAACTCCAAGAGCCCTTTGCGGCCTGGTCCACCACGTTGTTCAATTTTGTGCTGCCCCAACATGTCCTCGAGCCGGTGTACAAGGAAAAAGGCTCGATTGACGACGCGGCCTGGAACCGCCAACCTGCGGTGGTCAACGGTGCGTTTACTCTGCGTGAGTGGCAGGCGGGCAGCCATCTTGTTTTGGAGGCCAACCCGGCCTACTGGCGCGGCCGGCCCAAGATTGATCGCATTGAGGCCAAGGTGGTGCCGGATGATGCGGTGCAGATGGCGGCGATCAAGACTGGCGAAACCGATATCGGCCTCTTTTTGTCGTATGCCGACATTCCCAAAATTCAAGAGTTGGACACTGTGGACCTGATCAAGGTCTTTTCTGGCTATAACGAGGTGGTCTTTTTCAACCTCAATCCGGCAGGCGGGGCGATCAAGGCCGGACACCCGGCCCTGCAAGATGTGCGGGTGAGGCAGGCCATCGTGCAGGCGATTGATCGCCAGGGCTTGTGCCAAAAATTGTTGTATGGCGGCACCTATCCGCCCAAGACCAAGTGGGAAGGCATGTCTTTTGCCGACCCCAACGCTGCGTTGCTGCCTTTTGACCCTGACAAGGCCAGGTTGCTGCTCGACCAGGCCGGCTGGGTAGACAGCAATCAGAACGGCACTCGTGACAAGGATGGGGTGGAATTGGTGCTGGTCTATTCGACGACCGAAGGCCGAGAAGTGCGCGAGCAGACTCAGGTGGTGGTGCAGCAGTACCTGGCCCAGGTGGGCATCGGCATCGAAATCAAAAACTATTCTTATGATACGATCTGGAGCAGTTTTGGCGAGGACGGCCCGCTGGCGACTGGAAATTATGACCTGGCGATGTGGTCGGATACGCCGCTGGCTTTTCCTGACCCGAGCGAGCCGCAGTGGCTCTGCGACGAAATTCCCACCCAAGACGCGCCCGATGGCTCGAACTGGTATGGCATCTGCGATGCAGAACTGGATGCGTTGATCCGGGCGCAAGAGGTTGAAATGGATGAGTCGAAACGTATCGAGTTGTTTCACCAAATTAGCCGCTTGCTGAATGACCAAGTATATTGGATCGGTATGTGGCACGATAGCGATCTGTGGACGGTCAACCATCGCCTGAAAAATGTGCGCATATCGGGTGTGGACCCGTTCTGGAATGCCTACGAGTGGGATGTGCGTTAGACTGTTTGGCCCTGCCGATAAAGAGAGGACAAGTGATGCTTGATCCTCTCTTTATTTATTTGAGGAGTTGAGAATGATTCGTTACATTGTGCGTCGGCTGGCGCAGGCGGGATTTTTGCTGGTGCTGATCAGTGTGATTGTTTTTATCCTGGCTAATCAGATGGGCGATCCGCTGGCTTCGTTTGGCGACCGGCGGCGTATTCGCCCATCCGACCGTGAACGGTTGAGCCGGCAACTGGGGCTGGACAAGCCGGTATGGGTGCAATACATGGTTTGGTTGGTGGGCAACGATTGGATGCGGGTAGACCTGGACGGCGATGGCGTTGCCGAGAGCAGGGGGACGCGGCGAGGTATTTTGCGCGGCGATTGGGGGCAGTCGTTTATGGAAAAACGCCCGGTCGGCGAGCTGATTGTGGAGCGTTTGGGCAATACGCTGCTGTTGATGTTGACCGCCGAGGCTCTGATCGTGGTTTTATCTTTGAGCATCGGCATTTATTCGGCGTTGCATCAATATTCGTTGATCGATCATCTGATCACCGCCTTGTCGTTCATCGGCTATTCGATGCCGGTCTTTTGGACTGCGCTGATGTCTATTTATCTGTTTGCGGTCAAATTCAAAACGTGGGGGCTGCCGCACCTGCCGGCAGTAGGCATGTACGATCTGAGCGTGGGACCCACCTTCGGGCAAGTGGCGCAGCATATGGTTTTGCCGGTGGTCAGCATGGCCGTGATCAGTGTGGCCGGCTATACGCGGTTTGTCCGTTCGAGCATGTTGGATGTGATTCAAGATGATTATGTGCGTACGGCTCGTGCCAAGGGGGTGGCCGAGAATATGATCTTGTTTCGGCATGTGCTGAAAAACGCTTCGCTGCCGCTGGTGACATTGATCGGCCTGGAAATCCCGTTCTTGTTGGGCGGGGCCATCGTCACCGAGTCTATTTTTGCCTGGCCGGGCATGGGGCGGCTGTATTGGGACGCCGCCCGCGATACCGATGTGCCGGTGTTGATGGGCATTTTGATGATGATCTCGACCGCAGTGGTGCTGTTTCAGATTATCACCGACATGGTGTACACCTGGCTGGATCCGCGCATTCGCTATAGTTGATGGGCATGATAGGGGTGAATATGAGCGCAGACAGTGACAATCCTCTCAGAGTCCGAGCCGCGATGGCATTGTCATCACGGCCTGCCGAGACGCCCTGGAAACTGGCCTGGAAGCGATTTCGTCGTCACAAGGTCGCTTTGGCCGGCGCCTGGCTTTTGATATGTATGATGGCCTTTATCATCATCGGCTCACTGTTTTTCAGCCCGGCCGATGCCAATTATAACGATCTGGATGCGACCTGGCAGCCTCCCTCGTGGCAGCATCCATTTGGCACTGATGGCACCGGACGCGACATTTTGGCGCGCATCATTTACGGCGGGCAAATTTCGCTGATCATTGGCCTGCTGGCAATCGGTGTCGAAGTGGGAGTGGGGGTGGGAGTGGGCGCGCTGGCCGGCTTTTACGGCGGTCTGGTTGACAGCGTATTGATGCGTTTGACCGAAGCGATGCTCAACATTCCGCAATTATTCTTGCTGATCGTGCTGAGCAAAATGTTCAGCGGACGGGTGTCGGCCTTTGAGTTGTTGGGGCGTTCGTTTAGCGGCAGTGTGGTGGTCATTGTGGTGGTGATCGGCCTGACCAGTTGGATGACCCTGGCGCGTATCGTGCGTGCCAATTACTTGTCTCTCAAGGAGCGCGAATTTGTCCTGGCAGCGCGCTGTCTGGGCGTGCCGGATTGGGGGATCATGTTTCGGCACATTTTGCCCAATACCGTTGCCCCCATTGTGGTTTCGGCCACTCTGGGCGTGGCCTCGGCTATCTTGTCCGAGGCGTATATCAGCTTTTTGGGTTTGGGCGTGCAGGCGCCCACGGCCACCTGGGGCAATATGCTCGATCAGGCCTATTATCACCTGGACAGCGAGCCGTGGATGTGGTTCTTTCCGGGCATTATGATTCTGCTCACCACCCTGGCGATCAATTTTTTGGGCGACGGCCTGCGCGATGCCCTCGATCCACGCGCCATTCGCTGAGCCTGGTGGTTGAGGGCGTTGGTTTCGACAGGCTTGACCGACGCTGTCGAAACTGGCAGGGTGTGCATTGTAAAAATCGCTCGAATGTGGTATAAATCAGGCAATAGATATTTTTGTTTCTTTTTCGAGGCGGGCCGGTCCCGACAAAGCGATGGCGCGTACCAGTCCTCAATATATCGAAAACATTTTGCTCAAATTGAGCGATGCCGCAGCGCAGGTGCAACGCGTTCACTCGCCCGATGATGTGTTTCGCACCATTGCCAGGCATCTGGCCGACCTGGGCCTGCGGGCGGCGGTTTTGCATCTCCAGGACCCCGCATCCGACCGACTGAGTGTGGCCTATTCATCTTTTCCCGATGAGCAGATGGCTCAGGTGGAGCAATGGATAGGGCTGTCGCTTGGCCAGATTGCTCTGCCGGCGGCGCACATTTTGTGCCGCCCCGAATTGTCTCAAAATCGCCAGGCCGTGCTGATCACCGACACGGCCCGGTTTTTGGGGCAATTGCTGCCCAAGCCCTATCCCCATCTGTGCACCCGCATCGTCAAATTGCTCGATCTGAACACGGTCATGATGGCGCCGCTGGTGGCCCAAGATCGGGTGGTCGGTGTCTTTTTTGCCGCTGGCGTCGCCCTCGAGTTGACCGATATGCCGGTTATTTCGGCATTTGCGGCGCAATTCAATATGGCCTGGGAAAACGCGCTGCTTTATCAGCAGATCAAGCAGCACGCCGAATCGCTGGCCGATGCCGTGACCGAGCGCACTCACGAGTTGGAAAAGGCCCTGCGCGAACTGTTTGTGCGTGAGCGGCATCAGCGCGACATTGGACAAAGGCTGTTGACGACCAACCGGGCCCTTCAGGCCGAAAAACAGCGCACCGATGCCATTTTGCAAAGCGTGGCCGGTGGTTTGGTCGTCACCGATTTGCAGGACCGTGTGATCCTGATCAACCCTGCGGCCGTGCGGCTGCTGGATGTGCCGGCCGAGTCGTTGGACGGGCAAATTTTGAGCACCAATCCGTATACCAACGTGCAGCGGTTGTGGCGGGCGATCAACAGCCTGGCCTCTGGCACGCACTCGACCGAGCTAGACCTCTATCGGCGAGACCCGGCGGCAGAGCAACCCCTGGACTGCGCCAACCCGATTTGTCTGATCCGGGTATCATGCGCGCCATCTGCAGCCAACTGTGAGGATGCGGTGGGGCGAGACGCCGCGCCGGGCGATTGTCCGTTGTATCAACACCGGCAGACCCTATCGGTGCAGGTTCATCGCTCATTTGTCCTCGACGAAGAAAAGCATATAGTCGGCACGGTGCTGTCTCTGACCGATATTACTCGCCTGAAAGAGTTGGATCGCCTCAAATCGCAGTTTGTCTCCAGTGTGTCTCACGAACTACGCACCCCATTGACTAATATCAAAATGTATCTTTCTTTGTTGAAAAATGGCCGTCCTGAAAAGCGCGACCACTATATGCACATTGTCACTGCCGAGGCCGAGCGGCTGGAGCGGCTGATCCAGGATGTGCTGGACCTGTCGCGGCTGGATGCGGCCAACGGCAAAATCCGCCTGGAGCCGGTTGACATAGCCCCGTTGATCGAACGAGTGGTCGAGACACACCTGCCGCGCGCACAGGATAGAGATGTGCAACTGTCGGTATCGATGGATGAACATATGGCGCCTTGTTTGGGCAACCGCGATCAGTTGGTTCAAGTGCTAACCAATCTGTTGAGCAATGCGTTGCAGTATACCATGCCGGGGGGCCGGGTACAGGTGGGTGCAGGGACAGTCTGCGATGATCATTGGACCGGTGCGGCCCCTTTGATTTCGGCGATGCCGCCGGGTGAGTGGGGCGCGCTGTGGATAGAGGATACCGGCATCGGCATTGACCCGGAAGAGCAAAAGCACATCTTTGAGCGATTTTATCGCGGGTCTGCCGAACGGATGGGCATTCCCGGCACCGGGTTGGGGCTGTCTATTGTCAAAGAGATTGTCCAATTGCACAATGGCCATGTCTTGCTCAACAGCCGGCCGGGCCAGGGCAGCATCTTTGTGGTGCTGCTGCCGCTGGCGTATGTCGAGCCACGTGTGCTGGTGATTGACGACGACGTTGATGTGGCCAATCTGGTCTTGCACTTTTTGCGCGAAATTCCGTGTCGCACCGAATGGCTGGCCGATGGCGCGGCCGGCTTTGCGCGGGCCTCGGCAGATCCGCCCGACCTGATGTTGTTGGACCTGAATATGCCGGGTATGGACGGCCTGACTCTGCTTTCTCTACTGCGCACTTTGCCGGCTACCGAGCGGATGCCCATTCTGGTGATGACGGCCCGTCACGATCAAGACGAGGCAACTCTGCGTCGGCTGGGCGCCAACGGGCTGTTGACCAAGCCCTTTTCGATGAAGGTGTTTTTGGCGCAGGTGACACGGCTGTTGTCGACAGAAGGAGTTGCATCATGTCTTTGATTTTGGTGGTGGAGGACGATTGGGCCATCCGTGAGGGGATTTGCGACATTTTGGAACTGGGCGGGTATGAGGTGGTTAGCGCGGTCAACGGCCAGGAGGCTCTGGCTGTGCTGATGGGCATCTTGCCCGATCTGATCATCTCGGACATTGCCATGCCGGTGATGGACGGCTATGAATTTTATCGAGCCGTCCGGCGCAACGAAAACTGGCTGGCCGTGCCGTTTATCTTTTTGACGGCCAAAGATCAACGCGCCGATGTGCGTTTGGGGCGCGAACTGGGCGCCGACGACTATTTGACCAAGCCCTTTGAGCGCGAAGACCTGCTGGTGGCTGTGGCGGCCAAACTGCGCCGTGCTGTCGAATTTCAGCAGCCGACCCAGAAAAAGATGGCCGAACTCCAGGAACATTTGACGCGCACCGACCGCATGGCCACCATCGGGCAGTTGGCCGCCGAGTTTGCCCACGAGATCAAAAATCCTCTCACGGCCATCGCCATGTATGCCGAATTTGCCCAACGCGACTTGCGTATGAGTGACCCGTCTCTGGCCCAAGATATGGGGCAAATCGTCGAACAAAGTGAACGTATCGCATCTCAAATTTCTGACCTGCTCAGTTTTTCGCGCCAGATTCCGCGCCTGTGGGTGGATGTGGATATACTGAACCTGCTGGATCAAGTGCTGAACCTGGTGCGGTTCAGGCTGCTGAATATTTCGCTGGTGCGCCAGTATCACGCCCAGGCGCGGGCGGTGCGTGGCGATCCGGCACGTTTGCAGCAGGTCTTTTTGAACCTGATCGTCAACGCCGTTCAGGCTATGCCATCGGGGGGACAACTGAGTCTGTCTACTCGGGATGTGCTGATCGATCAGTTGCCCGGCCTGGCCATCGCCGTGAGCGACACGGGCTGTGGCATCGCCCCCGAACATTTGGGCCGCATCTTTGAAGCCTATTTTACCACCAAAAAAGCTGGCGAAGGCACCGGTTTGGGCCTGTATGTGTGCAAAAATATTATCGAGCAGCATGGCGGGCACATTGACTTGCAGAGCCAGGCCGGCGTGGGGACGACCTTTACGGTGCATTTGCCCTTGTTGCCGTCGGCGTCCAATCTGCCGGCGGATGCATCATGAGCGGCTGGCTCAACCTTAGTTCTTGAGGAAATCAGATGAACGACCCCAATCGTATTCAACCCTATTCGCTCAATCCTTTTTACTGGCAGTATCAAGGCCAGCCGGTGCTGCTGCTCGGCGGCAGCATCGAGGACAACCTGTTTCAAATTTCTGACATTGAGGCGCATCTCGACCTGCTCCGTTCGGTAGGGGGCAATTATGTGCGCTGTACCATGTCCAGTCGCGACCCCGGCGACATGTGGCCGTTCGAGCGCGACCCGGTCAGCGGCCGGTATGACCTGGAGCAGCCTGGCCGGGAATACTGGCGGCGTTTTGAGCATTTTTTGCAGCTCTGCCTGGAGCGCGCTATTGTGGCTCAGTTTGAAGTGTGGGATCGCTTTGATTTTGCCCGCGCGCCCTGGCAAGACAACCCGTACCATCCCAAAAACAATGTCAATTACACTGCTGCCGAATCGGGGCTGAAAACCGTCATTGATACCCATCCGGGCCAGCGCGAGAGTGACTTTTTTCACACCGTGCCGGCGCTGCAAAACAATCAAGTGGTGCTGCGCTATCAACAGGCTCAGGTAGACCGGATGCTGTCCATTTCGCTGCGCTTTCCCAATACCCTCTACTGCATAGACAATGAGACCAACGACTCGCCTGAATGGGGCTGGTATTGGGCGCGCTATATCCGCGACAGGGCGCGTGCCGCCGGCGTCGAGGTGGAAATGACCGAGATGTGGGATGCGCACAATTTGCTCGACGGCGAACACGCGGCCACTTTTGATCATCCAGAGCTATTTTCGTTCATAGACATTTCTCAAAATAACCACCAGCCGGCCGATCATCACTGGACCAATCCCCAGGAAATCCGCCGTCGCCTGATCGCCGCCGGCATCCGCCCAATGAACAGCGTCAAAATCTATGGCGCCAATAGTGGCCGTTATGGCTCGACTCGCGACGCCCAGGAACGGTTCTGGCGCAATGTGTTCGGCGGTTTGGCCTCCTCTCGCTTTCACCGTCCGCCGGCCGGGCTGGGCCTCAGCCCCATTGCCCAGGCGCACATTCGCTCGCTGCGCATGTTCACCGACGCCCTGTACATTTTTGATTGCGAGCCGCACAACGATCTGTTGAGCAATCGCTCCTGGAACGAGGCCTATTGCACGGCCCGGCCGGGCGTCAAATACGGCGTCTTTTTCCCCGACGGCGGCGATGTGCTGCTCGATGTATCGGCGGCGGCACATCCCCTGACCCTGCGCTGGTTGGACATTCGCGCCGGCTGCTGGAGCGACGAGGCCCGGCTTCAAGTTGAAAATGGTCTGATTCGCCTGGCGACGCCCACCGAAGAGGGCTATTGGGCAGTCCTGGTCAAGGCAGAATAGGGAGGTGATGATGGACAAGATCAAACTCGGTTACGTGGGCTGTGGTTTTATGGCCCAAAAAGTGCATTTGCCCCATTTTGCTCGCCTGCCTGGCTGCGAGTTGCTGGCCCTGGCCGAGTTGCGCCCGCAGTTGGGCCGGCTGGTGCAGGCTCATTTTGGCATCCCGCGCCTCTATCGCAGCCACGAGGAATTGATCGCTGATCCCGACCTGGATGCTGTGGCCGTGTCGGCGGCGTTTGGGGCGCAGGGACAAATTGCCCGCGATGCCTTGCTGGCCGGCAAAGACGTGTTCATGGAAAAGCCGATGGCCGTCTCGCTGGCGCAGGCCGACGCCATTCTGGATGCTGAAAAGCAATCGGGGCGGCGGCTGATGGTGGGCTATATGAAGCGTTACGATGCCGGAAATGAACTGGTCAAACAGCGCATCGCTCAGTTCAAGGCCAGCGGCGAGTTGGGGCCGATCACCCTGGCGCGCAATCACGGCTTTTGCGGTGACTGGGCTGCCGGCCTGGATATGCCCCTGATTCGCACCGATGAGCCGATGCCGCCGTCGCCCGCGGCCGGCCCAGACTGGCTGCCTCCCGAATACCTGAATCGCTACATTGGTTATCTGCAACAATATACGCACAATATCAACTTGCTGCGATGGTTTCTGGATGCCGGCGATGCCGCAACCGTGCGGGTGGTAGACCTGGATGAGGACGGTTATACCGGCATTGTGGTGATCGAGATGGCCGGGGTGCGCGCTGTGTTGGAGAGCGGGCGGGTGTCACATTATCGGTGGGATGAGCATACCCAAATCTATTTCCGCGATGGCTGGGTTCACACCTGGGCGCCGCCGTTGCTGCTCAAAGAGGCTCCGGCCGAGGTCGAAATTTACCGCGCCGGACAGGCTCAAACATTCGAGCGGCCCATTCCCTGCCCGGCCTGGGGGTGGAGTTATCGGCGCGAGGCCGAATTTTTTATCCATGCCGTGCAGGGTGGCGAGCCATTCCGCTCTTCTGCCCAAGACACTCGCACCGACGTGCGGCTGTTTGAGGATATTTTCCGCGCTTTTTTGACTCAAAAGGGTGTTTTGTAGACCGGATCGAAAGGAATCCAAGTTGGGTGATCGTCAAATCGAGCCAATGTCGGATGTGGCCGACCAGTCGGTGGCCGACCAGTCGGTGGCCGACCAGTCGGTGGCCGACCAGTCGGTGGCCGACCAGTCGGCTGAATCATCGGCGTGGTTTTTGATTGTCGGGTTGGGCAACCCCGGCCGCGAGTATGCCGCCAACCGCCACAATGTCGGGTTTATGTGCCTGGATCGCCTGGCCGGTGCGCATAGCCTGTCGTTTGATCGGCGACAGTTCAAAGCGCAGGTAGCACAGGGGCGCATGGCCGGTCGGCGGGTGATTTTGCTCAAGCCGCAGACATACGTCAACGTGAGCGGCGCGGCGGTGGGCGCGGCGGCTCGTTTTTACAAAATCGAAAATGACCGTATTTTGTTGATCTATGATGACCTGGACCTGCCCCAAGGTACTCTTCGCCTGCGCCCCGAAGGCGGTTCGGGCGGACACAACGGCATCAAGTCGATCATTCAACATCTGGGTGCAGCCAATTTTGCGCGCATCCGTGTGGGCATTGGGCGTCCGCCGGGCCGGATGGAGCCACAGGATTATGTGCTGCAAAATTTTGACCCGGCCGAGCGTGAGGTGATGGATGAGGCCATCGAGCGGGCGGCGAGCGCGGTGGAGGTGTTTCTCGGACAGGGCCTCCGCGAAGCCATGAACCGATTCAACGGTCAATCCAAATGACCGGCTGAGTGGAAAGGGGGGATATGAACGAACCTTTTTTCTGGTTGGGCGAGTCGCCGTCGCTGCGCCGATTGTTGGTCGAGGTGCAGCGGCAGATCGGCCTGGAGAACGAACGCTGGGGGCAATATGTGGCCTTGTGGACGCGGGCCGGCCGCTATGTGTGCAGTTCGCTCTCGTTTCTGGCCCAAGAACTGGCGCAAGGCACGTGGTCGCTGGATACCCCGCTGACCGATTTCCCCTCAAGCCTGCGGGCGGTGCGCCTGACCCCCGCCGGCAATGAGCCGTATCGCCTGACCGAACGCAACGGTCAACCGGATATGCTGGAACGGCTGGGTCCGCCACTGATCGGCGGCAACGCGGCAGGGTGGTGGCACCTGGTGGGCGAGTACATGGCCGAACTGGAGCAATTGCCGGCCTGGCCCGATCTGACACCGCTGGGTTGGCAGCAAATCGCCGTTGTCGGCGCATCGTCGGATGAGACGCTGGGTGAGTTGGCCCAGCGTTTGCAGGCTGTTCAGGTTGCCGATCAGACCATGCTGGCGATGACCGGCGCCGACAGGTGGCAGGTGTTCACATTGGCCGATTTCCGCCGCCATGTCGAGGGCAAAAGCCCCGCGCCGGGCGGCAATTCGCAGGTGGGCGCGCTGCTGGTTGGCCTGTCCTCCTCTGATGTTCCGGCGGTGATGCGAGAAAAAACGCCCTGGCCGCTGTTGCAAGAGATGATGAATCGCCGGGCGGGGCAAGGGGTGTTGGTGATCAAGGGAGGGCAGCCGGACAGTGTGTTGACCCAGACCATGCGCGGCGGGGCGGGTGGCCCTATGCGCGGCGAACCGACCGTTGCATCGTTGGGATACACGCCCGGCCCGGTGGCCAAAGGCATCACGGCACGAACGAGCTCGCCGGGTGACTTTTGGGCGGCTCTGGCGCAGGCGCAGCCCGGTCAGGATGATCACGGGCGGGTGGTCAATGCCTGGCTGGGCGATTCATTTGGGCGGCGAGTGGAGCATGTCAACGCGCTGTCGGTCAACCGCGAATATCTGTTGGGCATGAATATCGGGCTGCCGGATGAGCGGGCGCATACATTGGGTGAGCGGCCCGAAGTGGATGCGCGGGTGGTGCGCTATGCCATTGCGCAGGGCAAATCTCTGACTCTGCGCCTGGACAGCCAGGATTTTGTAGTGCTGGAAAGCGAAAAAACGATCGAACTGCCGGCGGTCGGCAACACCGCCGATGTGTTGTTTCGCCTGGTCACGCCGATGCGCGTCGGCCTGAGCAGCCTGCGCCTGCGCCTCTATTTTGAAAACAATTTGGTCCAATCGCACCGCCTCTATGCCTGGATTGCGCCGGTAGAGGGGCCGCTGCTTCCGCAGGGTCGGCGCGACGGGTGGTGGAGCGAGTGCGAGTATACCCTGTCAGCTCATCTCACCGACTTGAAGACGCTCGAGCCGCGCCGTGTGTGCATCTGGGTGGGCGAGGGTCGCCCGGATGAGCGGGCGGCGGTCGAGGATGCGGCGGCAAGAGAAGGCGTGCTGCGGGCGCAGCAGGTTGGTCTCAGCGGGCCGGCTGGCTTGGACCTGGGTGAGCTGCCGCCGTTGAATGTGCGTCTGATCGAAGAGGCTTTGGCCCGTTACCGCGAGATTTTGCTGGGGGGCTGTTTTTCCGACCAGGAAAAGCTGAACGACGGGTATTTGTATGATAAAGACCTTCATACACCGACCCGTGTAGAAACATTTACCCAAAATATCAAGTCGCTGGCCGAGATGGGACAAATGCTGTATCAGCGGGTCTTGGGCCAGGTCGGCGGCGACAGGGTGCGGCAGGCTTTGGTCGAAGCCGAGCGGACATCGGAGCAGCCTTTGGTTGTGCAGGTGGCCCGTCTGAGCCTGGATATGGCCTTTCCCTGGGCGGTGTTGTATGATCGGCCGCTGCGCTATCACACCCGTCGCAACGTGGTCTGCACCGATCTGGCCGACATCCCCAATTGTCGGGCTACCTGTGGCAAAGATGACAATACCATCTGCCCGCTGGGGTTTTGGGGTTTGCGCTATATCATCGAGCAGCCTTTGCGTCCGCCGCGCCGCCACACTTCTCTAGTCACGCGGCTGAGCGCACAGCCGCGAACGCGCCTGGCTCTGGTTTACGGCTCGCGGCTGGCTTTGGCCGAAGAACATCGCCAAAGAGTGAATGGCATCGTGGCTGGCCGCGCCGACTGTGCGCTGTATGGCCGGTCGGCCGGGACGACGGATGCTTTGTTGCGCGATATGGCTGCCGGAAATACGGCGCTGGCTTATTTTTACTGTCATGGCGGCAACGCGGCTTTTCGGCAATGGTTGCTGGTCAGCGACGATGACCCGCTGCTGCCCTCGTACCTCGACGACGAACTGAGCCGTGCCTGGCAGGCAGGTGCGGCGCCGCTGGTATTTTTGAACGGCTGTCACACCGCCCAATACACGCCGGGAGCGTTCATTTCGTTTGTGCATCGCTTTGCCGCGGTGGGTGCAGCCGGTGTGGTCGGCACCGAAGTGCCTATTCACGAGTATTTGGGGCGGTTTGCCGGCGAGTTTTTCGTCGAGCGGTTTCTGGCTCATCAGCCGGTAGGGCAAATTGTCTACGATCTGCGTCTTGAGCTTGTACGGCGCAAGAATTTTCTTGGCCTGGTCTATGTACCCTATTGTTATGCCAGTTTACGTCTCGATGAGGAGGTGACGGCATGAGCGAATCGGTGATTAGCATTGTGGTGGAACAGGGCGACGAAGGCTGGTCGCTCAAGTATGCAGGCGGGCCGGCGGCGATGAGTGAGGCTGGTTGCGCTTTGGATGTGGCGGCCTGGTCAGACCTGGCGGGTTATATGGCGCAGGGCCACATCGCTCAAGAAGATGCTCAACAGATTGGTCTGGCCTTGTATCGTTTTGTCATTGGCGAACGAGCATGGCAAAGCGAATGGAAAAAAGTGTGGGATCAGAGCGATTATGTGCATCTGCGCCTGGATGTGCGCGCTGCTCCTCTGCGTGCCTGGCCCTGGGAATTGTTGTACGATGAGGGCGAGTTTCTGGCTCTGTCACCGCGCTTGCGCCTGAGCCGGGTGGCCGATGTGGTGGCGGCGCGTTCATTTGACCTGCCGGTGCAGGTGGTGATCCTGGCTTCCAACATTCCGCAATTCCAGTCGCAGGCCGAGGCCGATATGCTGTACGAGGTGTTGAACCCGGCACAGCGTGAGGGGCAGGTTTTTGTGCGACCAGTGTTGTATCCGCCGCAGCAATCGCTGGCGCAGGTGGTAGAGCGGCTGCGCCCGTCGCGCTGTGATGTGTTGCACCTCAGCGGGCACGTGGATGTGAGCGGGAGCGAGCCGCTGTTGTGGCTGGATGAAAAGCAGCCGATTTCGTTTGCCGAGCTGGCCTATGTGTGCGGGCAGCTCAAGCCGCTGATGGTCTATCTCAATGCCTGCAACGGCGCCACGACATGGGGTAGCAACAAGAGCCCGGTGACCCAGTTGCAACAGGCCGGCGTACCGGTGATATTGGGGCCTGTGGGCATCACCACCAATTGGGCCGCTTTTTTGCTGGCCGCCGAGTTTTATCGCGGCCTGGCCGGGGGTATGCCTTCGGCGGCGGCGGCGGCGCGGGCGAGGCGACAGTTTCGGCTGACCTGGGAGCAGTCTGTAGGGCAGGGGGAGCCTTTCGAGTGGGCCGGCCTGGCGCTGTATCAGGCCGATGCCGAGGGGTTCAGCCTGGCGCAGGCCGGCCGTTCACAGGTGAGTGTCGCGGCCGCCGAATCGCGGGGCGAATTGTTGGCGGTCAAATCGCCGCTGCGGGCCGGCCACATGGCCGATGATGTCTTGGACCCTACCGCTGGCACGTCGCCGGACGTGTTGCCAGAGGTGCTTCTAACGCCGCCCGAGACAACGCCGGTGTTGTCGCCGACGACCTTGTCGCCGACGACCTTGTCGCCAATGCCTGTGATGGCGTTGCCGACAACCGCCGGCCCGGCAGCCCCGCCGGGCATCTCGGAGCGGGCGCGGGTGTTTTTGTCTACCCATGCGGCCCAAGACGAGACACTGCGCCGGCTGGCCGAGGTGCTCAGGTCGCCGACGGCCGGGCGGCTGGAGCAAGAAGCAGCGGTAGAGGCGTTGGGGGTGCTGGGGCAGCGGCAGGCTGAGGCCTTGCGCCTGTTGGTGCAGGTCACTACGCGATCGGGCGATGGGGCGGCAGCGACGCTGCGCCGCAAGGCGGTGGAGCAACTGGCGTTTATCCGCGATCAAACGGCTTTTGACGCGTTGCTGGTTGCGCTGACCGACCCGGATGAGAGCGTCCGCCGCGCCGCCTTGAGCGCGCTGGATGCGGCCAGTCAGCAGGCGCAGGCGCAACGGGTCAATGTGCGCCTCAAGTTGCCGCTCGATTCGCGCGCCGCCGATGAACGAGTGTCGCCCTTGCGCCAGGCTGTCTTGTCTCTGCCGGTCGAGTCACCGCGCCGGCGGGTGGACATGCTGCGGCAGATCGAGTGGCTGCGCTTTGATTTGATGCACCCGCGCGCACGCCACACTGAAATCGCCCGGCGGCTGGAATCGCTGAGCGGCGATTCGCCAGAACTGAAAAGCCTGGCTCTGGACCTCCAGGCTCAGATCGAATGGAGTGACCTGTCGCTTCAAGGAGGTGTGGCATGAGCCGCGAATTTTTGTCCTTTTTGATCCCGGCCCTGGCCCTGGCCGTGCCGTTTATGCCACTGGTGGTGTTATTATATTGGTACACCCATGTGCGGCACAAGCTATCGTCCAACCGCCAGGTGATCCGCACCAAAGAGTTGTCGTTCTTTTTTATGCGCACGTTGCAAGACCAATGGAGGCTGGGCGCCCATTGGGTGGCCTCGTGGCTGCCGGCGGTGGTGATGGGGCTGGGCGCGGCCGTGTCGGCGGTGTCGTTGATCACCCTGCTGCACAGCGACCCGACGACCATACGCGAATTGTTGGGTTTTACGCCAGAGGGGCTGGAAAAATATGTCCGCCCGGTCTTTTTTGGCTTTTTGGGCGCGTACATGTTTATGTTGCAAACCACTCTGCGCCGCTATCTCGACGATGATCTGGACATAGACACGTATATTGTGGTGTCGGTGCGGATGTTGACGGCATTCATCGTCTGCTTTGTGGGCGGGTTTATCTTGCCGGCCACGTTGGACACAGGACTCAAAGTGACGCTGGCGGTGTTTGTGTATGGGGCGTCGTTCGTTTTTGGGGTGATGCCCGAACAGGGTTTTGAAACCATTTTGCGCATTGTCGGCGGGTGGCTGGGCGAGCGGTTTCGGGGCGTGGATACTCATTCTGACGATCTGCGTCAATGTCTGAACCTGGACCGGGTGCGCCTGGCGCGGTTGGATGTGGAAAATGTCAAGACGGTGAGCGATCTGGCCTATGTCGAGATCGAGCGGCTGGCTCAAAAGACACGCTATGATTTGCAGTCCATTTTCTACTGGGTGGATCGGGCCATCTTTTACAGCCAGTTGGGCGAATCGCCTTTGCGCCAGGCGTTGGAAAGCTGCGGCGTCAACACTTTTTCGGCGTTTGAAGGCGTGTTTCGCGATTCAGAAGCGCGGGCTTATATTGAAAAGCAACTGACCGGTGCGGCGGGGGGCGGCGATTCGCCGGCTCGACATGTGGGCCTGGATGTGGCTTTTGCGGCCATGCAGCAAATTCCCAACGCCGGTCTGGTGCGCCTGTTTATGCGCTACAAGACTATGCAGGTGGCCGGAGCGTTTGAAGCGGCCAACCGTGCTGCGGCGCTGATTCGGCTGGGGCGGTACGATCAGGCAGTGGCCGAGTACAATGCGGCTTTGGAGCGTAATCCGCTGGACCCGACCTTGCTGACACAGCGCGGCCGGGCGCAGGCGATGGTGGCGCAGCAGTACATGCAAAAAGGGTTGTTTGCCCAGGGACAGAGCATTTTTGATCTGGCTTTGCACGACTTGCAGCGCGCCCTGGACATTTTGCCGGTCTCCTGGGAGGCGCGTTGGGAGCGCGCCCGCGTGCTGTTGATGCACAAGCCCTATTTGTTTGATCGCGCTGCCATAGATGAGAAACTGTCTCAGGCAATTGCCGACCTGGAGCAGGCGCGCCGTCACAACGATCAAGAGCTGGGTATCGTCAATTTGCTGGCGCAGGTGTACCTGGAGCAGGGCCGGCCCAACTGCGCCCTGTCGGAAATGGAAAAGGCTCTGGCGCCGCGCCGTTATGATGCGCTGGCACATGTGCGGGCAGCTGCCGGGTTGCTGGCGGCGCGGGCGGCCATCGCCTGCGCGCAGGCCGAGCCGTCTGAGCATGTGGTTTTTCTCAATGCGGCCTGGCAGCACATCGGACAGGCGCGCAGTTTGATGCCGCGCAGCGCATTGCTTTTTCTGACCGAAGCGTTGTATCATCATGTCGCCAACCCCGGAGCGCGCCAGGAAGAGCGTTTGCTGGAGCTGGCCTTGCAGCCCGGCGAGGTGCGGCTGTCTGCGCCCGATGTGGATGTGGCGGATCCATGGTTTCAGGCGCATGTGCGCGTCGAGCAGCCCGATCTGGTCTATGAGATGTGGGGCGATCTGTGCCAGGATCGCCGCGAGTACGACACGGCGCTGGCTTGTTTCACTCAGGCCATCGCCTTGAACCCGGCGCGGGTGTCGGCGCGCATGCGGCGCGGTGCCCTGTACGCGCGGTTTGGCGACCTGGATGCGGCGTTGGCCGATTATGAGTTTTTGATCCGCGAGCTGGATTATCAATCGCCCGATGTGTACATGGCCTGTGCGCGGACGCGCAGCCTGTTGAGCCTGCATGATCCGGCGCAACGTCGGCAGGCCGAACACGACCTGGAGCGGGCGATGGCTATGTCACCGCACGATCCGCGCCCGCCGATTCACTGGGGTGATTGGTTGCGTCTGCTGGAGCGATATGGAGAGGCGTTAGAGGCGTACAAGCGCGCCGAAGAACTGCTCCAGTTGTCGGGTGATGATGCGGTGTGGCTAGACCTGTGGGTGGGGCGCAGCCTGGCCTACAGCGGGCTGGGCGACCGCCGTCAGGCGCGGCGGGCCCTGGAGCAGGCCGATCAGCGAGCACACGGCCCATCTCATCGTCCGCCCGAACTGTGGATCGGCTGGGGGGTGTGGCATGGGCTGGAGGCCAATCGCCCCGAATCGCAGATGAGCGCGTTCGATGCGTTTGCGCACCTGGCCGATCAGCCGGCTCTGGCGACGGTGGATGCTGCCGATCTCAAGCAGATGAGCGAGACGTTGCAGCGGATCAAAGGACAGATGAACACGCTGGATCGGGCAGCGCAGGCGCGGCTGAGCATAGCCCAGATTCGCGTGGCTATCTGGATGGGCGACAGTACAGAGCGTATTGTGGAATGGATTGATGCATGGCGTTCTGATGTAATGACGCTGTCGAATGAAAAACAGCGTAACAATTTGCAAACCTTGTGGGATGGACTGCAAGAATTCAAACGATTTGTTTAGAAAGGACAAGATGGTAAACCAGATTAAAATTGTAACTGACAGCGCCGCCGATCTGCCTCGTGAAGAGATCGAATCGCTGGGCATTCAGATCGCTCCGCTGTACATCCAGTTCCCCGAAGGAGAGGTATCGTCGGATGACATCTCGGCAGACGAGTTTTACGACCGCTTGCAGGCCTTGTCGCCTCGTATTCCTACCACATCTATGCCTTCTTTATCGCAATTTGCCGAGATTTATCGCCGGGTAGCGCAGTTTGGCGAGCAGGTGCTTTCGTTGCACGTGTCTTCGGGGTTGAGCGGCACATTGAACACGGCACGCCTCGGCGCCGAACAGTCGGGTGCACAGGTTGAGGTGGTTGATACCATGACCCTGTCGGGTGGCGAGCGGTTTCAGGTGTTGGCGGCGGCGCTGGCGGCCAAATTGGGCTGGTCGGTCGAAGCTATTTTGGAGCAGTTGGGCAAAATTCGGGCTGCTACCGAGGTGATCTATACATTGGACACCCTGAAATACCTGCAGCACGGCGGGCGCATCGGCCGCGTGCAATCGCTGGTGGCCTCGCTGCTCAAGATCAAGCCGGTGATCAAGGTAGACAAGACCGATGGCAAATATACGACGGCCAACAAAGGACGCAGCATTGCTCAGGCTTTGAACATGATTGTGGACTATTTGCGCGATGTCTATTCGGCCGAGCAGGCCTTGTGGGTATCGGTGATGCACGGACAGTTTGCCGAGCAGGCCGCGGCCCTGGCCCGACTGGCTCAAGAGCGGCTGAACGTGGCTCGCCTGGAAGTGCTGCGCATCTCGCCGGTGCTGGGCGTTCACACCGGGCCCGGCATTGTCGGCATTGCTGCTATGCCGATGTCTTTGATGCAAGACCTGGTCTAGGAGACCGCTGAAAAAGTCTATTTTTACCACAAAGGACACCGAGAACACA
>CAYVBK010000046.1:0-27850 GCA_964449465.1 uncultured Anaerolineae bacterium
ATGCCTTTTTTTCAAGTGCTTGAGCGTTTTGCGCTCTGGTTGCGCAAAACTTGCGACATGAGCCATCTTAGACTCACAAAATGCACATTTGCTGCAAAAGACTTGTTCAAGGATTTGAGCATAAGGTTGTATACTAGACCGAATTCTGCCCCAGAATGCGGCCGCAGATAGTTTAGGGTCTTTCTGCCGCGCCTGCTCAAATTGTTCTTGCCACTTGACAGAACGAGTGGCGAACCCATCTGGTTCTGTACCACGATCGACTTGAATCATACGATTTCCTGCAACAAATCACCGTGATGCCGAATGGCCCTATGAAAATTTTGTTCCCGTCGACGCTCTCCCACATCGGATAAAATGGGCAAGCTGTCACGCCAAAAAGCAAGTTGTTCCAACTCTTGTTTCTCTTCTTTTGATAACACACCTTCTTGCTGTTTACTATATAACGCCTGGTGACGCTCTAGCAATTTTTGGGTTGGCGGTGAATACAGGCTTGCCAGATCAAAAAGGGGCGATTGGTATATTTGATCGGCTCGCAAATCGCGTGTCGGTTCTATATCAGTGTCGGCTTGTACACCATAATCTGTAAATTTCAGGCGAATGTTGCCGCTGCCTACTTGAGTGGCGTCAGAAGACAAGTCAGGTATACCCTCTAGAATGGCATCGGCCACTTGGGCTAGAAAAGGACTGTGGGTAGCAACAATGAATTGAATTTTTGGGAACTTGGTTCGCAGCCAATGGCCAATTTCTCGCTGCCAACGAGGATGCAGATGAGCATCCAACTCATCAATCAAAACTACTCCAGGACAGTCCATTGGATTCTCAGCGTCGGGAAAGGCTTTGGTTAACCAACGAAGCAGATCAATGCCTAATGCCAACATGCTGCGATATCCATCACTCAAGTCGCGCAATGGGATTTCCGTCTGTTTGTCAGTCCGCAAAAGTGCGTTTTGGGCGGTCACTTCTAGTTCGATTGACTCTGGAAACAAGTTGTGGGCAAATACGCTTCTTACTTGGGTCAAGGCGCGTTGTCCAGCAGAGTCACCATCGCGCGCTGTGTTGTATAACTTGATCAGCCATTCGGTGGCATTGGTTAAAGCTGCATCTTCGCGAAACAAGGTGACAAAACGCGCCGATTTGCGTTCAGCATAAAGAATACGGTCAGCATCCTGACTGCCACCACTCAATCGTCGAAAAGGCCCATATCCACATCCCAACCAACCTGTCTTACCTTCCGCGTACGCACTCTGCTGAAGGCGACGCATATCTTTGGTAATGTTTTCGCGCTGCTTGGATGTGCCCTCCCCCGGCCAGGGTACAAAAGTGGGAACTGTATAGTAAAATTCTTTGGCCAAAGATTCGGGCAATCGTTCGGGATCGCTACCGGTAATAATATAGCGAACTATATATGGCATTTTCGTTTTCGGCCAACCTTGTATCAGGGTATCACCTTCTGTCCAAAGCAACTCTGCTTCGATCTCACCATATGGATCTCCCTGGCGCACCCAACCTTCGGCCACCGGCAACAATTCACGCACGGCTGAGGGGCCAGCCAACACCGCACCAATGGCTTGAAGAAGTGTGCTTTTACCCAAGCCGTTCTCGCCAAAAAGAGTCGTCCACAAACGAGCTTGGTTTTTTTCTGTAAAATCAATGCTTAATTCATGGAAACACTTGATGTTTTTTAAGGTAAGCCTTTTCAAGTACATAGTGGTTTCCCTTCTACATCACAGCTTGTTTTCTCAACATATTTATTCATCCCAAATCAGGTCGGCGTTCGTGCCACGCGGTCGCCTGTTCGTAAGCGTATGCTACGCGCAGGATTTTTTCCTCGCCAAAGGCCGGCCCTTGAATTTGCAAGCCGATGGGCAGCCCGTCGGCAAACCCGCACGGCACCGAGATGCCACAGATGCCGGCCAGGTTGGCCGAAAGCGTAAAAATGTCCGAGAGGTACATTTGCAACGGATCGGCCGCCTTTTCGCCGATTTTGAAGGCCGTGGTGGGCGCAGTCGGCCCGACAATCACGTCTACCGGCGGCAGACCTGTGCCGCCTTCAAAGGCGTGGTCAAAATCTTGCTTGATCAGGGTGCGCACCTTTTGCGCCTTGAGGTAGAACTGGTCGTAATAGCCGGCCGACAGGGCATAGGTGCCCAGCATGATCCGCCGCTTGACCTCTGGGCCGAACCCTTGCCCGCGCGTTTGTCGGTAGACCTGCCAGATGTCTGAGGCGTCTTGAGCGCTGAGGCCGTAGCGGATGCCATCATAGCGGGCCAGGTTGGCCGAACATTCGGCGGGGGCGACCAGGTAATAGGTGGGCAGGGCATAGGGGGTGTGCGGCAGATGCACCTCGATCACGTCGGCGCCCAGGTCGGCCAGTGTCTTGATAGCGGTGCGCACGGCGGTTTCCACCTCGGCTTGCAGGCCAGCGGCAAAATATTCGGCCGGCACGCCCACGCGCATGCCGCGCAGGTCGGGTTGGAGTGCATCGGTGTAGCGAGGTACGTCGAGGGGCATTAAAGTGCTGTCTCGTTCATCATATCCGGCGATGGTTTGGAGCAGCAGGGCCGCGTCGGTCACATCGCGCGTCAGTGGGCCGATCTGGTCGAGCGAGGAGGCAAAAGCCACCAATCCATATCGGCTGACCCGCCCGTAGGACGGTTTGAGGCCGACAATGCCGCACAGAGAGGCCGGCTGTCGCACGCTGCCGCCGGTATCCGAGCCGATGGCCAGAGGCACCATACCGGCGGTCACGGCGGCTGCACTGCCGCCGCTCGACCCGCCCGGCACGCGGGTGAGGTCCCAGGGGTTGTGGGTGGTCCAATAGGCCGAGTTTTCGGTAGACGAGCCCATGGCAAATTCATCGGTGTTGGTTTTGCCTACGATCACGGCGCCGGCCGCGCGCAGTTTTTCCACGACGGTGGCGGCGTAGGGCGGCGTAAAATGCTGCAAAATTTTCGACCCGCAGGTGGTGGGCGCGCCCGGCACGCAGATTACGTCTTTGACGGCGACGGGAATGCCCAGCAATGGCGAGGTGCAGCCTTGCCGACGCTTTTGGTCGGCCTCGTCGGCTTGGGCCAGGGCCAGGTCGGTCAGCACGGTTAAAAATGCCTTGATCTGGCCGTCCAGTTGTTCGATGCGAGACAATGCGGCGCGGGTCAGGTCTACCGATGAGATGTCGCCTCGTTCGAGCCGGGTCTGTGCTTGATGTGCGGTGAGTTCATGCAGGTTCAAAGTCAACTCCCAACCAGAGGGTGATGTCTAGGAGCGTGCTGAAAAAAACCTCTCACCACCAAGACACAAAGAGCACAAAGTATTTTTAGCGACTCAAAAGTATCGTAAACCTTTGTGTTCTCGGTGTCCTTTGTGGTAAAAATAGACTTTTTCAGTGGCCTCCTAGTCCAATACGGCCTGTACCTGAATGCAGCCATCTTGTGCGGCCGGCGCATTGGCCAGCATGGTTTCGCGCGAAAAAGATGGCCTGGTTTCATCCGGGCGCATGACATTGCGCAGCGGTAGCACGGTGGCTGTGGGGGGGATGGCGGCCGTGTCTAGCTGGTCCAGACGGGCGGCATGCTCTAGAATGGCCGAGAGTTGTTGCTGAAACTGGACGATCTCGGCCTCGGTCAATTCGAGTTTGGCCAGCTCGGCCACATGAGTCACTTGGTCGCGGGTCAGGGTCATGAGATGCTCCGAATAGGGCCTATCCTGTAGAATTCTTGTTTCTGGGACAAGAATTCCGGCAAGGATAGATACTTTAGTTCCGGCTCCGTCCGGGATCGGATTTGAAAATGCTGGTTGAGCCAGTCGAAACCAATGTCTGGCAACAGGTGTATGGCATTATATCACTATCTATGGACATGAGCAAAAGCCCGCCAGAAAAGGCGGGCTTGATAAAATGCGTGTATTGATACACCAACCATCGCTCTTATCCACATCGGCAAGATGGGACAAGATGATGCATGGCCGGCAAGTCGGTTCAGTTCAGCGCAGCCACTTGCGAATCGTGACTGTGGTGCCCTGTCCGATCTGGGATTCGACCTCGAACTCGTCCATCAGGCGTTTGGCGCCCGACATGCCCATGCCCAGGCTTTTGGAAGTAGAGTAGCCTTCTTGCATAGCCAGTTCAATGTCGGGAATGCCGGGGCCTTCGTCCTCGCAAATGATCTCGATGCCTATGCGGCCCCCCACGCCAATGGAACGCATAATCGCCTGGCCATGCTCGGCATATTGCACAATGTTGCGCGTCAGTTCCGAGATGGCCGTGGCGATGCGTGCCTGGTCAATCACCCCAAAACCCAACTCTTTGGCTAGTTCACGTCCTTCCACCCGCGCCGTGACAATGTCCAGATCACTGCGGATGGGGACCAGACGCTCTTGTGGCATTATTCTTCCCCTTCAGCAATGATCCGTTCCAGCGCGGCGATGCCCTTTTCCAGGTTGAGGGCCGTGTAGACGCCTTCCAGTTCCAGCCCTAGTTCGACCAGGGTGATGGCGACCGGCGGTTGCAATCCGGTGATAACCAGCTTGGTGCCCATCAGTCCGGCCATCTGACCGACCTCGTTGATGATGCGTCCCATGAACGAGTCTACCACTTCGACGGCGGTCAGGTCGAGGATCAGTCCTTTGGCTTTGGTCTCATAGATGCGCTGCAACAAGTCGTCTTTGAACATGACCGCCGACTTGTCGTGCAGTTCAACCTGGACCGAGGCGACCAGGAAATCGCCAATTTTGAGGATAGGGATGCGTGAGACTCCAATCATACGGTTTCCTCCCCCTCAGTGGGCGAGTGTGGCATAATGGCAAATCCCAGCTCTTGCAAGGCCGCCTGGATGCCGGCTCGCAGATTGCTAAAAGTGCGGATGCCGCGCCAGTTCAGGCCCAGCGAAACGATGGTTTGTGCTTTTTCCGAGTTGATGCCCACCAGCATACAGCGGGCGCCTAGCAATGTGGCCGCCTTGATGGTCTGGATCAGGTGATTGGCGACGGCTTCGTCCAGCACCGGCACGCCGGTCACGTCAATGATCACCTGTTCGGCCTGGAAGCGGGTGATGCCGTTGAGCAGGTCTTCCATGATACGGGCGGCGCGTCGCGAGTCAATGGCGCCGACCAGCGGCAGCACCAGTACATCTTGCCAGATCTGGATCACGGGCGAAGAGAGCTGTCGCACCGTATCGGCCAGGCGAGACGTTTCGTTGTACGAGGTTTGCAGTTCTTCTAATTGACGTTGCGATTGCTCGATCAGTTGCATGTTGCGCAAGGCTACCGCCGATTGACCGGCAATGGTCTCGTACAGGCGGAGCGCATCGGGGTTGAACGAGTTGCTGATGTGCCGTTCGATGAAGATGAATCCGATGCGTTCCTCGGCGGCTACCAGAGGAACCAGCGCCAGGGCACGGATTTGTCGTTCGTTGAACATGGCTTGAAGTGGGGCCGACAAGAGCGGCAGGTCTGCTTCGGTAAACATGCCGGCCTGGCTGCCTTGAATTTTGTCTACCAGAGAACACAGCGGGCAATCGCCGATTCGACGCGACCCGCCGGGGGGGATGGGCGTCTGATTGGCCCAGCCTCCCGCGCCGGTGACCATTTTGCGGCTGCCGCGCTGTTCATAGAGCATAATTTCGCAGCGGTCAATGTGGGTGTCTACAATTTGCTTGATCATATTGCCGGTCAAGACATCCAGCGTGGTCGAGAGGGCAATGGCCCGGCTCGACTCGTACAGCCGGCTGGCATCTTGCAAGGCTTCGCGCACCTGGCTCAGCGAGAGGGCGTTAGAAAAGGCTACGGCGCCCTGGTTGGCTACACCGAGATACAATTCCAGGTCGGCTTCGGCAAATTCATAGTGTTGCCGGTCAATGAGCATAAAGCAGCCCAACACACGTTCGCGGGTGAGCATCGGCACGGCGACAAACGAGGCGGCGCCTTCGGCCTTTATGATGGCGCGTTCGTGCGGGGAGAGTTGCTCATCATGGGGCAGGTCGTCAATGACCAGGGTTTGGCGATGTTGGATCAACTGATTTACCAGGATGGGGTGTTCATCCAACGAAAAAACGGTATGCGGCTGCATGCCGCCGGCAAAGCTGCTTTCGCGCTCCTGGACGGTATAGACCTCGGCCTGGTGGGGAATGCTTTGGGCGTCATAGTTGCCAAACAATATCACCAGGCATCGTTCGATACTGGCAATGCTCATCAATTGTCCGGCCAGGGCATCGGCCAGCGATTGTGGGTCGGTCAGGGCCGAGAGGGCTGTGCTGAGCTTGAGCAGCAGGTCGGTGCGGCGCAGACTGGCCTGAGTGCGCTGGAGCAGGCGGGTGTTTTGGATGGCGGTGGCAATCTGACCGCACAGGTTGATCATCAGAGATTGGTCGGCCAGTGTCAGCCCGTTGATGGTGTTTTGCTGTACATCCAGCACGCCCAACACTTCATCGCCCATCATGATCGGCACGGCCAACTCGGAGCGCGTGTCGGGCAGCAGTTGGTTGGGCAGCCAGTTGGGGTCCTGACGCACATCGGGCACCAAAACAGCTCTTTTGGTTAGCACGGCAGTGCTGTTGATGCCTTTGCCCAGCTTGATGCGGTGTCCGCGCTCCACCATGATCCGTCCCGGTTCGCCATAGCCCGATACCAGCACCAATTCTTGTTGGTCGGCCGACAGTTCGTACATGTGCACGTGGTAATAGCGGAATCGCTCTTTAACCAAGGTCACCACCAATCGGTACAGCTCACGCAGGTCGGGTGCAGAGGCGATGGCCTGGGCCACCTGGGTGGTGGTGAACATTTCTTGGGTACGACGTTCCAATTCGTGCTGCATTTCTTGCCGTTGCCGCTCGCGCAAGATCATGTTAGCAATCGAGGATGAGACCTGGGTCAGGACGTTGGTCAAGAGGTCAATTTCCTGCGCGGCGAACGGCATATCGGTAAAGCGATCCAGTAGCAGCATGCAGGCGACGCATTGCTCTACGATGATGGGAAAAGCGGCAAAGACGCGGCTCTGCAACTGCTGGCTGATCTGGATCAGTTGGGGATCGGCATCTGGTTCGCCGTTGTAAATCAGGGGAGCCTGGGTGTTGTAAATGATCTGATGGATCAGGTTTTTCTTGAAATCGTTGGGTTTGTCTACGCTGACAACCGTCGGGGCATCTTCATCGAACGAAGCCAGCAGGCGGGCTGTGCCTGGACATTCTTCGTCGTCTCCTTCGTATGCCACAAAATAGCCCCGGTCGGCCTGGGCGCTGTCGAGGGCGTGTTGCAGCAACTCGACACCCAACTGATCGAGCGACGAGATGCTGCTGATGGCCTGGTTGAGGTGGCTGACCAGGTTTTCAACGGTCATATCGCGGGCCAACACGGCAATGGCGGTGAGGTTTCCCTGTTCGTCGCGCACGCCAAACATAGTCAGGTCTACGATCACCTGGCTGTAATTTTGGCGCACCTGGGTGACCTGGCCGCGCCAGCTGCTCACCATAGATTGGGCGGTGGCCTGTTCCATCGTGGCCTGGGCGGTGATCGGCCACAGGCGCGATAAAGACAGGCCGATCATCTCATGGTTGACGTGATTGTATCCGTACAGATCATAGCTGGCCTGGTTGGCAAAGACGATTTTGCCTTGTAGATCGGCAATGAAGATGGCTTCGGCAGCATTTTCTACCAGCGATTGAAAACGGCGCGCTTCGCCGGCTCGCTGGGCCACCTGGCTCTCGATGTTTCTAAAGTTGAGGGCATTTTGAATGGCGACAGCCAATTGCCCGCCCAGGCCTTCAAGCAAGGCCTGAGATTCTTCATTCAGGCCGTTCAGTCGGTCATCCTGAACGTCGAGGACGCCCAGGACACGGTCGCCTAGCTTGAGCGGCACGGCGATTTCGGAGCGGGTGTTGGGCAGCAGAGGGTTGGACGCCCAGCCGGGATGTTGAGTCACATCGGGAGCCAGGATGGTGACGCCGAGTTGAGCCGATTGCCCAACCAGGCCGTGGCCCAAGGCGATCTGATGCTGCCGCTCTTTCATGATCATGCCGGCCTCACCGGTGCCTTCTTTGAGCGTCAAATGGCCGGTCTGCGGGTCGGTCAGATAGATGAAAACGTGATAATAGTCAAAGCCCTGCTGGATCAAAAAGACGATGCGGGCCAACAGGTCTTCCAGAACCAGCTCGGAGGCCAGTTGTTCGCTGACGCCGGCGCTGAGTTCGAGTTGTTGGGCGCGCTGCTGAGCCGCCTCGCGGGATTGGTACAACTGCTCGACCAACTCGACATTGCGGATGGCCGAGGCGATCTGGCCGCATAGGCCCAGCAGTAGGATTTCGTCGTCTTCGGTCAGGCCGTTCAACCGGTCGCTTTGCACATCCAGCACGCCCAGCACCTGATCGCCTAGCAAGATCGGCACGGCCAGTTCAGACTGAGTATAGGGCAACAGGGGGTTGGGCAGCCATTGTGGGTCCTGGTTTACGTTGGACACGCGTACCGGTTTGCGAGTCAAGACGGCGGCACTGTTGAGCCCCTTGCCCAGCGGGATGCGATGCCCCCGCTCGACCATGATGCGTCCGGCATCGCCATAGCCGGCAGCCAGGACCAATTCTTGTTGATCGACCGACATGCGATAGACATGAGCGTGATAGTAACCAAAACGCTCCTTGATCAGCGTGACTACGCGGCCAAACAGGTCGTTCAATTCGGGTGCGGCGGCAATGGCCTGGCCCACTTCGATGCTGGTGGCGGCTTCGCGCACGCGGCGGTCGAGGATTTGCTCCATCTCGCGCTGTTGTTCGGCGATCAGGCGAGCATTTTCCACTGCCGTTGATATCTGGTTGACCATCGTCTGGTACAATGAAATTTCTGCATCATCCAGCTCGATATGTTTGCGCCAGTCCATGCTGACCATGCCGACGATCTTGTTGCGCACCCAAATGGGCAGGGCCAGAAAAGAGTAGACGCCGTGACTGATCAACAGTTGTCGTCCGTTTTCTGAAAGCCTTTCGTCGGTGCGCACGTCGGAGACAAAGATGGGGGCGCGTTCGTAATAAACCAATGCCGAAAACGGGCTTTCCTGGATGGTCAATTTTTCCGAGAGGCTGCGCCGTCCGCCGCTGGATGGGTCATATACGGCTACCAGCGACATGTTTTGAGGGCCATCTTCGGTGATTTTGTCGTACAAAATCATAATACTGCGATCAATGTCTGTGTTGGCGGCAATCTCTTGCAGCAATAGAGGGGCCAGACGATCCAGATCGGGCGTGGAAGAAGCGGCCTGGATGATGGTCATGATCTTGCGCTGCGCCGATATATCGCGGACGGTGGCAGCCAGGGCGATCAGTTCGTCGTGTTCATCGCGGATGCCAAAAACAGTGGTCGAGGCGACAAAGCGATTGCCGTCGCGGCGGCGATGGTGCATTTCAACATGCCACTCGTGGCCCTGCAATACCTGGTCGCGGATGTCATCGCTCAGGGTTGAAGCGTGATCGGTATCCATAAAAGCCGTGAGCGGACGGCGCGGCAGGTCTTCGCTCTGAGGATCATAGCCGTGTATGCGATAAAAGGCCGGGTTGGCATAGGTGATCACCTGTTGCACGTTGGTCAGGGCGACACCTTCGGAGGTCATTTCGGCCATCGCCCGGAACAGAGCCGTTTCCGACGTGCGCTCGGCAACCATCTGCTGAATGTTTTCAAAGATGCGGGCGTTGGCCAGCGCCGTGGCCAGTTGTCCGCTGACCTGATCCATCAGGTGAATGTCGGCGGCGGTAAAAGCGCGCTCTTGCGCGCTGGCCAGATTGATCGCTCCGCCAACCTGCCCCTGGGCGATCAGCGGCACCGATAGCATCGAACGCATGCCCCGCTTGCGCAAAATTTCGGCGTCAATCAGAGAGCCAAAGGCTTCGGCGGTCAGATCGGGGGCAATGATGGGGCGTTTTTGGCGGATGGCCATGCCGGGAATGCACAGGTCAACCGGCAATTGCACGCCCTCTTCCAGCGGAATGTCGGCATCGGTGCGGTCATCTATGCCTTCGATTTCCACCTGACCGGTGATCTCGTAATAGGTGGCGATGGTCATGTAATCGAACGGCACCACAGCCTTGAGTTCGCGCGATACGGCAGCAAAGACCTGGCCGCGCCCCAACCCCGAGCTAACGGCGCGAGAGATGATGCTGATGGCGCGCGTTTCGCGGAACAGGATGGCGTTTTCGACGGCGACGGCTACCTGTAGTCCCAAACTCTCCATCAGAGCCAGGTCGGCCTCGGTGACGCCGTTGACCTGATCGCTTTGCACGTCCAGCACGCCCAAGATGCGTTCGCCGAGTTTGAGCGGTACGGCCAATTCCGAGCGTGTATCGGGCAGTAAGGGGTTGGGCAGCCATTGCGGATTTTGGCGCACATCGCCTACCAGCACGGGTTTGCCATCCTGGCCCACCTGCCCCACCAGTCCTTTACCCAGCGGGATGCGATGTCCACGCGCTTTGAGCTGAGCGCCCACCTGGCCGCTGCCCTCGCGCATCATCAGGCAGTCCGACTCGCTGTCGGTCAGGTAAACGTGGACGTGATAATAGTTGAAATTGCTGCGGATCAACTCGACCACCTGGAGTAACAGGTCGCTCAGGTCCAGCGATGCGCTCAACTGCCGGCTGACCTGGATGCTGGTTTGCAACTGGCGCAAGACCTGGCTTGGGGTTGAGGTGTCCCCAGGATCGTTTTTCTCTGACTGCAAACTCTTCATTTCTCCTCCCAATTGGGATTGATGCTTTTGTACCAGGTCCTGGACGATCTGCGCGTCGCCGACAAAGGCCTGCGCAAAGGCCTGTAACAGCGCATCGAGCGCTGTACTGATTTCGGTATGGGATGTGGGATCGTCTCTGCACTCATGATCGGTAATCTGATAGGCGGCGGCGACAAACATGCGGGCAATCTGGCCCAACTCGCTCGCGCTGACTCCTTGCTGAGTGCGTACCTGCGCCTGTTGGATGGCCGAATCCATCAACAATTGTGAGTCGCCGGTTTCCAGGCTATCTAGCAGGGCGGTGTACAACTGTCGCGCGCTCTGTTTCAGCACCGGCTGAGCAAAGATGGACAGGCCGGGCAATTGAGCCTGGCGGAGTTGCTCGACAAGGGTATCGCTCAAGAGATTTAATTTTTGACGTAGACGCCGTGCAGTCTGGGTGATCACACCACATCTCCTTGGATTCTGGTTCATTTGCGCAATCGGGCAATTTGCAGCCCTTGCGTGCGCAGCGCGTATTCGACACCCCCCTGCAAGTTGTTGCGGGTAATAATGTCAGACAAATCAATGCCCAATTCAACCAGCGTTTGGGCCACGCTCGGCACAATGCCCACCAGGACAGTCTTGGCGCCCAGCAGGGCCGCCGCACTGGTCATCTGGATGAGGTGATTGGCTACACTGGTGTCCAACACTGGCACACCGGTGATGTCAATGATCACCACCTCGGCGTTATAACTCTCTACCCCTTGTAGCAGTGATTCCATGATTTGCTGCGCCCGGGCGCTGTCAATGGTGCCGATCATGGGCAGCACCAGAATGTTTTCGGTGATCGGGATCAGCGGCGCCGAGAGGTCGCGGATCAATCGCTGCTGGGTTTCGACAATTTCACGATTCAGCCGTTCTTGCTCGGCCTCCAACTGCTTTTGCGCCGAAATGTCGCGGCTGATCGCCGCCACAGCCAGCGGTGCGCCGGTGGCATCCACAATCCCAAACACGACGGTGAGCAGGTCGAATTTTTCGCCGTTTTTGCGTATGCCCACCGTTTCGCTCTGCCACGAACCGCCACTCAGCAGGGCAGGTATTTGCAATTCGAGCGAACGGTTGGTTTGCGGCGTAAGAAATTGGCTCACTAATAGGCCGATCATCTCGCGCTGGTCCTGGTTTTCAGCATAGGCATAGCCGAAAATCTGATGGCTGGCGCGGTTGGCATATTGGATGACGCCTTCGGGGGTAGCCATCCAGACGCCGTAGGAAGCGTTTTCGGTGAGCGACTGGAAAATAGCCACTTCGCGGGTGCGTTCGTCTACCAACTGCTGCACCGAAGACAGGATGCGGGTATTTTGGATGGCCACGGCGATTTGCCCGCACAGACCCAACAGCAAAGCCTGGTCGTCATCGGTTAACCCATTGATGCGACTGCTTTGCACATCGAGGACACCCAACACCTGCTCGCCCATCTTGATCGGCACGGCCAGTTCGGAGCGCGTGTTGGGCAACAGCGGGTTGGGCAGCCAGTCATTGCGTTTGCTCACATCCGATACCAAAATGGGTTGCCCGGTGCGAGCGGCTATGCCCACCAGACCCCGTCCGACGGGAATGTGATGCCCCTGTTCCTTCATGAGCCGGCCGGGTTCCCCGTATCCTTCGGCCAGCACCAGGGTATCGCCGCGTTCGGGCAGTAGATAAAGGTGGGTGTGATAATAATCAAACCGCTCCTTGACCAGCGTGACCACGCGGCGGAACAATTCTTCCATCGCCGGCGCCGCCGACAGTTCCTGGGCAATTTCGGTGATTACTTCAAACTGCCATGTGCGCCGATCCGACAGGTCACGCAGTCGCTGTTGCATCATCTTTTGTTGCGAAATATCGCGGATAATGCTGCCCAAAGCGACGACCTGACCAGCCTGATCGCGCACGGCAAACACCGTGTCCAGCCCGATAAAGCTCGAGCCGTCTTTGCGCAGATGGGTATGCTCACGGCGCAGGCCGCCTTGCCGGGTGAGTTGGGTGGTCATGCTTATGCTCTGTGATTCTTCGTATAATGCAAAAGAATCATCCACATGGCCGATCAGCGAGTCGCCCTCTTCATAGCCGTGCAGGGCATAATAGGCCGGGTTGGCATAGATCAACCGGTGATCGCCCAGCGTGGCCATACACACGGCATCCAGGGCATTCTCGGCCAGTCCGCGAAAGTTTTCTGCTTCTTGAGTGCGCTCGATGACCTGCCGTTCCATATCGGCAACCAGGCGGGCCATCTCGATGGCTGTGGCGGCCTGGGCGGCCAGCGACAAATAGAGGTTGACGTCATGATCCTGAAAGCCATTTCGGGAGCGTTTTTCGGCCAGAATATAGCCGGCGACCCGGTTGCGGCTGACCATAGGGCAGATGACCAGAGAGAGGGTGCCCAGCCGAAGCATAAATTGTCGTTCGACCTCCGAGATGTGCGGGTCTGTCTCGATGTCATTGATCAACAAGGCCTGCCGCTCGCTGACGACCCGGCCGATGGTGGGATAGTGGTGGGTCTCGTGGCGGGCGTGAAGCTGGAGTTGGCGGCGGGCCGGGTCTGTATCGGCGATGGCCATGCCTTCGCCGACGATCAGTAGATTGTCTTGATATTCGATGCCTACGACCACAGAGCAGCGGTCAATGCCGGTTTCCATCAGTCCATCGGCCAGGATGCGGCAAATTTCCTCCACATCAGCTCCGACAGCCAGTTTTTGGCTGATCTGAAGAAACAGGTTCAAGGTATCGTTGATTGAGGTGATCATCTTTCCTCCAACAGTGTTTGGCCCTTGGGCAGCGGCGTCGAGGGGGTAGAACGGGCCATCAACTCGAGCCCCATCAACCGCAATGCATACTCGACTCCACTTTGCAGATCGCTGAACGTCTTGATGCCTTGCAGGTCAATCCCCAATTCGACCAATACCTGGGCGATTTCGGGGCGGATGCCGACCAGGAGGGGACGGCATCCCATCAACGAACCGGCGCGAGCGGCCTGAATCAAATAGCCGGCCGTGCTGGTGTCTATGCCCGGCACGCCGGTGATGTCAATGATCGAGACCCGGGCATCGTGGTCGCGGATGCCGTCCAGCAAGTTGCTCATAATCAGTTGGGCGCGGTCGCTATTGATGGGGCCACTGAGCGGCAGCACGATGATGTGTTGCAGCACCGGTACCGCTTGTGCCGACAGCACGCGAATGGCTTCCAACAATTCATTTTGCGCCTGGTTGGTGACGCGCAATTCGCGCAAGGCCTGTTCAAGTTCCTGGTTGCGTTTCTGAATTTCGATCTCGCCGCGTCGCTGGGCGGTGACATCATAGAGCAGCCAGATGTAGCCCTGTACCTGGCCGAGCGGATCGAAAATGGGCATGGCTTCATTGGTCACAATTTGCTCGGCCTGGGCCAGGGTATAGGTGGCTTCGCAGCTGGCCGAGTGACCTTGCTGGAGCGGTCGCCACAGATCGGCCCATACCGAGCGCGGCATCGAACTAAAACGCAGCACTGTGTCAATGTTTTTGTTTTGCACAAATTCTTTGGACAGCCCCAACAGGTTGGCCGCGCTCTGGTTGCAGTTGAGGATAAACCGGTCGGCCCGGAGGACAAGGATCCCATCGCGCAGGTTGTCCCAGGCCAGGTCTATGGCCACCGTTTGGGTAGAAAAGAGGCCATAACGCAGGATGGCATAGCCAAACAAAAGCGACAACACGATATTGCTGATGCCAGGGATGGTGACATGCCATGTTGAGCGAGACCATACACCGAAAATGAAACTAAACCCTGCACAGGCCAACGTGGTGCCACTGAGAATGATGGCCGAGCGACGCTCAACTCCTGCGCGGGTCAGGACGATATTGACCAACATACCCAACGCGACAAGGTTGGCGGCTACCTGGTACACCACTGCCCACATCAAGATGGGAAATGTGGCGGTATCAATGGTGTACAGTCCTGGTTTGGTCAATGGAGTGACAATGCTCTGTGGATCGGGCAGGCCTTGATAGACAATCCAGATGATGACCGACAGCAGTGCGGCCAGGATAAAGGGTAAATAGATCGCCTGGAACGGCTTTTTGCTCAGGTTGGGGCGGTAAAAGATCGTGTTGATGGCGACGATCAGATAGCTCGAGTTCCAGGCAAAAATAACGATCACGGCTGCCACCAACAGCCTCGACGCGGTCAGCGGGTTGGTGGGTACCAGGCGCACCAGGCCGATGAATGTGCTGAGAATGTTGATCAACAAAAACCCGGCAAACAGCCGCACTGCTCGCGAGCGTATATCTCGAAGCAGGATATAAAAGCCCAACCCAGATTGTATGATGATGCCGAGTGCGAATATCAGGTATTCCATAGTCACTTGTTCGTTTGTGCGTCGAGGCGCACGCGACGATCGGTGCTGCCTTCCAGCTTTAATGCCCAGGCGATGCCATCTTGCAAGGTGCTGCGCGTAACCAATCTTTCTGACTGTAGCCCCAAAGCGATCCAGGCATGGGCAAATTCGGGGCGCAGACCGGTGAGAACAGGCCGGCAGCCCATCAGATCGGCGGCCTGCGCTGCCAACAAGAGTGCATGAGCGGCCCGCTCATCCATTTCCGGCACACCGGTGATGTCCAGAATGGCGATGCGGGCATCGTGTTCCTGGATGCCGTTCAACAGACCGATGGTGATCGTCTCGATGCGTTCGCGGTCAATCTGGCCGGATAACGGCAACACAATGATCCCTTCCCAGACCGGCACCGCCGGCGTGGTGATCTGACGCAGGGCCGTTTCAAGCTGATCTTGCGACCGGCTGAATTCTTGCAGCCGCGCCGATGTGGTTTCCAGTTCGGCATTGCGCGCTTGCAAGGATTGATTGGTGGCTTGTAAAGCAGCTTCTCGTTCCTGAATGGCCTGGCTCATACGATTAAAGGCCTGAGCCAGTTGGCCGATCTCGTCATCGGCGGCAAAAGCAATTTGAACATGCATCTGCCCCTGAGAAATGTTGAGCGCAGCGCGTTGCAGTTCTTGCAGGGGCGCGGCAATCTGGCGCAGGGTCAGGATCATCAGCACAAAGATAATAATGACGGACAATACGGCTACAATCAGAGCAAAATAACCGGCAGCCTTTAATTTCCCTCGCATAGCGGCTGTTGAAAGAGCGATCTGGATGGACCCCACCGGCTGCCCATTCCAGGTGACGATCTGCGCCGCCCACAGCGCATCATTGTGCCAATTGATGTATATCTTGGTGACATCGTATTGCGCCGATTTGATTGCTGCTCCCTGTACCTCGTGCGATGAAAGCAGCAGCATACCGTTGATGTCGTATATCCGAATGGCCTGCAACGGAGCAGTGGTTTCGGCCAGGCTAACCACCCGAGTCAGGCTGTCTTTATCGCCTCGATACAATGGCTCGCCCACTGCCTGCTCCAGCATGTTCAAGATCAACCTGGCCTGATCTTGCGTTTCCTCTCGCAAACTGTTATAGTGCCGTTGCAGATTGACGGTCGTCACGATTGCTGCCAGGCTGACCATCAACATGCCGACTGTTATAGCCAGTTTGGCCTTGCGCGACCAGTGGACCATCCGGCTGGCAAACTTGTTCATCGTTCTCTCTGAAACAACTCGGATACCCGAGTCGCGCCGTTGCTGTTCAAGCGGTCAAAAGCCAATTCGAGCGCATCTTGGAGATTGCGACGGGTGATCCATGTTTCCTGGCCGATGTCCATTTGGGTCAGAGACCAGGCCACCTCCGCATTGGCTCCGGTTAAAATGATCTGGCAGCCCATCAATTGAACGGCGCGCAGCGCACGGCGCAGGTTTTCGGCCAGTGGCAGGCTGGCCTGGGCGACGGCGGTCAAATCAACGATGGCTATTTGCGCCCGTGCCTCTGCGATGCCTTGCAACAGGTTGGGTTGAATCAAGGCGGCTCGGGCCTGATCGAAATAGCCGGACAAAAGCACCACCACCAACCCTTGAGACAGCGGGATCACCGGTGCAGTCAATCCGGCCATCGTCTCTAGCAGGCGTTGACGCTGCTCGGCGGCCTGGCTCTGCTCTTGCACTGATTGACGCAACCGGGTGGTGTATTCGTGGGTCTGCTGCTGGATGCGATTAAAGGCCTGCACCAGGTCGCCGATCTCGTCTATCGAAGTTTGGGCAATGTCACCGCCCTGTTCCTGTATCTGTTCTTCGGTTAGAGAGCGCAGCCGCCCGGTGATGAAGCGGATGTTGCGCGAAATGTCCTGGCTGATCACCCATCCAACAAGAATGAGGATGATCATACCAAACAGTATCGTCGTGGCCAGGACGGACAGCATAACCTGCACGCTGGGAGACTGGCCGGCTTGCGATTCATAGACAGCGCACAGCACCAGGCGATTTTGTGTTGGAATGGCGATCATGCGCAGCGTTGAATAGTCGCGCTTGAAAAAAAGGGGCGCCTCTGCCTGAGAAATAACCGTTCGTTCATCTCCTCGCACCGCATACAGAGTCGGCGCCCGTTCAACATACTGTCCGTCGCGGTTCAAAATAAACAAATCAACGCCGGGGCGCAGACGGCGCTCCAAATAGCTATTCCATTGGTTCACCTGAAGCGTTTCGATGCCCGGCGCGATGGATGTTTGTAGCCAAAAAGCTCGTTCCTGCCAGATGATCCCATCAATGCCCTTGATCATAAACGAATAGACAAATGCGCCGGCAAAGATGAACGCAATGACGCCGAGCAAGACGATCAGGAGCGTGATCTGGGTTTGCAAAGAAACACGGGGCAGGGTCGCCGACGGCGGAACGAGAATTCGCCGTAAAATGGGCTGAAACAGCCAGCGCAGCCCGATGTTGACGGCGAATCCGATGGACAGCATCACCACCGCTGTCAATGCCGCGTTAATCAATACCGGCTCTGGCTGATACCCCGAAAACCGCGTATCTACATAGATGGCAATGATCAGAACAGCGGCAATGACTCCGGCCATGATCATGATCAGTTGGTTGGGCAGGGTGATGGCGCGGCTCTGAACCAGATACAATATGGCCTCATCGGGCGATTTCTGATGCTCCCACAGCCCCAACAGGCGCAATATCGGCATCATCCTGAGCAAAATCAAGACGGTCAGACCGGCTGAAATCATTGTCGCATACCATGACATTTTGATCAACTCGGTCTTTTGTGTTTGCGACCCCAGATCGAGCAGAAAAAATGTGCTGGCGGTCAGCAATATCATACCGCCTGCTGTGCTGGCAGCAATCAAGAGCAGCGTTCTGAGGATCAATGTCCGACGCGAGATCATGATCAGCCGCTCCTCGTACAAACGGAATATGAACACAAGCAGGCGTAAAAGAGATGGGGGAAATGCCGACACGTCGCACAGATGGTCTGGCGAAAAATGCGCGACCTGATCCATAAATAACCGCGCCGTCGGGCAACGTAAGAGTAAACCTTGTCCGGCCGCGGCCTGTTCAGGCGAAATGGATGGAAGCGGGTATCATGATTTGGAGGAGATGAGTATCTGGTTCGCATGAGTCTCTCCTCCCACACGTTCCCCCTGACGGTGGATGAGAAATGAGGCCACATTGCATAAATTATTGTAAGAGTTGGTGCAAAATGAACCGGGGGTAGACGAGCACCCCCGGTTCAGAATCATACGACCTAATCGCCGGGCGTGGTTGCTTGAGCAGGTTTTTCACTTTTGGATTCGGTCGTGCTTGAGCCAGGCGTCGTCTCGACGGCGTCTGCCTTTTTAGTGCCTGGCAGAGCGGTAGATGAGGGGCTGCGGTTGTCGGTCACATAAAAGCCAGACCCCTTGAACATCACGCCGACCGGTTGGATGACGCGATGGACGTGTCCGGTACATTCCGGGCAGTCTTTCAGGGGGGGCTCGCTCATAGACTGACGACGCTCAAACGTTAGCCCACATGTGTCACATTGATAGACATAGACTGGCATATCGGATCTCCTCAATAAATAGTCTTGTTGCAATTGTACCTCATTTCAGGCGGATGTGCAAGTAACATCAAGGATATTAACCGTAAAGGTTGGGTAAAAGTTCTGCAATGGTCAGCTGGGCGGCACATCCAGGATGTACAGTACGGCGGGGGCAATGTCTTGCAGGCCGATTTCGGCAGGCCAGGTGGCATTTTCAAACCCGGGCCCACAAAATACGCCCAGCCCCGGCACATGGTGCGGCAAATATGGCCCTTCGTGACCGCCGCTCCAGGCTGTCAGGTTGTCGGATACCAGCGACCGACCCGACATGACTTGCCCGATGCTTTCGCCGCGTCCCAGCCCATAGCCGGGGTAGAGTGCCAGTACCAGGTCGGGGCCGTGTCGGCGCGCCGGCCGGCCAAACACATCCTCGCCGCTCAGCACATTTTCGACAATCGGCTGGGCGGTGTCGGGATCGTGCCAGTTGAGCAGGTGTTGCCTGATTTCCTGCCGCAACGACTCGTAGGGTACGCCCGGCGGCACGATGCCTTGTGGTTCACGACCCTGCACGTTGAGCCAGATGCTGCCGGTGCCCAACATGGCGGCTCGGGTGCGCGCCCAATCTATGCGGATGGCCCGACCCGGTGTGTCATCGTCTAGCGGCGATAGGTGGCCTTGCAATCGCAGCCAGGCGTTGATGTAAACCTGGCGATAGATGGGTAGCCCGCCATGATCGCTGATCACCATCAGCGTGGTGTCCGGGCCTGCGGCGGCAGCCAGTCGCCCGATTTGTTCATCTATCCAGCGATAAGCTCGCTCGATCTCGCCTCGGCGGCCTGGTGTGTTGGATGGGTGCGCTGGATGCCGTTCATCCCAGGTGTGCCAGAATAAATGCTGGACATTATCCAACGTAAACAGGTGCAGCATGAGAAGGTCCCAGTCCGGTTCAGCCATCAAGCGCAATGCCATCGCAACCTGCCGGTCCCAGTTGAAATAAGCATCTTGCAGCCAGGTTTCGTGATCCACCACGCCGCGCCGCACGCCGTCCAGGTCGGCGGGCATGCCGATGGTGGCGAATGGCCCAATTTGCTTTTGCAGCCAGATGCTCAACCTGGCCGGCTCGCAGAGTGGAAAGAGCGGCAGATCGGGGGCGCACTGCACCGGCGTGCGATACAGCTCGACTGTGGGGCCGTCTGCGATCAATTTGAACCGGCACAGGCCGGGGATGGCGCCGAGTTGCGGCACATTGAAAACCGGGCGCAGCCAGCCGCTCCATTCGCCGACCGCCAGCGTTGCATCGTCTTGCGCTGCGCCGGTTTGTAGCGACAGGGTCATTCGTTCGCCTTGACGGTACAGGAGAAATGGCAGCGACGCAGAGGCCGGTCCAAATATCTCACCGCTCCACACGTTGCCGCCTACCGGTTTGAGCGGCTGCACCCAGTCTCCGCCTTCTGGCGCGGCGGCCCGTTTGGCGGCGGCATCGGTGGTGTACCAGGCCGACATGCCGAATGTGCCGGCCAGATCGGGCATGCCCAGCCCGGCCAACACATAGCCGGTCGGCGGTGGCGGAAAGGTGGCCGGCACCTGGAGCAGATAGCCTTTTTTGCCATGTCGGGCCAACGTCTCGGTCAGCGTGGGGGCGGTGCGACGGCTGGTGTACAAGGGGATTGGGCTTGCCCCCTGGCGCGCCTCAAACAGGCCAATGTCGGGATGATAACTGCCTCTGGCCTTGATGACAAAATCGTGGATGCCGTGATCGGCGGGCGAAACGCCACTCAGACAGGTCATCCAGGCTGCCGGCGACACGGGGGGAAAGGTGGTTTGCAGCGGTCCCCACACCCCGCGCCGGCAGAGAGCGGTCAGGTGAGGCATTTGGCCTTCTGACATGAGCCGGGCAGCGATGCCGGGGTCGGCGCCATCAGCAGCAATGATCAAGACACGGGATCGGTGTATGGTGTTCATCTGAAAAACATTCTGCTCTTGAACAAAGAACTGCCTCCCGCAACGGCTGCGGGAGGCTTGGATGAAAAATGACCCTCGGTGAGTGGCAGCTCTATTTGTCAAACGCAGCGTCAAAGGCCACTCTGGAGGGAGCAAAGTCGGTCTTTTTGACAAACTCGCAGGCCTCGCGGGCGCCAAACTCGCGATCCATGCCCGAATCTTCCCATTCGACCGACAGTGGGCCGTTGTAGCCAATGTCGTTGAGGGCGCGGATGATGGTATCGAAATTGACCTGGCCGTGGCCGAGTGAGCGGAAATCCCAGCCGCGCCGATGATCGCCAAAGGGCAAATGCGACGACAGGATGCCACTTTCGCCATCCAGCGTCACCGCTGCATCTTTCATGTGGACATGGAAAATGCGGTCGGGAAAGGCGCGGATGAACTTGACCGGGTCTACGCCCTGCCAGAGCAGGTGGCTGGGGTCAAAGTTGAACCCAAACGCGGGGTGATAGTCAATGGCCTGCAAGGCGCGTTTGGCGGTGACAATGTCAAAGGCGATTTCGGTGGGGTGCACTTCCAGGCCGAATTTGACGCCGTTGGCCTGAAATTCATCCATGATCGGCCCCCACATTTGGGCAAAAAACTGGAACCCCTGGTCAATGACCTTGAAATCATAGGGCGGAAAGGCGTAGAGCAGGTGCCAGATGCTTGAGCCGGTAAAGCCATTGACCACGCTCAGTCCCATCGCCTTGGCCCCGCGGGCGGCGCGCTTGACCTGCTCGACGGCCCAGGCGCGCTTGCCTTCGGCGTCGCCGGCCAGTTCTTGAGGTGCAAAGCCGTCGGTGCGAAAGTCATTAACATCACAAACGAGTTGGCCGGCCAGGTGGGTGCTGATCGCCCACACGCCCAGGCCGTGCCGGCCCAAAATCTCTTTGCGGCTGGCGGCATAGCCGGTCGGGTCGGCCTCGGCTTTGTCTACCTCGAAATGGTCGCCCCAGCAAGCCAGTTCCAGGCCGTCATAGCCAAAACTTTGGGCCTTTTGAGCCACTGCATCCAGGGTCAGGTCGGCCCATTGGCCGGTGAACAGAGTAACAGGTCGTGACATGGTATCCTCCTCAAATCAGGTGGTTGGTTAGGTGGGTGGGTTTGCTCTTAGAATTTGATCCATTTTTGCGTGCTGGCGCTGCCTTCAACGGCCTTTTCGATGAATTTGACCCCGCGTGCGCCGTCATAGACGGTGGGGAAATCCAGTTCGAATTCGGTGGGTTCCTGGCCGAGCAGCCGGGCGCGGATGGTGTCGCCGACGTTTTTGTAAATGTTGGCAAAGGCCTCGATATAGGCTTCGGGGTGACCGGTGGGTGTGCGGGTGACTCGTTTTGCCGCATCGCAGAGATAGCCGTTGCCGCGTGAGAGAATTTGCACCGGCTGATCGGCGGGCGTATAGTACAAATAGTTGGGATTTTCCTGCACCCAGGCCAGTGCGCCGGTGCTGCCAAAGATGCGGATATTGAGATTGTTTTCCTGCCCGGTGCAGATTTGCGAAGAGAAAAGGATGCCCCGCGCGCCGTTGGTATAGTGCAGCAAGAGGTTGGCATCATCGTCGAGCTTGCGGCCGGGGATAAAGATGGTCAGGTCGGCGCACAACTCGGCGATTTCCAGGCCGGTGATGGTGCTGACCAGGTTTTCGGCGTGCGAGCCAATGTCACCGATGGCCCCGCCGAGGCCGGCGATCTGGGGATCGGTGCGCCAGGCGGCCTGCTTTTGACCGGTGTCTTCTAACTTGGTGATCAGCCAGCCTTGCGGATACTCGACAATGACTTTGCGCACCTCGCCGATCAGCCCGTCGCGTACCATTTGTCGTGCTTGCTTGACCATCGGATAGCCGGTGTAGGTATAGGTCACGGCAAAAGTGACGCCCGATTTTTCCACAGCGGCGATCAGGCTGCTGGCTTGTTCCGAATTCATTACCAATGGCTTGTCAATGACCACATGGATGCCGGCCTCGGCAAAGGCTTTAGCAATGGGATAGTGGACATAGTTGGGAGTGACAATGGAGACAAAATCAATGCGTTCTCCCACCGGCCGGGCCAGCTCTTTATCGAGCATCTCTTGCCAGGTGCCATAGTTGCGCTCGTCGGGCAAATAGAGATCGCGCCCCGAGGCGAGGGCCTTTTCGGGGTTGGATGACAGGGCACCGGCGACAAACTCGACATTGCCGTCCATCGTGGCGGCGGCGCGATGCACCGCGCCGATAAAGGCGTCGCGTCCACCACCGACCATACCCATTTTGAGTTTGCGATCAAACCGCGCGGTTTGATCCGATCCTGCAATGACCATGTTTTTGCTCCTTTGCTTTTCAACTCTCAATTTGCTTATTTTTTACGCTGGCCCCAATGTTAACACAACCGGCGCGAATAGTCAAAAATCCAGGTATTTGACCTTTCCTTTTGTCTCGCTTATAATCCCCTTGCTGCCGATTACACAAAGATTGTGTTTTGAAAGGAGAATCAATATGAACAAAATGAGATTAGGTATGATTGGCGCCGGTTTTGTCGCCAACTTTCACGCCCGCGCTCTGACGCAGGTGCGTACTGTGGATGTGGATGGCGTGACCGCGCTCAAAGGCGCCCAAGAACTGTCGGCGAATGTGACCGGCATGGGGCTGGGCAAGGGCGTGGTGTACCCCAATATCACCGAACTGTGCAAGAATGTAGATGCCGTGGCCGTGTTTGCCCCCAACTTTGCCCGCGTAGCCATTGTGCAAGAGATCGTGGATGCGGTCAAGCAGGGCGCTGAGCTAAAAGGGGTGATCTGCGAAAAACCGCTGGGACGCAATGTGGCCGAGGCGCGCAAGCTGGTCGAACTGGTGCGCAGCGTAGGCCTGAAAACGGCCTATTTTGAAAACCAGATTTTCATGAAGCCGATCCAGTCGCAGCTCAAGCAGTTGGCCCTGCAGCAGCGCACCATGGGGCCGCTGGCCCTGACTCGCTCGGCTGAAGAGCATGGCGGCCCGCACGAGGGCTGGTTCTGGGACCCCACCCGTCAGGGCGGCGGCGTCCTTTCAGATATGGGCTGCCACAGCATCGCCGTGGGCTGGTATGCCCTCAACCCACTCGGCACGCCGATAGATTTTCTCAGGCCGGTATCCATCCAGGCCGAAACCGCGCTGCTCAAGTGGGGGCTGCCCAAATGGCGTGAAAAATTGCTGGCCAAGACCGGCGTAGATTATGCCAGGACGCCCGCCGAAGATTTTACCACCGGTATGGTCACATTCAAAAACCCCGAAACTGGTCAGTTGGTCAAGGCGCAATTTACCGACTCGTGGATGTTTGAAAAGCAAGGCCTGCGCCTGTTTATGGATGGTATGGGCCCCGGCTATGCCTTTGAGGTGAATACGTTGCAATCTTCGCTGACCATTTTCATCGGTGACGAAGCCGCCGAAGCCACTGCCAATGCCGAACTGGCGCTGGAAAAATCCACTGCATCGCGTGGCCTGCTGGCCGTGCAGCACAACGAAGCCGATTTGTATGGCTATGTGGACGAAAATTTGGACGCGGCCCAGTCGTTTATGGCCGGCAAGGATGGTTATTTGCCCTGGGAATATGGCCTGGAAATCACCAAGTTGTTCACCGCCGCCTACATGTCGGCCGAGCGCAAATGCACCATTGACCTGACCGATCCCAAGGTGCAGGCCGAGTTGGAGACGTTCATCCCGATGATTCAGCAGGGGCGCGGCGCCGAAATTTTGTACGGCTAGAGACCCTGCTCTGCTGTTTTGTCCAGGCCCGCCTGCCGAGCGCAGGCGGGCCTGTTTTTTAGGGCGCATTTCTTTTCGGGGGAAACGCGCGAGCGCAACACGATTTTCAGACAGGGGAGTGGAGGCTTTAGCCGGTTGGGGATGCGCTATGATACAGGATAACCGGCTGAAGCCTCCATTCCTGAAACTCGCTCCTAGATTGAAATGCGCCCGTTTTTTATTGGCCTTTTGACAAAACCATTTGCTCATGGTAACATCGTCGTCAGGCTAGAAAAACGATGACAGGAGGATGAGGCAAACTATGGATTATCGCATCAATGTGTTTTGGCGGGCGGCGGGGCCCGATGGTCGGGCCACCGCTTTGCTGGCGCAGATCGCTCAACTGGGCATTGACCGGGTGCGGCATGTTCAGGTGAGCGATTTGTATTTTATACGCGGCGATCTGTCCTTTGCCGGGGTGGGGCGGCTGGCTCAAGAGTTGCTGGCTGACCCGGTTGTGGATGGATATGAAATTCAAAATGCAGTCGCTCCGGCCATGCCCGGCGGTTTTCAGGTTGTTGAAGTGGGTTTTCACCCCGGCGTCACCGATCCTGTGGCCGCGCATCTTGTGCGTCGCGCCCAATGGCTAGACATTCCGGTGCAGGCGGCCACTACCGGCACGCGCTATGTGTTTGATGGCGACCTGTCGGAGGCCGAATTGCGACGCATAGCTTGCGAGTTGTTGTGCAACGAGGTGATTCAAACCTTTGCGCTGGGCGCGTTGCAGCCCGTGTTCATTCCCCATGCCGAGCCATCTGCCGAGATTGAAATCATCCCCATCCGCGATCTGGATGACGAGGCCCTGATGCAGTTGAGCGTGGAGCGGGTGCTGTTCATGTCTGCCGACGAGTTGCGCGCTGTGCGCGCCGAATTTCGCCGTCTGGGGCGAGACCCCACCGATGTGGAGTTGGAAACCCTGGCGCAGACCTGGTCGGAGCATTGCCAGCACAAAGCGTTCAAGTCGCAAATTGATTTCCATTGTGCCGAGGGCACCACCCGCATCTTGCCCAACGGCGAGCAACCTGCGCCTGCACATGAGCAGATCAATGGCCTCTTGAAAACCTACCTGCGCGCCGCCACCGACAGACTGGCTCGTCCCTGGGTGCGTTCGGCCTTTGTGGACAATGCCGGAGTGGTAGATTTGGACGGCGAGTGGGAGGTGTCGTTCAAGGTGGAAACACACAACCACCCTTCGGCGTTAGAGCCGTTTGGCGGAGCCAATACCGGTGTGGGCGGCGTGATCCGCGATATTTTGGGCGTGTCGGCGCGTCCCATCGCCAACACCGATGTGCTGTGCTTTGGTCCGCTGGACATGTCGGCCCAAGAGATGCCCTCCGGCGTGCTGAATCCGCGTCGCATTGCCCGTGGCGTGGTGTCCGGAGTCGAAGATTACGGCAACAAGATGGGCATTCCCACCGTTTCGGGAGCCATTTTGTACGATCCGGGCTACGCGGCCAACCCGCTGGTCTATTGTGGCTGTGTAGGGATTGCACCGCGTGGCCGGCACCGACATACCGCTCAAGTGGGCGACTTGTGCGCGGCTTTGGGTGGGCGCACCGGGCGCGATGGGGTGCATGGAGCCACCTTTTCATCGGCCGAGTTGACCCACGAAACCGGCGCCACGGTGGGCAGTGTGGTACAGATCGGCGATCCGATCACCGAAAAGGCCATGATGGAGGCGGTACTGCTGGCCCGTGATGAAGGCCTGTACACGGCCATCACCGACTGCGGCGCGGGCGGCTTTTCTTCTGCGGTGGGCGAAATGGGGCGCGAGGTCGGCGTAGAGGTGGAATTGCAAGATGTGCGCCTCAAATATCCGGGGCTGCGTCCCTGGGAAATCTGGCTGTCGGAGGCGCAAGAGCGTATGGTGTTGGCCGTGCCTCTACAAAATTTAGAGCGATTGAAGGATATTTGTGATCAACTAGATGTCGAGTGGACGGTGATTGGCCGCTTTACCGGCGATGGACGGCTGCGTATTCGATATGGCGGTCGTCTGGCTGCCGATCTGGATATGGATTTTGTGCATGAAGGCTGGCCGCAACCCCGGCTACAAGCCGAGTGGCGTCTGCCAGAGGTTGAGCGGCTGTCTTGGACTGGCTCATCGGATCATCAAGAGATGTTGCTGCGCATGCTGGCTCATCCCGACATTGCCAGCAAAGAAAGTGTGATCCGCCGCTATGATCACGAGGTACAAGGCGGCACGGTGATCAAACCGCTGGTGGGATGGCAGAATGACGGTCCATCGGATGCGGCAGTGATCAAGCCGATGCAGGTTCATGGGTCGCAGGGGATTGCCCTGGGTGTGGGCATTTCACCGCACTATGGGCGGATGGACCCGTATCGGATGGCCTGGACGGTCATAGACGAAGCAGTACGTAATGTGGTGGCGGTGGGTGCCGATCCAGACCGGATTGCCTTGTTGGATAACTTTTGCTGGGGCAACCCTGCTTTACCAGATCGCCTGGGAGGGCTGGTTCGGGCTGCTCAGGGCTGCCATGATGCGGCATTGGCCTATGGCATGCCCTTTATTTCGGGCAAAGACAGCCTCAATAACGAGTACCTGGATGCACAGGGCATCAAGCGAGCCATCCCGCCCACTCTGTTGATTTCGTCGTTGGGCATCGTGCCAGATGTGCATCGGTGTGTGACGATGGATTTGAAGCGAGTTGGAGATTTTGTGTATATGGTCGGTTTTACGCGTAATGAGATGGGCGCATCTCTGTATCATCGTCTGATGGGACGGGGTGATGGAGTGCTGCCCGCCCCGCTGCCTGAAGCCATTGAAACCATGCGCGCGCTCTATTGGGCCATCTGTAATGGATGGGTCCGCGCCTGTCATGACTTGTCGGAGGGTGGGCTAGCCGTGGCGGCTGCCGAGATGGCGATGGCCGGGCGCCAGGGCATCGAATTGGACCTGACTGCGCTGCCCCGCGCAGCCGATGTAGACACACCCGCAATAGCCTTGTTCTCGGAAAGCAGCGCTCGGTTTCTGGTTGAAGTGACGCCAGACCATGCTCCATTATTCGAGCAAGCCTTATCGGGACGTCCAACGGCATGCATTGGACAGGTTGTTCAAGGGGGTCACCTGTGCGTCAAATGGTCGGGTGAGCAGGTGGTGCTGAACAGTTCGCTGGGCGACCTGCTGCACGCCTGGCAATCTACCCCTATGGTCTAAACCGGCAAGAAACCTGTTGCTTTCACCGGATGATTGTGTTACAATCAGATCAGAGTCAGAAAGGAGTGCAGAGATGTCCGAGCCACCTGTTGTGAATTCGGTGATCTTGGAGCAGATTCAGGAATACATTTTGGATCAGTTGCCCCGTGTGTTGGAACAAGACTCGCGTTTTATCACCTTTATTGAGGGGATTGTGGCCGAAAAATTTCCGCGCCGCGACGAGTTTGCCCGGCTGTTGGACGAGGTGCAGGAATTTCGCCACGAAACCAATCAGCGGTTCGAGCAGATTGATCAGCGGTTCGAGCAGATTGATCAGCGGTTCGAGCAGATTGATCAGCGGTTCGA
>CAYVBK010000046.1:27950-45750 GCA_964449465.1 uncultured Anaerolineae bacterium
GCAGATTGATCAGCGATTTGACCGGTCGGATCAGCGGATGGACAGCCTGGAAGGTCGTATGGAAAGAGGATTCCAGGAGCTGCACCTGGCAATTGACCGACTGGGCGCCCGCTGGGGCATTCGCAACGAACATGTCTTCAGGCAGGTGATGCAGTCGGTGCTGGAAGAGTCTTTTGGGGTCAAGGTAGAGCGTTGCCAGATCCGTGGCGAAGAGTTTGATTGCATTATCCACGATGGTCAACACATCTTGTTGGAAATTTCTGCCAGTGTACGTCAAAATATCTGCGAGCGTCTGGAGCGCAAACGGCAATTGTACATAGATGAAACCGGCGTGACTCCGACCCGGTTTATCCTTGCGGTAGGCAGTATTCACAGCCGCCGCGCCGAAGAACTGCGTTCGGCCGGCTTTGAAGTGATCGAGCCGGAGGAATAAGAACCTGCTATGACTCAACTGCGTGTCTTGATTCTCCATGCCACTGGCACCAATCGCGATCATGATGTGGCCTGGGCCGTAGAGCGGGCCGGCGGACGCCCAGAGATTGTCCACATTAACGCTCTGCGTGACCATCCGGCTCGTCTGCGCGATTACGCCATGCTGATCTTGCCCGGCGGGTTCTCTTATGGAGATGCGTTGGGGGCGGGCCGGCTATGGGCGGCCGATTTGCGTTGGCTTTTCCAGGATGAAATGTCTAATTTTATCGAGTCGGGCCGGCTGGTGCTGGGCATTTGCAACGGTTTTCAGGCTTTGGTCAAGAGCGGGTGGCTGCCCGGCGCTCCGTTGCGGGCTACGCTCACCCGTAACGCATCAAACCAATTTGAGTGTCGCTGGGTCTGGTTGCAGCCCAACGAGGGCAGTCTGTGTATATTTACCTCTGGCCTTCAAGAGCGCGTTTATTGCCCGGTGGCGCACGGTGAAGGGCGGTTCATTCCTCAAGATGAGCAAACGCTGACACAGTTGCAAGCGCGTGGACAGGTCGCTCTGACCTATGTCAAAGCCGACGGCTGCGCGGCGACCTATCCGGCCAATCCCAACGGCTCGATGTTAGACATTGCCGGTATCTGCAATGAACAGGGCAATGTGCTGGGTCTGATGCCTCATCCCGAGAATCATATTGTGCCAGAGCAGCACCCTCAGCACATCAAAGGCAATTTGGGTTTGACGTTGTTTAAAAACGGTCTAAGATATTCAAAATAAATTTGACAGAGGGATGAAAGAAATGCTTGATCAGGAAACGCTTTTGACTCTGGTTCCGCATGCTTTTACCGGCCTGGATTTGCCTCTGGGCACCCGTTTTAGCGGCAAGGTGCGCGATGTCTGGTCGGCCGATGGTCGTTTGATTTTGGTGACCACCGACCGCCTCTCGGCCTTTGACCGCGTTCTCACGGCGGTGCCGTTCAAGGGCCAGGTGTTGAATCAACTGAGCGCGTTTTGGTTTGAACAAACTCGAGACATTATTCCCAATCACGTTGTGTCTGTGCCGGACCCCAATGTGACCGTCGCCGTCGAGTGTGAGCCGTTTGAGGTAGAGGTGATCGTGCGCGGCTATATTAGCGGTGTGACCAGCACGGCACTGTGGTATCGCTATGCGTTGGGCGAGCGGCATATTTATGGCTATACATTTTCCGAAGGGCTGACCAAGAACCAGGCTTTGCCCGAACCGATCATCACGCCGACCACCAAAGGGCGCGCCGGCGCCCACGATGAGCGGATCACCTGCGCTGAGGTAGTTGAACGCGGTTTGCTGGATGCCGAGACGTGGGAGCAGGTCCAGGCGGCGGCATTGGCCGTGTTCAAGCGCGGTCAAGAGCTGGCGACAAGGGGGGGATTGATTCTGGTGGATACCAAGTACGAGTTTGGCCGTTTGCCCGATGGTCGGGTGGCGCTGATTGACGAGGTGCATACACCAGACAGCAGCCGTTTTTGGGTGGCCGATACGTATCAAGCGCGCATTGCCGCCGGTCAAGAGCCAGATAACTTTGACAAAGAATTTTTGCGTCTGTGGTATGCCGAACGCGGCTATCGCGGTGACGGCGAGCCGCCGGACGCCACAGACGATTTGATCGTTCAGGTTAGCCAGCGCTATATGGCCTGCTATGAAAAGTTGACAGGCCAGACATTCGAGCCGGGCGCGTATCCAGTGCAGGAACGGATTGCGGCGCAATACCATCAATGGTTGGCGCGCTGAGGTGATGATGATCCAGGTTATCGAGCCGGTTGAACAATTGCTGCCCTTGCTGCGCCGGTTTTGTGCGCCGGGCGGCAGCGAATATGGCATTGCCCTGGGCGGCGCGCATGCCAAAGGCGTTGCCGATGCCGAATCGGACCTTGACCTGTACCTGTTTGCCCGCAAAGTGTTGAGCGCAGCCGAGCGGTCGCAGTTGTGTGAGCAGTTTGACGGCATTGACCGCATCAGCGGATGGGGTGAAGCATTGCCTTTTGTGCAGGGCGGCACCGATTTTTACTATCGCGGCCTCAAGGTCGAGTGCTGGCTGCGCAACAGCGACTATGTTGCCAACATCATTGCCGAGTGCCAGCAGGGCATTGTGCGTCACAGCCTGGTCACATGGACGGTGATGGGTTTTTATAACTATTGTACCCTGTCGGACCTGCATCACATGCAGCCGATTGATGACCCGGCCGGCCTTTTGGCTCGTTGGCAGGCCGAGGTGGCCGAATATCCGGCCTTACTGCGCCAGGCGATCATCACCTCTTGTTTGCGGGCGGCGCAGTTTTGGCCGGACAATTTTCACTATCGCACGGCCGTCGCCCGCGCCGACACGATCTATGTGACCGGCATTGTCCAGCAGGTAGTTCACCACCTGATCCAGGTGGTGTTTGCCCTGAATTGCGTCTATTTCCCCGGCGACAAGAAACTGGCGGCTGCTATCGCGCATTTGCCGATTCAGCCGGAGCGGTTTGCCGAACGGATTCAATGGCTGCTGCGGCCAGACCTGCCGTCGAACTCTCAAGGATATGAGCAGCAGCGGCAAGAGTTGCTCTGCCTGACCCGCCAGGTTCAAGAGTTGGCACAATCTGATGCAAATCAACCATGACCGGGCAGGGTGATGAGTGGGCGTTGGCATGGAAAGGTTAGAGTATGAGCCAGCGGTCTTTGATGGTCAATGATGTTCCTTGTAGTGTCGTGGTAGATGAACAGACTACCTTGCTAGATGTTTTGCGCGATCAACTCCACCTGACCGGCACGAAAAATGGCTGCGGCGAGGGTCATTGTGGTGCCTGCACTGTGATTGTAGACGGTCAGGCACGACGGGCTTGCCTGGTGCGCGGCCGGCACATCCGTGACGGCATGCGCATCGAGACGATTGAGGGATTGGCCCGTGACAGTGTTTTGAATCCCTTGCAGCAAGCCTTTATAGACGAGGGCGCGGTGCAATGTGGCTTTTGTACACCGGGGTTGATTCTGGCTGCTCAAGCCTTGCTGAATCAAAACCCTCATCCCTCTGACGCCGAAATCCAATACGCCTTGCGAAACAATTTGTGCCGCTGCACCGGCTATGCCGCCATCTTGCGAGCCGTTCACCGTGCCGCCGGCGATCTGGTCGAGCCGCCGATAGAGAGTCAGACACCGCTTCAGACGGTTGGGCGCGCCCGGCCGCGCCCCGACGCCATTGCCAAAGTGACCGGCGCGGCGCTCTACACGGCCGATTTGTATGAGCAAGGGATGTTGTATGCGGTGGTGCATCGCAGCAATGTCCCGCATGCCACCGTGCGCAGCCTGGATGTGGCGCAGGCTGCGGCAATGCCCGGTGTGGTGCGCGTTCTCACTGCCGCCGACATTCCCGGCGAACACAAACACGGCCTGATTCGTCGCGATTGGCCCACTCTGGTGGGCGTGGGCGAACGGGTGCGCTATTTGGGCGACGCGCTGGCGGTGGCATTGGCCAAGAGCGAAGCGCAGGCACGTGCCGCTGCCGCTGCCGTTCAGGTTGAATACGAGTTGCAACCGGTCATTGACTCGCCGCAAGCTGCTTTGCGCGAAGGGATGCCGGCTCTGCACGATGGCGGCAATGTGATGCACGAAATTCGCTTTGGCAAAGGCGATGTGACACAAGGATTCGCTCAGGCTGATCTGGTGATGGAGCATGTCTACCGCACGCCCACTCAAGAGCATGCCTTTTTAGAGCCAGAGGCCTCGTTGGCCGTGCCGCAGATCAACACACAGGGGCAGGTTGAGCGGATCACGGTCTATGTCGGCTCGCAGATTCCTTTTGAAGACCGCCGTCAGATTGCCGAAACGCTGGCCTGGTCGGTAGAGCGTGTGCGGGTGATCGGCACGGCGGTGGGCGGCACATACGGCGGAAAAGAAGATATTGCAGCGCAAATCCACGCAGCGTTGGGTGTATATCATACCGGGCGGCCGGTCAAACTGGTATTTACCCGTCGCGAGTCGTTCCTGGTTCACCCCAAGCGACATGCCACCACCATCCGCCTCAAGACGGCCATGAACCGCGATGGGCGATTGCTGGCGGTGCAGGCGTATATTGATGGCGACACCGGTGCGTATGCCAGTCTGGGCATTCCGGTGATGACGCGTACGGCCACCCACATCACCGGCCCCTATGATGTGCCGCATGTCGAGATTGTTTCGCGCGCCATTTATACCAACAATGCCCCGGCCGGGGCATTTCGCGGCTTTGGCGTGCCGCAGGCTTCTTTTGCCGTCGAGCGGCAGATGGATAGGATGGCTGCGGCGTTGAACCTCGATCCGGTTCAGGTGCGCCGCCAAAATGTTCTCCGCCAGGGCAGCACGACGGCCACCGGCCAGGTCATTCGCAACCCCATCGGCATGGCCGAAACGCTGGAGCGGGTGGTGCAAGAGGTGGAAAAACGGGGCGGCTGGGCAGCCATCGCCGACGGCGATTGTCGCCGCGCCTGGGGACTGGCCTGCGGTTATAAAAACGTCGGGTTGGGCGGCGGCATCCCCGACCGGGCAGCGGCCTACATTGAAGCGCGTCCTGATGGTCGGGTGTGGGTGGGCATCGGCGCCGCTGAGGTGGGGCAGGGGCTGGTGCAAATTGCTGCGGCCATCGCCGCCGAGACGCTGCAAATTCCCCTGGAGCGCGTGGATGTGACGGTGGCCGACACCGACATAACGCCCGATTGCGGCCCCACGACGGCCTCGCGGCAAACATTCATCAGCGGCAATGCAGTGCGCCTGGCTGCCGAGACGCTGCGAGAGCGACTGAACGCACAAACCGACCTGGCCGAATGGGACCTGGATCGGGCCATTCAGCAGGCCAGCGAGTTGGGGCTATCCTTGCGTGAAGAGGTGGTGTATACGCCGCCGCAAACCGCCGCGCTGGGCCGGCCAGGAGATATGCATTTTAGCTTTGGCTATGCTACCCAGGCTGCTCTGGTCGAGGTGAACTTGCGTACCGGCCAGGCGCGGGTGCTTGAAGTGATCGCCGCCCAAGATGTGGGGCGGGTGCTAAATCCGCTGGGGTTGCGCGGGCAGATCGAAGGTGGTGTGGTGATGGGCCTGGGGCTGGCTCTGTATGAGAACATGGCATTTGAGCAGGGCCAATTGATGACCCCGACTCTGGCGCAATACCACATTCCACGTATCACCGAAATGCCTCAAATGACAACTATTTATGTCGAATGTCAGGACCCAAACGGGCCGTTCGGCGGCAAAGGGGTGGGTGAACTGTCCTTAATTCCCACTCCGCCGGCGGTGGCCAATGCCATTGCCCGCGCTGCCAGAGTGCAGCTCGATGAACTGCCGGCCACGCCAGAGCGAATTTTGAATGGATTGAGGAGATAGATCATGGCTTTCAAGGCTTTGTTGACCTGGGATGTGCGCATTGGCAGTGAAAAGGATCATTTCAGCCATGTGCGCGAATTTGTCGGTAAACTGCCGGCGCTGGGTATGGAGCTGGAGGATGCCTGGTATGCCGTATATGGCAATGTGCCGCAGATTTTGCTGGTGATCGGTGGGCGCGACAAGGTGGGCGAGCAGCTTTATCACATGACCAGCAGCGCGGCCTGGGAAGAGTTGCTGAATGAGCTGCGCCCCTATATCACCGATTATCGTCAGCGCATCGTCGAGGGAAATGAGCGTTTTTATATCTAGTATCTTTTGGTTCGTTCATTTTTGATGGACATATAAAAACCTTTAGATTAAAAACGATGTTTTATGAACTGCCGTCTGAAAAAGGACTGATGCCCATTTCACTGTAGGGGGCAACCTCGCCCGCCCAGACCCCCCAAAAGCCGCCCACATTCTGTCGGCAGGGGCTGAAAACCAGACCAAAGTCGTTCTTATGTCTAGCTATTGCCCTTGCCTGGTCTGCGACGACATAAAAAGCCATGGTCAAATGTGATCGGGCAATTTTAAGAACTCTGGAAAAATGAGCGAACTGCAAGCAGGATGTCAAATGATCCATGTTCAAGGGTTGAAATGTGTACTGTGCGGGGCCGAATACGGTCTGCACGAGGTCGAGTATGTCTGTCCTCGCCACGGCGATGAGGGCATTTTGGATGTGGTCTATGACTATGCCGCCATCCAGCCGGTTTTGAGCGCGACGCGGCTGGCCGCCAATCTCGACCGTTCGATCTGGCGATATTTGCCCTTGCTGCCAGTGGATGCAGCTCTGGTGGCGCAGCAGCGCGGTTGTGAGCCGGCGCATCCCTTGTTCTGCGTGGGCGGGACGCCGCTGTATCGCGCCCACCGCCTGGAGCAGGCTGTGGGGCTGGCTGCCGTATATCTCAAGGACGATGGTCGTAATCCCAGCGCATCGTTCAAAGATCGCGCCAGTGCGGTGGGCATTGTCAAGGCGATGGAGACCGGCGCCCGGATTGTGGCGGCGGCCAGTACCGGCAATGCGGCTTCGTCGCTGGCGACGTTATCGGCCAGTATGGGGCTGCGCAATGTTATTTTTGTGCCGGATGCGGCTCCACAGGCCAAAATTGCCCAATTGCTCATTCACGGCGCCACAATCATTCCCATTCAAGGCACGTATGATCAGGCCTATGATCTGTGCCTGCAAGCCTGCCACAGGTGGGGCTGGTATTGTCGCAATACCGGCTATAATCCCTACCTTTCAGAGGGGAAAAAGACCGCCGCGCTGGAAATCTGTGAGCAGTTGGGCTGGCAGGCTCCCGATTGTATTTTGGTGGCTGTAGGCGATGGCTGTATCATCGGTGGGCTGGGCAAGGGGTTGCGTGACCTGTATGCGCTGGGGCTGATTGACCACCTGCCGCGGCTGATCGGTGTGCAGGCCGAAGGATCGGCCGCGCTTTATGGCGCTGCGCAGACTGGCACAGAACATGTGTTGCCTGTTTCGGCGCACACGCTGGCCGACTCGATCTCGGTGGACATGCCCCGCGACGCAGTCAAGGCGTTGCGGGCGGTGCGCGATACGGGCGGGGCCTGGGTGGCGGTGAGCGATGCGGAAATTTTGGAAGCGATGCGGGTTTTGGCGCGGCAAGCCAGCGTTTTTGGCGAGCCGGCCGGCGTGGCCGCTTATGCCGGGTTGGTGCGAGCGGCGCAGCAGGGCCTGATTGCGGCGCACGAGCGGGCGGTGGTGGTGGTGACAGGCAGCGGCCTCAAGGATGTGTCGGCGGCGATGCAGGCTGTGCGCCGGCCGGCCGCCATTCCGCCGACGCTGGAGGCGGTGGAAGAACGAATGGCCGTCGGAGCAGAGACTCTCTGATCGGGAAAATTCACAGGTCTCGGACCCTGTTGGGGGTAGGAGCTATTCACGCGGTCGTTCAGAGCAAGTTTAGCACAAGAGGCGTGACAATGGAATGTCACGCCTCTTGTTGTTCAGCGCAACGGTTTCAGCCCGTGTTAGCGGTTGATGTTGTAAAAGGCCTTTTTGCCAGGATAGATGGCGCTGTCGCCCAGGTCTTCTTCGATGCGCAAAAGCTGATTGTACTTGGCGATGCGGTCCGAGCGGCAGGGGGCGCCGGTCTTGATCTGACCCACGTTGAGGGCCACTACAATGTCGGCGATGGTGGCGTCTTCGGTCTCGCCGGAGCGGTGCGAGACGACGGTGGTCCAGCCGGCGCGTTTGGCTGTTTCTACCGCAGCGATGGCTTCGGTCAGTGTGCCAATTTGGTTGACTTTGCACAGCAACGAGTTGCAGCTTTTTTCCTTGATTGCTCTTTCAATGCGTTGCACGTTGGTCACCAACAGGTCATCACCAACGATCTGGACGCGGCTGCCGACTGCGGCTGTGAGTTTGGCCCAGCTTGACCAGTCGTCTTCGGCCAGGCCGTCTTCCAATGAGATGATGGGGTATTTGTTGAGCCAATCTACCAAAAATTCCACCATCTGCTCGCCGCTGAGTCGTTTGCCCTCTTTTTTCAGGTTATAGGTCACGCCGTCTTCAAAAATTTCGCTGGCGGCCGGGTCAAGAGCGATAAACACATCTTCGCCGGGCCTGTAGCCGGCTTTTTCGATGGCTTGCAGGATGACCTCGATAGCTTCGGCGTTATAGCCCAGGCTGGGGGCAAAGCCGCCCTCGTCGCCAACATTGGTGCTGTAGCCTTTGGCCGACAGCACTTTTTTCAGTGATTGATAGATTTCGGCGCCCCAGCGCAAACCTTCGTGAAAAGAGGGCGCGCCCACCGGCATCACCATAAATTCTTGCAGGTCGGTGCTGTTGATGGCATGTTTGCCACCGTTGAGGATGTTCATCATCGGCACAGGCAGGGTGCGAGCGCTGCTGCCGCCCAGATAACGGTAGAGGGGGATGCCGGCCGAGATGGCCGCGGCTTTGGCTACGGCCAGGCTGACGCCCAAAATGGAGTTGGCGCCCAGTTTGCTCTTGTTGGGTGTGCCATCGAGTTGGATCATCATCTCGTCAATGCCGACCTGGTCGAGAGCATCCCAACCGAGCAGTTCTTCGGCGATGGTTTCGTTGACGTTTTGCACGGCCTGCAGGACGCCTTTGCCGCCATAGCGCCCCTTGTCGCCATCGCGCAGTTCGACCGCTTCGTGCAGACCGGTGGATGCGCCGGACGGCACGGCGGCGCGGCCCATTGAGCCGTCCTCAAGGGTGATGTCTACCTCGATGGTGGGGTTGCCGCGCGAATCGAGAATCTCTCGGGCATTAATGTCGGTGATCATGGACATGGTTGAACTCCTTTTATTCTAAATGGTCGGGTGATTGCTGAAATCACCTGATGACGAATTGTTTTTATGACCGGAGGCCTATCATACCATAAAATCGCTCAAAATCAAAGCGTTCTTGCAGCATGGCGCACAGATGGGCGGCTTTGCGGGGCTGGCGCAGCGATGTCTTGCCGAAAATCTGCTCCAGGCTTTGCACAGTGGTCAGGGTATCCGGTTCGACCACGATGATCGGTACGCCGACCTGCTCAGCCCGGCTGATCACCACGTCGCTGGGCTGCTGCTGGCCGGTCAAAATCAGGCAGCGGGTAGATGTTTCCAGGGCAGCCAATTGCACATCGTGCCGGTCGCCGCCGGTGATTACGGCTTTGTTGGGGCGGCTGCGGAAATAGGTCAGCGCGCTGCTGGCGGTCATGGCTCCGACCATCAGGTATTCCACCAGTTCGGCCATCTGCCCGGCGCAACAAATCACCTGGCCGCCCAGGTGTTCGACGACCTCTTGCACACTGACCGACAAAAGTAGCCGTTCTTGCGGCAGCACGGCCAGTACAGGCAAGCCGCGCTGTTCTAAAAAGGGCTGGGCAATTTGTTGCACCAAGGGTATACAGGCACGCGGCACGGCATTGATCACCAGCCCCAGTAGCCGTTGACCGAACAGGCTTTGCAGGGCCATGGCCTGGTCAACGAACAGGTGATCGGTGTAGCGAATCACGCCCAACACCTGAGCGTCCCACATAGCGATCAGATGACCGGCTGCCAATCCCAATGTGGCCCCTTCAAAGGGGTGCCGGCCGCCTTCTACCCACATCACATCTTGATCGCGGATCAATCGCCGATAAGCGGCGTCAATTTGGGTGGATAGCCCGGTTTGCGGCGAGCGCATCTCTTGTTCGATGATGTGGGGAGTCAGAGCCAGGGGTGACATGTCGCTCAGGGGATCGATCAGTCCCAACATTTGGCGGACAAATCCGGTGTCACGGTCGATCAATTGCTCTTCAACAATCTGGGCGCGAGTGTTCAGCGGTTTGATATAGCCGATCAGGTTGCCGCTGCGTTGCAGGTGCTGGCCCAAACCGATGATCAGTGAGGTCTTGCCGCCCAGGTCCTCGGCCGAGGTGACATAAATCGTTTTCATCGAGCCTCCTTTTTGAAACTGGCGAGCAGAGATCGGATTTTTATTGATCTTAGCCCAAAACGGCCAAAACGCAAGTTGACAGATCGGTGGGGCGTGTGTATCATAGGGGCAAACGGTCAAATGAAAAGAGGTGAATGAGATGGAGCGTCAGGCCATTTTTTCAGGATTGATTGTCAATGAGCGGGGCGAGCCGGTAGATGTGACCTGGCTGGGCGATGATCCGTTCTATGTCATTCCCGATGAGGATTTCAAACGGCATGTCGAAGCGGTGGCAGTGGACGAGCAGGTTTTGGCTATCTTGCGCGGTCAATTGCAGGGACGCGAAGACCTGATTGTGGACGGCGTGTTGAAATTCTTGGGCAAAGAGGACCTGTTCACCAAGGCCTCGGTGGATATGGCCATCAAGAATTTCGATCAGGGCTTTCGTCAGGCCGATCCGGAACAGTGGAAGCCGCTCTTGGGAATGATGGGTTTCAAGATCATCGTCAACGTACATGGCGACGTGGTAGAGGTGGTATCGCCGCAGCAGGAAATTGACGATTTGTAGATCGGAGTCAAGATCAAAGGCTGGCCTTGGGGTGGCCGGGCAGAGCGCATGCGTTGTGGGGTTGCCATTGCGTATGTGTTTTGCCTGGCTTGTTTTTTCTCTACAAGCGGATATGCCTGGCGATGGTGGCATTTTGAACGGCGTGGGATCGAGTCGTCTGGGCGCGGGGCGGCTCGGGCGCGGGGCATGGGCGTAAACGTCGAGTTGACTCGCTATGACGCCGATCAACTGGATACGGTGTTGGATGACGTATCGGCATTGGGGATGGACCACATCCGGCAGCGTTTCCGGTGGCAAGACATCGAGCCGCAGGCAGGGGTGTACGATTGGGCGATGTGGGATCGGCTGGTGGATGCGGCACAGCGACACGGCCTGCGCCTGATCGCCGTGCTGGACACGCCGCCCGATTGGGCGGTGCGGCACAGTCCGGTGCCTTTGCCTTGTGTGCCGCCGGTAGACGAGGCGGCTTTTGCTCGTTTTGTAGGCCAGGTGGCCGGGCGGTACGCCAACCGACTGGATGGTTACCAGGTGTGGGATGAGCCGAATCTGAGCCGGTATTGGGGCAACGGCCACGTGTCGGCGTGCGGTTATGTCACGCTGCTCCAGGCGGCCTATGGGGCCATCCATGCCGCCGATCCGACAGCGTGGGTGTTGGGCGGCGGGCTGGCTCCTACTCAGTCCCCTGGCCCTACCGATTTGAATGACCTGGTGTATTTGCGGCAGTTGTATGCGTTGGGAGCCGAGTCGTTTTGGGATGTTCTGGCCGTCAAGCCTTATGGTTTTTGGTCGGGGCCAGATGACCGGCGGGTGGCAGCCGACACGCTCAATTTTTCGCGCCTGGTGGCCGTGCGCGAACTGGCGCGCGCCCAGGGGCCGGCCGAGGCGGCCAAACCGATTTGGGCAGTCGAGTGGGGCTGGAATCTGCGTCGCGCCGATGAGGTGGCGCCGTGGGGCGGTGATGCGGCGGCGGTGCAGACGGAACGCATCCGTGTGGCGATGGCGCGCGTGGATGCCGAGTGGCCGTGGTTGGGGCTGCTTTGCTGGGCAGTGTATCAACCCGACTCAACACCGGATGATCCGCGTTGGAGTTTTGCCCTGCGCGATGCTTCAGGGCAAAAAACGGCCCTGTATGATGCTTTGCAGAATACAAAGAGCATACGTGGCCATACTGCTGCGCCGATCCGATGGATTGGGCTGGTCTGCGGGCTGCTCTTGTGGGGCGCCGGGCTGCTGTGGCCCTGGTTGGATCGGCGGTGGCGAGATGCGGCCCGATCCGAATGGCACAAGTGGGCCGGGCAGCCGGCCTGGTTTCACGGGGCAGTGTTGGCCGGGTTGAGTGGACTGTATGCGTGGACGCCGCATCCAGAGTGGATGCTGCTGTCATGGGCCTTGTCGCTGTCGGTGTTTGCCGTGCATTCGCGCTGGGCGGCGATGCTGGCCGTGTGGAGCATCCCCTTGTTCTATGGGGGCAAACCGTTGGGTAGCGATCTGGTGACGCCGGCGGAGCCGTTTTTGCTGGCGGCTGTGGTTGGGCTGATCTGCGACGTTGCTCGAAGAAAATTCAAGGTGGTCAGTGTCCAAATCCGGTGGCTGGACGGGCTTTGGGGGATGTGGGTGCTGGTTGGCCTGATCGCCCTGTTTCGCTCGCCGGATCGGTGGCTAGCCTGGCGAGAGTGGCGGCTGTGTTTTGTGCAGCCGGCCTTGTTATATGGGCTGATCCGGCTAGAGCGGCGGTTGGCCTGGCGCGATGTGCTATGGGCCTGGCTGGCTTCGGGGGTGACGGTGTCACTGGTCGGCGTGGGGCAGTGGTGTGTCGGCGCGGTGACATGGGCCGGTGAGATGGGGCGGGTGTCCGGCGTTTACTATTCGCCCAATCACCTGGCGCTGTACCTGGAGCGGCTCGTGCCGGTGGCTGTGGGGCTGGCCTGGCGCGCAGACCGGCGCAGGCTGGCCTGGGGGGGAGTTGGCATTCTGTTGCTAGTGCTTTACCTGACCGGCTCGCGGGGGGCGTGGTTGCTGGGTGTGCCGGCAGCCTGGCTGGTGATGGGGTGGACGCTCAGGCCGGGCTGGCGCGGCCGGCTGATTGGGATCGGACTGTGTCTGCTGTTGGCCTGGAGCGGAATCGCGGCAGGGCGCGGCCTGAACGCCTGGGAGCAAGAGATTCGCGTGCCGGTTTGGCGCAGTGCCCTGGCCTTGATCGCCGATCATCCCTGGAGCGGCGTCGGTCTGGACGGCTTTCAATTTGCCTATCCGCGCTATCTGCGCGCCGAGGCCTGGTCAGAGCCACTGCTATACCATCCGCACAATATGTGGCTGGATGCGGCAGCGCGGCTGGGGTTGCCGGGCCTGGCCGTGTTTGTGGCCTTGATCGGCTGTTCTTGCAAACTGTTGTGGGCCGGGAATGGGTGGCAAGGGCGGCGGCGAGTGGTGCAGGTGGGTCTGTGCGCCGGTCTGTGCGCCGGTCTGGCGCATGGGTTGGTGGATAGCGGCTATTTTTTGCCCGATCTGGCATGCGGCCTGGCGTTGATGGTCGGAGTGGGCATGGAACTGCACCGTCAAAGCACTTCTAATTTGCCAGAGATCGGTGTATAATGCGGGCGGCTGCGGGCAGTGGGCCTGGTAAAAAGATTGGTTGGGGTCGGGTTTCGATGACGTTCTACCAAACGCGCTCAACCCGCCGACTCAGCCAACATCAAGTTCTGACATTGTTGAGCTAGATAACCGTCATGGTATGGGAGATGTAGGGTGAATTTCAGGACCTCGTTTTTCAAAAACTTGTTGATGAAAATTTTCGGCGATCCTGGCGAGCGCGAACTCAAGCAGATGCGCCCGTTGGTGGCGCAGATTAATGCACTAGAGCCGCAGTTTGAGGGTTTGAGTGACGAACAACTGCGGGCCAAAAGCGGCGAACTGATGCGGCGGTTGCAACAGGGCGAGACGCTGGATGATATTCTGGTCGAGGCGTTTGCGGCCGTGCGCGAGGCCAGCAAACGCACCATTGGCCTGCGCCATTACGATGTGCAGTTGTTGGGCGGAATGGCCCTGCATCGCGGCTATGTGGTTGAGATGAAGACCGGCGAAGGCAAGACGCTGGTGGCGACGCTGCCGCTGTATCTCAATGCGTTGAGCGGCAAGGGCGTCCATCTGGTCACGGTCAACGATTATCTGGCGCGGCGCGATGTACAGTGGATGGGGCCGATCTATGATGCATTAGGGCTCAGTGTGGGCCTGCTTCAGCAGGGCGATGAGCAATCTTTTGTGTTCGATCCAGAGCAAACGCGTGGCGAAGATGATTATCGCTTTTTGCGTGCTGTGCGTCGGCAAGAGGCCTATCGGGCATACATCACCTATGGCACCAACAGCGAGTTTGGGTTTGATTATTTGCGCGACAATTCGGCCCGCTCGCTGGAGGCGCGAGCGCAGCGTGGCTTTAATTATGCCATCGTGGACGAAGTGGACAATATCTTGATTGACGAAGCCCGCACGCCGCTGATCATTTCGGGGCCGGCCAATGAGCCGACCGACGAGTATTACAAACTGGCGCAGGTGGTGCGGCAGTTGCGCCCCGAAGATTATGACATCAATGAAAAAGAACGCAGCATTACGCTCACCGATTCGGGCTATGATCGGGTGGAAGAGTTGTTGGGCATGCCGCTGTTCGATCCCGACAATCCCGAAGAACTGTCACCGCAACAGGCCAGGCTGAATCATCACCTGGAGCAGGCTCTCAAGGCCCAGTTTATCTTTCAACGGGACCGCGATTATATTTTGCAGAGCAAGCGGGTAGTGATTGTAGACGAGTTTACCGGCCGCACCATGTCTGGCCGTCGCTGGTCGGATGGGCTGCATCAGGCGGTAGAGGCCAAAGAAGGCGTGCCGATCCGTCAGGAAAACATCACCTATGCCACCATCACCCTGCAAAACTATTTCCGCATGTATGCCAAGTTGAGCGGCATGACCGGCACGGCGGCCACCGAGCGAGAAGAGTTTAGCAAAATTTACAACCTCAATGTGCTGGTGCTGCCCACCCATCGCCCGGTGATGCGGCAGGATGTTCAAGATGTCATTTTCAGGACGCAAGAGGCCAAATTTCGCGCCATCGTCCAGCGGATCGTGTCTTGCCATTGCCAGGGCCGGCCGGTGCTGGTCGGCACGGCCTCGGTAGAGGCGTCCGAATTTCTCGGCCAGCGACTCAAGGGCGAGATGCTGCGTCGGCTGGCCGGGGTGCTGTTGTTGCGCGATCACGTCAATTCCAGCCGCATAGATGGCGATGTGTACAAAGAAGCCATGCAGACATTGAATCAACCACTTGAATCGCTCTCGGCCTCGGACCTGCGCAAGTTGAGCGAGCGGTTGGAGATTTCCATTGACCTGCGAAACGGAGAGGTGGTTGAGCATCTGGCCGAACTGTTCGAGGTGGACGATACGCGCCGTCTGTTGAGCGTGTTGAACGGCGAGGTGCGGCACAGTGTATTGAATGCCCGTCATCACACCCAAGAGGCGCGCATCATTGCCTGCGCCGGACAGTTGGGCGCCGTGACCATCGCCACCAACATGGCCGGGCGCGGCGTAGACATCAAGTTGGGCGGTGAACTGGACGAAGCGGTGCTGGCAGAAGTCAACCGGGTGCTGAACCAGGCCAGCATCGCTCCTTTTGGCCTGTCGCTGCGAGAAAAGGCCGAGGCTTTGCGCGGGCTGGGTGACAATTTCAATCCGATCTATCGAGAGGCCGTTCAACGGTTCTTGCAACACATCGAAAACGAAGATCGGGTCAAAGCGCTGGGCGGCCTGTACGTCTTGGGCACCGAGCGACACGAGGCGCGGCGTATTGACAATCAGTTGCGCGGGCGCGCCGGCCGTCAGGGCGATCCGGGTGCATCTTGCTTTTATATTTCGATGCAAGACGAACTGATCAAACGATTCGGCGGCGCACGGCTCACCGGGCTGCTTGACCGGTTGGGAGCCGAGGATGACATTCCTGTTTCGTTGGGGTTGGCCTCGCGAGCCATCGCCAATGCTCAAAATCAGGTTGAGGGATACAACTTTGACATTCGAAAGCATTTGCTCGAATACGATGATGTGCTAAACACCCAGCGGCAGGTCATTTACGAGCAGCGCGAGCGCATTCTGTCCAAGCCCAATCTGCGCGACGATGTGTGGGCGATGGTGCAGGCCGAGATCGGGCGGCGATTGGATGAGGTATTTGCCGATGCAAAACGAGACGAATCGCCCGATTTGACGCGCCTGGTGGCCTACCTGGAGCGGGTCCAACCGACCAGTCCTCTGGCCGAGGGCGAGGTTTTTCCCTCGTTTGCCCTTCGATATGCCCTGGCTGCTCTGCCGGCAGGCGGCGAGCTGCAGCAGGTGCGCCAGGCTTTGAACGAGTTGATTGCCCAGGCTCTGATATGTCAGCGCCGTCATTTGTATGCTGTGAGCGAACAGGCCATCCAGCAGGGGGTGGCGCAATGCCAGGAGACGGTCAAGCGTCTGGCCGAGGCGGCCTCGGTGGCTCTGGAGGGGGTCGAGATGGAGGCGCGCGATCAGGGCGGCGAAATAGATGTTTCGGTATTGGCGCGGGCTGTGTCCGAGCAGACCGGCCTCAAAGTAGACCCTTCGCCATGGCGAGGATTGCGCGGTCGCCGTTTGGAGCAGGCCATGTTGGGGCAGGTGCGCGATCTGGCCCGCGCTCAGGCGCGTTTGCGGCTGTTGGTGCAGGTGACGCAGCGCGTCGGCATTGCGGATCTGTCGGTAGAACGGCGCACCCTGGTGGCTGCCGACGACGCGGACCTGAGTCAGGCCATCCTCGATCTGGTGGCCCAGACGATGGATCGGCGTATTGAAGAGATGCAGAGCGAAATACAGGCCGAGATCGAGACGCACATTCAACGCTCTGCCGACACCGCGACCGAGGCTTTGCTGGCATGTTTGCAGGCGGTGCGTTTTGGCGTGCGCACCGGGTTCGATCAGCGACATCGCAAAGTGGCACAGCGTGTCGAACGATTCGACTTTATCCCATGGATGGCCGGGCAACTGGCCGGTTGGCCGCGCGAGCGTATGGAACAGGCCATCCTGACGCATCTGAGCGCAGTCATTGACGCCGCCGCACAGTCTTGGGGGCGGCTGGAATTTCAACGCATCAGCGCGCGCTCACTCGCCGATCTGGAACCAGAGGTGCAGCAAGGTCTGCGTGAATATCTGGGTGATCAGCGGTTCAGCCAACTCGCCGGGGCGCGCTTGACCGCTCTGTCTGAACAGGATGTGGACGAAATTTGCGCCTATCTGGGCGAACAAGTGTTGTTCAATGTGCAGCGGCAGTTGATGCTTGAAATCACCGGCTATTTTTGGGTCGAACACCTTACCGCCATCGAGACCCTGCGACATGGCATTGGCCTGCAAAGCTATGCCCAAAAAGACCCGCTGTCCGAGTACAAGGTGCGCGCCTATGATATGTTTCAAGAACTGCTGCAATCCATTCAGTTCCAAGTGGTGACGGCCATGTTCACCTATCGTCCCCGCGATCAGGCACAGGTGCGGGTGGGCGTGGAGCGCAAAAAACGGCCCGATGCCGAGTTGTCTGCTCCAGCCGACGAACGGCGCAAACAAGCCGGCTCTGGGCGTAAAAAGCCACAGCGTCCGCGCAAACGCTGAGCCGATTAGCCGATATGACGGGTGCATTTCACATTGGGGGCAAATGTGGATCGGGCGCGTTCGCAGAGTGTCGTCAAAATTCACGTTTGCTTTATTTCAGAAGCGGCTTGGTTGGTTGAGCCTGTCGAAACCAACCAAGCCGCTCCCAAACTGCAACACGCCCGATATAATCGGTCAAATACTTGCCAGAGCGAACGGTATATGGTACAATGTTTTCATACATGGTGGTTTTCGATAGATAGCCCGGCTTTATTCAACTGCTCATGATCCAGCGAAGGAGGGCAGGACAGTGGCAATCGGGGAAGACTTTACAGCTAAACCTGCATTTCGCACTTTAACAGACGAATAAAAGACCCCCCGCTGGACAGA
>CAYVBK010000047.1:0-43232 GCA_964449465.1 uncultured Anaerolineae bacterium
CTCGCACCTGGATCAGGGGATGCCGGGATTCCTCCGGCCGGTTGTTTTGGCTCATGATGGACCCTTTCTGTATAACCTCGTTGTTTAACGTGCGTAAGGATCGGCCGCGTCGCGCAGGCCATCACCCAAAAATTGAAAGCACAGCACGACCAGTACCACAAAAAAGCCCGGCGCCAGCACCCAAGGCGATGTGGATACAGCGCGCAGGTTTTGCGCTTCTTGCAGCAGCACGCCCCAACTGATCGCCGGCGGGCGGATGCCCAATCCTAAAAAGCTCAGGCTGGTCTCGCTCAAGATCATGCCCGGCACGGCCAGGCTGACCGAGGCGATGATGTGACTGAGAAAGGCCGGTACCAGGTGCCGCAAGATGATGCGCATTTCGCTGGCCCCGCACAACTGAGCGGCCATCACAAAGTCTTCTTCGCGCAAAGCCAAAAACTGGCTGCGCACCACTCGCGCCAGGCCGGTCCAGCCGATCAGCGACAGGATCAGGCTGATGCCGAAATAGACCTTGATCGGTGACCAGCTCACCGGCAGGGCCGCGCTGAGGGTCATCCATAGCGGCACGCTGGGGATAGAACGGATGAACTCGATGGCTCTTTGCACCATTGTATCAATCAGTCCTCCATAGTACCCCGACACGCCGCCGATGAGGATGCCCAGCACAAAGCTCAGCAGCACGCCGGCCAGGCCGATGGACATGGAAATTCGGGCGCCATAGACGATGCGTGACAACACATCGCGTCCCATGCGATCGGCGCCAAGCAGGTACATGGTTCCCTTGCCGGTGTCATCCTCTATTCCGAGCAGGTGCAGATCGCTTTCCCACAGCCCCCAAAATTTATATTTCTCTCCTCGCGCAAACAATTTGAGCGGGTATTTTTTTTGCGCGTCTATGGTAAAGATCATGCGTGCCGATTCGGGGTCGCGCTTGCCGGTATAGCCATATACGAACGGCCGCAGTTGAAATTTGCCCTGATCCACAAAGCGGATGAGTTGCGGCGGCGCATAGGTATATAATTTGTTGTACACATTTGGATCATAAGGCGCGATAAACTCGCACAAGATCGCCACAATGTACAACAAGATGATGATGATGCCTCCGACAATGGCCGGCTTGTGCTTGCGGAATTTCCACCACATCAGCTTCCACTGCGAGGCCACAAAAATGCTGTCTTGGGCCAATTCGATTGATTTTGGGGAGGCTTGCCTGGCTTGATTCATTCTTTGCCTGCTCCTTAACTTTCGTATCGAATACGCGGGTCAACAAAGACCAGCAAAATATCCGAGATCAGAGTGCCGATCACGGTGAGGATGCTCAGCATCATCACAAACGTGCCGGCCAGGTACATGTCTTGGGTCATCAGCGACATGAGCAGCAGCGGCCCCGAGGTAGGCAGGCTCAACACCACCGCCAGAATCGTGCTGCCCGACACCAGACCGGGTAACGTCCAGCCGACCGTGCTGATGAATGGTCGCAGTGCCACCCGCACCGGGTATTTGAACAACAATTTGCGCTCGGTCAGCCCTTTGGCTCGCGCTGTGATTACATAGGGCTTGTGCAGTTCATCCAGCAGGTTGGCGCGGGTGGTGCGGATCAGCCCTGCCGTGCCACCCAGCCCCAAAATGATCATCGGCAGCCACAGATGTTTGAGCATGTCCACAAATTTGCCAAAACCCCATGGCGCTTCCAGGTACTTGTCGGAGAAAAGTCCGGTCACGTCGGTCCGGAAATAACGAAAGCCCACCCAGATCAAAATTAAGGCAATCATGAAATCTGGCACGCCCAAACCCACAAAGCCCAGAAAGGAGAACAAGTGGTCAAAAAACGAGTATTGGTGGGTGGCCGAATAGATAGCGATAGGAAAAGCGACGATCCAGATAAACATCAGTGAGGCCAGCGAGATCACCACTGTCAATCCCAGACGTTCCCAAATCAATTCGCCGACCGGCTTGCCCCATTCAAAAGACATACCAAAGTTGCCATGCAAGCTGTTCCAGGCCCATTTGAGATATTGGATGTGCATAGGCTTGTCCAGCCCATATTGAGCATATAAAGCGTAAATTTCTTCATCGGTCAGCCGCTCGCCTGTTGAGGCCAGATTGGCAATGTGTGTGCTGAGCCAGTCGCCGGGCGGAAGCTGGATCAGAGTAAAAGAGATGATCGAGATCACAATGATCGTGGGGATGGTCAGCGCAATCCGTTTCAAAATATATTGGATCATCCTGCCTCCTCATAGTATCGAGGCCTCGATGTATCGAGGTTGGTTGAGGCAAGAAACCAGGCTGCCAGCAGCCTGGTTTCTTGCGTTGGAGAGATGGAACTATTTGGTTTCTTTGAAGAAATACTGCTCAGAATACGTATTACCTGGAGTCAGGCACAGCCAGTCCGACACTGCCTCTTTGGGCACGTTGTGAAAGTTGTTTTTGACAATGCCCACGTGCGGCAGCAAGCCGACGATACCGATAAACCAGGTCTGCTCGGCGTTCAGGTCCAGCAGTTCGGTGGCGTATTTGGCCATTTCTTCGTCATTCTTGGCCATCTTGCACTTGTCGTACAGTTCGTAGGCCTGCTTGACTTCGGCCGGCGGCTCTTCGCCTTGCTTGCCGCCGCTGGTCCACCAGTCCCAGTACAGCGCGCCCACACTCGACGGTGTGCTGCCGCGCCGCGGCATCTGGTACAGCGGCTCGATCAGCCAGTGCGCCGCGCGGTCTTGCTGCCAGACCGACAGGTCTTGTACGGTGCCCACGTTGGCGCGCTCGGCAAACAGCGGGCGAGCCTCTTCCTTGGGAAAGGCGCGGATGCCGATCTTTTTCCAGTAATTGCACAACATCTGGGTGATATCACCCCAGGGGCCAAAGATGGGCGAATACTCGATGTTAAAGGTCAGTGGCTCGCCGCGCAGGTTCAGGCGGAAGCCTTCGGCATCTTTTTTAGTCAGGCCGATCTCATCCAGCCACTTGCTGGCCTGATCGGGGTCATAATGGGCATACGCCTCGGACTGTTCTGGTTTGTAGCCGATGATGCCCGGCAGCACCGAAGACTGGCGCGGCGTGCCAAGGCCCGAATAGGCCACTTCGTTGATTTCGTCGCGGTCGATGGCTACCGACAGGGCGTGACGGAACAGCTTGTTCTCTTGCAGCTCGCGCAGGCCGGGGTTCTCGTGGTTGATGTTAAAGTGCAGGCAATAGTTCGAGCCTTCGGCCAGCGTCCACTTGAAAACCTTATAGTCGCCGACTTGGGCGTTTTCCACGTACAGCGGATAGTTGGCCCAACTGATGTGGCGGAACTGCATATCCACCGCGCCGGCCAGCACTTTGGTGTTGAGGATGTCAATGTTCTCTACCACTTCAAAGCGGATGCGGTCAATGTAAGGGAGTTGGTTGCCTTCCGGGTCTATGGCCCAAAAATAAGGGTTGCGCTCGGCTACAGCGGGAATGTCGGGCGGCACTTTGGTCATGGTCCATGGGAACACCATCGGACGTTCGATATTCATCCAGCCGCGGCGGTTGTTGAACAGGTCTTGCCACTTTTCAAACTTGGCATCCTTGATCTTTTGCTCCAACTCTTCGGCTTTGGCATACTTGGGGTGGAACTGGGTCAGATAAGACTTGCAGTTCCAGGCAAAAATGCCATATCCGGCTGTGGAGGCCATTTGCGGAATAAACAGACCATAAGATCCGGCAAATTTGTATTTGACCGTATAGTCATCTACTTTTTCCACTACCACCGGCGTGTCATACATCTTGAGCCAGCCGCCGATGCCGCTCGGGTTGTAATCGGCGTTGAGCATCATGTCCTCATACCAGAACATAATATCATCAGCGGTATAAGGCTGCCCGTTGGACCAACGCAGACCCTTGCGCAGGTGGAAGGTGAATTCGGACGAATCGGCGTTCGGCTCGAACCCCTTGGCCACATGCGGGACAATCTCGGTGGCCATCGCCGTGTAGCGCAGCGGTGAGACATAAGACAGGCGGCTGTCAATGATGCCGACATCGTTGGGAGCCACAGCCACACGCCGCCATGTGCCGCCGTACACGCCGATCTCTTCCACCGTCGGGATGACCAACGGCTCGGAAGGGATGCGCTCTGACACCTTGGGGATTTTGCCTTGCGCCGACAGCGCAAACAGATCGGGCGGCTCGCGCACTTCGCTGGGCATCACCGTCACCTTGACTTCTTTTTCCACAATCTTGGTGACCTCGACCTGTTTTTCCTTTTCGACGACCACCGTCTCTTTGACCACTTTTTCTTTTTCGACTTCGACCGTCTCTTTGACTACTTTTTCAACTACGACGGTCTGCGGCTGACAGGCGATCAGGGCTGCACCTGCCGAGGCCATAGCCGCAGCCTGCAAAAAGGTGCGGCGTGACAGTTTCTCGTTACTCATGGAATCTTGCCTCCTCTATCAATGCGAACAAATCAATGGTTGGCGACATCAGAACGGACAATCTGATGAACGTCCAGATTTATGTCAAGCGGTCCGTGTCACCCTCCTTTCTATCAAGACAGACAAGTTGCCGTTTGGTTTGAGGTTTCCAGGCTACCCGACCGGTTGTGCGCAGTCTGTTGGGATGGGAACCGGCTGAGAAGGGCGATGATTGGGGAACGAACTGTTTCGGACACATTTCCGATGATTGCACAAGGCGGACAGGTACATATACGGCTTGAGTGCCGTGAACGTTAACAAAATGTTTCAAAAGAGTATACACAAATTTTAACCCTGTGTCAAACTGGTTGTCTTGGCTTGCCGAATGTGATATAATCGCTTGCGGTTGGATCGATCACTCAAATGAGGAGGATATGATGGATTACTTGAATTTGATGCGCGAGTTGAATATGGCGGCCCCCACGCGGGTGCTGCTTTTGGTGATGGATGGACTGGGCGGTCTGCCGCTGACCCCCGATGGTCCGACCGAACTGGAGGCGGCGCACACACCCAACCTGGATGCGTTGGCAGCGCGGGGCATCTGCGGCCTGAGCACACCGGTGGCGCCGGGCATCACCCCCGGCAGTGGGCCGGGCCACCTGGCCCTGTTTGGCTATGATCCGCTGACCTACGAAATCGGGCGGGGGGTGCTGGAGGCTCTGGGTATCGGTTTTGACCTGCAACCCCACGACATTGCCGCGCGCGGCAACTTTTGCTCGCTCGACACCAACGGGCTGATCACCGACCGTCGCGCCGGGCGCATTTCCAGCGATGTAGGGCGGCGGCTGGTGGAGAAACTGCGTGCCATTCAACTGCCCGGTGTGCAGACCTTTGTCGAGCATGTGCAGGAATATCGCTTTATGTTGGCTTTGCGCGGCGAAGGCCTGGCCGATGGCCTGACCGAGACCGACCCGCAAGTGACCGGCAAACCGCCCTTGTCTATCCGCCCCACCCGCCCAGAAGCGCAGCATGCCGCCGACCTGTTCAATATGTGGATGGCCGAGGCGTGCAAATTGTTGGCCGACGAGTTCCCGGCCAACGGCTGCAACCTGCGCGGGATGGCCCAGGACCCCGGCCTGCCCAAGATGGGCGAAATTTACGGCTGGAAGGCCGCGGCCATTGCCACCTATCCTATGTATCGCGGGGTAGCCAAACTGGTGGGCATGGATGTGCTGCCGACCGGCAGCACCATCGCCGATGAGGTGGAGACGCTCAAAGAAAACTGGGCCAAATACGAATTTTTCTTTTTCCACGTCAAAAAGACCGACAGCTATGGCGAAGACGGCAACTTTGACGGGCGCGTCCACATTATCGAAGAGGTGGATGCTCTCTTGCCAGACATTCTGGCCCTCAAGCCCGATGTGGTGCTGATCACCGGCGACCATTCCACGCCGGCCAAACTCAAGAGCCATAGCTGGCACGAGTTGCCGGTGTTGCTCTGGGCCAACGACATTCGCCCTGACGAGGTGACTGCTTTTGGCGAGCGCGCCTGCATGCGCGGCGGGCTGGGCCATTTCCGCCATGTCGAGTTGATGCCGCTGGCCATGGCTCACGCCGGTCGTCTGATCAAATTCGGCGCATGATTTGCGGCGTTGGGCGTCAACACACGACGCCCAACACCTTGTCTAATCGAGGTTGTTGAAATGGATACCTTGCGTTTTCCCGACCGATTTTTGTGGGGCACGGCCACCGCATCGCATCAGGTGGAGGGCGACAACAGCGGCAATGACTGGTGGACCTGGGAGCAGGCTTTGGGTCACATCTGGGACGATCAGCCGTCCGGGTTGGCCTGCGATTGGTGGCGCTGTGCCGAGGATGACCTGGCTCTGGCTGCCGAAATGGGACAGAACACCCATCGCCTGTCGCTGGAATGGAGCCGCATCGAGCCAGAAGAAGGCGTTTTTGACGAGGCCACATTGGCACGCTATCGTCGCCTGCTGCAACGTATGCACGAGTTGGGCCTGCGCCCGATGGTCACATTGCATCACTTTACCAACCCGCTCTGGCTGGCTGCGCAAGGTGGCTGGCTCAACCGCAAGGTGGTATTCTGGTTTGAGCGATATACCGCTCAGGTGGTGCAGGCTCTTGGTGACCTGACGCCGTTGTGGTGTACCATCAATGAGCCGAATGTTTATGCTACTTTGGGCTACATCATGGGTAAATGGCCGCCTGGCAAAAAGGGCGCCGTGAATCTGGCCATGCGGGTGATGGTGCACATGGCTGCCGCACATGGCGTGGCCTATCGTCTGCTGCACCGCCATCTGACCGGCATCCAGGTTGGGTTTGCCCATCACGCCAAACGCTTTGATCCGGCCCGTCCCCAGTCGGCGGCCGACCGCCGCACAGCCCGCTGGTTGGACCGGGCATTCAATACCGCCGTGTTTGACGCGTTTCGCACCGGGCAACTTGGTTTTCCACTCAGCCTGACCGGCGGCGAAATCTCGCAGGCCATTGATTCGCTGGATTTTGTGGGCCTCAACTATTACAGCCGCAACCTGGTTTCCTTCAAACCGGGCGCCGCTTTGTTTGAGATGAGCACTCTACCCGACGCATGGGTGGGGCCGGATAACTGGGGCGAAATCAATGCCGATTATTTTTATCAGACTTTGATGCAATACGGTCAATACGGCAAGCCAGTGATCGTGACCGAGAACGGCATCCCCGATGCCGACGACAGCCGGCGGCCGCGCTTTTTGATCGAGCATCTCCGGGCGGTTCATCGAGCCATTCAAGATGGCATAGACGTTCGGGGATATTATTTTTGGTCACTGGTAGATAATTTTGAATGGGCCGAGGGGTACGATCCGCGCTATCGCTTTGGGTTGATCGGCATAGACCCGCAAACCCGGCAGCGACAGGTCAAGCCCAGCGGCAAGCTATACGCGGATATTTGTCGCCGTAACAGCCTGGATGTGGGAGGCGAGGATGAGCATCAAAAAGAGTCAAACCGGTGAACTGCCGCTACTGCCGCAAATTCTGGTTCACCTCCGTGATCGGTTGCCCGCACTCAACGGCGCCGAGCGTACCCTGGTTGAATATATCCTGATCAACTATGCCCTGATCCCGCACCGTTCTCTGGTGCAACTGGCCGAAGATGCCCAGGTCAACCCCAGCGATGTTTGTCGGCTGTGCGACGATTTGGGGTTGGAGGGGTACCACGTGCTCCAAGAGGCCATCGCCGAGATTGACTCGGTGGCGGTCAGCGTCTTTTTTGAAGGCATCGAGACCAGCGACCTGGCGCATCTGGTCGGCAGTGTGTTCAGGCATATCATCAATGCCATTGAGCAGACGCTGGAATCGCTGGACCTAAACAGCGTCGAGCAGGCCGTCAATGCCATTGCCACGGCCCGCCATATCGTGGTGTTGGGTGTGGGGGCTTCGGCCAGCATTGCTCAAGAACTGGCCTATCGTTTGCAATGGATCGGCCTGAATTGCTACCAAAACATTGACCCCCATCGTCAACTGATGGGAGTGGCTTTGCTCGGCGACCAAGATGTCGTGATTGGCATTTCCCATTCGGGGCAGACGCGCAATGTGGTGGCGGCATTGAAACTGGCCCACGAGCGCGGCATTAAAACGATTTGCATCACCGATTTTCCCCATTCACCGATTAACGAGTATGCCCAGATTCGCCTGCACCCGGTGCGCGCCGAGCGCAGTCTGGGCGTCGAGATGGTATCCACCCGTGCCGCCCAACTGGCGATGATTGATGCCCTGGCCACAGCCGTGGCCCTGCGCGATAAAAAGCGGGCCATTGCCAGCATCAAGTTGAACGAGCGGCTGTTGTCCAGCCTGCATCATTGATATGAATACTCTGGATCCGCAAATTCCATCCTCTGAATTGAACGGTTTGTTGAACGACGCTGCGGCCTTGATGCCGGCTTGCGGTCAGCGCGTGCTGACGCCTGATCTGTTGCTGCTGGCCTTTTTGCGCACGCCGCGCTGCGCCGCTGCCCGGTTGATCGAGCAGGCGGCGCAACAGCGCCCCTTTTCGTTGCCCGATCTGCAGCGCCAGGTTGAAACACTGGCCCGCACCCATATAGGGCGCGACGCCCGCTTTACCATGGCCGCAGCAGATGGTCGCCCGATTTCCCTGTCGGACGAAATGCTGATTGTGCTGGACGAAGGCAAGACGATTGCCGAGGCGACGGGAGACATTGCAGTAGGCAGCGAGCATGCTCTGGCGGCCATGTGTCAGGCCGGTGTGTCTACGGCCGGCCTGCTTCAACAGCGCGGCCTGACTCCGTCCCGGCTGAGCGAATGGCTGGCCGCCCGTCCGGCTGCCCGCAGCGATATGGTCGTTGACTGGGTGGCGCTGGCCCGACAAAACCAGTTGCCGCCGTTATACTCCCGTGCCGGGCTGCTGCGCGATCTGCTCAGTCTGCTGTCGCTGGCCGGTGAGCGGCACGTCATTCTGGTGGGGCCAGATGGCGCCGGCAAGCGTTCGTTGGCCTACAGCCTGGCCGCCTTGATCGCCCGCGGTGAGGGGCCGGTGGGTATTCAGTCGCTCGTTTCGGTGAACGAGGCTGCCTATTATGAGCGCACGGCGGCGGCCATTCAAGCGGCCTGGCGCAAAGCGGCGGCGCAGGGGCCGGGCAGCGGCATTTTGTTGGTACCGGGCATCCATCGCTTCTTTGGTGGCATTGTGCATGCCGAGCTGCCCGACGGGGCCAAACTGCTGCAAAAGGCTTTTTTGGATGGGCAGGCGGTGATCGTTGGCACGACCACGGCCGAACACTATCAGACCCGCCTGAGCAACCTGTCGGCCATCGCCGGCCACAGCCGCATCCTGCGCGTGCCGCCGACGTCAGAGGCGGAGACGGTCGAGGTGTTGCGCGCCATTGCCCCGGCTTGCGAGCGCGAGTATGGCCTGACCATTGCGCCCGAAAGCCTGCCTGTGGCGGCGTCGCTGTCGAAACGGTACATGACCGCTGCCGCTTTGCCCGATAGCGCGGTGCGTCTGCTGCACCAATCTTGTGCCCAGGTGCGCCTGAGCAACCAGAATCGTTCGGCTCAGCCGGCCGCCGCCGATATGCAGGTGGATGTGCAGGATATTACTGTGGCCGCCAGCATGCTCACCGGCATCCCGGTGGCCGATATGGGCGTGGATGAGCGCGACCGCTATGCGCGCATGGTAGATTATCTGCGCGCTCGCATTATCGGCCAGGATGAGGCGGTGTTGGCTCTCAGTCGCGCTGTCAAGACGGCCCGCGTCGGCCTCAAAGACCCTCGCCGGCCGATCGGCAGCTTTATGTTCCTCGGCCCTACCGGCGTGGGCAAAACCGAGTTAGCCAAAGTGCTGGCCGAGTTTATGTTTGGCAGCCCCGATGCCCTGTTGGCCATTGATATGAGCGAGTACATGGATGAGAGCGCGGTCAACCGGCTGATCGGCGCGCCGCCGGGCTATGTGGGCTATGAGGGCGGCGGGCAGCTCACCGACCGGGTGATTCAGTCGCCGTATACTATTGTGCTGTTTGACGAGGTGGAAAAGGCACATCCGCGCATTTTTGATTTGCTGCTCCAGGTGATGGAAGAAGGTCGCCTGACTGACGGCAAGGGGCGGCAGGCCTCCTTTAGCGAAACGGTGGTGTTGCTCACTAGCAACCTGGGCGCCTCTTTTTTGGGCGATGCGTCGCTGGGCGCCGAGGCGCACGATCTGGCGATGGGCGAGGTCAAGGCGCATTTTCGCCCTGAATTTCTCAACCGCCTGGACGAGATCATTTTCTTTAATCGCCTGTCAGAGCAAGACCTGGCCCGTATATTGGATCTGATTTTGAGCAAAGAGGTGTCTCTGGCCGCCGGGCGCGGCCTCAACCTGACCCTGACCCAAGAAGCGAAACGATGGTTGTTAGAGCAGAACGATCACCCCGAATGGGGCGCCCGCCCACTGAGGCGCATTATTCAGCGTCATCTGCGCGAGCCGCTGGCCGATTATTTGTTGACCCAGTCGCCGCCGGCCGGTGTGTCGCTCCGTGTAGATGCTGGCTCGTCTGCGCTGGTCTTTCAGGTCATCCCTCCTCGCTGAAACGGTCATTTCCCTCAGGTGTTTGTGGTAAGCACTCAGAGGATGTCGCGTATTCTTGCCAAGAGCACAAAGGAGTGAAAGAACCTGGTGCTCTTGGTGTCCTTTGTGGTGAAAATGCCCCCACCTGAATGATTACTGTTTTTGTTTGTTATCGAGTTGAATGATGGAATTGTTGTCTATTGAATACCACGATCAGGTTGACATACCGGACGATGAGGCCTGTGTATGCGCCTGGCTGAATATCAGATTGTCTGTTTCGTCGCTGCTGCTTGGTCATACGCCAGAGGCGATGGCGATGCTTCAGAGCCTCGATGCTTCACTGGGCCAATCTCCGCCCGATGTGTGGAGCGATCAACCCCAGCAAATCGCGGCTTTGGTCGGCAGGCTGATTTTGGAACTGGAGCGTGACCTGTGTGAGTGGCCCGGCCCGCATCAATGTCAATGCCTTTCTGTCATGCCCGATGATGAGATGTCTTTTCCGTGCTACGAGCTGTGCGTTGAATGTATAGATGAGAAAATCGGACGATTTTCAGCACAAATAGCGGTGGATATTGTTCGTCTCATTTTGCGGGGCGAGCGATTCAACCCGCGTATCATCTGGGTCATTGACCTGGTGCGTCAACTGCGTCGCTATCCCCGTCTGCGCCTGGTTGGCACTCGTGTGGCCTCGGTGCTGGGCTGCTCACGCCGAAATGCTGAATGGGCGATTCACGAGTTGGAGCGGTATGGCTATTTGTCGGCCGAGGAAAAACGCCGTCCGCGCCGGGCCAAAGGGGAGCGGATTTTGATCGTGGATGACAGTCCGCAGATTCGCGATCTGCTGGGGCGTATTTTAGAGTGGTTGGGCTATGATGTGATCACGGCAGTAAACGGCGAAGAGGGGTTGATCTTTTTGGATTGGGCCTGTTATCGCGCTATCTTTGTAGATCTGATGATGCCTGCGCTGGGTGGGGCCGATTTTCTCAAGCGCGCCCGGGCGATGGGCATTACTCATCCCATTTTTATCATCTCGGCATACGATCATGTGTGGAATGTCGATCAGCTCAACGAGTTGGGCGCGACCGACTATGTGCCAAAACCGTTTTCGATTACCGAAATCGAAAACCTGGTTAACAGGTATCTCTAGACACAAAAAAACCACCTTGAGGCGGTTTCTTGTAAATGAGCCGTGCAGGACTCGAACCTGCGGCGCCCTGCTTAAAAGGCAGGTGCTCTGCCACCTGAGCTAACGGCCCGCAAACTTGAGCCTAGTATATCACAGAACTGCTCCGATGTCAAGCCGTGCTTTTGTTCCATGTCCATCTTTTAAGGTTAATTTCTGGGCTATACTGTCTGAATTGTATTTGTTCCAAAGCATAAATGGGAGAGATCAATGATTCAATTGCCTGCTCGGTTGGTTCAATCCTCGTCGTCCTTGCGGCGATGGGGCCTGGTTTTATTTGTGGCCGGGTGGCTGTTGGGCCTGTTGTTGGGCGGGGCGGGCGTGTGGGCCGATATGGAGGCGTCGCTTTTTGACGCATCACTATCGCCCGAAGCGCCGTTGGACACGATGCGCTGCCCCCTGATCATGACCGGGCCAACGGCGACCGTCACTGCCCGCATTGCCAATGTGGCCGACAAGCCGCGGACGCTGCTGGTCACGGCGCATATCAGCGACGGTTACATGACTCTGCTGCGAGAGATCAATGACAAATTGCAGCTCGAGCCACATGAGCAGCGACAACTGGCGTGGACGGTCACGTCGGATGATGTGGTTTTTGGCTGCCTGGCGCTGGCGCGAGTGCATGTTCTGCGCAACGCTCCTATGCCCTATCGCAACCGCGCCTGCGGCATCCTGGCGCTGCCGCTGCCATGGATATCGGGCGAGGCGTTGGTGTGGTGGGTCATCATCGCTAGTGTGCTGTTGATGGGCCTGGGCATTGCGCTGTGGTGGCTGAGCCGCCCGGCCGACCGGCGCGGGCGCACCATCGGTTATCTTGAGGGCATTCTGGCCGTTTTGACGCTGGTTTGTATGGGGGTTGGTTTCTATGAGTTGTGGGGGATAGGGGTGGCGGCCATGATCTTGATGGTGCTTTTGCTGGGGATCATGCCGCTGCATTTGTCTCGTATCTGAGCTATGATGTGCGTTGTCTACACACCGCCAAGTAAAATAGGTTAGATATTGTTCTCTGGCAGGTTTTGAGAAAACAAGAAACCAGGTTTTGTGCAAACCTGGTTTCTTGTTTTGAAAGGAGATTTAGTAGGGCATTCCACCGCCGGCAGGGGCCGGAGCGGGTTTTTCCTTTTCGGGAATGTCGGTGATCAGGGCTTCGGTGGTGAGGATCATGGCGGCGATGCTGGCCGCATTTTCCACCGCGCTCCGGGTCACTTTGACCGGGTCAATGATGCCTTTTTGCACCATGTCGCCGTACTCGTTGCGCATCACGTCATAGCCCCAGTTTTTGTTGCCGCTGGCGGCATGCTCGCGGCGGATGTTCTCGATCACCACGGCGCCGTCCATACCGGCATTGCTGACGATGCCGCGGATGGGGTATTCAAGGGCGCGACGGACGATCAGGACGCCAGTTTGCTCATCGTCCAGTTCCATCTTGACCTGGTCTACGGCCGGCATGGCATTGATCAGGGCAACGCCGCCGCCCGGCACCATACCTTCTTCCACGCCAGCGCGGGCTGCGCTGAGGGCGTCTTCGACGCGGTGCTTTTTCTCTTTCAGTTCCACTTCGGTGGCTGCGCCGACGCGGATGATGGCAACTCCGCCGGCCAGCTTGGCCAACCGCTCTTGCAGTTTTTCCTTGTCATAGTCCGAGGTCGAGGCGTCAATTTCCACGCGAATCTGGTTGATGCGTGCCTGGATCATAGCCTCGTCGCCGTGGCCGCCCACGATGGTGGTTTCTTCTTTGGATGAAATGGTCTTGCTGGCGCGGCCCAGATCGCGCACGGTGGTGGTGTCCAGCTTGCGGCCCATTTCTTCGGTGATCACGGTGCCGCCAGTGAGGATGGCAATGTCTTGCAGCATAGCTTTGCGCCGATCGCCAAAGCCGGGGGCCTTGACGGCCACGACATTGAGCATGCCGCGCAGTTTGTTCAGCACCAGGGTGGCCAGGGCTTCACCGTCTACGTCTTCGGCGATGACCAGCAACTCGCGCTTGCCTACCTGCACCAGTTTCTCCAGGATTGGCACGATATCGGCGGCGGCCGAAATCTTTTTGTCGGTGATCAGGATGAACGGCTCGTTGAGGACGGCTTCCATGCGGTCGGCGTCGGTGACGAAATACGAGCTGATGTAGCCGCGGTCAATCTGCATTCCTTCGACATATTCGGTCTCAAAGGCCAGGCCTTTGCTCTCTTCGACGGTGATCACGCCGTCTTTGCCGACCTTGTCCATCACTTCGGCGATCAGGTTGCCGATTTCGGCATCTTGGGCCGAGATGGCGGCCACGCTGGCGATCTCTTCTTTGGTGTTAATGGGCTGGGCCATGTTGCGGATGGCGGCTACGGCGGCTTCGGTGGCTTTTTCAATGCCGCGCTTGATCAGCATAGGGTTGGCCCCGGCGGCCACGTTCTTGAGGCCTTCGGTGATGATGGCGCGAGCCAACACGGTGGCGGTGGTGGTGCCGTCGCCAGCCACGTCGTTGGTCTTGGTGGCTGCTTCTTTGAGCAGTTGGGCGCCCATGTTCTCATAGGGGTTTTCCAGTTCGATTTCTTTGGCCACGGTCACGCCGTCGTGGGTGATGGTGGGGGCGCCAAATTTCTTGTCCAGGGCCACGTTGCGGCCTTTGGGGCCGAGGGTGGTAGCGACGGCGATGGCCAGGATATTCATGCCGCGCTCAAGGGCGCGTCGTGCATCTTCGGAAAAAACGAGTTGTTTTGCTGCCATTCAATAATCCTCCACAGAGATTTTACAAAGCCAGGCGATGGATGCCTAGCGCACGATAACGGCCAATACGTCACTCTCTTTGAGGATGAGCAATTTTTGATCGCCCATCTTGATCTCGGTGCCCGCATACTTGGCATACAAGACACGGTCGCCCAGTTTGACTTCCATGTCTACCCGCTTGCCCGAATCATCTAACCGACCCTGCCCAACGGCGATGACCTCGCCCTCTTGCGGCTTTTCTTTGGCCGTTTCGGGCAGAATGATGCCGCCGGCGGTGATTTCTTCTTGCTCAATTGGCTTGACAACCAAACGGTCACCCAGGGGTTTGAGAGTATAATTCATTTTTCCCTCCTAACACTAGATTGGATTGATATGAGAAAACATCTTGATTTTAGCACTCAACTCTTTCGAGTGCTAACTATGGGCAGATTTTACCATGCTTTTTGAGATTCGTCAAGTCCCAGTTAGCACTCTTGCCAGGAGACTGACAAATTGGCCTGACGGCGAATTTCCTTATCTGCAAGTTTCGGTGTAGGGACAATGTTTCTGTGGGGCGGGTTTCCAACTCGCCGTTCTACCGGCCCTGTCTGTCCCTCACTTGCCGGCAGGTCTTTTTGGAGATTTTTATGAATATGGTGTTACCTTGCAAGTGCATTACACGTAATACTGCTAGCAAGATGAAATCTCACCATAATCTATACAGGGAGGAACGCATGTCAAGAACCATCGTTTTGGTGAACAAGAATCCGGGCTGTCTGATGCAGGTTTTGTGGTTTGCTCTGGTGGGGTGGTGGGCCGGGCAGTTGTGGATCGCCGCAGCCTGGCTGCTGATGCTGACCATCATTGGCGCGCCGTTGGGGGTGATGATGCTCAATGCCCTGCCGCAGGTTATTGCCTTGCGCGGGCAGACCTCGGCGGTGGAGGTGAGCCGGGTGGGCAATCTGACCTGGGTCAAGACGCCGACTCTGGTGCCGCAGCGAAACATTCTACTGCGCGCCCTCTATTTTATCCTGATCGGTTGGTGGCTGAGCGCGCTGTGGATGGAAGCGGCCTATGCCCTGTGTCTGAGCATCATCGGTCTGCCGCTGGGATTTTGGATGTTTGACCTGACGCCGGCGCTGGTCTCGCTGCATCGCGGGTAAAGGCTATTTGCGTTACGCCGAAATTGTGCTATAATGTAATTATATTACACGTAATACAATTACTCGAAATCAGATTTCTAAAAGGAGATGAACCATGAGTGATCAAGTCGAATTTCAACCTGTCGAGGCCGAAGTAGAGGCCGAGTGCTGCTGTGAAGAGGCGCAGGCCGAAGAGTCTACCGAGTGCTGCTGTGCCGAAGCTGCGCCGGCACATGCTACCGAGCCGAAAAAGAGTGCCACTGTCGAGACTGTGACCAAGACCATCAACAACTTTATGGAATCGCTGGAATCGGCGTTGAGCGGGCGCGGTAACACGGTGATGGTGCGCGTGAACGACGATGCCCTGGCCAAGCTGGACATGCTGGTGGCCGCCGGCATTTGCAAAAGTCGTTCCGAAAGCGCGGCGTTCCTGTTGCAGCGTGGCATTGAGAGCAGCGCCACGCTGTTTGATCGCATCGAGTCGGTCACATCGCAGATCACCCAATTGCGTCAAGAACTGCTGGCTTCGGTGCAGGACAAATAGCTGTTTTGTCTTGTCCATTCTTTTTTCCCAAACACTCCCGCGCTCTGCACGGGAGTGTTTGGGTTTTGGCAAGAGACAACGGGTGTGTTATAATCAAATCATTCTGGCAAGACAGCGTATCATCGGCAAGGAGGCAAGATGAATTCGTCCAAAACGGCGGGCAGTATCGCCATCATTCTTTTTGGCCTGATCTTTTTGTGCGTGGGCGGCGGGTTGGGCGCGTTTGGCGCGCTGTATGTGCTGGCCGCACACGATTCTGCGTCGGTAAACCCCGGCGCGCGCCTGGCTACGGGCATTGTTATGATTGGGATCGGCCTGGTGCTGTGGGGGGCGGCCGCGGTGGGGGCATTTCTGGCCTGGCGGCGCATGCAGCCCAAGCCGGAGCAGCGCGTCACCATCAAGCAAGAGGTTGAGCTGACTGGCAGCATTGACCTGGCCTCGCTCAAGTGTCAGCAGTGCCATGCCACCTTGAGCAAGAACGCCATCACGGTGCGCGAAGGGGCCATCCTGATCTCGTGCCCATATTGCGGCGCGGCATATCAAATGGTTGAGCAGCCCAAGTGGTGAGCCGGTTGATCGGCCCGGTTGGAAAGGATGTCGTGATGAGTCGTCCAAGATGGCTGATTGTATGTTTAGCACTGTTTTTGACATTTTTCGTTGCCATACTCGGCGTGTCGGCACAGGCCTGGAAGTTTTCGCTGGATCGCAATGTCTCGCACGTGATCGTGCAAAAGGACGGCTCGGCCGACATTGAATACTGGTTGGCTTTTACCTGCGACAAGGGCGCCCATCCGCTGGATATTATTGACATCGGTATGCCCAACAAAACCTACGATCTCGGCACAGCGCAGGCCTGGTACGTTCCCGCAGACGGCGGCGCCGAGGTGGCGCTGGCCCGGCCGGTGCAGTCGGAAATGATCAGCACCGGCATTGAGGTGCATCTGGGCAAATACACCATTCAGCCGGGCAAATCGGGGACCATCCATGTCAAAATCAATGTCAAACAGATGGTTTATCCCGACAAGGATGAGGCCTATGCCAGCGTGGAATTTGCCCCGCATTATTATGACAGTCAAAATGTGCATGGCAATACCTTTATGGAGATTGCCTTTTATTTTCCGGTGGGCGTGACCAACGAACAGACGCGCTATCACGACAAAAAGTATGATTATGTAGATAAATCGAACGACCGGATCGTTTTCATCTATCAATATCCCAATGCCAAGGGCAGTGAAACGCACAAGCACGGCATTTCGTTTCCGCGCCAATATGTAGACACGGTTCACAAGGCTCCGTTGGTCTGGGGAGGTAGCAGCAGCGGCGGCAGCAATCCGTTTGCTGTGCTGGAGAATATCATCGAAGGGTTGAGTTCATTCGGCTGTTTTGGCGGTTTTATCGCCCTGTTTATCGCCATGAGCGCACTGGGGTCGGCCCAGCAAAAGCGGCGCAAGATGGTCTATTTGCCACCGGCCCTGTCGGTAGAGGGCGTGGGCATCAAGCGCGGCCTGACCGCCGTCGAAGCGGCCATTTTGCTGGAGCAGCCGCTCAACAAGGTGCTGACCATGATCCTGTTCGGTTTGCTCAAGAAAAAAGCGGTGGTGGTGCTGGAGGAAAATCCGCTCAAGTTGGAAAAAGTGACTCCGTTACCCCAAGAGACCTGGCACGAGTATGAGACGGCCTTTTTGGACAGCGTTGACACCAACGGGCGGCTGAATGAGGATGTCTTGCAAAAGGGCATCATCGCTCTGGTCAAATCGGTCAACGACAAGATGAAGGGGTTTAGCCGCAAAGAGACGGTGGTCTATTACAAAAGCATCGTAGATCGCGCCTGGCAGCAGGTGAGTCAGGAGACCACGCCCGAGGTCAAGTCGAAATACCTGGATCAAGGTCTGGAGTGGTTGATGATGGACCAGAAATTCCAGGATCGTGCCTCGGAGACTTTTTCCAGCGGGCCGGTGTTGATGCCGCCCTGGTGGACATATTACCGGCCCTGGGTGCCGCACGTTCATTCGCATCGCATCGGCAGCGGAGCGGTGCCTTTATCGGGCGGCGGTGTGAGCAGGAGCAGCGGTGGCGGGCAGGTGACGCTGCCCACGCTGCCCGGCGCGGCCTTTGCTGGCACGGTGGTCAGCGGCATTGAGCGTACAGCCGGCGGCATTGTCTCTAAATTGGAGAGTTTTACCGGCGGCGTGACGGCCAAGACCAATCCTCTTCCGGCCAGTTCGTCCAGTTCGTCGAGTTATCGCAGCGGCGGGTGTGCCTGCGCTTGTGCCTGCGCCTGCGCCGGATGCGCCTGCGCCTGCGCCGGGGGTGGTCGGTGAAAGGAGACAAAATGGCAATTCTTGATCGAATCAAGTCCTGGCTGAGCCAATATCAACCCATCCCGCCCGGCATGTATCAGTATCGCACTCCACCTGGCGCGGCGGAGCCTTTTCGCCTGCACCTGCGCATTGAAAAGGACGGCGCTGGCATTTTGGTGATCAATGCGGCGCGGGTGCTGCACCTCAATCAGACCGCCGCCGAAATGGCTAAAATGATCATCGAAGAGCGTCCTGCTGCTCAGGCTGCCCAAGAGATTGCCCGCCGCTATCGTGTGGGGCGGGCGCAGGCCTTGAAGGACTACCAGAACCTGCAAGAGAAAATTTCCACCCTCACCCGTACCGATGAAATCTGCCCGATTACCTACCTCGATGCCCAGCGCATTGACCCGTTTCAGACTCCGGCCTCGGCGCCGTATCGCATGGATCTGGCGCTGACCTATGCCTGCAACGATCATTGTGGTCACTGCTATGTGGCGCGTCCCCCCGACTATCCGCAACTGTCATTTGACGAGTGGAAGCAGGTCATTGACACATGCTGGCAGGCGGGCATCCCACACATCTGTTTCACCGGCGGCGAGGCCACCCTCTATCCGCGCCTCAAAGAACTGATCGAATATGCCCAAGATGTGGGGCTGGTGACTGGTCTGCTGACTAATGGGCGCAAATTGTCCGACCGGGTCTATCTGGACGGGCTGCTTGCCGCTGGCCTCGATCACATTCAGATCACCCTGGAATCGCACGACGAGGCGGTGCATGATCGGATGGTGGGGGCGGCCGGCGCGTGGCAAGAGACGGTGCAGGGGATCAAGAACAGCGTGGCCGCCAACGTCTATTTGATGACCAACACCACCCTCACCGACCTGAATGTGCCGGGCATTGAGGAGACCATCTCGTTTATCGCCGGGTTGGGTGTGCAGACGGTGGCCTGTAATGGCTTGATCTTTGCCGGCAAGGGGCGCGATGTGGGGATCGGCATCCCCGAAGCTGACCTGGAGCCGATCATGGGGCGGGTGCAGAATCACGCTCGCGCACATAGCCTGCGCCTGATCTGGTATACGCCCACCCGCTACTGCGAATTTAACCCGCTGGAACACGATTTGGGAGTCAAGGGCTGCTCGGCAGCGCGCTATAATATGTGCGTCGAGCCGAACGGCGATGTGCTGCCCTGTCAGAGTTACTTTCAAAGCATGGGCAATATCTTGCGCGACTCGTGGGAAAGCATCTGGGACAGCGCGTTGGCCCATCATTTGCGCAGCCGCGAATGGCTGCCCGAGATGTGCCATAACTGCCCCGATGTGGATGTGTGTGGCGGCGGCTGTCCGCTCTATGCCCAAGAAGGCGAATATCAGTGCCGCGATAGCCAGAACACGGCGGGGTGAGCGCGGTAAGGGGGGATGAGGGATGGAGACCTTTTTTGCCCCGGCAGAACGGGCGGATGAGCAGATTTTGCAGCAGCAGGTGGAATGGGTGCATAACAGCCCCCTAATCAACGGGCTGATGCGCGTGAGCGGCGGCCTGCTGGCGGTGTTGAATGAACAGCGACAAATTTTGGCTTTGAACGATGCCCTGCTGACCGCATTGGGGTTGGACGACGCTGGCGTCACCCTGGGGCTGCGGTTGGGGCAGGCAGTGGGCTGTACTCATGCCAATTGTCCGCCGAATGGCTGCGGCACCACCGAATTTTGTGTCACATGCGGCGCGGCGATTGCGATGGTATCTAGCCTAGCCCAAGACGAGCCGGTTGAGCGGAATTGTGTCGTCTCGGTCGGGCGCGATGGTTTGCCTCAAGAGGTGTTTTTTGCCGTGCGCTCTTGTCCAATTCAGGTAAATGGGGCGCGTTTGCTGCTGATCTTTTTGGTGGACACCACTCGTCAGCAGCAGCAATCTGTTTTGGAGCGCGTGTTTTACCACGACATTAACAACATTGTCACCGGGCTGCTGGGCCTGAGCAGCCTGCTGGTCGAAGACCCCTTGATCGCATCGGATGTGGTGCCGCAACTTTATTACCTCTCAGAGCGGCTGGCCCAAGAAATTGCCATCCAACGCTATTTATCCCAGTCGCGGCTCGACGGGTGGACCCCCAAACTGACCGTGGTGCTGGTTTCCGATGTGCTGGTCGAGTTGGAGCGCACGTTTGCCGCTCATACTGCGGCGCGCGGGCGGCAGCTTGAACTGACACCGATATACCCCGATTTGATGATCCAGACGAATCTACCTTTGTTGTTGCGCGTTTTGGGCAACCTGGTGACCAATGCTTTGGAGGCTACTCTGCCGGGCGGACAGGTGCGGGTGTGGGTCGAAACTGCGCCGGATACGGTGATTTGGAAAGTGTGGAACGCTCAGGCCATTCCCCCCGATGTGGCCAAACGGGTCTTTCAACGTTATTTTAGCACCAAACAGGAATCGGGGCGTGGGCTGGGCACTTTTTCAGCTCGCTTGTTTGGCACGTGGTTTCTCGGCGGGCAGGTTTCGTTTACCACCTCGCCGGAGCAAGGCACCGTGTTCCAACTGGCTCTGCCGCTGCGACCGCGACCTGGATCTGTGGAGGCGAACCGATGACCATTTATACCCGCACTGGCGACGGCGGTCAAACCGGTCTGTTTAGCGGTGAGCGCGTGCCCAAAAACCATCCGCGCGTGGAAGCCTATGGCGATGTGGATGAACTCAACTCGGTGGTCGGCGCTCTGATAGCCGCCCTGCCCGCCGATCATCCTGGGCGGCCCGAATTGCAATGCATCCAGGCCGATTTGTTCCAGGTGGGTGCGTGGCTGGCCACCACACCTGGCTCGGCGGCGGCGGCCCGGCTGACTCTGTTTCCGATGCAGCACAGCCGGCAGCTGGAGCAGGCCATTGATCGGATGAACGCCGAACTGCCTCCATTGACCTCGTTTATCCTTCCAGGTGGTCATCTCACAGCGAGTTGGGCGCACATGGCGCGGACGGTGTGTCGGCGGGTGGAGCGGCACGTCCTGGGGCTGGATGTCTCGGACGAGGCTTTTCAGCCGATCCTGGCTTTTTTGAACCGCCTGTCGGATTATTTGTTTGTGTTGGCGCGCTATTGCAATCAGCTTGCCGGCGTGCCCGATGTACGGTGGCCGATATGAGCAAACCTTTAATTTCTGAGTGGCACGATCAATTTGTGCGTCAGGCCGAGTGGACCGAGATGGTGCGCAATCAACTGTACCGTCAGGCCAACCTGCTTCAGGCCGGGCGCGTCCTCGATGTGGGCTGTGGCACCGGCGTGATCACCAACGATCTGGCCCGCCGCACGCGCGGCGAGATTATCGGCCTGGACATCAACCCTGACATGCTGGCTTTTGCGCGGAGACAAACCGGGCGGGTGCGTTATCAGGTGGGTGACGCCGCCGACCTGGAATTTGCCGACGGTTATTTTGACGTGGTGATCTGCCATTTTACCCTGATGTGGGTGGCCGACCCGGCCGAGGTGGTGCAGGAAATGGCGCGGGTGACGCATAAAGGGGGCAGTGTGTTGATCTGCGCCGAGCCGGATTACGGCGGGCGGATTGACTGGCCCGACCTGCCCCTCCGTGACTGGCAAATTCAGGGGCTGCGCAGCCAGGGGGCCAACCCGCTCATCGGGCGGCAGGTGCGTCAGTTGATGACCCAGGCCGGCCTGCGCACCGAAATGGGCATCATTCCATCGCATTGGGATGCCTATATGCTGTATGAAAATTTTCAGGCCGAATGGAAATGGTTGCAGTATGACCTTGGCGACCAGGTAGACCCGGTTATGCTGGAACAGGTCAAAAATTGGGACTATCAGGCCATCCAGGAAGGCACACGGGTGCTGTACATCCCCATCTTTTACGCGCTGGGGAAAAAATGATCGGCACCTGCAATTTGAAACCACTATCTTGAAACCGTCATCGAGGAGTCGAAATGACCAAACCGATTCACTATCATCTCTATTTAGAACCCGACCTGGAGCAATTTACCTTTAGCGGCAACACACAAATAGACATTCAGGCCGATGAGATGGTGTCGGAGGTGGTGCTGAATGTCTGTGACCTGGACATTCAGCGGTGCAGCATCTATCAAAAGGGACTGGAGCAAACCTGCTCGTTTCTCACCGACCCGCAGCAGCAAACGCTGACTGTGATTTTGCCCGAACCGATGGTGGGGCAATGGGTTTTGGATATTGCTTTTCACGGTGTCATTAACGACTTGCTGGTCGGATTTTATCGCAGCAAATACGAATTTGAAGGACAAACGCGATACATTGCGGTCACACAGTTTGAAGAGCGCGATGCCCGCCGTGCCTTTCCCTGCTTTGACGAGCCGGCTCTCAAAGCCACGTTCGACATTGAATTTCTCATTGACCGACGACTGACCGGCCTGGCCAACACGCCGGTGATTGAGGAAACGATTCAGGGCGACAAGAAAAAAGTGCGTTTTGAGCGCACACCGCTCATGTCTACCTATTTGCTGTTTTTCGGCGTGGGCGAGTTTGAGATGATTCAAGACGATTCAGCGCACCCCCTTGTGCGGGTGATCACCACACCCGGCAAGGCTCGATACGGCGATTTTGCCTTGCAGATGGCCCGCCGTGCCGTCCAGTTTGGCACCGATTATACCCAGATTCCCTATCCAATAGCCAAATGCGACCACATTGCCGTGCCGGATTTTGCCTTTGGAGCGATGGAGAATTATGGGGCGATTACCTATAGAGAAAATGTGTTGCTGGTCTATCCGGGCGTTACTTCCAAACCAGAACTGTCACGCATTGCCAGCATCATTGCCCACGAGACCATCCACATGTGGTTCGGCGATCTGGTCAGCCCGGCCGACTGGAAGTATGTCTGGTTGAATGAATCTTTTGCATCGTATTTCACCGTTATTATCCCAGACCTTTACTTTCCCGAATGGCAGTTGTGGGATACGTTCCTGGGTAGCTCGACGCTCAGCGGCCTGGAGCGCGACTCGCTGCTCGACACTGTGCCGATTGAATTGCCCGACGGCCAGGAGGCTAAAATTGACGCTTCTAGCGCGCCGATTGTGTACAACAAGGGGGCGGCGGTCATCCGCATGCTAGCCGATTATTTGGGCGAAGAACAGATCAAAAAAGGCATTCACCGCTTTTTGCAGACCTATCAGTTTGACAGCGTTACTTCGCAGCAGTATTGGGAGGTCTTTGAACAGGCTACCGGTGAACCCATCGATCAGTTTGCCCGTTCATGGGTTTATCAGCCGGGCTATCCGCTGGTGACGGCACGGCGCAAAAATGGCCGTTTGCGCCTGTCGCAGCAACGGTTGACCTTTTTGCCTTGCAATGGGGAACAAGTCTGGTTGATTCCGCTCAACATCTCGCTGTATCGCGACAATGGCGAGGTGACGACCATTCGTTTTATGTTCAAAACCAAGACGGCCACTTTGCCGATTCCCGATGATGTCGTGGCATTCAAGGTCAACGCCGGTCAAACCGGCTTTTACCGCGTGCGCTATGAGGCCGACAATCTGCACGCGTTGGGGCGGCTGATCGCAGAAAAGCGGCTGTCGGCGGCCGACAGCTTTGGCGTGGAGAATGACCTGTTTGCCCTGCTGCGGCGCGGCGATTGTTCGATGAGCGATTACCTGGCCTTTGTCGAGACCTATCTGGGTGGCGAAGAGCGTTTTCTGCCGCTGAACAGTGCGATGCGCAATTTGTTGACTCTGTATCTGGTCTGGCCATCTCGCCGCTCCGACACGGGCCGTGTAGGGCGGCAGTTGTGCGCTCGGGCATTGGAGCGGATGGGTATGTCACCTCAAGATGGTGAGCCTTTTCAGATGGCCGGGCTGCGCGACGACATGCTGTGGGCGGCGCACCTGTTTGGTCTGGACGAGGCGACGGCGTTTGGATCGGCACAGTTTGCCCGGCTGCGGCGCGGTGAATTGGTGCATGCCGACATTTTGTCGGGTGTAATGCGCATCGGCGCGGCGGTGGATGAGCAGGCCATCGAGAGTTTGCTGGCCTGGTTGGCCGATGCCGATACGCCCGAAACGCAAAAAATCTCGGCATTGACGGCGTTGGGCTGCCAGAGTCGCCCCGATCAACTGGAAAGGGCTTTGGCTTTTAATTTTGAGCAGGTGCCGCGCAAGAATAAAGGCACCATGATCATTGCTGCGGCCGGCAATCCGGCCGCGCATGTCTGGCTGTGGAATTGGTTACTGGAAAACATGGAAAAACTGTCATTGCTCCATCCCCTGCAACTGGAACGAGCCTTGATTGCTCTGATTCCGGTGCTGGGATGCGAGCGTCAAGATGAGGTGCGAAGGGTGTTTCAAGATATGGCGCAGCGGTTCCCCGACCGTGCCGTTGCCATCTACATGGGGTTGGAGATGATGGACATTTACGCCGGTCTGCGGAGCAGAAATCAGATCTGACGCTTACACCGCCCGCCTCGTTGGTTGAGCGCGTTCGGTAGAGCGCCGTTGAAATCAACGAGGCGGGCGAACGAGGCTTAGCCTTGTTCCAATAGCCTCTTGTTTCGATAATAGATCAAAATATCGGTCAACACCATCGTGCCGTTCAAGATGTACAGAGCTGTCACCAGGTCGAAATTGTGCGTGACTTTGTGGATGACCCCCGAAACATAACCTGCAAACACTGTGTACAAAAACCAGATGCTTTTGCCGCCGATCTGCCGCGAGGTCCATGATTTATAGATCGAAAATGGCCAGGCCAGCCCAAAACACAGCAACATCAATGCCTCGAAAATGCTCATTCTTTTTCCTTTTTGTTCAATTGCCGCAAACGCGACCTATGATAAATGGCGGCGGCGGGCGATTTCATACAGAGCAATAGACCCGGCCACCGCTGCATTCAACGAATTGATTTGTCCATACATCGGCAGCCGCACGATCAGGTCGCAAGTTTCGCGCACCAGGCGACGCATGCCGCTGCCCTCACTTCCCACCACCAGCCCCACCGCTCCGCCCAAATCGGCCTGCCACAGGGGCGTCGCCGATGGTTCATCCTCCAGCCCGATCAACCACACATTGCGCTCTTTGAGAGCCTCCATTTCGCGGGTCAGGTTGGTGATCTGGGCGATGCGCACATGCTCGCATGCTCCCGCCGACGCATTGACCACAGCCGGCGTCACCGCTGCGGCGCGGCGATCGGGGATGATGAGGCCATGCACGCCCACCACTTCGGCGGTGCGCAGCAGGGTGCCCAGGTTTTGCGGGTCTTGCAGGCAATCGAGCAAGAGCAGCCAGGGCGGTTGGCCTTGTCGGGCGGCCTGGTCCAGTATATCGCCCACACCGACATAGGGATAGCCGCTGACCTGCGCGGCCACGCCCTGATGATGCCCTTCCTGCCCCAGCCGATCCAGTTGAGCGCGCTCGACCTTTTGAATCGGAATGTGGCGGTGACCGGCCAGGGTGAGAATGTCTGCCAGCACGCCTCTTTCCTGCGCGCCGGCGGCTATCTGGATGCTGAAAACCTCTCGTCTGTTTGCACGCAGACATTCGTAAACTGCATTTCTTCCATAGATAATTTCACGCATGCTGATGCTCCTTGTGTTTGGGGGCCAAGATCAACAAAACGCCGCCGATCACCAACAACCCACCCACACTCTGCCGGGCAGTCGGCCAGGTGTGGAACAGCAGGGCGGTGTACAGAGTGGCAAAGACCGGCTGCATATCCAGAATCACGGCGACCTGGCTGGTCTGGATGCGCGCCAGGGCACCATATTGAAACACGTATCCCAGAAACGGACTGATGAACGCGCCGCCGGCGATCCAGGCCAGGGTGCTGGCGTCAATCCATTGCCACTGATGGGTGATCAAGGCATAGATCAAGATCAGCAGCGAGACCGACAGGCCACGATAGCCAGCCAGAGCCAGCGGCGGCAGGTGTCCTAGAACCAGTTTGGCGGCAATGGTGGTGACGGCCATCAACAGATTTTCTACCAGAGCGATCCAGAAAACCAGGTTCAGCGCGGCGTCGCCGCGATAAGCGATGGTCAGGGCGCCCAGGATGGCGATGCCTGCGCCCAGCCATTCGAGGCGATTGAATCGCTCTCGCAGGAACAGCAGGCTCAACAGCACGGTATACACGGTGCGCAGGCGACCCAAAAAAGCTACCAGGGCCGGGTTGGTCAGGTCAATTTCGGTAAAATAGAGGATGGCGGCCACGGCATTGCACAGCACCATCACGATCAGCGGCTTGAGGCTGCGCCGCACCTGATCGAGATGCCCGGCCTGATGTTGACCCCATGCCAGCAGCCAGGCATACAGACCGGCCAGACCGTACCACCAGACGCTAAACGTGGCCGTGTTGACCTGCGTCGAGATGTATTTGCGGGATACAAAGGCTGTGGCGATGGCGGCCGCCGCCGCCACAGCCATCAGGTATCCAGAGGTAAGCTCCAAACGTCGGCAAGTCATAGGTCTCCTGCGTACAAAGGCCGGTCTTGAGCGCATCTGACAAGGCGGATGAATTGTAGTATAATGACGCCGCGTCGTCAAATGGATGGCGCGGCGTCATGACAGGTTGGATACGCAGCACCAGGAGGAGTCATGAACATCTGGAACTGGCCTATCGGCCAACAAATTCAAGAGTTGAACCGCCTGCGCAGCATTGCCGAAATTTTGGCCCGTAACGGGCTGGGGATGCTGCTCGATCAGACTGAATTTGGCCGTTTTTTGCCGCGCGGCTGGCGCCGAGGGGCAAATCAGGCCAGCGCCGAAGTGGAAAAAATGTCCCTTCCAGAACGGGTGCGGCATACGTTGGAAGACCTGGGGCCGACCTATATCAAACTGGGGCAGATCATGAGCGGGCGCGGCGACCTGCTGCCGCCCGGCTTTACCGAAGAACTATCCAAACTGCTCGATTCGGCGCCGGCATTTCCTTATGAGCAGGCCGCCGCTCTGATCGAAAGCGAGTTGGGTCATCCGCCGGAGGAAATTTTTGCCACGTTTGATCGCACACCCATTGCGGCGGCCTCGATTGGGCAGGTGCATCGCGCTACCTTGCGCAGCGGCGAGCGAGTGGTGGTCAAGGTGCAGCGCCCCAACATTCAAAAAATCGTCAAATCCGACCTGGACCTGTTGATGCGGCAGGCGCATTTTTTGGAAAGGCGCTCCGAAATTGCCCGCAATTATAATTTAACCGAGATTATCGAAGAATTGGGCTATGCACTGACGAATGAGCTGGATTATACCTGCGAAGCGCAAAACATTGACCGTTTTTACCATACCTATGCCGACGAGCCTCTTTTGCGCATCCCCAAGGTGTATTGGGAATATACCACGCGCGGGGTGATCGTGATGGAAGAACTGGTCGGCATCAAGCTGGCGGACCTGGATCGCCTGCGCAAAGAAAAGTACGATCTGCCAGCCATTGCTCAAGTGGGCACCGACATTTATCTCAAGCAGATTTTTGAAGATGGCTTTTTCCATGCCGACCCGCATCCGGCCAACATTATGGTGGTAGACAATCAGGTGGCGCTGCTCGACTTTGGCATGGTGGCTTTTTTGTCGAACCGCCTGCGCGACGATCTGGGCGATCTGCTGGTGAGCCTGATCACCCAAAACCCCGAACGGGCCACCACGGTGATGGTGCGCATGGGGGTGGTGACGCGAGCCACCAATTTGCACGAATTGGAGCGAGACATTCAGCGCATGCTGGTGCGCTATTTGGGCCTGCCGCTGGGCCAGATGGATGTGGCCAAGATTCTCAGCGAGGTGTTTTCCATCGCTTTTATGCACCATGTGCGCCTGCCCTCCGACTTTGCCATGCTCATCCGCACTATGATCATTCTCAATGGGGTGGGCAATCAGTTGGATCCCGATTACAAGCTGATCGAGGCTTTGGAGCCGTTTGTGCGGCGATTGGTGCAAGACAAGCTGAGCATCAAGCGGATCGGCGGCAGCGCGCTGCGCACCTTTGAGTCGCTCAACATGCTGGCGCAGCGGTTGCCCAATCGGTTGGACGACCTGTGGGATCAGTTGGATGAAGGCGATTTGACCGTCGGCGTGTCGGTGCGTGACATTGTGATGATTATGCAGCAGGTCAACCGCATCGCCAACCGCCTTGCTTTTGCGCTCATTGTCGCCGCTCTGATCATCGGTTCGGCGCTGATTTTGATGGGCGGGGCGGACATTCAAGCCTTGTTCCAGATTCCGTTAATCAATCTGGCCGTTCCGGTGGCGCAGGTTAGCTTTATCCTGGCTGGCCTGACCGGCGCCTGGCTGCTGTGGTCTATTATTCGCACCAAGGGGATGTAGTGAGCCGGAGCGTCCGAGTGACCGCGATGTGGGAATGGTGGATGGCCTGGCTCAGGTTCGAGTGGCGGCAGGTGGCCGTGTTGATGGCTATTCTGATCGTCGCGGCTGTGTTTCGGTTTGTCTACCTGGATACGCTGCCGCCGGGCATGACTCACGATGAGGCCGCGTTTGGCGCCGAGGCCCAGATCATTTTGAGCGGCGAACGCCCGGTCTATTTTGCTTTGGGGTACGGCCACGAACCGCTGTATGCCTATGCCGCGGCACTAGCTTTTCGGTTGTTCGGCCATCGTCTGGTGGTACTGCGGGCGACGATGGCGGTGTTTGGTCTGCTGCTGGTGTGGTTGACGTGGGTGTGGGTGCGGCGGTGGTTTGGTTTCGCGGCAGCCTGGATCTGCGCAGCCTGGCTGGCCGTCGCTTTTTGGCCGTTGAGCCTGGCGCGGCAGGCCTTGCGCGGCGACTCGTTGGCACCGATCTGGTTGTTGGCGGCCTGGTGGTTTTGGGAAGGGCTGCGGGCGGCCGGGTGGGCGCAGCTTGTTGAGAGCGAGCCATTGAGGTTGGGGCGATGGGATCGGCAGCGGATGATCGGCTATTTTGCCCTGGCCGGGGCCGCGCTGGGGCTGTCGTTTTACACCTATTTGTCGGCGCGAGCCACCTGGGCGGTGTTTCCGGCGCTGGCCGTTTATATGCTCTTGTTCCCGTCTACGCGCGTCCTGCTCCGACGCATTTGGCCGGGTTTGCTGTTGATGATGGCTGTGGCCGGTGTGGTGGTGACGCCGATGATCTGGCACTTGGTGCAAAATCCGGCCGATCAGGTGCGCTTTACCGGCATGTTGGGGCCGATGGTCGAGTTTTTGCAGGGGCGGCCGGCGCGCCTGTTGACGCACTTGTGGAACGGGGTGCGGGTTTTTACGTGGGTGGGCGATCAGTTTTGGGCCTATAACATTCCCGGTCGGCCGATTTTTAACGGGATCGGCTCGTTGCTGTTTTATGGTGGGCTGTTGCTGTCTCTGTGGCGGTGGCGCGATTTGCGGTATGCTTTTTTGCTCTTGTGGTTTGGGGCGGCCATGGCTCCTGGCCTGGTGACCACCAACGAGGGCATTTTTTTGCGCATTCTGGCCGCCCAGTCGGTGGTTTACTTGTTTGTGGCCCTGGCCCTGATCGAGTTGGGAAAATGGGGACGGCAGGCCATGTCGCGTCTGGGGTGGGAGCGATGGGCTGTGCCGCTTGGGGTGACGGTGGTACTGCTGCTGGTGGGCATGGAGGGCTGGCGCACCGTATCGGCCTATTTTGTGGATTGGCCCAATCGCCCCGAAACGCGCACAATTTACAACCATACGCTGGTAGAGGTCTCGCGCGCGGCGCGCGAGTGGCAGGCAGGCCAGGCGGTGGCTTTTTCGTCCCTGTATCCGCTGTATTATCACGATCCCTGGATTTTTCGCTATGTATCGGGGCGATCTGACCTGGCCGACCGTTGGTTCGACGGGCGGGGCTGCTGGCTGTACCCGGCTACCGACGCGGCGCGCTTGGTGTGGACGGCATTGACGCCGCCGGACGCCTCGTTGCGGAGCGAGTGGGAGGGTTCGGCGGTGCGGCTGGGGCGATATGACCTGCGGCCAGATGATGAAAATCCTTATTTCGAGGTGTGGCAGTGGCGTGGCGGCGCGGCGCCGCCCGACGACATTCAAAAAAGTATGTGGGTCAGCTCGGAAGCGCAGTTCAATCGACCCGATTTGCGGCAGGCGTTGGACGATGGGGCGACTTTTGCTGATGTGATGACGTTGGTGGGCTATCGCCTGAGTGGTGACTCGTTCAAACCGGGCGATACGGTCGAGTTGGTCACATTTTGGCGGGCCCTGCGCACCGTCGCCGGAGAGGACGATTGGGACACTTTTGTTCACCTGTTGGGCGAGGATGGCGCGATGATCGGTGGGGTGGATGTGTGGGATTGTCCGCCGACCGGCTGGCGGCCGGGCGATCTGGCCGTGCAGGTGCATCGCTTTCAGGTTGGCGCGGCGGCAGCGCAGTCGGCCTGGATTGAGGTGGGTGTGTATCGCCACTCTGCAAATCGCTTGATGGTACGGCGAGATGGCGAATTGTTGGGGGATCGGGTGTTGCTCGATCCGGTTGCACTTCAGGAGAGGTAAATCATGTCGGTGGTAGGTCTGGGTGAGTTGCTGTTGATTGCGGGTTGCTGCGGCGGGGTGGTGGTTTTGGTGGCGGCCATTTTGGCAGCCGTGCTTTTGTCACAGCGATCCAAACAAGAGCAATGAAGCGAAAATATCGTTCCATTGTCTTTAACTTGCTCAAAATCATCATCAGTGCCGGCGCGCTGGCCTATGTGTTGTTTTGGCAAATTGACCTCAAGCAGCTGGTTTTGGTGGCGCAGCAGGCACGATGGGGGTATCTGGCAGTGGCCGGCGTTTTGGCCGTGTTGGGCGTGGCCTGGCGGGCGCTGCGCTGGAAGGTTTTGCTGGACGGTTTGGGGTCGCGCGTTCCGGCGTGGCAACTGGTCAAGCTGTATTTTGTCGGCACGTTTTTCAACATGTTTTTGCTGAGCGGGTTGGGCGGGGATGCCATTCGTGTGATTGAGTTATCGCGCGGCCATACCTCGCCGCCCGAAGCTGCCGGCACGGTGCTGGTGGATCGCGCTACCGGTCTGTGGACGATGTTTGTGATGGGGCTGATCGCCCTGCCCTTTGCGGCCGGAACCATTCCCACACCGATGGTCTGGCTGGTGGGCGGCGTCGCTTTGCTGGCGGTGACGGGCGGTTGGGTGGTGATGGCGACTCGGCTGATCTCGTGGCTGGGGCAGTGGATCAGGTTGCCGGGGCAGGCGCACTGGGAGCGGTTTTATCACGCCGTCAACGGATGTGGCTATGTCGCCTTGGGGCAGGCCTGCGCCATCTCGCTGGTGTTCAATCTCAGCACCATCTGGGCCAGTTATCTCATTGCTCGCGGCCTGAATGTCGAATTGCCTTTTGGCACGTTTTTTCTCTTTGTGCCGTTGCTCTCCATGTCGCTGCTGATTCCCTCGGTGGGCGGGCTGGGGGTGAGCGAAGAGATTTATCGGCGGATGTATGGCACGCTGGATGTGGATGGCAGTGCATCGGTGGCCATGTCGCTGGCGCGGTATGCTTTGCAAACCGCTCTGCCGGGGCTGATCGGCGGGGTGTGGTATATCATAGACGGTCTGTTGGGGCTGCGGTCCCGTTCAGAGGTCGGTTGAATGTAGGGAGTGCTAGATTGAAAATTGCTTTTGTTTTTCCCAGAACCCATTATCCTTCGGGACAGCCGCCGTTGGGTATCCTTTCACTGGCGGCTTTTTTGCGTGAGCGCGTGTCGGGCATCGAGGTGGATGTCATTGATGCCACGTTTTCTTTGCATCCGCAGGCCATGATGCGAGAGCGCATCGAGCAGGGCCGTTATGACATAGTTGGTTTTTCGGTGATGACGGCGATGCTGAGCGATGCGTTAGAGGCTTCACAGATGGCGAAAAGCCTGGCGCATCCGCCGATCATTTTGTGGGGGGGGCCGCACCCGACGGTGTTGCCAGAAGAGACCCTGGCTCTGGACTGTGTGGACATGATCTGTCTGGGCGAGGGGGAAGAGACGCTGCGCGAGTTGTTGGAACGTGACGGCGACCCGGAAGGGGTGGCCGGTTTGTGGTTCAAACGCGGCCAGGAGGTGATGCGCAATCCACCTCGTCTGCCCATCCACGATCTGGGCGCGCTGCCCTATCCGGCGCGCGATCTGGTGGATATGGAGGCGTATGCGCGGGCCTGGTATAGTCTGACGGCGGCCTCGCCGGACCTGCGCGGCACCTCGGTGATCGCTTCGCGGGGGTGCCCTTTTTCTTGCACTTATTGCCAGCCGACGCTGGAGAATTTGTTTGGCACGCGGCTGCGCCGTCGCCCGGTGCCGCACGTGATCGGCGAGTTGCGCGAGTTGAAAGAGAAATATCACCTGGATGCGTTTATGCTCGAAGACGATACGTTCATCGCCCACAACGGTTGGGCGATGGAATTTGCCACTGCGTTGCGCGATTCGGGGCTGGGTTTCAAGTGGGGCTGCAATGTGCGCGCTGACCTGGTGGTCAAAAATCCTCATCTGCTGGAAGAGATGGCTCGTTCGGGGCTGGTGCAGATGAATATGGGCATCGAAAGCGGTACACAGCGCATCTTGGACGAAATCTATGACAAGAAAATCACGGTGGAGCAGGTGCGGCAGGCGGCGGCTCTGGCGAAAAAACTGGGCCTGCGCGTGGGCGGCTATTTTATGCTGGGCGCGCCCACCGAGACCCGTCAAGAGATTTTGCGCACCATCGAATATGCCGCTCGCCTGCCCATTGACGAGGCCGCGTTCAACATCACTACGCCGCTGCCCGGCACCTATTTGTGGGATCGCACCAAAAACATGGTCGGCTCTGAGCTAAAGGACTTTAACTATTATAGCCGCTCGGTTTACCAATCGGAGCAGGTCTTGCCGGGCTGGCAATTGGATCTGTACAAAAAATGGGCCTATTTGCGCTTTTATGCCCTGACGCCGCAGCGGGCCTGGCGCATTTTCAAAGACGATGTGCTGTCGGTGCCGGGCCTGCGCAAGCTGTGGGTGCGCATGAAGCGGTTTTAAGGAGAGCAAAGGTGAACTGGTTTCAGGCTTTGATTTTGGGTTTGGTGCAGGGGGCCACCGAATTTGTCCCAGTATCCAGTTCGGCGCATTTGACCTTGATCCCCTGGCTGTTAAACTGGCAATTTGACGCGATCTTCAAGGGGGCGTTCGATGTGATGACCCATTGGGGCACTATGATCGCCGTGCTGATCGTCTTTTGGCGCGATCTGTGGGCCTTGTTTTTGGGCGGATTGCGCACACTGGGCGGTTTGACCCAGGGCGGTGTGAGCGGGGTGGTTCGGCGCATCCAGCAGGATGAGCAGGGCCGGCTGGCCTGGTGGATCGTGATCGGCTCTATCCCGGCGGCGGTGTTGGGTTTTGCATTGGAAGACTGGTTCGAGATGCTGTTCGGCAAGCCGCAATGGGTGTCTCTGTTTCTCTTGTTCACCGCGGCGATGCTGGTCTTTGCCGAGTGGAAGGGAGAGCAGGGGCACGAGCTGGGTCGGCTGACATGGCTCGACGCGCTGTGGATCGGTGTGGGGCAGGCGGTGGCGATTGCGCCGGGCATTTCACGTTCAGGGGCGACGATGGCCGTCGGGCTGTTGCGGGGGGTGCGGCGAGAGGCGGCGGCGCGATTCAGCTTTTGGCTGAGCGCGCCGGTGATCATTGGCGCCGGCGTATGGCAGATCAAAGACCTGTTCGAGATCGAGGGCTGGGCGGCTTGGGGATGGCCTTTGCTGGTGGGTCTGGTTTCTTCGGCAACAATGGGCTATTTGTGCATCCGTTTTTTGCTGGGTTATTTGCGTCGCGGTCGTCTGTATCCTTTTGCCATCTATTGCGCCCTGGCAGGGTTGAGCTGCCTGATTTTTTCATGGGTGCGATGAAATTTCTCAAATGCCGCACTTTTCAGGGTGGGGTTGGCGGCTTTGTTGTGGAGGCGATGAAATGCGCCCGGTGGATTGTTTTGTGCGGATTGGGGCTGTGTCTGGCCTGCGCCGGAGCTGTGTCACCTGCGCCAACTGACACGGCGGCGCCCGATGTCACGGTGACGGTGGTGGGTTCGAGTGAGATGGTCCCGCTGTTGCAGGAATTGAGTGCGGCGTTGCAACTTGAACATGCTCATATTCAGATTCACGTCGAAGGGATCAATTCGGCAGTAGGACTGGAACAGGTGCGGCAGGGAGCGGCCGATCTGGGTGCATTGACCGTGGATCCGCCCGCCGATTTATGGGCCGCGCCGATTGCCCTGGACGCCATTGCCCTGATCGTTCACCCGGATAATCCCCTCACCGATGTGACTCTGGCGCAGTTGGGGGCTGTGTTCAGCGGGCGGGTGTGGCAGTGGAGCGATCTGGGCGTAGTCGTCCCCCAGGATGAGATCGTGGTGGGCGTCCGCGAACCGGGCAGCGGCACCCGGACTGTTTTTCAAGCGCGGGTGATGGGTGATTTGCCGCTGGCCTCGACGGCGGTGATCATGATGGGCAGCGCGGCGATGGTGGATTATGTCGCGGCGCATCCAGGAGCCGTTGGCTATGTTTCGCAGGGATGGGTGACGGCGCAGGTTCGTTCGGTGTCGGTAGAAGGCGTGTCGCCCTCTACATCACACATTGCCGATAACAGCTATCACCTGGTGCGCCCCTTTTACCTGGTGAGCCGGCAGGAGCCGACTGACGCAGCGCGGCGATTTGTGGATTTTTGTCTGAGCGATGCCGGGCAGCGCATTGTGGCGAAAAAATATGTTGCCATACGGCTATCTGAGCCGTGAAAGGATAGGCTATGTCTGAATGGCAAAACCAATATCTGGCCGGGTTACAGGCTTCTCTGGGCGCGCTTCCGTCGGCACAGATCGAGCAGTTGGTGCAGGTCTTGGTGCAGGCATGTAGAGAGGGACGGCACGTCTGGATCATGGGCAATGGCGGCAGTGCGGCGACAGCCTCGCACATGGCCAACGATCTGAGCAAAGGCGCCTCGGCCGGGTCGGTGCATCGGCTGCGAGTGGTCGCGTTGACCGACAATGTGCCGCTGATCACGGCTTGGGCCAACGATGTTTCTTTTGCCGACATTTTTGCCGAACAGTTGCGCAGCCTGGCACGCCCCAGCGATGTAATGATCGGTTTCAGCGGCAGCGGCAACTCGGAAAATGTGCTGCGGGCCGTGCGCCTGGCTCATCAGATAGGGGTGTTCACCGTTGGCCTGACCGGTTTGCAAGGGGGACAACTGCGCGATCTGGTCAACCTGTCTATCCATGTGGATAACCTGTGCATGGAGCAGGTGGAGGACCTTCATCTGATCATCGAACACATGGTGGCCGTGCGCCTGCGCTACGAGTTGGCAAAGATTTCCCAAACAGATTGGGAAATCCTCACGTAAAAACGAGTGGGTTAAAAAGAGCAAAAAACCTCTTTAGCAAGTCAGTTCCCCCTGTTTTAGGGCCGATCTAGAGGGAAAAAGCGCACTTTATCGGATATTTTGTCCCACCAATCTGGCTGCAATTCTCCCCAGTGCTCTAGATTTTGGAAAAACCATTGACAAAACGACCAATCTGTAGTAAAATAATCCATTGCATCATGTAATCTCAACCCAATGCGTAGCGAATGGCGCGGATTGGGTTTTTTGTGTCACAAAAAGATGGTGGGAAGGAGTAGTGAATGGGTTTCAAGTCTTATGCTCGAATCAAAGACGTACAGCAGATGCCCAGCTTGATCGAAGTGCAGTTACAATCATTTGCCCGCTTTTTAGAGAGTGGGTTGTTGGAACTGTTTGATGAAATCTCTCCGATCCAAAGCTTTAATAACAATATCGAATTACATTTCCCCGGCACGCGAAATCGTTCCCTGTGTGATAAATTTGGATTGGGTTTTCATTTTGGCGAACCCAAGTATGATGTGGCCGAGTGCATTGAACGCGACATTACCTATTCTCGCCCGCTCTATGTCAAGACTTTGTTGTATGATAAAGAAAAAGACCAGCCCCTGGTGCGCGAGATCTTTTTTGGTGACTTTCCGATGATGACCGAGCAAGGCACCTTTATCATCAACGGCACCGAGCGCGTGGTGGTCAACCAGTTGATCCGTTCGCCGGGTGTGTATTTTTCGGCTATCGAAGACCGGGCGACTGGGCGTTTGTTGGGTCAGGCCAAACTGATCCCCGACCGCGGCGCGTGGATGGAGTTTGAGACGCGCAAAAGCGATTACATTACGATCAAATTCAACCGCAAGCGCACGGTGCCGGTGAGCATTTTTTTGCGTGCGCTGGCTTCGATCAAAGAACAAGACCTGGAAGCCTATTTCCAGGACCCTTCGATGATGTCCTTGTTTGGACCACAAAGCGACTTTTTCTCGGTGTTGAATGAAGGCACCGATGAAGAGTTGCTGAGCCTGGTTGCCGATATAGACAACAATTCAGAACACCAGTACATGGTGGCGACGATCAAGCAAGAGCCGGTTTGGGAGTTGGAAAGCCATACGGTGGCCGAGGAAGCGGTGCTGGATTTTTACAAGCGCATGCGTCCGGGCGACCCTTTGACCATGGACAATGCCAAATCGTTTTTGATCTCGCAGATTTTTGATTTGCGCCGATATGACCTGGAGCGGGTGGGACGATACAAGCTGAATCAACGGTTGGGGATCAATGTCTCTTCCGAGACGCGGATTGTGACCAAGCAGGACATTGTGTCGCTGGTTTCGCACATGATTCGGCTCAACAATGGCCTGGAAGATGCCGACGATATTGATCACCTGGGCAATCGCCGGGTCAAGACGGTGGGCGAACTGCTTCAGCAAAAGCTCCGTGTGGGGCTGCGGCGGATGGAGCGGGTGGTCAAAGAGCGCATGAGCATCCGCGACTCGGAGGATGTGACGCCGGTAGACCTGGTCAACATCCGTCCAGTGGTGGCAGCCTTGCGCGAGTTTTTCGGCTCTAGCCAGTTATCGCAGTTTATGGAGCAGACCAATCCGCTCAGTGAGTTGACGCACAAGCGCACCTTGAGCGCGTTGGGACCCGGCGGTCTGCGCCGTGAGCGTGCCGGTCCCGATGTGCGCGATGTGCACTCGTCTCACTATGGGCGCATTTGTCCCATCGAGACCCCCGAAGGTCCGAACATTGGCTTGATCGGGCGTCTGGCTAATTATGCCTGGGTGAATGAGTTTGGCTTTGTGGAAACGCCCTATCGCAAGGTGGTGCGGACGGTGCCGCCGACCATCGCCGCGTTGACCGGACACATTCTACACAAGCCCATCCTGGACCGGCAGGGCCAGGTGATCGCTCCGGCCGGCGTCGAGATAGATGCCGAACTGGCCGCGCGCATCGCATCGTTGGATCTGGAAGAATCGGTGGCTGTTGAACCGACGGTGACAGACCAGATCGAGTACCTGTCGGCCGACAAGGGTGACAGGTATCGCATCGCCCAGATCAACGCCCGGCTGGATGAAAAAGGGCGTTTTCTCGATTCGCGGATTTCGGTGCGTTACAATCAGCAATTTTCGTTTGAAAGCCCGGATCGCATTGATTACATGGACATCTCGCCCAAGCAGATCGTGGGCATTTCGGCCGCGCTGATTCCATTCCTGGAACACGACGATGCCAACCGTGCCTTGATGGGCTCCAATATGCAACGTCAGGCCGTGCCGCTGTTGATTCCCGAAGTGCCAACCGTAGGCACCGGCATCGAGTTGCAGGCGGCCCGCGATTCGGGTTATGTCGCTTTGAGCGACATAGACGGTGAAGTGGTCAGCGTGACTGGCAACCGGATCGTGGTGGTGGGTGATGAGGGGGAACGAGCGTATCCACTCAGTCGCTTTCGCCGCTCCAACCAAAGCACATGTCTGGATCAGCGGCCCATCGTCAACGTCGGCGATATGGTACATAAAGGCGATGTGCTGGCCGATTCGCTGTCTACCCATCATGGGCAGTTGGCTCTGGGGCAAAATGTCTTGTGCGCGTTTATCAGTTGGGAAGGCTCCAACTATGAAGACGCCATCATCATCAGCGAAGATTTGGTGCGCCGTGACATTTTTACCTCGATTCACATTGAAAAGCACGAGATTGAATCGCGCGAAACCAAGTTGGGTCCCGAAGAGATCACCCGCGACATTCCTAATGTCGGCGAAGATGTGCTGCGTGACCTGGACGAGACGGGCATCGTGCGCATTGGTGCCGAGGTAGGGCCGAGTGATATTCTGGTCGGCAAGATCACGCCCAAAGGCGAGAAAGAGCTGACTCCCGAAGAAAAGCTGCTGCGCGCCATTTTTGGCGAAAAAGCCCGCGAGGTGCGCGACTCGTCGCTGCGTCTGCCGCATGGCGAGCAAGGGCGCGTGGTAGATGTGACGACATTTGATCGCGATGAACACCGCGAACTGCCTGCGGGGGTCAATCAACTGGTGCGCGTGAGCGTGGCGCAACGGCGCAAGCTGACCGAAGGCGACAAGATGGCCGGGCGGCACGGCAACAAGGGCGTTATCTCGTGCGTGGTGCCGATTGAGGACATGCCCTTTTTGGCCGACGGTACGCCGATCCAGATCATCTTGAATCCGCTCGGTGTGCCAGGACGTATGAACATCGGCCAAATCCTGGAAACCCATCTGGGATGGGCATCGCACTATTTGGGTTTTCATGCCGTGACACCGGTTTTCGATGGCGCCAACGAACACGAGATTGCCGCCGAGTTGGTGCGCGCCTGGATGATCACCCGGGCCTGGGATGAGATCACCCACCGTACCTGGGCCTGGGTGGCCGAAAATGCTGTGAATACGTCGCGCTTTGAAAGCGATCACCAGGTATGCCTTGAATACATTATGGAATGGTTTGACGAAATCGGATGTGAATACGAAGGCGATCTGTTGGCTACCGACGAGACATACGTCCGCCGGCTGGTTTTGCGCGAGTGGCTGCGCGAAAAGGGATTGGATCCCGATGAGATGCTCGTGTTTGAAGAAGAAACCCGTCCCCGTTCAGATTGGGATCGGATTGACCAGCAGGCGATTGACGAAGGGTTGAAATTGTGGCTGGAGAGCATCGGCGAAGAGTCGCCGTCGCTGCAAGGCGAAGCGCTGATGGACTATGTGAACCAGGTCTTTTTGCGCACCGGGTACCCGCCTCCTACGATGGGCAAAGTGAGATTGTATGATGGCAAATCGGGTCAGCCTTTCGATCAGCCGGTGACCGTGGGATATATTCACATGATGAAGTTGGCGCACCTTGTTGAGGACAAGGTGCATGCGCGTTCAACCGGCCCCTACTCGCTGGTCACTCAGCAGCCTTTGGGCGGCAAGGCCCAGTTTGGCGGTCAGCGATTTGGTGAGATGGAGGTGTGGGCGCTGGAGGCTTATGGCGCGGCTTATACCTTGCAAGAGATGTTGACCATCAAATCGGACGACACCGTAGGGCGTGTCAAAGCCTACGAAGCCATTGTCAAAGGCGAGCCAGTGGAAGAGACTGGGGTGCCAGCTTCGTTCCGCGTGTTGGTCAAAGAGTTGCAAAGCCTGGGGCTGGCCGTTGAGGCCATCGGCGCCAACGGCGAAGTGATCCGCTTTGGCAAGGATGAGCAGCGCGAGCGCGTGCCACGATTGGGCGCCGGTTTGCTGCCCGGCAGCGATTTTCACGATTGGGACACAGACTGATCATTATATAGTCAAACACAGGCAAATTTGACAAGCACCTGATTTCAAGTATAATACTCGTTCGTGTCTATGGTCATTTGATAACAGGTTTTCAGGTGAGGCCACCTGGAGTTTTGGTGGCCTCATATTATGAGTGGTGTTTAACTTAAGGGAGGTTGACTTGCCTACCATCAACCAATTAGTTCGCAACGGACGTAAAGCCAAGCGCGGTCGCACCAAATCTCCGGCCATGTTGTATACGTTCAATGCGCTGCGCGGGCGGCGCACGCGTCGTGTCGAGGGCGCGCCGCAAAAGCGTGGCGTTTGCACGGTGGTGCGCACGACCACGCCCAAAAAGCCCAACTCGGCGCTGCGTAAAATTGCCCGTGTGCGTCTGTCCAACGGCATCGAAGTGACGGCCTATATTCCCGGCGAAGGACATCGTCTGCAAGAGCACTCGGTTGTATTGGTGCGCGGCGGTCGTGTCAAAGACCTGCCCGGTGTGCGCTATCACATTGTGCGCGGCGCGTTGGATACCACCGGTGTTGAAAACCGCAAGCAGCAGCGTTCCAAGTATGGAACTCGTCGCGCCAAAAAGTAGCAGGAGTGAGAGATGAGACGAAACCAGGCCCCAAGACGGCGGGTTGTGCCAGACGCCAGGTATAACAATGAGCATATTGCCATGTGCGTTGTGCGCCTGATGAAGAGCGGCAAAAAGAGCATTGCGCGAGGCATTGTATACGATGCTCTGGATACCATTGCCGAAACGACCAAGAAAAATCCTCTAGAAGTGTTCGAGCAAGCGATCAAGAACACGTCGCCCATGATCGAGGTCAAGCCGCGACGTGTAGGCGGCGCGACGTACCAGATTCCTGTTGAGGTTTCGCCGGAACGTCGTGTGGTGCTGTCCCTGCGTTGGCTGGTCACGGCGGCCCGCAATCGGTCGGGCAAGAGCATGGCGGCCAAACTGGCTGGCGAGTTGATGGACGCAGCGAACAATGTCGGCACGGCAGTCAAGCGGCGTGAAGATACGCATCGCATGGCCGAGGCCAACCGCGCCTATGCCAGCTATCACTGGTAAACCTTGATTGTCAAGTACAGGCGGTAGTCAGAACAACTCTGGAGTCAGAAAACTTTTGACCACCGTCAGAAGTTGATTTAACAATACGAGTTCCCACGCTTTCCAGGTTTGTCGGGTCAGGGGTGTGCAGATCATGGCTCCTTGAGCATCTGTTCGCCGAGTCCCCGTGCTCCTGGCTGTGGAGCCATTCCATGTCCTCAGATACTATTCTGCACAAGATCAGAAACATAGGTATCATTGCGCATATTGATGCCGGAAAAACGACCACCACAGAGCGCATCCTTTTTTACACAGGGCGAACTGCGCGTATGGGTAACGTGGACGACGGCACCACTGTGACCGATTGGATGGAGCAGGAGCGCGAACGCGGGATTACGATACAATCGGCGGCAGTGACCTGTTTTTGGCGCGATCACCAGATCAACATCATTGACACACCCGGTCACATTGATTTCACAGCCGAGGTGCAGCGGTCTTTGCGCGTGTTGGATGGGGGTGTGGTCATCTTTGATGGGGTGGCCGGTGTGCAGCCGCAATCGGAGACGGTTTGGCGGCAGGCTAACCGGTACGGTGTGCCACGTATCTGCTACATCAACAAGATGGACCGGGTTGGCGCCAACCTGGAGCGCACTCTGAACATGATCGCCACTCAACTGTCGGCGCGCCCGGTGGCCCTGCATCTTCCGCTGGGACGAGAAGACCAGTTCGCCGGAGTGATTGATCTGCTGCGAATGCGCACAGTGACTTTTGCCGATGATCTGGGCAGCCAACAGGTTTACGGGGCTATTCCAGACGCTTTTTTAGCAGAAGCAGAGCAGTATCGGGATCGCTTGCTCGAGTCTCTGTCCGAGTTGGATGATCAGATCGCCGAAAAGTACCTGGACGGTCAGGATATTGCCGTCGAGGAACTGGCGGCTGTTGTTCGTCGCGGGGTCATTTCCAATCAGATTGTGCCGGTTTTGTGTGGTTCATCGCTGCGTAACAAGGGTGTGCAACCTTTGATTGATGCCGTTGTGGACTATTTGCCGTCGCCGTTGGATGTGCTGCCGATGAAGGGACAGCATCCCAAAACACAGCGCGAGGTTATTTGTCGGCCTGATTCTGGTGCGGCACTGGCGGCCCTGATCTTTAAGGTGCAGACCGACCCTTATATGGGGCGACTGGCCTATTTTCGAGTCTATTCAGGGACAGTCAAGACCGGGTCTATGGTATTCAATCCGGTCAAGGACAAAAAAGAGCGTGTCGGACGGTTGGTGCGTATGTGCGCCGACTCGAGGGAAGATCAGGTTGAGATCGGCGCAGGAGATATTGGCGCCGTGTTGGGCCTCAAGTTCTCGTTTACCGGCGATACATTGTGTGAAGAGAACCGCCCTGTTCTTTTAGAATCAATTTCGTTTCCATCACCGGTGATTTTTGTGGCTATCGAGCCGCGCACTGAAGCCGATCAGGCCAAATTGTCTACCGCATTGGAGCGACTGGCCGAAGAGGACCCGACCTTTCAAGTCAAATACGATGATAGCACCGGACAGACTTTGATTTCGGGTATGGGTGAGCTCCACCTCGAAGTATTGGTGGATCGTATGTTTCGCGAGTTCAAAGTCAAGGCCAATGTAGGCAAGCCACGTGTGGCCTATCGTGAGACGATCACCCGGTCGGTGGTGGGCGAAGGCAAATTTATTCGGCAATCTGGGGGACGAGGCCAGTATGGGCATGTGATTCTCCAGATCGAGCCGAACGAGCCGGGCAAGGGCTTTCAATTTGCCACTCGCGTGAGTGGCGGGGTCGTACCTGGCGAGTATTTTCGTGCTGTCGAGCAAGGAGTTCGTGAGGCTTTGGACAGTGGACCCATTGCCGGCTATCCCTTGATTGACATCAAGGCGACTTTGATCGGTGGCTCGTATCACGAAGTGGATTCCTCGACCATCGCTTTTCATGTGGCTGCTTCGATGGCACTCAAGAATGGCGTTCAAGAGGCCGCTCCGGTGCTGCTCGAACCGATGATGCGAGTGGAGGTGGTGACGCCAGAGCAGTATGTGGGCGATGTGCTGGGCGATCTCCATTCTCGCAATGCGCATGTGTTGGGGATGGATTCGATTATAGATGGGCAAACCTTGAATGTGACGGCCCCGCTGGCCCGTATGTTTGGATATGCTACAACGCTACGGTCGTTTACACAAGGGCGGGGAACTTTTACGATGGAATTTGATCATTATGAACCGATACCTGCCGAAGCGGCAGAGCGGATCGCATTGGGGTATGGGCGTTGATTAACCGTCAACGCAGTTTTTGAACCGAGATACTGTAATCGCTCGATTGAAATAGTCAAGATACGGAGGTTTACGATGGGTAAGGAAAAGTTTGTACGAGCCAAGCCTCATGTCAACGTAGGCACGATT
>CAYVBK010000048.1:0-42876 GCA_964449465.1 uncultured Anaerolineae bacterium
GATGGTAGGCGACGATGTGATGGTAGGCGACGATGTGATGGTAGGCGACGATGTGGCGGTGGATGTCGGCGCGATGGTGGAAGTGAGAATCTGCGCAGGCTCGAACACAAATGTCAGTATGCCAGGTTCGTGTCGAGTCGCCGCTGCGGCATCTATTTGCCACAGCCCTAGCAAAAAAAGAACACTGACCAATGCAGCGATTGTGATGATCCCCAGTCTTTGTAGTCCGGTCACCTGGCCCTCCTCGATCAGATCAATCTATGCCATTTCATGTGCGTTTACACGGGATGGTTTCTATTTGATACATCATAGCAAATTGCAGCTATATCGTCAAATAGGTCACGCTTGCAGCGTGGCAACCTGCTACGATCTGCACACGGGTATGGAAATGGATAAAGCCATCATATTGTTTTTCATTATATATGATTTCTTCTGCCATTTACTTGATACTTTTAGCCATTACCTGCCAATCTCTGCCAAAGCTTATCCGGTATGCCTGATCAATTTAGGACTTATGTAGTTCGCCGGTCGAGTAGGGCAAACCCTATGGGTTTGAGCCGTATCGAGACCAAGAACTGCGGCGCAATTTTTGCGCTAAAATATCTGTTTTGATGCCAAAATATTGGTTTCGACGGCATTCTCTCGAATGTGCTCAACCAACGTTTTGCGAAAGTCCTGAATTTACAGGTGCAATTAGCAGTTCCTGCTGGTACTTGCCTCAGATAACCGGATGGGCTGATGTTTTGTTGACCCACTCTCGGTAGGCCAGCGTCCAGCATGCCGAGAAAAAAGTTTCGGTGATACCGCCGACCAGAACGCCGGCCAACCATGTCAACAAAAATCCGCCGCATATCTGAGCGGCGCCGCCCGCCGATCTGTCTGTGCGCAAGACGGTCGGGGCTGCCACCAAAGCCGCCAACAGGCACATCGGCACAGCCAGGATCGAGCCGATGCCCATTCTCACGCCAACCAAGGTCAACCAAAACGATGCCACTGCTCCAAATTCTCGCTGCAAGATTTGCCAGCCTTCGAGCAGGCTGGCCCAAACAGGGCGATTGCCGGTGACACAAGCTCTGACGGACAGGGTCTGGATGATGCCGGCCACAACACTGACTAGCAAACTCAGCCCACACATAGGTCCCAGACAAAATATGGCACGCTTGATCAATTCATCCAGGTTCAGTCGGAAACTGACTCCCGGATTTTGTATGTCCTGTAATACCGGAGCCAAGATCGGCAAAATTCCGGCTAAAACCAGTACAATAGAAGGAATGTTAACCATCAAAGAGATCAAGTAAACTCGTAAAACGTGAGGTTCTGCTTGTAACCAACCGCTGGAGAAAGAAGGTTGGGCGATCTTTTCAATTCCATCCACCTGGCTGATCAATGCGGCCTCTCCCAACGCCTTGAGCAGTGAGATCAACAGGCCAAGCACGATTAAAACCAGAACCAGGACGGCAGCCATCGGAATGAATTGAGGGCTGGAAACCAGCCGATCTAGCCATAGCCGCATCTCGGTTGGGATGGGTATCTTGGTTCGGAAATATCCTTGATAGCTTGGAGCAGCGATCATCAAACCAAATATCCACAAGGCTTGATGTTTTTTGGTTATGTTCCACGCCCGGCGTAAAATGTTGCTGACATTCATACTCCTTCTCCCATAACTTGTCTCAGCCGCCCGACCATTTAATTAAAAAGAAATCAAAAGATATTTGCAGTAGTATATATCAACATTGATCTAGAGGCAAATACAATTGAATGATGTTCATTCAACATAAAGAAGGTGGAGCAATTGATCGGCTTGTCTTGCCTGATCCAAACTCGGTGCTGGTCAATGTGCCACAGCCACATACCAGGAAACAAAGATGGGAAAGTGTCTGGCAGCCTGTCGGAGAGGCCCCACTTGGGTAGCGGGGATGCCCCACTCAATGTGCCCAAACTGCCCCAACAAGTTGGGGGCCCACCACCCAGAGCTCTCTAGCAGGCTGCCAGAGTTTGGCGAACAAACGACAAATGCCGGGCTGAGGTCAATGATCCCAATCCGGCATCTATATTGTAGAGGCGAGGCTTGCCTCCGCCCACAAGGCTGCCCCCCTACTTTGACCATTGGTAGGAGCGACCTGCGATGTGTACATCGCCTGCGGTCGCCAGGGCGGGTGCCTGGGCGGGCGCGAGGCCCGCCTCTACATTTTCATTCATTGTTATGCGTGGAAAATTGCAGATTTGCACGACATCATGGCTGATTCGGCATTTTCATGTTGGGTGACGGGCAAGAATGGCCCATGATGATGTGGGCGAGATTGCCATCTTTCAATTGTTCAATATCTGAAGCAAAATGCCCTCAAAATGATCGCACTCGTTGATCAATGCCCGCACAACTTTGGCAAAATAGTTGCTATCAATGAGTTGCATTTCGGCGTTGTGCATATACGAGTAAACATGCTTGCCGGCAATTTGCTCGATGCACCAAAAACCGACCTTTTGTTCCGAGCTGCGCTTGAGCAAGAGGGTAGATAGAAAGTGAGGAATGTCGTCTTCAGAGTCGAACCGGGCAATGCTTGGCACAGAAAATTCGAGGGTGGTTTCGTAGCGAATGACATAGAGGGTTTGCTCGCGTCCTGACTCCATTCGAAAGCGCAGGATGACTCGTTTATCGTTGAGATCGGCGATTTTCCACCCGTTTTGAGCGCAATACTTGGTCATGGTCGCTTTGAAATTCACGCCAGAGAACAGTGCTTCGAGGCCCATCGTGATCTCCTTTCTGGAAGAGGGGTTCCTTGTGCCTGGCGGCGCTCGGAATAGCAGCAGCAGGCAAATGGTTATTGGGGTCATTATACATCCATTCCCCCTAGTTCACAAGCAATTTGAACTCTAAATGGCTTGTTTATACGTGAATTTTTCGTGAACGCTGAAAGGGAGAGCCTGCCGGGTGGTTGGTCGGCTCGGCCGAGCGCCGATCTAAGTGGCTGAGGTTTGATGGAGGCAGGCCTGATGGATGATGGCATCGGCCTCGTCCAGGGTGAGGGCTTGGATGGGGATATTCCATCCCTGCTGTCGCCAGGCCATCAACGCCGCCGTCGCTGAAGGCACATCCAGCCCCAGCGATTGCAGGGCATCGCCCTGCGCAAAGACCTGGCGCGTCGGGCCACGCAATGCCGTTGCCCCGTTGTGCAGCACGTCTATGTCGCCGGCCAGGACGGCAATGTCATCCATGTTGTGTGTGGCAATGACCAGGGTCATGCTCTCGGCGCGCCATCTGTCCAACTGCATCAGCAGATCGGCCCGTGCGGCCGGATCCAGGCCGGCGGTGGGTTCGTCTAGTAACAACACCTCTGGGCGCAGGGCCAACACGCCGGCCAACCCGACCTTGCGTCGCTCGCCGCCGCTGAGGGCAAAAACCGGCCGCCGGCGATACAACTCCCAGTCTAGCCCGGCCATCTCCATTGCCCAATGCACCCGCCGGCGCAGTTCGTCGCCGCGCAGACCGGCCTGATGGGGGCCAAAGGCTATGTCGTCTACCACATACGGCTCGAACACCTGGTCGCCGGGCCGCTGAAATACCAGCCCCACCCGCCGGCGAATGGCGCGCAGGTCGGTGCGCGGGTCGCCCAACTCTTGCTGCTCCACCCACACCTGCCCGCGCTGCGGTCGCAGCAGGCCGTTGAGGTGTTGCAGGAGTGTGGATTTGCCCGAACCGGTCGCTCCGATCAGGGCAGCGGCCCGGCCGCGCTTTACCTGGAAATCTATTCCGCGCAGCGATTCCTGGGCCAGCGGCGTGCCGGCCAGGTAGGTGTGGTGCAGCCCGATCGTGCAAATCAAGGGAGTGGATGTCTCTTGGGCGGTTGCGTCGGCGGTGTCCGGTTCTGAGAGGGTCAAGGGGGCGTCTACAGGGACGGGGGTGCGGCTGCCGGCTGCGGCAATCTGCTCCCAGGTGAGCAGGTGAGGCGGCAGCTCCGGCCACCATCGCCGCAGCCGGTCGGCCAGCTCGACCGCCGGCGGCCGTGCCAATCCCAATGCGGCCAGTTGCGGCGAACTCAAGACCTGGGCCGGGCTGCCGTCCATCGCCACCTGGCCCCGGCTCAACACCACCACGCGTTCGGCGCGGGCGGCCTCATCCATATCATGGGTGATCGCAATCAGGGTCAGGCCAGCGCGATGTAGATCGTCCATCAGCGACAGGACGGCGCGGCGGCCGGCCGGATCGAGCATCGCGGTGGCTTCGTCCAGGATCAGGCAACGCGGCCGCAGCGCCAGCGCGCCGGCAATGGCGATACGCTGCTGTTGCCCGGCCGAGAGCATCTGCGGCGGACGGTGTCGCCATGCCCACATGTCCACCTGTTCCAACGCCTGGCGCACCCGCTCGACCAGTTCCTCGTGGCCGACGCCCAGATTTTCGGGGCCAAAAGCCACGTCTTCTTGTACTATAGTGGCAATGAGTTGATCGGAGGGTGACTGCAAGACCATGCCCACCGCGGCGCGAATGGCCGGCCAGTGAGTCGGCTGGCCGGCGTCCAGCCCATCCACCCACACCTTGCCGGCGGTGGGTTGCAGCAGTGCGTTCAAATGGCGCACCAGAGTGGTTTTGCCAGAGCCGTTGGCGCCGATGAGGGCCACATATTCGCCGGCCTGGATGTCGAGGTCTATATGGTGCAATACAGGGATCGGGGCAGCATGAGGCAGCGAGAAGGCAAAACTGAGGTTTTGGACGCGGATCAATGACAAACGAGCTCCTTTAATTGTCTATGCGCTGATCGCGCCAGGTCTGAGGATCGATCAAAATATCTCCAGGATGCAACACGTCCACCCGCTCCAGGGTGGTGCAAGGCGTCAGCAGCGTCATCTGGTTTGGAGAGAGCGACAGCACGATGCCCAGACTCAGCACAAAACCGGCAGCGTCTTCCAATGCCACCAGGCGGTGTAGCGACAGCGGCGCCGGCGGTAAAACAGCCCACTGCCGATGGTTCACCGTCAGCGGGGCAGCGGCGGCGAAATAGCGTGCAAATTGCGCCATGCGGTGGGCCTGACGGGTCGGCACATCGCGCCGACAGGCGGCCGGGTGGGCGGGCAGGTCTATCAAGCAGGTGCGATGGCTGCGCCGCAGCGAGGTTAACCAGGGTTCCATTTCGGCCTGATGCTGAATGGCAAACACGGCATAGGGTCGCAGCAGATCGATCTTGGCTTGCTTGAGCGTCCAGCCGCCCCAGGTCGGATCGATCAGGCCGCTGGTGTCGTAGACAATAGCTTCTGCGCCATTTTGATACGCTTTTTGCGTCAGCCGGGCGATATGGGCGATCAGTGGCAGCATATGCCGGCTCAACGAAACCGAGCCGACAAATCGCCGCCATAGCAGTTCATCGGGTGGAAACCGCGTCTGGCTGGCCCGCCCCAGAGCGACGGTGACGGTAGACGGCGGCCCCAGCACACTTTGACCGGGATCGCCGTCTAAAAAAGCCACGCGGCGGCCTGCCTCGGCCAGGCGGCGGTAGAGATAGCGGGCCAGGGTGCTTTTGCCCACATCGGCATCGCCGATCACCATCAGCGTGCCGCGCAGCCGCTCTACCAGTATGTTCTGCCAAAAAGAGGGTGCCTCGACCTCGGCCTGGACCATACCCTTATTCCATCACTGTCACGGCGACAAATTCCGACACAGTGTTGCCGTCCAGGTCTTGCACCACGATGCCCACCCTGTATTCGCCGATATAGCCCTCATACGCCACCCATTCGAGGGTCTTGCCGCTAAAAGTCATGCTGCCACCCTCATAGTCTACCAGTTCGCCGGCGGGGTTGATGCCATATTCCAGCCACTGCTCCCAAATGGTAAAACGGTCGCCGGAGTTGGGCGTCATTTTGCGCGGCGCGCCGCTGCCGTTTGGGTTCATAAATACCAGCAGACCGATCATGCGCCCCTGTCCGTTGAATTGAAGGACGGCGCCACGTCGGGTGCCGCTCTCGGCAAAGGTGTACAGGCCGCGCACTGTGTACACGTCATCCTCTTCTTTGAGGCCATAGGTTTGTGGCTCAAAGCAGGCAAATTCGTCGTGGGTCGCATCTCCATCGCTGAGGGTATAGATGGTGGGCTCCCAGTCTACCTCCAGTTCGATTCGGCCTTCCTTGCCCCAGTCGGGATACCAGACGCCGTTCACCTGGCGAGTCTGATCGGCGGCGATAAAGTCAATGTTGGCCACCAGGAACGAATCAGATTCCTCGTCATAGTACAGGGTGTAAAGATAGATATAGCCCACGTTTTTGCCGGTAATTTCGGTAGACAATGTTACTACCCCATCGGGCTTGACCTGATGAGTCGAGGCTGTGAGCGGGGCGATGGACAGTTGGCCCGCGCCAGGCGCCTTGATCGGTGCCTCTTTGCTGCGTTTTTTGCCGGCAGGTGGTTTGGCCGCGGCGGCGTCCAACACATCCAGGTCGGCCATGCTGGCGTCGAACTCGTCGCCCACATAATAGTACAGCAAAAAATCATCCCACAGCGATGCGGTGGCGAAACGACCGGCATAGCCAGTATAATTGGCCTCTTCATCCGGGTCGGTGGTCATTTCAAAGACGGTGGAATCGGGAAAAAACAGGCTTAGACCGGTGGCGCCGGGGCGATCATCGCCGTGCTTTTCGGCGATCACTGTCTGCTTGAGGGCTTGCTGCACTTGTTTGATCGCCGCCAATACCTTGCGGTCATCCAGGCTGTCGGCGAGCATGTCGGCAAAATGCCCCAGATCGATGTAGGATGGTTCGGCATCGTCGCCAAACACGCTCTCAAAAGATTGCGCATAAGCGCGCGCCTCGGCCACCGCATCCGGGTCAGCCTCGGCCAGAGCCAGAGCCAGGTTGTTGAGGGCGCGGTTCAGGTCTTTGATTTTGGACAGATCAATAGCCGTCAGGGTGATGTCTATGCTCAATTCTTGCACAATCTCGCCGGCGCTAATGTTCTCGTCCAGGTCGTTTTCTTCGGCAAACGAGCGGCGCGCCCGGTCATCGGTGATGCGGCCATCGTGGACGATATAGCTGGCGACGATGCGCCGGGCCAGGTCGGCCCCGCTCATGGCCGGGTTTTCGGCCAGATCGCCCAAAAAAGAGGCATAGGCCCAGCCCAGTGACGGCTCAACCTCTTCTGAGGCGACGGCGTAACGGGCCAGGGGTGCCAGCGCGCTGATTGCCTCGACCTGCGCCATCAGACAGGCGTCAAAGCCGACCAGTTCAAACTGCCCGATGCCGGCGCGCTCAACAATCTCGGCCAAGGCTTGGTCTATTTCGTTGATGCTGAGCGAGCTGCCCTCTACCGGCGCGTCGTCGTTCCAGCCGCCCATCCAACCGGCGCCGTGATCTGACATGATCAAGACATACCGTTCGGCCGGGTAGGTTTCGATGGCCCAGACGGCAAAATCTATCAACGTTTGCGGGTCGCCGCTGTCTACCTCGCCCAAATCTTCGATCTCGGTTGACGCAATTTTAGTCAAATCATCGTCTTGTGTCACCAAAAATCGTTTGGCTGTCTTCCAGTTGCCGTCGCCTTTGAACCCACCCTTGAAACGGTCGAGCTGCGCCACGATGGTCATCTGATCGGTCGAACCGACCATCTCGGCCTCGTTCAGGTCGGTGAAGATGTCTTTTTCCAGCACCTCGTCGTCGGCGTTGAGGTAGAGCATGATCAGCCAGGTCGGGGCGGTGCTGTCGGGTTGAGGTGTTGGGCGTGCCGCGCGGGTGACAGTTGTGTCTGGTGTTGCCGTCACCTCTTCTTCTATCTCATCCTCACTCAGGCAGGCCAGCAAAAGGCCGGCCAACAATAACACCGAAAGGAATAAGACGGTCTTTTTGCGCATTAAAATCCTCTTTTCATCTTGGATTATCCTGCTGCCGGCAGGCGAACGGTGAATGTGCTACCCTGTCCTACCTGACTCGATACGCTGATCGCTCCGCCATGCGCCTCGACGGCCAGCTTGCAAAAGGCCAGCCCCAGGCCGGTGTCGGTCTTGCGGCCCAGGCGGCGGCCCTCGGCCTGGCGGAATTTTTCAAAGATGGCGTTTTGGTATTCTGGCGGGATGCCCTCGCCATCATCGCGCACGCTCACTGCCACCTGATTGCCGGGCAGTCGCTGCGCCTGGATCCAAATGTGACCGCCTGACTCGGTATGTTTGGCGGCATTGTTCACCAGGTTGCCGATCACCCGCTCGATCAAGGCGCGGTCTACGGCCAGCGGGGGCAGGTCGTCGGCCCATTCCAGGCTCAACGACTTGTTTTCCTGGCGCAATTGCGGCTCGATCTCGGTGACTATTGGCGCCACCAGGTTGGTCACCGACACGGGCTGTCGCGCCAGCTCTAATTTGCCTTCTTCCAGACGGCTGATGTCCAGCAGGTTCAAAATCATGGTCAACAAACGGTGAGTGCTTTGCTGGATGGTTTGCACAAATTCTGCTTGCGATTCGTTGAGTGAACCCACGCGGCTCAACAGGCTGGCATAGCCTTGAATCGCCGTCAGGGGGTTTTTCATATCGTGGACGATCATGTTGGTCAGGTCGGTTTTGAGTTGCTCCAACTCGCGTAGCTCGGCATTGGCTGCAGCCAGTTCGTCGGTCTGACGGGCAATGATCCGGTCGGCGCGGCGCACGATCAGGTACAACGCTACGAACAAAACCAGCATCATTGTCGCCGCAATGAGGGTGACGCGCCACTGCACGGCCCGCACCTGGCTTTCAATGTCGGTAGCATCTTGATAGACCTCAAAAACACGCAAAATATCGTCTAGATCGGCTATCGGCACATAGGTTTCGATCACATCGGCAACAAAAACCTCTCCACCCAGATCCGCCACCCGCTCGGCGCGAGACAATTCAGAGTGAGGGCGTCCTTGCAATGCGGCCTGAAAATCGGGATTGCTTGCATCTATCTGGCCGATCAGCGAGGAATCGGTGCTATGGATGATCTGCCCGGAAGCGTCAAAGGCTTTGATCTTGATTACACCCAATGCTCCACCCGAACGGGCAAATGCATCGGACAATCGTTGCTGGACATAGGGATCGTGCCATTGGAGGGCATATCCCGCAGCGGTTAGAGTCTCAAGTTCGACATGAAATTCGGCGGCCATCAAACGAGCCACGTCAATGGCATCTCTTTCGGCTTCATGCACCATCGCAGACCGCATCAATGCGCCAAATATCCACGCACTCAAGATGGCCACAATCGCTACGGCCGCCAGGCTGGCGATGACATAATAGCGGATCAGGTTAAAACGGTTTGGCGATCCGGCTGAATTGGGCTGCATAGGTGTCTCTCTTTCCATCCCAACTCCATATCTGTGCTTGCACTCTTTGCTCGGCGCTTGAGCGTTGTGCCTCTGCTTATGACCCCACCCAAACACCCTGTCCGGCGGCCACCTGGCCGATCACCCAACAGGGATGTCCAGCCTGAGCAAACAGCGACAGCAGCGTGTCGAGTCGGTCGGGCGGCAGCGAGACCAACAGCCCTCCCGACGTTTCGGGCGTGAACAAGAGTTGTTGCATTTCTTCGGAAACGTCTGGTGCAAAGGTTACATGGGCGCCATAGGCGCTCTGGTTGCGGCACGCGCCGCCAGGGAAAAGCCACTGTTCGGCATACTCGACCGCGCCGGGGTGAAAGGGCAGCCGCGCCAGTTCGAGTCGCAGTTGCACACTGCTCTTTTCGGCCATCTCGTAGCCATGCCCCAGCAGGCTAAAACCGGTAATGTCGGTGCAGGCATGAATGCCCACCTGCTGGATCAGTTCGGCGGCCTGCTTGTTGAGCTGCTTCATGCCGGCTACCGCCGCGGCCACATGGGCCGGGTCGGCCACCTGAGCCTTGAGGGCAGTGGTGATGATGCCCACACCCAGCGGCTTGGTCAACAGCAGCACATCGCCGACGACCGCAGCGGCCTTGGTCAATACCTGGTCGGGATGAATCAAGCCCATCACCGAGAGGCCGTATTTGGGTTCGGGGTCGGTGACGGTGTGACCGCCGGCCAGCACGCCGCCGGCCTCGCGCACCTTGTCGGCGCCGCCGCGCAAAATCTCGCCCACGATGGCGGCATCCATGTTGGCCGGAAACGCGGCAATGTTGAGTGCCAGCACCACCCGCCCGCCCATCGCATAAATGTCGCTCAAGGCGTTGGCGGCGGCAATGGCCCCGTAATCATAGGGGTCATCCACCACCGGCGGGAAAAAGTCGAGCGTCTGGATCACGGCCAGGTCGTCGCTGACGCGGTACACGGCTGCATCATCGCTGACGGTCAGTCCCACCAGCAGATCGGGGTATTCTTGAGGCAAAAACATGTTTTGGATAGGACGCAGTACCTGCGCCAGGGCCTCGGGGCCCATCTTGGCGGCTCAACCGGCCGCGCTGGACAGGGCAGTCAGACGAACAGATGGATCGGACATGGTTGCTTTCCTTTAATATTTTGGGAGGAGCACTGGTGTCCTGACGGCAGGCCGGTCTCCATTTGAGGATGTCGGGTCCCCGAACTTGTTCGGGGATACCTCGATCTCTGACAGCCTGCCAGACGGCCGGCTAGAGATGAATCAGTCTGCCGGCATTCAACATCGTTTCGGCGATGGTGTACATGTTGGACACCTCGCCCACCTTGAGTTGCTCTTTGAGGTTGTAATAGCCCAGGCAGGTGCCGCAGGCCAGGATTTGGATGCCCTGTTCACGCAGAGCCAGTAAATCGTCCAGCACCGGCGAGCCTTCGACGGTCAGTTTGACTCCGCTGTTCAGAAAAATGACCGTATCGGGCAGCGGCGACACCTCGCTCAAAGTGTGAAAAAAGGCACGTACAAGAATTTGTCCCAGTTCGGCATGCTCGCCGTGCCCCATCGTGTCGCTGGCCACCACCACCACAATGGGGCCGGCCTGGACCGAACAGGTTTCGACTGATCTGGTTTCGACCGGCTCAACCGGCGGGGCGATGTGCAAATAGATGCCATCCTGGCGCGGCTCGACCTGCACCTGCCAGCCCATTTTGACAGCCATACCGGCCACGTTGCGTTGTGCCGTCTCGTTATCTACAATCACCGTGATCGGGCTGCCCTCTTGCAAAGCTTTGCGGGCCAGGATCACCGGCTGCGGACAGGCCAGACCCCTGGCATTAACCATAGATGTCATTGTTTCTCCTTACAAGTTGTGAACGCTCTCAAACTCGGCTTTGTTTTTTCGCAGTACGGCTTCTACAGCCGACACATCGGCCTGTGTCACCCGCACGCACACGCCGCAGTCTGAACTGATATGACGTGGCACCGGAATCAACTTGCAGGTGATGCCGGCCATGTGTAGCACCTGCTCGGCACGGATGGCATGGCCGGTGCTGCGCACCAGAAAAACGGCAAAAGGTCCTCTCTCTGACATATCCACAATCCTTTATGGTAATGACTCGGCCATCACGCGCACGGCCTGCAAAGCGGCATCTATTTCAACCTGGGTGTTCAATACGCCCAGTCCCAGCCGCACCGTACCGGTCGGAAAGGTGCCGATGGTCTTGTGCGCAGCGGGGGCGCAGTGCAGCCCCACTCTACACATGATAGCAAAATCCTCATCTAATTTCAAGCCCACCTCCGACGGCTCTAGCCCGGTCACGTTGAACGACACGGTGGCCGTTTGCTGCCCGGCATCTCGCGTGCCATACACCTGCACGCCTGGAATTTTACACAGTCCGTCAATCAGACGCCGAGTCAGACCCATTTCGTGGGCGCGAATTGTGGCCACGCCGCGCTGCAATATCCAGCGCACAGCGGCGTTCAGGCCAGCCAGTCCCACCACATTGGGCGTGCCGCTTTCAAAGCAGTCGGGCAGAAAATCGGGCTGCTCTTCTCGCTCTGAGCGGCTGCCCGTGCCGCCGCGTTTGAGCGGCTGCATCTGCGCCAGCTCTACCCGCTCGCCGACGATCAGCCCGCCGGTGCCGGTGGGTCCCAACAGCCCCTTGTGTCCGGTGAACGCCAGCAGGTCAATGGCATCGTTCTGCATATCCACCGGATATGCGCCGCCGCTCTGCGCCGTGTCCACCAGAAAAAGCAAATCGTGTCGTCGGGCGATCTGGCCCACCTCGGCCACCGGCAGCAACGTGCCGATCACGTTGGAGGCGTGATTGAAGGCGATCAGCCGGGTGTGCGGGCGGATGGCTTGCTCCACATCGGCAGGGTCGAGCTGTCCTTGCGCCGTGCAAGGCACGATGGTCAACTCGACCCCCTCGTTCTGCAAGGCGCGCAAGGGGCGCATCATCGAGTTGTGTTCCATGCTGCCGGTGATTACGTGATCGCCGGGACGTAGCAGGCCGCGCAGAGCCAGGTTCAACGCTTCGGTGACATTCAATCCAAAGGTCACCCGCAGCGGGTCGAGCGCATGGAACAGTCCGGCCACTGCTTCGCGTGCAGCATAGACTACCCGCCCTGCTTCCACCGATAGACGGTGTCCAGAGCGGCCGGGGTTGGCCCCCACCTGCTCCATAAACTCGATCATAGCCTGCGTCACCTGCGGCGGCTTGGGCCATGAGGTTGCTGCATTGTCCAAATAGATCATCGTTCTTGCTCCTATCTCGACCAAATCGGAACTGAACAGGGCCTATCTGCCCGGGGCGAAATTATTACCCCAAAAGCAACGATCTTGAGATAGGCCAGGTTTCAACTGCCAGGCTGAGCAGCGACTATTGCGTACAGCGCTGCGCCCAGTGCGCCGACAATTTGCGGTTCATCTGGAACGGTAGGCGCAACGCCCAGCCGTTCTGCCAGGCCGACCCGTCGCACCATCGCGCCGACTCGTCCGGCAATGGCCTGGTGAATGCCCAGCGCCACACGGCGGCTGTCTTGCCCCCGGCCGATAAGCGACACGACCTCGGATTCGGCAAAGACGGCGCAGATGCTTGAAAGCTGCACCGCCTCGCCTTGCGCTTCGAGTGCGTGTGTGCCGAGTTCTTGAATGCCCAGCCCCAGCGCCATCGCCATGTGTTCCAGGAAACGACCGGTGCCGGCGGCGCAGCGGTCGTTCATTTCAAAGCGCACGACAGCGCCGCCGGTAGCCACTGTAATCACTTTGCTGTCTTGCCCGCCGATGTCGAGCACGGTCTGAACATCGGGATAAAGATGATGTGCGCCGATGGCATAGGCTCTGATTTCGGTGATGGTTTCGTCGGCCAGGCGGCAGTCCAGCGCCAGCCGACGACCATAACCGGTCGCAACAAGGCAGTCATAGGCGCGGCCATTGGTTTCTGGCGTTGGTTTCCTTAATTTGCTGTTCAATGCTCTCGTTAGTGATCTCGATATTGAAGGTGGTTTCGAGAAATGCCTTGAGCCGGCGCAGCATATCGGTCCAGTATTGTTGTTTGCTATTACTTGCGCAAGGTCAATTTGAACTCGTCGCCATTGGCCTCGACCGTCACCTTGCAGCCGGCCTTTTCGGCCATGCGGCGCACATTCTCGCGCGAGGTTACACTGTCTACCAGCACCTCGATGGGAAATTGGCCGGCGTCAATGGCCTTGCGGGCCAGGATCACCGGCTGCGGACAAGACAGGCCGCGCGCATCTACCGTTTTATTCATTGCATCCTCTCCTTCTATGCTTTTTCACGCATGGTAAATCCGATGACCAGGCAGACGACCAGTCCCAAGATCACGGCGATCATGCCTGCGCTGGAAATGCCGCCCACCTTGAGGACGCCTTCGACCATAGCGTCGGCTTTGCCGGCCAGGTTGAAATTGTGTGCAAACCCGGCGCCGACAATCATGCCCAGCACAAAGATGCCCGCGTCGCTGTCGCCCTCGCCCGACAGGAACAACTGGCGGCCTGGACAGCCGCCAGCCAGCGCAAAGGCCAGCCCGGCCAGGGTCATGCCCAGAAAATTCCACAAATGGCTGCTGTGGGCAATGGGCTGGGCGGCGAAACCCCACTTGACCTGTCCCAAGACCAGGTTGGTGATGAATGCCACCACCACCAGCGCGCCCACGCCGCTGATCAGGTGCGTGTCACCCATCAAGATCACATCGCGCACGGCGCCCATCGTGCAAAAGCGGGTGCGCTGGGCCACAAAACCAATCAGCAGCCCCACACCAAGCGAAATCCACAGGGCCGCATGCAACGATCCCGGTCCCTTTTCACTGAAAAAGATGGGACCACCTTCGGCAAACACCGGTTTGAAAATGACCAGCAAGAGCAGGCCGAGCATCAACACCGGCATGACCCAACCCACCGCCGGGGCAAGTTTGCTGGCCCGCCCCAGGCTGTAACCATTTTTGAGAAACCACACGCCGATGCCGATGCCGACAGCCAGACCCAGCAGACCGAGGATGGCGTTCAGGTCGCCGCCGGCCAGCCGCAGCAGCGCCCGCCACGGGCAGCCCAGAAACACCAGCGCGCCGATCATGGCAAATGCCCCCAATACCAGGCGCACCAGCGGCGCCGCCCCGCCCCGCGCCTTGAATTCGCGGAAAATCAGGGCGGCGACCAACGAGCCCAGCACAAAACCGATGATTTCAGGGCGGATGTACTGCACCAAGTTGTTGCGGTGCAATCCCAACGCCCCGGCAATGTCCCGCTCAAAACAGGCCACACAGATGCCCATGTTGGGCGGGTTGCCCATCTTTTGCAAGAGCGATGCCAGCAGGCCGATCACCGCCCCGGCCAGGATGATGCCCCATCGCGAGGCAAAAAAACGGGTGATTTTTTCAGACATGACGTTTCCCTCCTTCAAAATACAAAAATTTATCTCCAGGCCGCGCACCCCGTTTGCGCGCCGACCGGGAACACAAAACCGCTGCCGGCATACGCCGACAGCGGTTGAGGGAAACGCTCGCTCAACGCCATTGCAGGCGGTTAGTCCGCCCGTTCATCCTCGCGAACAGAGCGGCCCGCCTTTTCTGGACATCCAGATCGTCGTATGCCGGTTGGTTGTAGAGCGCCACCTGACGCTCTCAACCTGAATCAAATGAGACGGTGATACAACATCTCGTTTCTCCTATACCGGGTTGGTTCTTGGCCCAACCTCAACTATCGCCGTTCCTGGCAGTCTGTCGAAGAGACTACTCGTTGCCTCATTTGAGGATGTCGGCGTCCCGAACTTGTTCGGGGATATCCCACTCAGTGCGCTAAAATTGCCAGGTTGGAGACTCGCCACCGCTCAGAGATCTCTGACAATCTGCCAAAAGCGTACTGAAAAACCCTCTCACCACCAAGACACAAAGAACACCAAGTATTTCTAAAAGCTCAAAAGCATCGCAAACTTTGTGGTAAAAATAGACTTTTTCATCGGACTCTTAGCGCCGCTCCCAAAGAGCCGAGAGGCCATTGCCCAACAAAAAGCCGATCAACACCGCCACCAGCCAGTCCCATTGCCCTGTAAAGGCCAGAATCAACATGACCAGCACCAAAAACAAGGACACATACAGGCGTGGACGAACCGGCGGGTCGTTTTGGATGTCCAACCATTTCATGCGATTGTCACCTTTCCAGAATTTGTGCGCTCCAGGCCTTGCGCACCCACACTTGATCGTAAAAGGTGTTCCAACTGTGAATTTCTAGCTTGATAATCGGATATTGACACAACAAATCAATCAACTGCTCATCGCTATAGGTGCGGCCCGGAAACCAACGCGCCCACCCGATGCGGTTGGTGATCAGCAGCACGCCGCTCGGCCGCAGCACTCGCATCAGTTCGCCCAGGGTTTGCTCGGGGCGGCGGGTAAATTCGAGCGCTTCCAGGCAGACCACGGCATCAAAGGATTCGTCGGCAAAGGGCAGCCGCCCGGCGTCGCCCCGCAGCAGGGCCGTGCGCTCATAGCCGACCAGCCGTCGGCGCGCCCGCCGCAACATGCCCGCCGAAATGTCCAATCCCCACACCTGCCCGTCAAAATCGGCACGGTCGAGCATGGCCTGGGCGAAACGCCCCGTGCCGGCGCCGACATCCAAAATCAAGGGCTGCTCGATACCGGCCAGCCAATCGTACATCGGCGTGGCCAGGGTTTCGCTGTCGCGCTTCCAGGTGATCGCCTTGATGCGGTCATAATAGTCTGGCGTCAGGTCATAGAGCAGCGTCACCGCCCACTGGCCCAGATAGGCGCCTTCGGTGATGATCAAGGCCCAGTAGAAAAAGACAAGGATGAGGGAAATAGGGAATAGGACAGTAAGGAATAAGGAAATAAGGAAAAGCCAGATCATGTCAAAAACCTTTTCTCCAATACCCTATGCTGCACGGTGATACATTGATGTGCGTTGTATGTACCCCTACGTTACTTTGATTTCGCGAAAGGCCAGGGCAAATGCGCCGAGGGCAAAAAAGGCGGCAATGCTACCGTATGTCCACACCGGAAATGCCCCCAGCACATAGCCGCCGATCAGCGGGCCGAAAATCTGTGCCAGGCTGTCCAGCGACGACGACAGGCCCATGGCCTGCCCCTGCTCCGATGGCTTGACCGCGCGGCTCAAAAAGCCGGTCAGCACCCCGCGCGTGCAGGCGGCGGCCAAGCTGACTATGCACAAGACGGCCACAAACTGCCAGGTTGCTTCTACAAAGCCGAGCAGCACATAGGCCACGACAAAGATCGCCAATCCCAAAAACGAGGTCTTGCGATCGCCCAGCCAGCGCAGCAGCGGCACAAAAACAGCAAAGCGCACCAGCACGCGCACAATGCCGGCGACGGTCAAAACGGCGCCGGTCTGCCCGGCGTCGAGGCCCAGCTTGAGGTTGGCAAAGAGCGAGATGCATGCGACATAGACCGAAAAGGACATGGTGTGAAAGGCCCATTGAATCAGCAAAAAGCGCGCTGTGCGGTTGTGCCACACGCTCTGCCCGTTGCTGCCCTGTCTGGCAGCCTGGTGCTGCACCCGCCGCTCGGGGGGATTGGATTCGCGCACAAAGGTCAGCACCAAAGCAAAGGCGATCAGCGAGATGCCCGCCGAAAAGAGGCCGGGGACCATAATACCCCATTGCGAGAGCAGCCCGCCGAGGCCCGGCCCCAGCAGCGAGGACAGCACATGCGCCACGCCGATATTACTCATCTGTTCGCTGCGGCTGGCCGGCGGGGTCACATCGCCAACCATCGCCCGGGCAACGGGGTAAATTCCGCCAAACAGGCCGTCTACGATCCGCGAGAGAAACAACATGGGCATGCTGCGCGCAAAGGCTAGCATAGCAAAGCCGATCATGGTGCCCAAATGGCAGATCAACAAAACCGGTTTGCGCCCGTAGCGGTCGCTTAGCCATCCCCAGACCGGCCCGCAGAAAAAGCCAAACAGGGCATTGGTCGAAAGCAGCAGTCCCACCTGCCAGGGCGGAGCGTCGAATTGCTGGCTGAAAAAGGGCAAAAAAGGGATCAGGATGGAAAAGCCAAGGATATCCACAAAAACGGCGATCCACAAGGGCGCCAGTTCAGGAAAAGCCAAGAATTTGAGGTGTTGGAGTCGTTTCATTCAAATCGTCTTGTGCAATGTCACATCGCCGGCCAGCACGCGCTGTAGCGTTCCGTCTGCCGTCTGGATCAGCAACGCGCCGTCCTCGTCTACACCCACTGCCGTGCCGACAATCACTTGTTGCCCATCCGATGCCTGCACCGCCTGCCCCAGTGTGGCCATGCGCGCTGCCCACTCGCCATGATAGGATGTGTCATCACCAAGCCCCTCGTACCGTGTCTCGATGCCGCTCAGCAGGGCGGCCAGCAGAGCCAGCCGCGACACCCGCCGCCCGGTCTCGGCCAGCACGCTGGTGGCTGGGGTCATCAAGAGCGGCGCCGCCGCAAAATCCACATTCACATTGATGCCGATGCCGATCAGGGCATAGTTGACCATCTCGCCGTGCAGGTCCAGTTCGGTGAGGATGCCGCAGATTTTCCGCTCACCCACCAATACGTCGTTCGGCCATTTGACCTGTGCTTGCACGCCTCCCACCTCGGCCAGAGCATCGCACACTGCCAGCGAGCAGATCATGGTCAATCGCTGCGCCTGGCGTGCCTGCAGGCGAGGGCGTAGCAGCAGGGTGAACAGCAGGGCATCGCCTGGCGGGGCCCACCAGCGGCGATCCAGCCGCCCGCGTCCGGCGGTCTGCTCGTCGGCCAGCACCACCAGCCCTTCGGCAGTGCCGGTATCGGCCAGACGGCGTGCCTCGTCCATTGTCGAGCCAACCGCAGCGTAATAGCGGGTTGGCCGCCCCAACTGGCGAGTGGTCAACACAGACTGGATGTACTCTTCGGTCAGTTCAATCCGGCTCATGCGCTCTACAGTATCACAAAATCCCCAAATCGGCAAGTGGATGGGTTATGCAGCCAGGTCGGGCGGATGTTTCTGCGCCTCGGCAACCGCCTCGCCCAAAATGGTCAGCACTTTGATCAGGGTGCTTTGCCAGGCGTCATCGCGCCCCAATGACAGACGAATTTCGCGGCGGAATACCTGAACGTTGCCCAAGGCTTGCTGCAGAGCCGTCCGGTCCAGCCATTCCAACGCCTGGGCGCGGATGGACACCTGTTGGTATTCGGCTACGATGGCCTCGACCTGCGCCTGGAGAGCCAGTGACTTGACGCGCAGTTGATAGAGCAGGTTTGTCGCTGCTTCGGGCAATGGGCCAAAGCGGTCTTGCAGTTCGCCGCGCACCGCCTCCATCTCATTGAGGGTGGTCAACCCGGCCAACCGACGATACAACTGCAAGCGTAACGTCTCATCGGCAATGTAATCGGCCGGCAAGGAGGCGTCCAACGGCAGGGTGATCTGCACCTGCCGTTCCAACGGCAACAGCATTTCGGTTGCTGCTTTATCGGTGAGCAGGCGCGGCGACTCGCCTTTGAGTTCGCTGACCGCCTGCGCCAGCAAACGGGTGTACAGGTCCAGGCCGACGGCGGAAACCTGACCGTGTTGCTGTGTGCCGAGCAACTCGCCCGCGCCGCGAATTTCCAGATCGCGCATGGCGATGGTAAAGCCGGCGCCCAACTCGCCGGCTTCGAGCATGGCCTGCAATCGCTGCCGGGCCGCCTCGCTCATACGCGCCTCGCTGCCGTACAAAAAGTAGGCATAAGCGCGATTGGCGCCGCGCCCCACCCGCCCGCGCAATTGATACAACTGGGCCAGGCCAAACTGATCGGCGCGGTTGACAATGATGGTGTTGGCGTTGGGAATGTCCAGGCCACTTTCGATGATGGTGGTGCAGACCAATACATCCACCTCGCCCTCGGCAAATTTCATCATCACCTGTTCCAGTTCGCGCTCGGGCATCTGGCCGTGGCCGATGGCAAAGGTGGCTTCGGGCACCAACTGCTCCAATTGCTGGCGGATGGCATAGATGCCCTGCACGCGGTTGTGGACGAAAAAGGCCTGGCCGCCGCGCTCCAACTCGCGCAAGATGGCCTTGCGGATCAGGTTCGAGTCGTATTCGCCCACATGGGTTTTGATTGGCAGCCGCTCTTCCGGCGGCGTGTCTATGGTGCTCATGTCGCGGGCATTGGTGAGGGCCATGTACATGGTGCGGGGGATGGGTGTGGCGGTCATGGTCAGCACATCCACCTCAGTGCGCATTTGCTTGAGCCGCTCCTTGTGGGTCACGCCGAATCGCTGCTCTTCATCAATGATCAACAGCCCCAGGTCTTTGAAGGTAATGTCGTTGGAAAGCAGGCGGTGCGTGCCGATCACAATGTCTACGCTGCCGTTCAGCAGGCCGGCGATCACGTCGTTTTGTTCCTTGTCGGTGCGGAAACGCGACAGCATCTCGATCGTCGCCGGAAAGGGAGCCAACCGCCGCTTGAAGGTGGTCCAATGCTGCTGCGCCAGCACGGTAGTCGGCACCAGCACAGCCACCTGTTTGCCGTCCATCACCGCCTTGAACGCAGCGCGCAGGGCTACTTCGGTTTTGCCATAGCCCACATCGCCGCAGATCAGCCGGTCCATCGGGCGTGGTTTTTCCATATCGGCTTTGACCTCGGCGATGGCGCGCAGTTGATCTTCGGTTTCAACATAGGGAAACGAGGTTTCCAGCTCGTGCTGCCACTCGGTGTCGGCAGAAAAAGCGTGGCCCGGTACCACCATACGCATCGAGTACAGTTCGAGCAATTCGCGCGCCACATCTACGGCTGCCTTTTTGGCCTTTTCCTTGACCTGCGTCCAGGTGGCCGTGCCGAGGCGGTGCAGTGTGGGCGGTTGATCGGACGAGCCAATGTAGCGGCTGAGGCGGTCGGCGTGATGCACCGGCACATAGATGCTGTCGCCGCCTTCGTAATCTACCCGCAAATAGTCGCGTTCCGGCCCTTCGACGGCGGCCTTGATCAGCCCTTGAAAAATGCCGATGCCAAAATCTACATGCACCACATAATCGCCGGGATTGAGGTCGGCAAAAAAGAATTCGGGGTGAGCAGCCTGGCGGCGCGGACGGCGGGGGCGGGGCTTGCTCCAGCCAAAGACTTCGGTGTCGGTAAACAGGTACAGGATCGGCGCGTCGGCCGCGCGCCGCAGCATCCAGCCAGCTTCCAGCGTCCCCTGCACCAATGTGAGCGAGCGGCGCGGCGGCGGCTGCAACAGCGATTCTACCGGACGCGCTTCGCTGCCCCACAGTTCGGCGATGCGTTGTGCCTGGCGCGTGACGGCCACGATCTGATGGCCGGCGCGGCGCAACTCTTGCCAGGTCTCGATCACTTTGCGCAACTGCCCGCCATAGCGCGGGCCGGGGCGCAGGTGCGCCCGCAGCGGCGACTGATCGTCAAGCGACCAGGCCATTTCGATGTCTGTTTCGTGTTCGTCCTCGTCCAGCCAGTCGGCCTCTTGACCATAGCCCAATACCAGTGGGCGGTGATCGGACAAGGCCTCTTGCAGCGTGTCCCAGGTCAGGTACGAAGTGGTAAAATCCTCGGCCAGTTCGCCGCTGTTGACCAACGAGTTGCGCAGTTCGAGGGCGTGCGCTTCATAGTCGGCCAGGGCATCGCGCAGTTCTAGCCGGTCGTCTACAATCACCCGGGTTTCTTCCGAGATCAGGTCAAGCAGGGTTTGAGGGTGAGAATACAGGTAGGGGATGTAAAACTCGATGCCTTTGAACCACTGATTGTTTTGCAGCGATTCCAGGTCGGCGCGAAACTCGGCCGCGGCTGCCCCGTGCAGATTCGAGATGTCCAGATGAGCCAGTTTTTCGGCGGCCAGGTGGCCAAATTTGGGCAGGGCCTCGCTGGCTGGAATGATGGCGGCCTCTTCCATTCGTTGATGAGATCGCTGCGTGGTCGGGTCAAAGGCGCGCAGGCTGTCTATTTCGTCTCCAAACAGTTCGATGCGCACCGGATATTCTTCGCCGGGCGAAAAAATATCAATCAAGCCACCGCGCCGGCTGAATGTGCCGGGGCTTTCCACCACGCTGACCATCTCATAGCCCAATTCCAGCCAGGAGGTCAGCAGGCTGCTCAACGATACCTGCCGTCCGGTGCGCAAGGTGCGCGTGTTCAGAACCAACTCGCGACGGGGCAGGGTGGGTTGCATCAAGGCTCGCGCCGACGTGACCACGATGGGGGCGGCCTGCCCCTCTTGCCGGCGCGTCAGAGCGGCCAGCACCCGCAGCCGCTCGCGCACCGTCTCGGCGGCCCAAGGGATGCGCTCGTATGGCAAAGATTCTGGCTCAACAAAGCGCATCACTTCACGGCCGGCCGGCAGCCATTGGCACAGTTGTTCGATCATGCTGTTGGCCTGTTCTGGCCGCGCCACAATCACCAGCAGAGGTTGCTCAAGGTCTTGGGCCAATGCCGCAATCACACCAGGCCGCGCCGCGTTGACCAGTCCTAAAGCGTCTTGAACCTCACCGCGCTGTACGGCGGCCAACAGTTTGCGGTAGGCCGGTATATCTTGCAGCAGCGGAATCAAGCCACTGAGATTCATAAAATACCTTTCTTTGTCTGGTTCCGATTCGGTCGGGATAGGGTGAAGGTATGGTGCAAAACCTTGTCATTTTAGCATGGTCAGGTTGATCCGTCAATTTGTTTGTCTGGCAACGATGTGCTACAATCACAAAAGAACCGTGTTCAGGTTGTTTGGGTAGAAAAGGAGTCAAGATGAAACTGCGACATTCAATTATGGTTGGGCTGATGGGGCATCAGGCCGACCGCTTTCACGAGTATCAGCCGCACCGTAGCTTTGCCGAGTGCCTGGCGCTGACCCAGCAGGTGCAGGGTGTAGATGGCATTGAAGTAGTGTATCCGGCTAATTTCGGCACCGGGCTTTTGGAGACGACCCGGTTGATCCAGGATGCCGGGCTGCCGGTTTCGGCGGTCAATCTGAATGTCAAATCAGCCAAAAAATGGCAGACCGGCTCGTTCACTTCGCCCGATCCGCAACTGCGCGCCGATGCCGTGCGCGACATGAGATTGTGTATGGACCTGGCCGTCGAGCTGAAAACCGATATGGTGACTTGTTGTCCTTTGATTGACGGACACAATTACAATTTTCAGACCGACTATATCAGGCAGTGGCAATGGCTCGAACAGGGCATCGCCGAGGCGGCCCGGTATCGTCCCGATGTCAGGATCAGCCTGGAGTACAAGCTCAATGAATCGCGCAATTATGTCATTTTGGGCGATATGGGGCGCACGCTTTACCTGTGCCAGAAATTGGGACTGCCCAACGTGGGTGTGACGATGGATGTCGGTCACGCCCTGATCGCCAAAGAAACGCCGGCCGAGGCGTTGGCCCTGGCGGCGCAGGCCGGGCGGCTGTTTTATGTGCATTTTAACGACAATGCCCGCGAGTGGGATTGGGATATGCTGCCCGGTTCGGTCAATGTGTGGGATCTGGTCGAGACGCTCTTTTATATGCACCGCCTCGATTGGGAAGGTTGGCTGGCCTATGATGTGCTGACCCGCAACGGCGACCCGTTGGCGCAGATGAACGCCACCATTGCCATCATGAAAAGCGCCGAGGCTCTGCTCGACAAGATTGGCCCGGAGAACCTGGAAGGCTTTATCCAAGAGGGCATTCCGGCTCGCGCGTTCACGCACCTGTTCAAGTCGCTGCTTTGAAAAAAAACCAAGGAGTTTCGATGCTCACTCGCGCCCAATACGAGTCTGCTCGCCGCCGCGCCGCCGAATTGATTGTTCAGGCCGGCATCCTGGCCCGTCCCGATGAATTGGAGCGCATCGAGGTGGCGGATCTGGGGCTGGGTGAGCTGGAACAGACCGGTCTGCAAATTCTCACCATGCTCAGCAGCATTGAGATCGGCGTCAAAGTGCTGGCACTGTTTCCACATCAGTGCTTTGCCCAGCACCGACATCCACCGTCGGGCGACTATGCCGGCAAACAGGAAACCTTTCGCTGCCAGTGGGGCCAGTTGTATCTCTATCAAGAGGGCGAGCCAACGTCCGATCCGGTCGCCAGCCCGCCGGCAGCCCGCCGCCATACTTATACCGTCTGGCGCGAGGCCGTGCTGCACCCCGGCGATCAAGTCACCTCGCCGCCGAACACCTGGCACTGGTTTCAAGCTGGGCCGCAAGGCGCGGTGGTGTGGAGCTTTTCATCGCGCCCGACCGACGCCCAAGACGAGTTTGCCGATCCAGACGTCAGACGATTTACCACGATCCAATGAAATGACCCATCTGAAAAAAAGTCAATTTTTTTAACGCAGAGACGCAGAGAACGCTAAAAAACCACAAGCCTTTTTGAACAGTATCAAGACTCTGTGCCTCGGCGTCTCCGCGACTCGGCCGCGACTCGGCCGCGACTCGGCCGCGACTCGGCCGTGACTCGGCCGTGACTCGGCCGTGACTCGGCGCCGAGTTTTTTCAGCAGACTCGTGAAATGGATACGCGAGGAGATCGATGAATCAGCCTTTTGTTCCTTTTTCTATTCCCGAACTGGAGCGGATGGCCGCGCGCATCCGCTGTGACATTATCGAGATGATCCATCTGGCCGGGTCAGGCCATCCCGGCGGCTCGCTGTCGGCTGCCGATCTGGTGACGGCACTCTATTTTCGGCAGATGCGCCTGGACCCCCAAAACCCGCGCTGGCCTGCTCGCGACCGATTTATCCTTTCCAAAGGGCATGCCTGCCCGGTGTGGTATGCGGCATTGATGGAGCGGGGATTTTTCGACCGCGCCCATCTTGGCACGCTGCGCCGCCTGGATAGCATTTTGCAGGGCCACCCCGATATGAACAAGACACCGGGCGTTGATTTTACCGTCGGTTCGCTGGCACAGGGCATTTGCGGCGGGCTGGGTATGGCCCTGGCTGCCAGGCTGCGCGGCCAGGATTATCATGTCTGGGTCATCTTGGGCGATGGCGAAATGCAAGAGGGAGCTGTGTGGGAAGCAGCGATGGCTGCTCCCAAATGGCAACTCGGCAACCTGACCATCATCCTGGACCTGAATGGCCTGCAAAATGACGACCGGGTGGATCGGGTGATGCCCATTGAGCCGGTGGCCGACAAGTGGCGGGCGTTCAACTGGCAGGTGATCGAGATAGATGGACACAATATGGCGCAAATTGTGGATGCCCTCGATCAGGCGCAGGTCGCTTCAGGTCCCACCCTCATCATCGCCCATACCATCAAGGGCAAAGGCGTTTCTTTTATGGAAGGAGTAGCCGCCTGGCACGGCCAATGTCCCTGCGACCGTGAAGCCGCCTGCGCGTTGGAAGAATTGAGGGGCAGCGATGAGTAAATCACCGTATCATTACATCCGTCCAGAAATCATCCCCTGGCTGCGATCCGGCGATTTGTTCACCGTTGCGCCCGGCCAGGCCACCCGTTATGCTTATGCGGAGGCCATCGTGCGGTTGGGACGTCAAAATCCCGATGTGGTGGTGTTGGATGCCGATGTGTCCAAATCTATGCGCACTACTGATTTTCGCGCCGAATTTCCCGAACGCTCGTTCAATTTTGGCATTGCCGAGCAAAATATGATGGCCGCTGCGGCCGGCATGGCCTCGACCGGCCTGATTCCCTTTGTTTCGACCTATGCCGTGTTTGCCAGCATGCGCGCACTGGATCAGGTGCGCAACAGCATCCACTATCCCCGGCTCAATGTCAAAATCGCTGCCAGCCACGGCGGTATCACTCCAGGGCCAGATGGGGTCACGCATCAAGGGCAGGAAGACCTGGCTTTGATGCGAGCCATTGCCGGCTCGACCGTCGTGGCCGCCGCCGACGGCCCTACCACCCAAATGGCCGTGTTTGCTGCTGCCGCATGGAACGGCCCGGTTTACCTCAGTTTCACTCGCGATCCGGTGCCGTTCCTGTACACCGACGATTTTCCGTTCGAGATAGGCCAGGCGGTGACGGTGCGCGATGGCCGCGATGCAACGATCATCGCCATCCGCGACATGGTTTCGCAGGCGTTGGTTGCTGCCGAGATGCTGGCCGCGCAGGAGCTTGACGTGCGCGTCATAGACTGCCACACCCTCAAGCCGTTGGATGTAGAAATCATTTTGCGGGCGGCGCATGAGACCGGGGCCATTGTCACGGCCGAGAGTGGGATCATTCTGGGAGGATTGGGCAGCGCGGTGGCCGAAACGCTGGCCGAAAATTGCCTCACACCGATGCAGCGCATCGGCGTGGGCGACCGGTTCACCGAATCGGGGCCATACCTGCAATTGTTGGACAAATACGGTCTTTCGGCGCGCCACATTGCCCAGGCTGTACGGTCGGCGGTGGCGCGCAAATAGCCGCTGAGGAGTGCCAGACTCCTCAGCGGCTATTTGATGCCGGGATTATTTCCACGCAAATATCCGCTTTTCGCCTTCTGCGCTGAGCAACAGCGGCGGTTTCTGGTCGCTCTGTTGCACTACCGTCACCGTCCATTCAAACCGACGTTCGCCGACGTCCGGGCCGGGGTACCACTCGGCCGGCACGCGCCACGACGTGACCTGCGTATAGATGGTGATTTCGTTCGCCTGTCCGCCGCCGCGCTGTCCCAAATAGCGTAGTGTCAGGGCGTACTGTTCATCATTTTGCAGCAGCCCCACCGATGCCCACTGAAGCAAAATGGTCGCATCGTCGCCCTCAAATTGCGCATCTTGAGGCGGGTAGAGCAGCGGCGGGGCGACAAAGGCCGGACCCGGCGTGGGGGTGGCGGTGGGCGTCACGGTGAATGTCGGCGTCGGCGTGGGGTTCATCGGCACCACAATCCGGTCGCCGGCCTGGACTCGCTCGTTTGGCCCCATGCTGTTGGTCTCGCGGATGCGTTCCTGGCTGACACCATAGCGCAGGGCAATGTCGGCCAGTGTTTCGCTGGCCTGGACGATGTGGATGATCTGGTCGGATGGCGGAGCATGCCCCTGCGCCGGCACCATCAGTTGATCGCCGGGGTGCAGGGTGCTGCGGGTGGTCAGATTGTTGACTCGTGCCAGTTCATCGGGAGTGACGCCGTACAGGCGGGCGATGCCGAACCAGGTGTCGCCCATTTTGACCACATGCACGATGGGGGTGGCCGTGGGCATCTCGGTGGCCGTCGGCGTGACTGTCGGAGTGGCCGTTGACACGCGAGTGGGTGTGGGCGTCGGCGTGGGCGGCGTGGTGGGCGATACCTGCGGTGTATAGGTGTGCGGGATGACAATGGGTGTCCAGGTCGGCGTGGGGGTGGGGTTGGGTGAGAACAGCGGCCAGCGCGACAAATGAGATCGCCCCACTCCGGCCACAATCAGCAAGCCGGCCGCCAAAATCCATATCCAGATGTTTTGATACCATCGTCGCACACGGATAGCCGGCCGGGTTTCAGGCCGGGCCGCAGATTCGACTTGTGGCGCCGGCGGCATGGCCGGCTCTGGTTGAGCCAGGTTCGCCCCACACACCGTACACTGGCGCGCGGTTCTGGATATGGGAGTGTGGCAGTTGGGGCAAAGTGGTCGCCCTTCGGCTGCCGACAGGTCTGATTTTGGGGTCGGTTGTTCAGAGGCCGGCGGCGTTGTCGGCGATGTGGTTTGAACGGCCTGTGCCAACGCTGCGCGATGCAGGTCTATGCCGCATATAGGGCAGATGGCGGCGCCTGCGCTCACCCGCGCCCCACATTTGGGGCAGGCTTTGCGGGCCTGCCGCCGTGTCTGCGTAGCCTCGATCTGAACGACTGCCGACCCGCTGGCTTTTTGGCCCTGCCGTCGGATCGAGAGAGGCTGCTCGCACACCGAGCAGACCTGCGCCGTGCGCGACACCGGCGCGCCGCAGTGAGGGCAGGTTGTGCGGCCTTGACGAGGCGAACGAACGGTGGTCGTCGGCTGAACCGCTGCCGACGCCGTGCCGCGCTTGCGCGCCGGCAGCCGCGCTCCGCACATCAGGCACGTGCGCGCCGAGTCACTGACCTGCGCGCCGCAGGTGGGACATCGTCGCCCTTCTTGAGAAAATCGCTTTTTGATGCGATCAAGTAAATTCAAAGATACTCCTGATTTGAAAATTGCCGCCGGTAGGGGCAGGGCTTGCCCCTGCCCTGTCGCATTTTCATGACCCCAGCCGTCCATCCAATTCGAGGCTGGCGGCTATGTCTTTTAGCCCTTCTAGCACGATGCGGATGTGTTCGTTCAACTCGATGCCTAGGCTGGCAGCCCCTTTTTCAATGTCCTGGCGGTTGGCTCCGGCAGCAAAGGCTTTGTCCTTCCACTTTTTTTTGACCGAACTCACCTCGACGTCCATGATGTTTTTGCTGGGACGCACCAATGCCACCGCCATAATCAGGCCGGTTAGTTCGTCTACGGCATAGAGGGCCTTGCGCAGCGGCGTGTCACGGGTGACGCCCTCGACATAATCGGCGTGCGAAAGCACATCGGTCACAATGTCTTCCGGCCAGCCGCGCTGCCGCAAAATACGCGCCCCGGCATAGGCATGCCATTCATCGCGCGGCAGGTCGCCGCCCATAGTGGGGTATTGCTCATAATCAAAATCGTGGATCAGCCCCACCACGCCCCAACGCTCTTGATCCTCGCCCAGGTAACGGGCATAGGCGCACATGGCCGCCTCGGCGGCCAGAGCATGTTTGATCAAACTGGGATTGCCGGTGTATTCGGTCAGCAGGCTCCAGGCCTGCTCACGGGTTGGGTTCATCCTGGTCCTTTCTTGAAATTTGCTGCAATTCGGTCCAATAGCGCGCCAACTGTTCCAATTCCTGGCGGCTGTCGGGAGTCTGGCCGTAATGCGCCCGTACATAGGCCTCGGTGATGGCATCAACGGCGTTTTCGCCGCCGGGAAAGGCCTGGTACAGAGCGGCGCGATATTCAAACGGCGTGCTGGCTGGCAGACGTTCATAACCGGCCTCGCCGGCCAGATCTACCATGCTGGCATATAGCTTGCGGATGGATGCCGCCGAGCGTTGTTTGCGGCTGCCCAGTTGCCCCAGCAGCCCTTTGAGTTGATCTAGGCCGGCTTGCAGGCTGTTTTTCAGCCCCTGCACAAAATCTTGCCCCGACCAGACCGACTCGCGCTCCAGGCCTTGCCGTCGCGCCTGTTCTTGAGCCATGCGGCGGATCAGGCCGGCCACGAACACCAGGGCAGCAGCGGCCAGCAGGATCACAAAAATGCTGTAACACCATGAGCGAGTTTGGACAGTCCGAATCTCTTGACTTTCCATCACCATGCTGGTCAGCGGCGAGGCCCACATGGACTGATTGAAAAAGGGTATGGTGCTTCCAGCGTGCAGCACCAATCCGGCCAGCCATTCGAACAGGGGCAGGGCCAGGTACATGATGGCTACAAAGACATACCACAAGACCACCCGCAAGGCCAGCATCAAAGGGTTGAACCAGCCCAGCACGGTGTGCAAAATCTGCGACGAGGCCACAAATGACAACAGAGTCGCCAGAACCAGGCTGCCCAGCGATGCTGCTGCCAGGATGCCCACCCATTGCCGGCTGCTCCAGATGCCCCGCTCAAGGCTGCCCATCTCGCGCATGCGCGTCAATGCGACGGCAAACAGGCCAAAAAAGAAATAGGCAAAGAGATTGCCAAGCAGGTCGAGGCGCAGGCCCAGCGAAGCCAGCAGAAAAAATCCAAACAAAGTGACCACGCCCAGTCTGAAATGAAACCCCACCTGACGGGTATCCTGGTCCTGGCGTTGCAGCACGATGCCGCGCCACCAGCATGCCAATACCAGGATCATGGCCACCATGTCGGATGAAAATCGCTCTGCCACTCCCCATAGTCGGTCGGTAAAGACGGTGAGCCAGTCCAGGTCGAACAGTCCAAAACGGCTGTAAATGCCCCAACGCACCACCAGCACGTAACTGGCGATCATTGCTCCGGCCACCCAGGCCTGCCGACGCCCCGCCGGCAGCCTCAACCGCTTGATCAGCCCGGCCACCAGATATGCCCCCCAGGTTAGCGCCAACGTCCAGCCCCAACCCAACTGTGCCGGCGCGGCCAGCACGCTGTCCAACATGGCATACCAGGGATAGATCAGGCAGGCGTCGGCAGCGGCCAGGCCGAAACTCTGCAACTCTTGAAGCCAGTCTACCTCAGACACGTTCAGGACGGCTGTCAGGCTGCGCCATCGCTCCTGGTTCATGCCTCATCTCCAGGCCCGCTCGCGGCGCGACGGATGGTCGCCAGCACCGTGTCGCGCTGCGCTACGTTGGTCAACTGCTGGGCGGCGCGGGTGGGCAGCGGGTAATAATCTGCGGCGGCGGTGGGCAGGTGATAGGTCAACACCTTGTCGCTCAACACAGCGTCCGGCGGCTGTCGATCCAGCGAGATCAAGACCAGGCGTCGCCCCACGTCGTGCAAACGCAGCAATGTCGAGGCCAGTTCTTCGGTGACGATGGCTGTGACCACCACCAGCGTGGCTCCCCAGGAAATGTGTGGGCTGATGTCGGCCAGCAAATCGGCGATGTCCGACGAGGCCACCGGTGTGACCGCTGCCAGGGCCTCCAGGATGCGAGTGAGCTGTTGCACATCGCGGCCGGGCAGTACCTTGATCGGCTGATCCGAGTGCGGCACGCTGCCGTTTGCCATCAAACCGGTGACATAGCGCTGCTCGATGCCAAAGCTGCACACCGATGCCGCCACGGCAATGCAGCGCTCCAACAGTTCGGGGATGGTGCCCATCCAAAATTTTTCCAGCGTCGCCACATTGACAAACACCATCACCTGCACCGAGCAGGTCGGCTCGTACACTTTGGCCTGAAGGGATTGGGTGCGCGCTGTAGCCTTCCAGTGGATGCGCCGAAATCCGTCTTCGGGGGCATGATCGCGCACTCCCACCACCCGCGTAGGGTCTTGAAAGAGTTGCTGCTCGGAGCGGGCTACCCCAAATGGGTCTTTGGGCGGCAGCCCCAGCCCGGCAATCGGGATGATGGGCGGGTACACGATCAACCAGTCGAGGTTGGGAAACACGCTCTTGTTACAAAACAGACCAAAGAGGTCGCCGCTGGCTATTTTGGCCGGTCCCAGCCGATAATAGCCCCGCTTGGGGCATTGCACGGCATAGTAAAGGCGCACCCGCTCGTACCAGCGCAGCGAAAAGGTGTTGTGGAGGTTAACCCTTCCTTCTGAAAGGCTGGGTGAGACATCCTGTTCGGCGTCTACCAGGTGCAGTTCTTCGGGCAAGTCATCTTGAATTTCCAGCCAACCCAATGGCAGCAGCTTGTGGTTTTCCACGGTCATGGTCAGATGGACCGTTTCGCCCACAAAAGCGCGGCGCGGCTCCAGTCGGCGCGAGTAAAAAATCTGCCTTAATGAAACATTGCTCCACAGCCGCGCCAGGGGCAAGATCGTCGCCAGCAAGACGCCCAGCAAGACCATACCGCTCTGTCGGGTCAGCCAGCCGATCAACACGCACAGTAATGCCATAGCCAGCCAGGCCTCGTTGAACAGCATCCGCTCGCCCAGCGCCTGATCGGAATTCTGTCGCCCGCCCGTCTCTCGCTCGCGCCCGGTTTGCTCGTCGGCCAACCGGCTGTCCGAAGAAGATCGGTCGGGGGATTGGGCTGATGGTCCCGCCCCGCCGGGCAGTGTCGGCGGGAGAATGTGGGCGTCAAGGGATGGCACGTTACAGCGTCTCCACCGGGGCTGGCGTCTGCTCGATCACCTCGTGCACCACTTCTTCGGGGGTGCGTCCACGCAGGCGCGTTTGTGGGTTGATGATTACCCGATGGGTCAACACATGCCCGGCCAGGGCTTTGACATCGTCGGGGATGACAAAATCGCGGCCATAGATGGCGGCGCGCGCCTGTGCCGTGCGGTAGAGGGCCATCGCCCCGCGCGGACTGGCCCCCAGAGCCACCGCCGCATGATCGCGAGTGCCGCGCACCACTTTGACCAGGTATTGGCGCACCGAGTCTTCGACCCGTATTCGCCGCACCTGCTCTTGCAAGGCCAGTAACTCGTCTGGCGAGGTGACGGCGGTCAGATGTTGCAGAGGGTCAGCCTGCTCAAAGCGCAGCAAAATATCGTTTTCCTCTTGCTCGGTGGGATAGCCCAGCCTGATTTTGAGCAAAAATCGGTCAATCTGCGCTTCGGGCAATGGAAAGGTGCCCTCCAACTCGATGGGGTTTTGGGTGGCCAAAACGAGAAACGGGCGCGGTAAAGCCATCGTCTGCATTTCGACCGTTACCTGTCGCTCTTGCATGGCCTCCAGCAGCGCCGACTGGGTGCGCGGCGTGGCGCGGTTGATTTCATCAGCCAGCACCACCTGCGCGATCACCGGGCCGGGCCGAAACTCAAAATCGGCCTTTTTCTGGTTGAAATAATAAATGCCGGTCACGTCCGAGGGCAGCAGGTCGGGCGTGAACTGGATGCGCTGAAACGAGCAGCCCAGCGAGCGCGCCGCCGCTTTGGCCAGCGTGGTCTTGCCGATGCCCGGCACATCTTCCAACAGCACGTGGCCCTCGCATAGCAGGGCCACCAGCAGCAGTTCGATTACCTCATCCTTGCCCACAATGACTTGTTTTACATTTTCTTTGATGCGCTGTGCAACATTTGCAATCATAAATTATCCTTCTATACCATCTCAGTCGGTGATGGGGAGCGACCAAGGCCTCTTTCTACATACACCAGCAAGATGGTCACATCGGCCGGGTTGACGCCGGCAATGCGCCCGGCCTGGCCCACCGTTAGCGGGCGATACTGGCGCAGCCGCTCGCGTGCCTCGACGCGCAGACCCGGCACCGCGTCATAGTCAAAATCGGGGGGGATGCGCCGATCTTCCAGCCGCGCCATCCGTTCCACCTCGGCTTGTTGCCGTTCGATATAGCCGGCGTAATGCGCCTCGATTTCAATCTGCTCGACAATCTCCTCGTCCCATTCCGACTCGGACGGCGCGATGGCTTTGATCAGGGCATAGCGGGTTTGCGGGCGGCGCAGCAAAGCCAGGGCATTGACGCCATCATCAATGGCGGGTAGTCCGGCGGCGGACATGGCCGCATTGACCTCTTGGGTAGGAGCCAGCCATGTGCTGCTCAATCGCTGCAATTCTTGCATAATCGCCGCTCTTTTACGCTCTATCTCGTCGTATCGCTGCCGCGAGATCAGCCCTAGCTCATAGCCGATGGGCGTCAGGCGCAGGTCGGCATTGTCTTGCCGCAGCAACAGGCGATATTCGGCCCGCGAGGTCATGATTCGATAGGGTTCGTGCTGCGGCTTGGTGGCCAGGTCATCAATCAGCACGCCGATGTAGGCCTGATCGCGGCCCAAGATCAGCGGCGGGCGGCCCTGTGCCTGTCGAGCGGCGTTGATGCCGGCGATCAGCCCTTGCGCGGCGGCCTCTTCATAGCCCGATGTGCCATTGATCTGCCCGGCTTGAAACAGGCCTTGAATCCGTTTGGAGGCCAGCGCGCCATCAAACTGGCCGCCGGTGATGGCATCATATTCGATGGCATAGCCGGGGCGGATGATCTCGGCCTGACGCAGTGCCGGCATCGAGCGCAGGGCGGCCAGTTGAATTTCTTCGGGCATGCCGGTGAACAGGCCTTGCACATAAACTTCGCCGGTGTCCCAGCCCTCTGGCTCGAGAAAGAACAGGTGCCGCTCCTTGTCGGGAAAACGCACCAGCTTTTCCTCGAACGACGGGCAGTAGCGCGGCCCGGCGGCCTCGATGGCCCCCGGCGTCACTTGCGAGAGAGCCAGGTTTTGGCGGATGATGCGATGCGTCTCCGGCGTAGTATAGAGGCTGTAGCAGGGGAGCTGTGACCGCCAGGCGGTTGGCTGTGTCACCGGATACACCGGGTTGGGCGGCCGACGCAGGAAATAGGGGCAGCGCAGGTCCGAGTCGGGGGCGGCATGCACCGATACAAAGCTAAAGTACAGCGGCGTATCGCTGCCGGGCTGTTCGGTGGTCTGGCCGAAATCAATGGTGCGAGCGTCAATGCGCGGCGGCGTGTTGGTTTGCAGTCGCGTCAGCGTCAGCCCCAATTTTTTGAGCGATTCGGACAGGGCGTTGGCTGGAAACTCGGCGGCGCGGCCGGCCGGAAATCGCTGCAACCCGCGCATTACCTGGGCGGCCAGAAACGTGCCGGTGGTCAAAACCACCGTTCGTCCGGCATAGACGGTGCCGGTCTCCACCCGCACCCCGCCGACCCGGTCGCCCTGCACCAGCAACTCGTCTACCCGTCCCTGCTTGAGATGCAGGTTGGGTGTAGACTCGAGGGTGTGCTTCATTTGCAAAGAATATCGTCGCTTATCGGCCTGGGCGCGCAAGGCCTGCACGGCCGGGCCTTTGGAGGCGTTGAGCAGGCGCACCTGGATGAAATTGGCGTCGGTGGCCTGGCCCATGTGGCCGCCCAGGGCGTCTATTTCGCGCACCAGGTGGCCTTTGGCCGGCCCGCCGATGCTGGGGTTGCAAGGCATTTGGGCGATCAGGTCCAGGTTCATCGAGAGCAGCAGTGTCCGCGCGCCCATGCGGGCAGCGGCCAGCGCAGCCTCACAGCCGGCGTGACCGGCACCCACCACAATGACATCGTACATGCAGATTCTCCTTTTGGACGCCAAGTATAACCCAGTTTGGGCAAAGGGTCAAGGCCGCATGACCTGACGAGGGGGTTTCTTTATGGTATAATAGGGCCGGTTGCCGGAATGATATGGCTGTTTTGTCAGGCAGGTCGGCGACCGGAGGAGCAGGTGTATGGACATTCTGGTTGTGCATGATCGGGTCGCGGTCGCCTCGACGACACTGCCCGGCTGGGCTGCGCTTCTGGCGCGCAATCGCCAGGCCAATTGGAAGCAGAAACCCTATGATCTCGGCTTGTATTACCGCGCCCTGGCCTGGCGGGGCTGTGGTGGTGAACTCGAACCTCTGGCGCGGGCACGAGTGTTCAAGGCAGTGCTGGATCATCTGTCCGTCGAGATGGACGATGGGCAGATTGTCGGCCACTGTCGGAGCATGACCGCCGACCGGCTGCCGGATGGAGCCAGCGACGCCGATTATCGCAGCCTGGTAGACGAGCATCGGAGGCGCGGCGAGCGCGATTTTTGGGCCGGGTTTGACCATACCCTGGCCGACTATGCCACGCTGCTTCGGATCGGCATCGGCGGATACCGCGCCCGAGTGGGCGAGTCGGCGGCCCGGCACGCTGACCGTGAGGCGCAGGTTTTTTTGCAGGCGGCCGATCTCACCCTGGCGGCGTTCTCGGCCTGGATCGCCCGGCTGGCCCGCATGGCCCGGTCGGCCGGGCGGCCCGACTGCGCCGACGCCTGCGCGGCCATTGTCGAGCGGCCGCCGCAGCACTTGCGGGAGGCGATCCAACTGGTCTGGCTGACTCATTTGGCCTTCAAGAGTGAGGGGCGTTGCCACATGGCTTTGGGGCGGTTGGATCAATATCTGTGGCCGTTCTACTGGCGCGATGTAGAGCAGGGGCTATTGACCCGTGAGGATGCGTTGGAATTGTTGTGTTGTCTGTGGGCGCGGCTCGATGAGGTGGGCGAAGTGCAAAACATTTGCATCGGCGGCCTGACTCTAGACGGGCAGGATGCCACCAACGAGTTGAGCTATTTGTGTCTGGAAGCGACGCGGCGAGTGGGATCGCCACATACCAACCTGTCGGCCCGCTTTCACGACGCTACGCCGGAGGCCTTTTATCGTGCCTGCTTTGAGGTGATTCGCACCGGCATCGGCTTTCCGGCCATTTTTAACGATCACGTGCTGCTGCAAGGGCTGGACGAGATCGGCATCCCGCCAGAGGTGGGGCGCGATTATTGTATGGTCGGCTGCATCGAGACCATGCTGCCTGGCCGACAGCCGCCCTGGTCGGATAGCCGCTTTAATACGCCGTTGTGCCTGCTGACCGCGCTGGATCGGCTGGCAGGTGAGCCGGCGCCTTCGTTTGAGCGGCTGCTGTCTCTGTTTCGCAACGAGATGGCTGAGGGCATTGCCGCGCATGCGGCACGGATCAATGCCCATATCGCCCAATTTCCGGCTGACCGCTTTCCTGACCCATTTCTGTCTGCCCTGACCCGCTGTTGCATCGAACGCGGGCGAGATGTCCATGACGGCGGGGCTGAATTTCCCCGCTTTCATGGGATTTGCATCATGGGGCTGGCTACGCTGGCCGATTCGCTGGCAGCGGTGAAAAAACTGGTTTGGGAAGAGCAACGCCTGTCCTGTGCTGAACTGCTGGCGGCGCTGCGTGCCGATTTTGTGGGGAATGAGCGGTTGCGGTTGATGTTGGAGCGGCAGTCGCCCAAATACGGCAACGACGACTCGTATGTGGATGACATTGCTGCGCAGGTGGTGGAATGGGCGGCTCAAGAGTGTCTCAAGCACCGCCTGCCCGACGGTGGACGGTTTGTGGCGGCCATGGCGGCCAACGTGCAAAATATCGCTGCCGGCCGCGAGGTGGGCGCCACGCCGGATGGCCGCCGCGCCTGGACGCCGCTGTCGGATGCGGCCAGCCCTTATTTTGGCCGCGATGTCAACGGCCCGACGGCTTTTCTGGCGTCGGTGGCCCGGCCCGATTATCACCTGGTGCTGACCGGCAGTGTGATCAATATGCGGTTCGATCCGGCCCATTTTGCCGATGAACAGGGTGCGCAACGATTTCTGGCCTTCACCCGTTATTTTGTCAACCGGCGCATTCCAGAGCTACAGTTCAATTTCACCGACAGCGAGACGCTGCTGGCTGCGCAGCGCGACCCGGCGCAGTATCGCAATCTGGTGGTGCGAGTGAGCGGCTTTTCGGCGCGCTTTGTCGAACTAGAGCCAGACGTGCAGGCCGACATCCTGCGTCGGCGGGCGCACCGCTGACCAGGCATCCGAGGTCTTGACGATATGGTCTTGCGCGCCGATTGTATAGGCAAAAAGTACGGATTCACACGGATGGCACGGATGTGAACCTGCACGAGAACCTCTCCTCTCCAGCCACCTATCCGTGAATCCGTGTTTTCCGTGTCGTGCCCCGCGCTCCCCCGTCGGCGACTGCAAGTGTGACCTGCTATTTGGCCTGTCACCCGAATTGTGGTATAATGCCTTTTTGTTCGGAGAGGTGACTGAGTGGACTAAAGTGCACGATTGGAAATCGTGTGTGTCGCAAGGCACCGTGGGTTCAAATCCCACCCTCTCCGCCAGTGCAAGCACCGCCCAGGCGGTGCTTGTTTGTTCATGCTGGTTTGCCAGGCAGGTGAATCCTCTTGCGCCCACTCTTTGATTGGACTCGTTATCTGGCCGTTTTGCTGCTGCTCTTGCTGGCCTTTCAACTGTGGAGCGGGCCGCCTACCCCCACTGCGCCCGAACAAGAAGGGCTGCTGCGCGGCTATGTCTGGCTGACGCAGGGTCGGGCCTTGAGCGGCCCCACTCCCCTGTTGGCACACATTCTGGCTGCTTTGCCCCTGCGTTTGTGCCTGCCCTCTCTGCCCCTGGTTTCTGCCGACCGTCCCATCTCAGAATTGGCCCGCCAGTTCATCTGGCAGTCGGCGGTGCCGGCCGACCAGATTATGCTGCTGGCTCGTCTGCCCAATCTCTTGTTGACCCTGTTGCTGGCGGCCCTGGTGTATCGCTGGGCCGGTGAGTGGTATGGGCGATGGGCCGCGCTGCTGTCGCTGCTGCTGTGTGTCCTCGATCCCAACATGCTGGCGCAGGCGCGTCAGGCTACTGCCGATCTGCCAGCTACTTGTTTTGTGTTGTCGGGCCTGTACGGTCTGGGGCGGTTTTTGCGCCGGCCAACGATGGCACATCTGTGTTTGACAGGGGTGGGGTTGGGGCTGGCTCTGTCCACCAAGTTTTCGACGGGGTGGGTGGTATGTGCCGTCGTGCTGCTCTTGATGCGCCGCGCCTGGGACGCTCAGCCCTTTCGTCTGTCTTTTCGCCTGCCGCTGGTGGCCTCGATGCCGGCCAACACGGTCAAAGGGCGGTTGGCCTGGCTGGCGGCTAGCGGTCTATTGATCGGGTTGGTGGCTGTGTTGACCATCTGGGCAGCCTATGGCGGTGAGGTGGGGTCGCCGGATGGGCTGCGCGTTCTGTCGCCTTCTTATTGGACGCAGTTGCGCACGGCCTACTGGCCCTGGTCGGTCGACCTTTCGCCTCATTTCTTGCGCGGCGAGTTGTATGTGGGTCGGCGGTGGTATTACCTGGCGGTGGTGCTGCTGCTCAAAACGCCGCTGCCAGCGGCGGCACTGGGGGTGATAGCCGTGTGGGTGGCATGGCAGAGGCGGCGCGATCAGCGGCGGAACTCGCAGGCGCAAGAGGGTTTGCTTTTCTGGCCGGTGGCGATTTTTCTGGGCTGCGCTTTGTTGATTCGGGCCAATTGGGGGTATCGTTACATTTTGCCCGTTCTGCCTCTGGCATGGATTTTTATCGGCCAGGCCGCGGATGGCTTGCAACGATGGCTGGCCGATCAGGCCCGGCTCTGGGCCGTGCATTGGCCGTTGGTGGCTCTGTTCTTTGCCCTGATCGGCTGGTATGTTTTTGGCACGCTCAGTCTCCAGCCGCATTATCTGGCTTTTGCCAACGAGATCGCCGGCGGCCCCACCCAGGCCTGGAAAAGTATGCTCGACCAAGACCTGGATATGGGGCAGGATTTGGGCGCGCTCAAAACGTGGATGACCCGGCACGATATTTCGCATATTCACCTGGGTTATCAAGGCGCCGTCGATCCAGGCGACATAGGCATTGACTGGCAGCCACTGCCCTCGCCCCACGATACCTGGGAGACGCGGCTGTTATTTTACCCCCTTCAGCCTCAACCAGGTTTTTATGCCATCAGTGCCAACAGCCTGCAAGGGCTGCGCCTGGCCGATTTTGATGTGTTTGCCTGGTTTCGCGACCAGGAACCAATTGCCCAGATCGGGTATACGATTTTTGTCTACCAGGTGCCGCTCATCGGCCATCGCCAGGCGATTGCCTGTCTGTCCGGTTTGCAGCCGGCCGATATTCTGCTGGGAGATTATTGGGGATTGTTTGGCACGAATGACGTGCAATTCAAGTGGTTTGATGCGGCCAATGCATGGATATTTCCGACACAGGGCAGTCAAGACCTGATTTATCTGGTCGCCGGCGACGAGCCGCCTCGTCAAGACTGGACCTGGCCGGCGTCGGCCTGGACGACCTTGACGGTGACACGGCATCAAAATCGTTACGGGCAGGACTATACCGCCATTGCCGCCCACGTCGGCGCGGCAGAGGTCGCCCAAGACATTCTGTCGAACGCAGCTTTTCCAGTCTGGCAGAGTCCGGCGATCACCTTTTTGCCCGGCGACCCAGCAGCGCATGCCCAGCCGATGATCTTGCCGGTGGTGTGGGGGGATCGCCTCGAACTGTTGGGCTATGTGGTCGGTGCGCCCGATGTGCGCCCCGGCGGCGTGTGGGAATTGATCACCTGGTGGCGAGTGTTGAAAACCGATCACAGCCCCCTCAAGGTGTTTGTCCATCTGATCGATCACCAGAGCCGGCTGTACGGCGGCGATGACCGGCTGGATGTGCCGACTGATGGCTGGCAGGCCGGCGATGTGTTTGTGCAGACTCATCGCATCACCTTGCCGGATGATACGCCGGCCGGCATCTATCAGGTCGAGTTGGGCTGGTATGACGCCGGCACGATTGAGCGATTGACCATCTGGGCCGGCGGCATCCCCACGGCCGACCGGGTGTTGCTTGAACCGGTGGCGGTCAAACCATGAGCCTGCCAACGGTCTATGTGCCGCACGAACTGGCCGCTTCACTGCGACGCGGTCACCCCTGGATTTACCGCAACCAGATCCTCAATCCGCCTGCGCTGCCTTCGGGGGTGTGGGTGCAGGTGCAGTGCGGCAAGTGGACGGCTTGTGGTTTGTGGGACGCCACAGGGGCCATTGCCGTGCGCCTCTTTTCGGCCCATCAACCGCCCGACGCGGCCTGGGTGGCCCAGCAGATTCAGCGTGCCTGGCAGGGACGGGCGCCACTGCGGTCGTCACGCCACGAGATCACCACTGCCTATCGTTGGGTCTATGGCGAAAGCGATGGCTTGCCCGGCCTGGTGGTAGACCTGTATAACGACTATGCCGTCATTCACACCTATACCGACAGTCTGACCGGCCTGCTGCCCTGGGTGGTCAGTGGATTGACGGCCTGCACGCGGCTCAAGGGGATTGCGCACAGTGCGGCACATTCGAGCGAGACATTGCAGTTGCTTTGGGGCCGACTGCCGCCGCGCGACCTGATTGTGCAGGAAAACGGCCTGCGTATGGTCGCCGATCTGTTTGCCGGACAAAAAACGGGCTTGTTTCTGGATCACCGCGACAATCGGCGTTACCTGGAGGGGTGGTGCAGCGGGTTGCGGGTGCTGAACTGCTTTGCCTACACCGGCGCATTTACCCTGTATGCTGTGCGGGGAGGGGCGGCGCAGGTGATCAGTGTGGACATTGCGCCACAGGCGGCCATCGCAGCGCGGCGCAATCTCGAGTTGAACGGCTTTGATCCAGATGCGCATCCGTTTGTGGTGGCCGATTGTTTTGCCTTGCTGCAAGAATATGCCGGCGGCGAAAGAACTGCCGGCGGCGAAAGAACTGCCGGCGGCGAAAGAACTGCCGGCGGCAGTGAAAAATTCGATCTGATCATCCTCGACCCGCCTACGCTGGCGCGGGCCAAAAAGAGCCAGTTTGCGGCTCTGCGCGCTTATACGGCGTTGAATCAGGCGGCTATGCGCTGTTTGAACGAAAATGGCCTGTTGGCGACGGCCAGTTGTACCAGCCAGGTGTCGCCGCAGGCCTTTGACGAGATGTTGGGCGACGCCGCCGCTCAGGCCGGCCGGAGGCTGATGATTTTGCACGAGGCCGGTCAGCCGCTCGACCATCCGGTGGCGGCGCATTTCCCCGAAGGACGATACCTCAAATTTGTGCTGGGTCGGGTACAAACAGCGACCTGAACGTTGCTTTGTTGGAAAACAGCACACACCCATGCGCGTCGGTCATTGTATTGGCACGTGGGCGTGCCAGGGGCGCGCCCACATGTCCAACGCCTCATTGATCCAACGTCAAGGTTCAGTAACTCTTGGCAGCTATGGGCAAATAAACTTGGGCGAACCATTCGATCTCAAAGCCATTGCTCAATTGCCCTTCTTGCGTGTCCGGGTTGACCGCGACCACGTTCCACAGTCCGCCGTACTGCCCCACCAGATTCAAATCGCCGACCAGCCAGGTGCTGCTGCTGACCACAATGTTGGTAGCCAGGATGTCGGGTTGGCCGCTGCGGGTGAGGCGAAAGGTAGTGCTGGCCTTGAAATTGCTGCCGCTGACGCGGGTGATGTGAACGCTGGCATTGTTCTTGGCATGGGTGGGATCAATGCCGGTCACGACAGGCGGCGGCACCAGCGGGTCTGTCACCGTGAACCCCCTGAGCAAGATGCTGTTTTGCCCGTCGGGGTTGGTCACAACCAGGTTCCACGGGCCGGCCGTCGCGCCGCTCAGGTTAAACTGGCAGGTGATTTGAGATGAGCTGATCACCACCACGTTGGTCGCCGCCCGGTCGGCCTGCCCGCTCTTGGTGATTTTGACGGTGGCCCCCGACTGGAAATAGCTGCCGGCCAGGTTGGTGATGTTGACCGTACCGGTGTTGGCTGCCGATGATGGGGTGATGCTGTTGATCACCGGATAGGGCAGGCTGCCCAGGTTGAGCCGTCCATAGCCATAGAGGGTGTCTTTGCCGGTCGAACCCATATCTATGGCACGGCTCTCTAAAAAGGAGCGCACCTGTGCCGGCGTGTAGGATGGGTACGCGCTCCACGCCACTGCGGCGGCACCGGCCACATGCGGCGTGGCCGCCGAGGTGCCGTTGAACCCCTTGTAGCCATAGCTCGATGTGGACACATTGGCAAAGCCGGCAATGTCCGGCTTGATTGCCCCGCCGTTGGCCGAGCCGCCGGGCCCGTTGGTGGGGCCCTCAGAACTGTACGATTCTTGCGGGTACGGCGCGGTGGAATCCAGCGCGGCCACCGTCATCGCTGCCGGGGCGTCGGCCAGGTTGGCCAGGCTGCGGGCATGGAACAATTCGCTCATACGGGCAAATTTGGGCGCGAACAATTCAAAATTGACCACCTGCGTGGCATTGTAGCGATAAATGACGACGCCGTAGGCCGTGCTGCCGCCGCTGGTGACAGCATAGGCATATTCGGTGGGTGACTGGCCTGCGCCGCCGTTTTGTACATCCTCGCCGCCGCCGACCAGTGACCAACCGCTGCCGTTCCAGCGCACGATGTACAGGTCATAGTCCTGGTTCACCGGGGCAGTCCAGTTGTTCCAGCGCAAAAATGCGCGAATGGCATAGCCTGCCGGAATGTTGTAGCACGAGCTGCTGTCGGGGCCAAAGCAGTTGATCTCTTTGCCGCTAAACTCGTGCCACTTGTCGCCGTCGCTGTCGGCATACAGGCCACCCCAGTGGCTTTCGCGGTCGTTGCTGGCGGCGGTGGCCCACAAGATGCCATTGTTGCGGGCTGTCTGCACCAGGTTGGCAAACTCGCCGGTGCCGTCGCCGGGGGTCAGGTTGTACCAGCCCAGCGATGTGGAAATGATCTTGACGCCCTGACCGATCAGGTACGTCACAGCCTCGGCCAGGTCCACATTGGTGCCCACCTTGACCAGGTATATGGTCGCTTGCGGGGCAATGTCATAGACGATCTCGGCACAGGCGGTGCCGTGCTCGGTCGTTGTGCCGACCTGTCCATCGGTTTCACCGTCCACAAAGTTTTTCACCGTGACCGAGGCGGGCAGGTCGCTGCCCAGCAGGGTGCTATAGCCGATAAACCCGGCATCTACGATGGCTACTTTGATGCCGGCACCGCGATAGCCGGCCGCATGCCAGGCCGGGCCGTTGATCGCCGCCAGTCCTTCGGTGGTGGCGTTGACGGCCAGGTTTTCTTCAAACAAGACCAGTTCGGCTGGGCGGCGGATGTATTGCACGCCCTCTACCTCGGTCAGCTTTTCCAGGGCTTGCGGCGGCAGCCAGCCTTGCAGCAGGGTGTCCCCGTTTGCTATGCCGGTGACCTCGCTGCCGGCGTCACTCACGGCCTGAAGGATGGACTGGAGATGCGCCGCCTCGATGAGAATCTGAGCGTGGATCCGGCCATCCAGCGTGCGCAGTTCGTGCGCCGCGGCCAGGTCGGTGGCGGCCTGTGCCGAAAGCAGGGCAGTTTGAGCCAGGCTGCGCATAGTCGAGTCGAGTTTGCCGTTGGTGTCTTTGTCTACATTGGGCAGCCCGTCGACCGACAGCGCGAAAGCCGAGGCGGGCAGTTGAATGGTGTCGAATGTAGACGCGGTGGGGGGCGGCGGAGCGGCCTGCCCACTGCCGATAAAGGTCAGAAGCAGGGTGGGAATTAAAAGCCAGTTTAGAATGTGTGTTTTCACCTTTTTTTCCTTTCTCTATATCCCGGATTTTTGATGGATCCGATCTTGATTAGGAGGCCGCTGAAAAAGTCTATTCTTGCCACAGAGGACACCGAGAACACCAAGGTTTGCAATACTTGAGTTTTTAGAAATGCTTTGTGTCCTTGTGTCTTGGTGGTAAGAGGGTTTTTCAGCACGCTCCTAGCAGCCTGTCGGAGAGGACAGATTTCTCCGCAGGCAAGATTGATGGTA
>CAYVBK010000049.1:0-42570 GCA_964449465.1 uncultured Anaerolineae bacterium
GTCTTGACTTTCTTCGTGTACTTGGTGTTCTTGGTGGTTTTTTCAGTGGACTCAGAAATGCTTTGTGTCCTTTGTGTTTTGGTGATGAGAGGATTTTTCAGCGACACCCCAGGCATTAAAACGGGTATTTTGGCACAATTAGCCGGGAGACATGTTTTGATCGCGCTATTGATCGCTACCACCAATCGAGGCAAACAACGCGAGTTGGCCCAGTTGTTGAACGACTGGCCGGTGCAGTTGGTGTTTCCCCAAGACCTGGGATTGACCCAAGAGGTGCCGGAAACCGCCACCTCTTTTGCCGAGATCGCCGCCCAAAAAGCCCTGGTCTACGCCCGGCTGGGCGGTCGACCGGCGCTGGCCGATGATTCAGGCCTGGAGGTAGATGCTCTCAACGGCGCGCCGGGCATTTACACCGCCCGATACGCCGGCCCGGGCGCCAGCGACCAGGACCGCTATCAAAAGCTATTGACCGAGCTACAAGGTGTGCCGCAACCCCAACGCACGGCGCGATTTCGCTGCGCCATTGCTCTGGCCCAACCGCAAAGCAAAGTACGCCTGGTCGAAGGCGTGTGCGAAGGCCAGATCGCCTTGGAGCCGCGCGGTCGCAACGGCTTTGGCTATGACCCGATCTTTTACCTGCCCGAATGGGGCTGCACGATGGCCGAATTGGGTCAAACGATCAAAAATCAAATCAGCCACCGCGCCCGCGCCGTCCGCATGGCGCGGCGTTTGATAGACGAGTTGTTGCAGGCAGATCATGCGCCGCGTTAACATGCCGGACTCTTTCCACATCATCCTGAGTGGCTTGCTCATTTGTCTGACCGGCTGCCAGCCCCTGGCATTCGTCCCTCTCCTGGCCACCACACCCACAGCCACCCTATCCATGCCCACCATGTCGATCGAAGGCGGACCGACCGTCGCCGCGCCGACCATTTCCCCGTCACCTCCCACCTATCCGCCCTTGCTGCAAACCTATGCCTATGGTGAATTGCTGCCCGACATGCGCATCCCCATCCAGCGCGCCATGTTGGGCGAAGGCGGCTGGTATGTCGTCATCGGCAGCCAGGAGGGCTGGGATCAGTTCATCCAACAGTTGGGTCAGCCCGCCGACATTTGGGAGCCGATAGACTGGCAGCGCGAAATCTTGATTGGAGCATTGATGGGCGTGCGTCAGGGACGCGGCTACCAAATCACCCTGACCGACCTCTCCTTTACCGGCGTCGAGGTTCAGGCAACAGTGCGGCAGTCGGCCCCCGCTGCCGGCCAAACCAGCGAACCCTGGATCACCTATCCATTTCACCTGGTGCGGGCGCCGCGCATCGAACTGCCCCTGGGCGTCGTCACATTTCGCTTTGTGGCGTCCGACGGCGCCGAGCTGGACAGCCAGGTCCTGGACATTGCGCCATTGGACATTGTCTGGCTGAGCGGGCCTGCGGCGTCATTTCCCACGCCTACGCCGGTGCCGGCGTCGTTGACGCCGGCCCCCACGCCCACCTCGACTCCAGTACCCAATTTGCGCATCCTGAGCACCATCCTCGATGTGCTGACCGAACAGCAAGGCCTGCGCATCATTCCCTCCGAAGGAAACTGGGAGCGGATAGACCTGATGGAAGGCACATCGTTGCTGCAAGAGAACGGACAGCCGACCTCGCTCTCCTTGCTCAAGCCGGGTATGGTCATCGGCGTGCTGGGCTATGCCGGCAATGAAAAAACCATCCGCGCCGCGCACATTGACATCATGAATCAGCCCATCGCCGGCGCCCAGTTTGCCACCTATTACCCTCGCCCGGTAGCTCTGGCAACCATCTATGACGGCTATACGCTGCCCCTCTCCGCCCTGGACATTATCGCCCCGGCCATGCTCACCGCCACGCTGACCCTCAGCCAGATTCAGGCTTTGACCGAAAATGGCCTGGTCATTGCGCCAGCCGATTACTCTACCATGGCCGACCTGTATACCGATCCCCGATACAAACAATACCCTGTATTTATCTCGGTAGACTCGGCTCTCCACACCCTGGACGCTATCTTGACCGGCATCCAACGCACCCAGGAGCGAGGGCATCTGCTGGCCGAATTGACGCTGCTCAATCGCGAGTTGTTTACGTTGTCATGGGAGCAATACCAGACCGTACAGGCATCATCCATCCCCAACCGCGAGCGCATCGCCGCAGCGGCACACGACAATGCCGCTTATTTCGCCGTCGCCCTCAAACTGCTCGATCCCGATTGGTCGCCGCCAATCCCAATTGAAAATCTGGTGCAGGCCGAGCTAGACATGATCGCTGCTGCCAGCAATAACCCGACCGACACAGTGCGCATTTCGCCGCTCTCTCAGACAGCCCAACGCCGCCTGGATTATGCCCGCCTGGCCCCGCCTCCCACCGAACGATATGACCCGGCCGCAGCCCGTTATGTTCAGGTCGCCGCCTGGCACAGCTTGATGACCTGGCGGCTGTCCAGCCTGGACGAGACACTCTCAGCCGTCTTGATCGCCCACCTGATGCGCACCAATGCCGCCGCGCGCATCCTTTGGGAGCGCATTTACGTGGTACAGTCATTCTTTCAAGGGCAGCAGGCTGCCTTGAGCCTGACCGATTATGATCGCCTGATCAGCCAGATTTGGGGCGAATCGCCCTCTCTGGCCGCGCTGGGCGATGTCAACCGCCTCAATGAGATGGTCCAGGCGGCGCGCAAACTGGCCGCAGACCGCCAGGCCGACATCCCCTTGTCGGCCCTGCCCAACGAGTTGGCCCTATTGGGCCAGCCGCTGGCGATGGATCACCCCTGGCTGCCGTTGACGGCGCCCATTTCGCCCACCCACACAGCCACGCCACCTCTCGCCAGCGTCATTCAAATGGCGCCACTGCTCAACACGCCCGAAATTCTCATCGTGGCCCAAGAGCTGGGCTACTCGCCGCAAGAAGCCACATGGCAGCAGATCTATGCCCGGCTGGCCGACCTGGACGAAACACGATGGACGGCTCAACTGGCCTGGAACTGGCTGTATCTGTACCGCGCCCTGGCTGCCAACAAGAGCGCAGCCTTTCCTGCCTGGATGCACACCACAACCTGGCAGCGCAAAGAACTGGAAACGATCCTGAGCAGTTGGACCACCGTGCGCCATCAAACTGCCCTGACCGCCACTCTGACCATCTCAACATCTCTATCCACCGATTGGGCAACCTTATGGAGCTATGTCGAGCCGCAACCCGAAGTGTATGGCCGCATGGCGGCTCTGGTGCAGATGGTGATCGAAGGGCTGGACAGCCGCCTGATGCTCTCTACCGGTGAACGAAACCTGCTCGCCGAGTGGAAAACCTGGCTGGTGCTGCTGCAAGACATCTCGCGGCGCGAGTTGACCGGTCAGACTTTGACCGACCTGGAATATCAACGGCTGAGCGAATATGGCGCTGTGATCAAAAAACTGTCGGCAACTGCGCTGCGCCTGCCCATTTCAACCACCAGCGGCGACATTCAACTCGATGACAGCACGGTCATTGCCTTGACTATCGCCGACGATCAGGGCCAGGGGTGGGTTGAAGCGGTGGGTCATGTGGATGAAATCTATGTGGTCATTGAGCGCGGCCGGCGCCCCATCCTGGCGCGCGGCGGCGTGTACAGCTTTTATCAGCCGGGCAGCGTACCACTGCCCGATGCCGCCTGGCGAGAACAACTCGACCACTCAACGCCGCGCCCATCATGGCTCGACCGCCTTTATCCATAGGAGAACAATTTGAAAGCTGTTGTTCAACGTGTCACTGCCGCCTCGGTCACAGTGGAGGGTCGCGTGGTCGGCGCCATCGGGCCAGGATTGATGATCTTGCTGGGCGTCACCCACGACGATGGGGAAGAACAGGCTGCATGGCTGGCCGCCAAGATCACCGGCCTGCGCATCTTTGAGGATGAGGAAGGCAAAATGAACCGCTCGCTGCGAGACATCGGCGGAGGGGCCTTGGTCGTCTCTCAATTCACCCTTTACGGCGACTGTCGCAAAGGCAAACGCCCCAGCTTTACCGACGCCGCCGCGCCCGCACAGGCCGAACACCTGTATGAGCAATTCGTCACCCTGCTGCGACAGGCCGGCGTTGCGCCGGTCGAAACGGGCATCTTTGGCGCCCATATGCAGGTAGAAATCCGCAACGACGGCCCGGTGACTATAATTCTGGAAAGAGAAAATCAAGAACAATGAAAAAAACCGATGTGCGTACCATTGCATTGCTGACCATCATGACCGCCGTCACCGCCACACTGACCCTGGTAGTCAAAATTCCCATTCCGGCCACCGGCGGATACATCCATCTCGGCGATGTGGCAGCCAACTTTGCCGCCCTGGCCTTTGGGCCGTGGAGCGGATTTGTGATCGCCGGCGGCGGGATGGCTCTGGCCGACCTGATCGGCTTTCCCGTTTTCGCACCCGGCACCCTGATCATTCACGGACTGCAAGCCGTCATCGTGGGCTATTTGGGGCGCGGCCGCAAACCCTGGCTGATGTTTGCCGCAGCCGCTTTAGGCGGCCTGGTGGTAGTGATCGGCTATCTGGTCTATGAATGGCTGATTTTGCAAATGGGACTGGCCAAAGCCTTGCAAGAAGTGCCTTTCAACCTCATCCAGGTCAGCAGTGGACTGGTCGGGGTGTCGGTTTATATGCTGGCTGTGCGCGCCTATCCCCCCTTGCTGCGTCAGGGCGAGAAAGGCTAAGCAAATTTGTCCATCTCCACCGCCGCGCCGCGCGGCGTCCTGTCCGGCTCACCCCATCCCCCACCCGCCGTTGTTGTGGAACATCTTGGATTTTCTTATCCTTCGCCCATTCCTCATGGTCAACCCATCCGCGCCCTCGACGACCTCTGTCTGGAAATAGCCAGCGGCGAATTTGTGGCAGTAATGGGCGCCGTGGGTGCCGGCAAAAGCACCTTTTGCCTGACCCTCGGCGGAGCCATTCCGCATGTCCTGGCCGGACAAATGGAAGGTCAGGTGACGATCTGCGGCCAGAATACCCGTCAGTCTGGCGTCGCCCAAATCGCCGGCCGGGTGGGCCTGATGTTGGAAAATGTCCAGGCGCAGTTGTTCAACGCCAGCGTCCAAGACGAAATCGCCTTTGGGCTGGAATATCTGGGTCTGCCGGCCCCGCAGATCGAACGGCGGCTCAACGAGGTGCTGGACACGGCCTCCTTGACCCCGTTGCGACACCGCCCCCCGCAAACACTATCGGGCGGCGAGCAGAAACGGCTGGCCCTGGCCTGTGTGCTGGCGACAGAGCCTTGGGTGTGGGTGCTGGACGAGCCTACGGCCGGCCTGGACCCATGCGCCCGCGCCGGGATGCTAAGCCAGATATGGCAGATGCGCCGCCACAGCGACCGGCCCATCACGGTGGTGATGGCCACCCAAGACGCCCAGGCAGCCGCCCAATTCGCCGACCGGATCATTGTGCTGCAACAAGGCCGCGTCGCGCTGGACGGCCCACCCGGTGAGGTATTTGCTCGCATCGAATCATTGCAAGCCTGGAGCATCCCCACGCCGCAACTCGCCCGCCTGTCACACCGATTATCCGGGCAATGGGGGCATCCCCGGCCCTTTTTGCAACTCGACGAGGCCGTCGCCGCCCTGTCATCATGGACAAAAAAGCCCGAAACACGCTGTGCCGACGCCAAGCAACCGCCACGCCCGACCGCCGCATCACCTGCCGTGCACCTGGAGCGGCTGTTCTTTCGCTACATGCCCACCTGGAACTGGGCTTTGCAAGACATCACCCTGAATGTCGAAAGCGGCGAATGGCTGGCCCTGCTGGGCGTAAATGGATCGGGCAAAAGCACCCTGCTCAAGCACCTCAACGGCCTGCTCAAACCCACACAAGGCCGTGTCTGGATCGGCGGGCAAAACACAGCCCGGCAAAGCATCGGCAAACTGGCGCACACAGTGGGCTATTTGCCCCAAAGCCCTGAGCGGTTCATCTTTGCAGCCACCGTCTGGGACGAAGTGGCCTATGGCCCTCGCCAATTGGGGCTGCGCGGGGCCGACCTGCGTCGTCGTGTGGGCGATGTGCTGGACATACTCGGCCTGAGCCGTTGGGCCGAACATCCGCCGGCGGTATTGAGCTATGCACTGCGCCGACGGGTGGCTCTGGCCGGCGTGCTGGCCATGCAAACGCCCATCCTGGCGTTGGATGAGCCAACCGTCGGGCTGGATGCCGGCCTGACCGCCCAACTGGTTGAGGTATTGATGCAGCGACATCGGCAGGGCCACACCCTGATTATGATCACCCACGACCTGGAATTGGCCGCTCAATGCGCCACCCGCGTGGCCGTCTTGCAACAGGGCCGACTGATCGCCTGCGGCCCGGCCCGCGCCATCCTCGCCGACATTTCACAACTGCGTCACAGCGCGCTGGAGGCCCTGCCCATCACCGCGCTGGCCGGCGAGTTGGAGCTTGCGGCGCCTCTGCCGCTAACCCCGCCGGAACTGGCCGACCGGCTGATACCGCCGAGGGAGCGTAGCGATGCCTGACCTGTTGTACACGCCGGGGCAGGGCTGGTTCTATCGGCTCGACCCACGCGCCAGACTGATGGTGGCGGTCGGCAGCCTGATCTATTTGATGATCGAGTCATCGCCGCTGCACATGCTGATCTGGCTGGCCGCATTGCACACTCTGACCCTGCTGGCCAGCGTCGGCGCCCGCCTGGTGCCGATGTGGAAGACGCTGCTGCCCTTACTGCTGATGGTCTTGCTGCTGAGCAGCCTGCGCTGGCTACCGACCGACCCATTGTGGCAGAGCGGCGCCATCGGCGTCACCGCGGCATCGCTGCGCCAAACCATCGCTCTGATTTTGCGGCTGAGCGGCATCACCCTGGCCGTATCGCTGTGGCTGTGGACCACCGATCCGGGCGATGCCGTGGCCGGCCTGGCTCGACTGGGACTGCCTTTTGAAGCCGCCTTTCCGGCGATCATGGCCTTGCAATACATCATTACCTTTGGCGACTGGTTTGAGCAGATTTTGCAGGCACAGCAGAGCCGGGGGCTGGTCATCTCGCGTTGGCACCCCATCCGCGCCGCTCGCGCCATGACGCCGGTGCTGATCCCTTTGTTGATCCAGGCCATCTGTCTGGTAGACCAGCTCAACCTGGCCCTGCAAGCGCGTGGATTTGGCAGTGGTCGTCCGCATATCAGTCGCCGCGTGCTGCGCATGCACGCCGCCGACTGGCTGTTTATCACCCTTGTGGGGGGACTGCTAACCTCCTTGCTGCTGGCTTGACAGAACCCCTTGCCCGTGATATAACCATCTCACTATCATGTTGGTCAAAACAGGAGGAACAAATGTCCGAATTGCATCAAAATAAAACCATTGGCGTATTGGTAGGCGGAGGCCCCGCGCCCGGCCTGAACAGCGTCATTCACGCCGTCACCATCGAAGGCATCAACAAAGGATTCCAGGTCTGGGGCATCATGGAAGGATTCCGCTACCTGGCCGAAGGGAAACGCAACATGGTGCCGCTCACCATCCAGGAAGTCAGCCGCATCCATCTGCGCGGCGGCAGCATCTTGAAAACCTCGCGGGTCAACCCCACCCGCAAAGAAGAAACCCTGCGCAACACAGTGCAGGTACTGCTCGATGCCGGCATCACCCATCTGGTCACCATCGGCGGCGACGACACCGCCTTTTCGGCCTACAAGGTAGCCCGCTTTGCTCAAGAAAGAATGGGCGTAGACATCCGCTCGGTGCATGTGCCCAAAACCATTGACAATGACCTGCCTTTGCCCGAAGGCATCCCCACATTTGGCTTTGAGACCGCCCGACAGGTCGGCACAAAACTGGTGATCAATTTGATGGAAGACGCCCGCACCACCGAGCGATGGTTCATCGTGGTGGCTATGGGGCGCAAGGCCGGACACCTGGCCCTGGGCATCGGCAAAAGCGCCGGCGCCACCCTGACCCTGATCCCCGAAGAGTGGACCACCAAACCGGTGCGCCTGCAAGAGATTGCCGACATCATTGCCTGTTCGATCCTCAAGCGCGCCGCGCAGGGGCGCAATTATGGCGTGGCCCTCGTAGCCGAAGGTATGGTCGAGATCATAGACCCGCAAGACCTGGAATTTCTCAATGCGGTCGAGCGAGACGATCACGGCCACATTCGCCTGTCTGCCGAAGTCAACTCAGCGGCGATTTTCAAGCAGCGCGTGCGCGAAACGTTGCAAGAACTGGGCATCAAGCTAACCCTGGTGGACAAAGAAGTGGGCTATGAACTGCGCTGCGCCGACCCTTGCGCGTTCGACATTGACTATACCCGCAGCCTCGGCGAGGCCGCCGTCACCTTTCTCAGCGAAGGCGGCTCTAATGCCCTGATCACCATCCAGCAGAACCAGGCCGTGCCAGTACCCTATGATCAGATCATGGACGTGCAAACCGGCCGCACCGCCGTGCGCATGGTCAATGTGGATTCGTTTGCCTATCGCTCGGCCTGCAAATTTATGATCCGGCTGCAACCCCAAGATTTGCAAGACCATTATACGCTGGCCCAACTGGCCCGCCACACCCGGCTATCGCCCGAAGAGTTTGTCAAACGCTTTGGCTACCTGGTCGGCGCGGCGCCGCGCCCCTTTTAACCTTTATGCAGGGCGGGCATAGCCCGCCCTACACACAAATTTCAGGCCTTGTCCTTTGGCGCAAGATATGTTAAAATGGACAACGATGAACGGTCAGTTCTTGCGCCGGATTGGAAATGAGCGACGACGGCCATGAAAACAATCCCCTTGTCCAGGCTGCTCAACAAACGAGAAATCCAGGATTTGCTACACCAGGTCGGCGGATGCGGGTCGGCGGCCGGCGGCACGATTGGCATCGCCGATATGGAGGGCCGATGGCTGGCCGCAGAACCGACCCCGCCAACCGACATGGCGCCGATTCTGCAAACCACCCAAACCCTGCAACCCATTCACACCGATCAACTCCACACCTGGCCGCTGATCATAGAAGAGGCCGGTTATGGCGTCTTGTATTGCACATTTCAATACCAACACCTGGGCCATGTCCTCTATCCCTTGCTCTGCACCCTGATCCAAAAAGAATTGACCCAAAAAGTCCTGGCTCAAGAGACGCTGGACCGCTATCGCGAGATCAACCTGCTCTATCGCATTCACGAAACCATCGGCGCCTCGCTGGACCTGGCCGACGTGATCCATCGCGTGCTGGAAGAAAGCATCCGCATCATCAAGGCTGATGGCGGGGCCGTGTTGCTGGCCGACAAAGCAGGCCAGGCATTGACCGTTTTCGATAGTATCGGACCAGATGTGGCCGAGGCCGAACAATCGCTAATCGGCCAATCGCTGTCGCGCAAGGTATTTGAAACCGGCAAATCGCGCATCCTCAACGACCTAGATGCCTTTGTGCGGCCCGATCAAGGGGAGCAAATGCAACTCTGTGCGTTGCTGGCAGCCCCTTTCAAGTTCAAAGAGAGCGTTCTGGGGGTAATCACCCTGGCCCGCACACGCAGCGGAGCCATGTTTACCGCCGGCGACGACAAACTGCTCACCGCCCTGGCCTCTCAAGCCAGTGTAGCCATCGCCAACGCTCAGCAGGTACAAGAGCGTGAGCGCGAACTGCGCCAGCAAATTCAGGCCTTGCGCATTGAAATTGACGAAGTGAAAAAACAACAAGAAGTGGCTTTTATCACCGAGAGCGAGTTCTTTCGCAGCCTGCAAGAAAACGCGCAGCGTATGCGAGACGAATTTGCACTGGATTGATTTTTACGGGGAGGCAAGACATGGCCCGACTGATCTCTTTGCACTCGTTCCGCGGCGGCACCGGCAAATCCAACATTACCGCCAACCTCTCGGTTGTTCTGGCCCAGGCCGGCAAGCGGGTGGGCATCGTGGATACCGACATTCAATCGCCCGGCATCCATGTCATTTTCAACCTGGGAGAAAACCGCACCGGCTATACGCTCAATGACTATTTGTGGGGCAAATGCACCGTTCAAGAAGCGGCCTACGATGTCACCCCCGAACAGGCATCGCAGGGCAAAATTTTCCTGGTTCCTTCCAGCATGAAGATCAATGAAATTTCGCGTATCTTGCACGAAGGTTACGATGCCCGAACCCTCAAAGACGGATTCAAAAGCCTGATCCGTGAGCTGGCATTGGACTATTTGCTGATTGACACGCACCCCGGCCTGAACGAGGAAACCCTGCTCTCCATTGCCATTTCCTATGCCATGATCATCATCCTGCGCCCCGACCAGCAAGACTTTCAAGGCACCAGTGTGACCCTCGAAGTCGCCAAAAAGCTGGGCGTGCCACACCTGTTCCTGGCCTTGAATAAACTGCTGCCCGAAGCCGACCCAGAGGCACTGCGCGTGCAACTCTATTCCAGCTATCACACCGAGGTTGGCGCCATCTTGCCCCTGGCTACCGAAATCGTGCGCCTGGCCAGCGGCGGACTCTTTTACCTGCAAGACCCACAACATCGCTTTTCCCGTGAGATCAAGGGACTGGGCGACAAGATATTGGCACTGGAGTAAGGTGTATGGTCTCTCTGAACGACCCCGATCCCAATGACATGTTGAACTGGTTGAGCGGCAGTTCGGCGCGGTCGCAGCGACAGCCCCCGGCGTTCAACGTCAGCCAATTGATTGACCTGCCCGAACCGCTGCGTGAATTGATGCTGGAAATCAACCGCAGCGAACCGGTCAGCCTGGCCGAACTGTCTCGCACACTCGGACGAGACCAGACTCTGGTCGAAATGCAAATCAACCAGCTCATGGCGCAAAACTGGCTGGATATGCAAGAAGACGCTTTGGGCGAGTGGGTCTATCGCATCCGCATGTCGCCAGGGCGCAAACGCATCCTGCCGCCAGGCATCTGGCAGTCGCTTGATGATCGCTGGCAAATCCCCATCTTTCGCCTCTTTCCTGACGCCGTCCTGGAAGATTTCTCGGATCGCTTTGAATTGGAACATTACCGTGAGGGAGTCGTCCTGTTTAACGAAGGCGACTGGGGCGAACGGATGTACATCGTTGACAATGGACAGATCAACCTGTCGGTGCAAAACGAGCGCGGCGAGACCTGGACGGTGCGACAGGTTGGGTCGGGCGGCATCATCGGCGAAATGGCCGTGCTGTGGGGCGAACGCCGCCCACATACCGCCCGCATCACCCAAGAAGCGCGAGTGTGGACGCTGAACAAGACCGACCTGGATTATTTGCTGGTCCAACACCCCTCGGCCGGGCTGTCCATCCGCCGCGAATTGGCCCGCTATATGAAGCCGCTGCATCGCGACACATCGCCCATCCTCCAACACAACCCGGTGGTGGTAGTAGGCGAAAGCGGCGCCCGTCTGGCCCTGGCTCTGGCCGAACAGGTGACTCAACCGGTGCTGTTGATTGACTTGATCGGCGCATCGGTCGGCGCACACCCCCATCTCACCTCCATAGATGGGCGAACCATGCGCAGCAAGGCCATCGCCGAACGCATCCAATCGGCCGCCGAAAATCAAAACTGGGTGGTGGTGGCCTCTTTTCCCCAAATGACCGACCAGTTGATGCGGGTGATCGGCCTGGCCGAGGCGGTCATTGACCTGACCGGCAGCGGCGCGCCCTGGCTGCGCGCCGCCTCACGTCGCTATTGGAGCAAACCCACCAGCACCCCCTTGCAGATCGCCCGCCTGGCCCGCAAACTGTGCGGCCAGGTAACCGGCCTGACCCTTTCGGGCGGCGCGGCGCGTTGCATGGCCCACCTGGGCGTGCTGGATGTGCTGGATCAGGCACACATTCAATTCGACTTGGTTTCGGCCTGCGGCTATGGCGCCCTGTGGGGCAGTCTATACGCCGCCGGCTGGCCGGTCAGCAAGATGATAGACCTGGCTCTGGGGCAAATGAGCAAACTCCAACCCTTTGGCGGCTGGATCGGCCTGCGCCCAACAGCCCGCCCCGGCCTGTTTGACATTCGCCCGGTGCGCAACCTGGTGCGCTCGGTGCTGGGCGACCTGACTTTTGAGGAACTGGAGACGCCCTGCTATCTCACCGCCAGCGACCTGACTTCGGGTGAACAGATAGAATTCAGCCAGGGCAGCCTGTTCAACGCCGTCTCGGCCTGCCTGGCCACCCCCGGCCTCGTCACGCCGGTCGAACACCAAAACCGCCTGCTGGTAGACGCCATCTTGAGCAACCCGCTGCCCGCCAACCTGGTGGCCGCCCAGGGCGCCGACCTGATCTTGGTCAGCAGCGTCATCCCCACATCCGGCGCACGACAGAAACGCACCGACAACGAACGCCCCGACCTGGTCACCGGCTGGCTCGATGTCTGCGATATGATTGCCAACACCCATGCCAACGAGCACCTGCGCAACATGGACATGATCATCACGCCCGATGTGGCCGAATTTTCCGACACTGCCTTTGAGCAGGCCGAGACCCTGATCGAACGAGGCCGTCAAATGGCTCAACAAATGCTGCCGCACATCCAATCTCTCTTGAGGAGACAGACCGATGAAAAAAATCCTGATCGTGGATGACGAACCCCTCATTCGCACCCTGCTTGAAGAAACGCTGGAAGAATTTCAAGACGCCGATGTCGAACTGCTCACCGCTGCCAACGGGCTGGAAGGCTGGGAGACGATCCAGCAAGAAAAGCCCAACCTGATCTTTTTGGACGTGATGATGCCCAAAATGAGCGGCTATGAAGTCTGCCAGCGCATCAGACAGGATCCGGCATTGAGCGATCTGTACGTGATCATGCTCACCGCCAAAGGCCAAGAAGTAGACCGTGAACGAGGCAACGAAGTGGGAGCCAATGAATATATCACCAAACCCTTTGACCCCGACTATATCATCGAGCGAGCCGAGCACGTCCTGCAAATCGCACTCTAACTGGAGAGGGGGGCTACCATGATCATCAAACACTGGAGCGATGTGCCAGCCGAGGTGCCGACCGGATCAGAAGGCATGACCTTGCGCTGGGTCATCGGCGAGGCCGACGGCGCGCCGCACTTTGCCTTGCGGGTGATCGAGGTGCAGCCGGGCGGCAGCACACCCTGCCATACCCACAACTGGGAACACGAAATTTTTATCCTGGAAGGCCAAGGCGTCGCCGTAGGCCAAGACGGCGAAACGCCGCTTATACCCGGCACCGCCGTGCTGGTTCACCCCAACGAACTGCACCAGTTTCGCAATACCGGCAGCCAGGTCTTGCGACTGATCTGCCTGGTGCCGCACCGCTGGCTGGAGGGGATCACCACTGCATCGGTCACGCCGGCATCATCCTGACAGAGGAAACCGCATATGCGCATCGCCATTGCTTCCGATCATGCCGGATACGCCCTCAAAGCCGCATTGATCCCCGAACTCGCAAGCTGGGGGTACGAGATGGTGGACATGGGCGCCCGCCAGGGCGAAACCGGCACCGACTATCCCGACTATGCCCGCGCCATCGCCGAGGCAGTGGTGCGGGGTGAATTTGAGCGCGGCATTGTCATCTGCGGCACCGGGCTGGGGGTATGCTATACCGCCAACAAGGTGCATGGCATCCGCGCCGCCCTGTGCCACGACGCCTATACAGCACGCATGAGCCGCGAACACAACAATGCCAATGTACTGTGTCTGGGCGGACGGGTGCTGGGCATTGGCGTGGCCGCCGAGGTGGCCCACATTTTTATCGAAACGCCATTTTCCGGCGACCCGCGACATCAGCGACGGATTGACAAAATTATGGCTCTGGAACAAGAATACGCCGTCAGACCTGCTCCAAACTCGCCGGCAACGTGTTGATGTGCCATGTTGATCGGCATTGACGCCAGCCGCGCCGTCATCGCCCAACGCACCGGCACCGAGGTCTATTCGCTGCATCTGATCCGCCACCTGCTGCGCATCGGTGATATGCACCGATTTTGCCTGTATTTCAACACCCCGCCGCTGCCCGGCCTGATTCCGCCGCTCCCGCACAGTGAATGGCGAGTGATACCCTGGCCGCGCCTGTGGACGCACATTCGCCTGTCGGCCGAGATGCTGCGCCGCCCGCCCGACGTGCTGTTGGTGCCATCGCATGTGCTGCCCCTGGTCCATCCTCGCCGCAGCATTGTGACCGTGCATGATGTCGGATATCGGCATTTTCCCCAGGCACACACCCTCTCTCAGCGCCTTTATCTCGACTGGAGCACCCGCTATCACACCCACACCGCCGCCCACATCCTGGCTGACTCGCAGGCCACCCAGGCCGATCTCGTGCGCTTTTATGCCGCCAACCCCGCTCGCATCACCGTCGTGTATCCGGGCATTGACCCTGCCATGCGCCCGGTGAATGATCCCGACGAGATGGCGCGGGTCAGGCAAAAATATCGCATCGGCGGCGATTACATCCTCTATGTCGGCACCTGTCAGCCGCGCAAAAATCTGTCTCGCCTGGTGGCGGCGATGGCGCACGTTCCTCACGTTCAACTGGTATTGGTCGGCAAAAAGGGCTGGCTGGCGACTGAAATCGAAGCGCAGGCGCAGCAGTTGGGCCTGTCAGAGCGGGTCGTTTTGACCGGCTTTGCCGACGAGGCCGACCTGCCGGCCCTCTACAGCGGCGCCCGCCTGTTTGCCATGCCCTCACTGTTTGAAGGATTTTGCTTCCCGGTGCTGGAGGCTATGGCTTGCGGCGCGCCGGTGGCATGCAGCCGCACCTCGTCGTTGCCCGAAGTAGTCGGCGATGCCGCCCTGACCTTTGATCCGCTCGACACGACCGCCATCGCCCAAACCCTGCAAACCCTCCTCGAAAATCCGGCCCTCGCTGCATCTTTGATCGCCCGCGGCCGCCGGCGCGCCCAAACATTTACCTGGGATCGCTGCGCCAGTCAGACACTCGATATTTTGGAGCGGGTCGCCGCATCGCTTGATCATTGATTGACACACCCCTATGGTTATGATAGAATAAAATCAGATTCCACCACCCGATTCCAAAATGCCGAACAGACATTGCTGTGTAGGGCTTGGAAAACGTTGGTTTCGACAGGCTCAACCAACGTGATGATCTCTTGGCGTTTTTCAGTGAACCCTGATGAATGAAAAAATCTTGATTGTCGAAGACAACCCAGTCACAATCGCTTTTTTGCGCGCCACACTCGAGTTGGAAAACCTGGACGTTCGGGCGACCGACAACGGCGACGATGCCCTCGCTCAAATCCGCTCTGACCCGCCCGATTTGATCTTGTTAGACATTGTTTTGCCTGGAATGTCGGGGTTTGACATTTGCCGGGCCGTGCGCCAGGACAATGCCTATATCCCGATCATTATGCTCACCGGCCAAACCGCCGATGAGGACAAAGTGGCCGGCCTGGAAATGGGCGCCGACGATTATATCACCAAGCCTTTTGGAGCGCGCGAACTGATTGCCCGCGTCCATGCGGTGCTGCGAAGAACCAGGCTGGCCAGCGGACGGCCCATTGGTGAACTCGTTCAGGTCGGCAGCCTGATCATTGATCGCCGTCGCCGCGTCGTCACTTGCGACGAGCAGGTCATCGAATTGACCCGCAAAGAATTCGACCTGCTGCTCACCCTGGCCTCCGAGCCAGAGCGGGTTTTCGAGCGCGACGAGTTGCTTAAACTGGTCTGGGAATACGAGTATCCCGGCAAATCGCGCACGGTAGATGTGCATATTCAACAGCTGCGCAGCAAAATCGAACCGGACCCGGCTCATCCTCGCTACCTGCTGACCGTGCACGGCATTGGCTACAAGTTTGTTGCCAGGGAGGATGTATGAACACATTACCATGGCCGTGGGCCGCTGCTGTCCTCAACCTGACCGGGCTGGGGTTGGGTTATTTGTACATTCGGCGCGGATGGCGATGGTTTGTTCATCTGGTGATCACAGCCATCTTGGTGGGGCTGGCCGTGTCACTGGCCCTGCCGCTGCCGCCGATGATCTGGTGGATCGCGCTGGCTGCGTGGTGGCTGTGGATGGCCTTTGACGGCGGATGGCAGGCGCATCGTCGGGCAGCCCGTCGCCGCGAGTCGTCCTCGCCCGCCTGGCTGCTGCTGATCATCGCCGTTGCCCTGATCGGCGCCGAGATGTCGGCCTTGCGCTGGTATTGGACCACCGGCCAACAACAGTTCGACCAGGGGTTGCTGGCCTACCAGGATCGCGATTGCCGGGCGGCGATGACGCCGCTGCGCCAGGTGCTGACCTGGCACCGCCTGACTCTGCCCCAACAACAAGCACAGGCCGCTACGATCTATTACGAGTGCAGTGCCATCGCCCAGGCCATCGCCGCCCAAGAGCAAGCCGATTTTCAAACCGCCGCCGCCGGCTATGTGACCTACCTGGAGCTTTTCCCGAACGGCGACATGGCCGGCTGGGCGCATCGGCAGGCCGCGTCCGCCTATGAGAATTGGGCCGCTCAGTTGCGCTCCAGCGGACAGTATTCGCAAACTATCGGCCTGTATCAGATCATTGCACAGTCGTATGCCGACACCCCATCGGCAGCCCACCTGCCCGACCTGATTGCCGAGACCTATGCTGAATGGAGCCAGGACACCGGACAAGACGGCGCCCAGGTATTGGCGCAGGCACTCTATTCGGTTTGTCAGGGTCAGCCGGCTGACAAACGACTGGTCGGCATCCTGGCCGAGCCAGGCAAGGCCTGGAGCCAGGACACCCCTCTCAGCGATGATATTCGCGCCATCAAACCGGGCCATTTTCACTACGCTGTCTGCATCGAAAAAGGCGTTGATCAGGTGCAAAACTGCACCTATATCCCCTCCGGATCAGTCAAACGACAAAAACAGTGGTACCAGGTTCAGGTTCGAGACACCCAGACGGCGGTAGTGATCGGCAGTCAGACATTCTACGGCGGCGAGCCGGGCCGCTGCCCCGGCACCATCACCCACAGCTACAGCATCATCGGCACGCCGCCCTCCGACGCCGATATAGTGTCCTGGATCAAGAGCCTGCTGCCCGCCGAATCAATCAGCATTTTGCCGCCGGGCCACGAGCCAACACCCACCGCCCAGCCCACTCGCTCGGCCGGAACAACGCCCGTTGCCTCAAAAACGCCCGTTGCCCCGAAAACGCCCGTTGCCCCGAAAACGCCCGTTGCCTCAACAAAGCCCGTTGCTCTGGTCATCTGGCATCCCTGGGCAGACTCGCAGCTCCCGGCATTGTTGACCGTCATAGATCAATACAAAGCACAGCATCCTGGCGTATCCGTTCGGCTGGAAAACCATCTCAACCTGAGCAGTGAGTTGCCCGTCGCGTTAGCCGCCGGAACCGGCCCCGACATTGTGTTCATCAGCCACGATCAAATCCGCGCCGCCGATTATCGCAACATGTTCATCACCCTCAACGACACCGTTGACCCGGCCTGGCTGCGCCAGACCTATACGCCGATGGCGGCGACGGCGGCTCTAAAGGATAACTCGGTGCTGGGATTGCCTTTTGCTTTGCAAACCATTACCTTGATTTACAACAAAGCCTTGATCGATTCGGCCGACTTGCCGCGCACAACCGACGAGTTGCTCAACCGGGCCAAAAGCTGGACGCGCACGCAATATTATTTCGTTTACCCGGCCCAGTTGAGCTATTTTTCGGCAGCCTGGTTCTATGGCGCGGGGGCCTGGTTTGTCAACGAGGCCGGAGAGGTGGGCATAGACACGCCGGGCGGCCTGGTCGCCGCACAATGGATGGCCGATCTGTCCAAGATTATGCCGGCCGAGGCCGACTATGTGAACACGCTCAATCTGTTCCAAAACGGCCAGGCTGCCATCACCCTGAACGGCACATGGCTGCTGAGCTCTCTCAAATCATCCGGCATAGACTGCGGCCTGGCCTTGATTCCGGCGATGGGCAACAGCACCGATTCGCCGGCCAGCCCGTTGGTCGCAGTCAACCTGCTGGCCGTCACTACCCAGGCCAGCCAACGCGGCCATACGCCGGCGGCCGTTGACCTGATCCGCTTTCTCACCACCGGGGAGCAGCAAATTCGCCTGGCCGAAAGTGGCGAATGGGTGCCCGCCGCGCAGGCGGCTCTGGACAGCCCGCGCGTCAAAGCCCTGCCTGTCATTCATCATATGACACAACAGGCTCTTTTGGGCAGCCTGGCCCCGGGCAGCGATCAAATGACCGGCCTGTGGACGCCATTGGATCGTATGATCGCCGACATCTGGAGCGGCCGCGCTTCGCCGCAAAACGCCATCCGCCAGGCTCAGCAAGACATGGAAAAACTGTTGCCCAAAAAGTAAGGCAGACCTTGCGCCTGCGCCAATATCTCAACATTTTGTATACGGAGAATGTGATGCTCAAAGCCTTGCTCAAAACCATGCGCCCCAAACAGTGGGCCAAAAACATTTTTATCCTTGCTGCCATAGTTTTTGACCGCAAGTTATTCCAGTTTGATGCTTTATGGCATACTGTAGCAACGTTTATCGCCTTTTGTCTCATTTCCAGTACCATTTACCTGATCAACGACCTGGTAGACATTGAAAAGGACCGGCAGCACCCCACCAAGTGCCGCCGCCCGCTGCCGTCGGGGCAGCTCAAGCCTATCGTGGCCATCGTCGCCGCCATTGTTATCCCCGTCGTGGTGTTGCCAGCGGCATTTTGGGTCAATCTTCAATTAGGGCTGATCATTACCCTTTACCTGGGAATGATGATCGCTTATTCGTTCTATTTGAAACATTTTGTGATCATTGATGTCATGACCATCGCCGCCGGATTTGTGCTGCGCGTGGCGGCCGGTGTAGTGGTCATTCAGGCCACCCGCTTTTCACCCTGGCTGTATGTGTGTATGACCTTGCTGGCCCTCTTTTTGGGCTTTGGCAAGCGGCGGCACGAATTGTTCACCCTGGCCAGCAACGCCAACAACCATCGCTCCTCTTTGCAGCACTACAACCTGGAACTGCTCGATCAAATGACCGTTGTGGTCATTTCGGCGGCAATGATGGGATACTCGCTGTATACCTTTTTTGCCGAAAACCTGCCCCGCTTGAATGGTCAGCCCTTGATGATGCTGACCATTCCCTTTGTCCTGTACGGCATTTTTCGCTACCAATACCTGATTCATGTCAAAAAAGAAGGCGGCACCCCCGAAGATGTGGTATTGGGCGACATTCCCATGATTGCCGACCTGCTGTTGTACGGCCTGACCGTGTTGGTGATCATGTATCGCTTTTGAGTCGCGCCGCCTTTTTTCCCAAGGATATATCGAACAAGGCAGCCTTACACCGGCTGCCTTTTTTGACGAACTATTCCGATTTGAGAGCCGTATCATGAGCAACAGAGACGAGATGAACTATGAGCGAACTGGCAACCGATCAAGAACTGGTAGCACAATGTTTGCACGGCGAGACGGCCGCGCTGGGTGTTTTGGTGTTGCGGCACCGGTTAACCGCCATCGGGGTAGCCTACCGCATTTGCGGCGACCCGATGCTGGCCGAAGACATTGCTCAAGACACATTTATCCGCATCTGGGAGCGTCTGCATACCTTTCGCCCCGACGGCAACTTTAGAAGCTGGCTATGTCGCATCGCCGCCAATCTCACCATTGACACCTTGCGACGACGCAAGCCCACCTCTGACGTTGAGGAACTGCCACTGCCCGATCAGAACATCGGCCCGGAACATGCCGCTTTGAACAGCGAACGGGCCAGGGTGGTACAGGCCGCCTTGATGTCATTGCCTTTGCACAGCCGCTCTGCGCTGGTGCTGCGCGAATACGAAGGATTGTCCTATCAAGAAATCGCCGACTCACTGGGCATCCCGCTTGGCACCGTCAAATCGCGCATCAACGACGCCCGTCGCCGTTTGCAGGTTGAATTAAAAGGATGGATGGAGGACGAAAATTGGATACCGCTCATGTGACCGACCTGCTACCCGAATACATCGAGAACGATCTGCCCATCGCCCGTCGGCAGCAAGTAGAGGCTCACCTGACCCAATGCCCCGACTGTCAACAAGACCTGGTCCGCTTCAAACGGCTCTCGGCCTTGTTGCAAAGTTATACGCTGCCCAACCGCCTGACCGCTGCCGAGACCTTTCGCGCCCAGGTCATGCTGCGCATCTCACGGCGCAGGGACGAGGGACCATCTCTGGCCTGGTATGCCGTGCCATTGGGCGTGGGCAGCCTGCTGCTGGTGCTGGAATCATTGATCGTCATCATCATTGCCTTGCTCGGCATCCTGGGGTGGAGCAGTTTGCCAGCCATCCTGACCGCGCTCTCATCGTGGATTCACTGGTCTGCTTTGGAGGCCTGGCTGGGCCATGCGCTCATCTCGCCGCTGATCGGCCTGTTCAACATGATCTCTGGGCTGTTTCTATACATTATCTTGTTTCTCTTGTTTATCCCATACATCGGCTGGGTGGGTTTGCTGCTGCGCAAAAGCAAAGCATCCCTACCGCATCGCTGACACTGAATCAAACTGGAAAGGAGTTTTCTGATGGATCATTTCAAAATTCTCAAGCGGGCGTGGGAGATTGTGTGGAAATATCGCGCCCTGTGGCTGGTAGGCCTGTTGTTGGTATTGGTCGGCGGCGGCGTCTCGGCCGGACTCAGAGGCAGTTTTCCGAGCGGAGGGGGATCGGGCAGCGGCGGATCGGGCAGCGGCGGCGATGGTGGCGGCTTGCAGGGGCCGCAGGTAGATTGGGAGCAGGTGATGCCCATCCTGGTCATCGTTGGCCTGGTGGTGCTGGCGATCATCCTGGTCAGCATCGTGTTCAGCCTGATCAAGCTGGTTTTGCGCTTTATGGCCCGCTCGGCGCTGATCGAGATGGTCAATGGATATGAAGAGCGCGAAGAAAAACTCGGTTTCTGGGCAGCCCTGCGCTCGAGTTGGAAACGCTCAACCCTGAACCTGTTCCTGACCCATTTCTTGCTGACGCTGCCCATGTTCCTATTAGGGCTGACCATCGCCCTGGTGGTGATGGCCGTCGTGCTGCTGATCATCGTCATGATCGTTCCAGCAGCCATGTCTGGCACGCCAGGCGCCGCGGCGCCGCTGATCCTGATTGCGGTGCTGGGCTTTATCCTGATCGTGGTGGTCTCGGTGGTGCTGGGAGTGGTCGGGCTGGTCTTGAACGCCGTAATTTCTCTGATCCGCGAAATAGCCGACCGCCTGTGCATCCTGAACGGGCAGACTCCTATCCAGGCGATCAAAGAAGCCATTGCCCTGATCCGCCGTAACCTGTCGCCGGCGGCACTGCAATATCTGCTGATGTGGGGTCTGTCCATCGCCTGGGGCATCGTCCTGGCTATTTTCAACCTGCCGCTGGTGTTTGTCGCTCTGTTTATCGCCGGGCCGTTGGCACTGGCCGTTGGCGGGCTGGTGGGGCTGATCGGCGGCGTGGGAGGTGGCATCCTGTCGGGCATCCTGGTGTTCATCCCCACCCTGATCGTCATCGTGGCATTGCCCAACATCATCCTGGAAACATTTGCCACCGTGTATCATTCGACGGCATGGACGCTGGCCTTTCGCGAACTGTGCGCCCTGGATGAAGGACCGGCCATGCAGTCGGTCGAGTTCAAAATCGCCGACTGAGCCAGATAGCAGACGGCAATCACCGCAGAGACGCCGGGCACACAGATGAAAACATCTGAAAATCTCGGCGTCTTGGCGCCTCTGCGGTTCGTTGAATGTGCCGAAATGGATATCCTTCAGGTTGAAGACTTGAATACCGGACACAAGTGTGATATAATCAAATCAAACGGGGATGATCGGCTTCGACGGGGAAGGCTGGCCCTGGATTGCAAGTCGAGGCGCCTGGGCCTCGTTAAAACCGGGCAAACAATCAAATGCCAAGAGACCAAATCTTGCGGCTCTTCCCATGGCTGCATAAGCCAGGAAGACCCTGACACTGAGCCAAAAGCCGGTGTCACGTTCACACCAAGGCTCTCCCGGTGCCGTGGATGTGGGCGTCATCAAGACCGGGGTGCGGTCGGCGCCACGCCGATAACGTTGACCCAAGAACATCGGCTGGCTCTGGTTTGATCCTGTCGTTCGGAACAAATCGGAGCGAGAAAACAACGAACGACTAAACTTGTAGCATATTCACGGTCGAATTCTTCGGACCCGGGTTCGATTCCCGGCATCTCCACTCAAACAAACAAGCCCTGGTCGAACAACCAGGGCTTGTTTGTTTTCATAACGACCCAGATTACGGTTCGTCTATCAATGGACCGGTGCCCTTTTTGCGCGGCAATGTAGAATTGGGCACTGGATCGCCCGGCCAGACCAGCGGACCGGTGCCTTTGCGCCGCCCATTTTGGGGCAACGGCTCTGGCGCAGTGGAGGTTGCCGACGAATTGGCAGCGGCAATGGTCGAGAGCGGCACGATCAGCGACACCAGCGTACCGCGCCCCGGCACCGACTCGATGCGGTATTGGGCGCCCAGCATCTCGGATCGCTCCTTCATATTGCGCAGCCCCAAACTGCCGCGCCGACCATACCCCTGTTCGGTATGCATCACATCAAACCCTTTGCCATCGTCGCGCACGGCCACAAACAATTTTTGCGCCTGCCGCTCGACGCCGATCCAGGTGTTGCGGGCGCGGGCGTGCTTTTTGATATTGCCGACTGCCTCTTGAATGATGGCAAAACACAGTTCTTCCACTTTGGGCGGCAGTCGCTCATCCAGATTGCGAATATCCAGGTGAATTTGAAAACTCTCGGTCTGCGCCAGTCGCTCGGCATAAATGCGCAACGCTTCTTTGAGGCCCTCGGTCTCCAAAGCCAGGGGGCGCAGTTCAAACATGGCATTGCGCACCTGCGCCAGCGTCTTTTGCACCGTCTCGCGGAGCTTTTTTAGCTCTTCGGGCAATTTGGCCGGCTCGCGCTCGTGCAGCTTGAGGATGAAATCTATGGACATGATGATATTGGCCAGAGTTTGCGCCGGGCCGTCGTGCAAATCTCGCGCCAGCTTGCGGCGCTCCTGGTCTTGCAACTCGAGAATGCGGTTTTTCTCAGCCTCCAACTCTTGATACAGCCGCGCATTGATAATGGCCGTTGTCGCCTGCGCCGCCAACGCGCTGAGAATATCCTGATCCTCTTGATCAAACTGGCCGCCCGACTTTTTGTTCACCGCTTCAATGATGCCGATTTTTTCGGTAGCATTCATCAATGGGACAGCAATCAACGAGTGTGTTTGAAAATCCATGTCCATGTCTACGCCATCATAATGCCGCCCGTCCTGAGTCACGTCGCCCACAATAAGCGGCTCACAATGAGTAAACACCCAACCGGCAATGCCCTTGTTGGCCGGCATGCGATAGTTCAACAGTTCCTTTTCTTCGGTAACCACAAAAACCAGTTCGTCGGTTTCGGGATCCCACAGCAACAATGACCCGGTGGTGGCATTGACCACCTGCACGGCAGCATTGAGAATCTTGAGAATCAGCCGTGCCGGGTTCAATTCCGAAGTCAACTCTTGAGCGATATTTTGTACCGCTGTTAACGCCGCCAGGCGTTTTTCAATTTTTTCCTGATCTGCTATCATATTTCCCTTGCAACACCGTTCCGTCGCCGGGGTCGGGCCGGGTCTTGACCATCCCCCCTCTGCCGGTCAAAACCAAAGCCATTATATCATTTTTTGTTCGGGTTGGCTAGTATTCCGCCAAGATCAACTTGAAATGCTGAATCGGCCTGTGGTATAATAAAGATGAACCAACTGAGGCAAAATTTCAGGCACTAAAAAGGAATGACTATGTCAGACAAGTGGGATCGTTTTACCCGGCGAGCACATCAGGTGATGGCGCGGGCCAAAGAAGTGGCCCAGCAGTTTTATCATCGCTATGTGGGCACCGAACACCTGTTACTCGGCCTGATCCAGATTTCCAACAGCCTGGCCAGCCAGGTAATGCAAAGTCTGGCAATTCAAGACCATCAGGTGCTAGACATGATCGAACGCATAGACGGCTATGGCCCCCGGCTGGGCTATCAGCCCAACAACATTGAACTGAGTACATCGTTCAAAGAAGCACTCAACCTGGCGGTCAATCAGGCACGCCGACTGGGACACACGGCCGTAGATACCGAGCATCTGTTGATGGGATTGTTGGAGCAAAAAGATAGCGTGGCTCTGGATATTTTGAGACGGCTGGGCGTTTCGACCGTTCAGATCAGCAAAGAGTTGAACAGCCGCCAGCAAAAAGCCACAGCCGGACCGGCGGCGACGCCCCAGAGCAGCAAAAAAGATTCGGTGCTGCCCCAGGTAGCCACCGATTTGACCGCCCTGGCCCGCGAGTCCAGGCTAGATCCGGTGATCGGCCGCGAGACCGAGATCGAACGGGTGATCCAGATCCTTTCGCGCCGCACCAAAAACAACCCGGCCCTCATCGGCGAACCGGGCGTAGGCAAAACGGCCATCGTAGAAGGCATTGCCCAGCGCATCGTGGATCAAAACATCCCCTACCCTTTGCGCGACAAGCAGGTCTGGCAACTCGATGTGGGTTCGCTGGTGGCCGGCACTATGTATCGCGGCCAGTTTGAAGAGCGATTGAAAAAGGTGATTGACGAGCTTAAAAATTCAAATTGCATCCTTTTCATAGACGAAGTCCACATGCTGGTCGGCGCTGGAGCGGCCGGCAGTTCGGTTGACGCGGCCAACATCCTCAAGCCCTCGCTGGCACGCGGCGAGTTGCAGTGCATTGGCGCCACCACCCTGGAAGAATACCGCAAGCATATCGAAAGCGACGCCGCTCTAGAGCGGCGTTTTCAGCCGGTGATGGTAGATGAGCCGTCGCTAGACGAATCCATTGCCATCTTGCGAGGGATCAAGCCGCGCTACGAGGCACATCATCGCCTGCACATCAGCGACGATGCTGTCGAGACGGCAGTGCGCCTGGCCTCGCGCTATATCACCGACCGCTTTTTGCCCGACAAGGCCATTGACCTGATTGACGAGGGCGCGGCGCGGGTGCGCATGTACAAATCGCCCTTTCAGGACTCGCTCAATCAGCTTTATGCCGAGTTGACCCAGGTGCGCACCCAGCATCAACAGGCCCTCAACGAACACCGCGATGTGCATGCCCGCTTTTTGTCGCTGCGCCAGCAAGAGTTGGAACAACAAATGGAGCAAATTCAACGCGAGTGGAGTCAGGATGAAAGCCTGGAGGTGCAGGGCGAGGACATTGCCGAACTGGTCTCGATGTGGACCGGCATCCCCCTGACCAATCTGCGTCAAGACGAGTCGGCGCGGCTGCTCAACATGGAGGCCGAACTGCAAAAGCGGGTGATTGGCCAGGAGCAAGCCATCAGTGCCATTGCCCGCGCCGTGCGTCGTTCACGGTCGGGCCTCAAAGACCCGCATCGGCCTATCGGCTCGTTCATTTTCATCGGCCCCACTGGCGTAGGCAAGACCGAATTGTCCAAGGCCCTGGCCGAGTTTATGTTTGGCAAAGAAGATGCCCTTTTCCAACTCGACATGTCGGAATTTATGGAAAAACACACTGTGGCCCGGCTGGTCGGCGCGCCGCCGGGCTATGTCGGCTATGAAGACGCCGGACAGCTCACCGAGGCAGTGCGGCGACGCCCCTACCAGGTCATTTGCTTTGACGAGATTGACAAGGCCCATCCTGAAACGTTTAGCATGCTGCTGCAAATCCTTGAAGAAGGCATGCTATCAGATGCCAAGGGGCGCAAAGTAGATTTTAGCAACACCATCATCATCATGACCTCCAACGTCGGCTCGGAGACGCTGAGCCGGGGGCCGCTGGGCATGCCCGGCACCCGCCAGGACAATCAATATCAGGAAAAAGGCTATGAGGCCGAACTCAAGCAATTTTTCCGCCCCGAATTTCTCAACCGCGTGGACCAGATCATCGTGTTCCACACCCTTACCCCCGAACACATTGCCACCATTGTTGGCCTGGAACTGGATAAAATTCGCCGACGGCTAGCCGATCAGCACATTCAAATCCAGACCACCCCTCAGGCGATGGCATTGCTGGCCGAAAAGGGCTACAGCCCGGAATTTGGCGCCCGTCATTTGCGCCGCACCGTGCAAAACCGGATCGAAGACCCCCTCTCAGAAGGCATCCTGTCGGCCCGCTTTGTGCCGGGCGACGAGGTGATTGTGGACGTTCAGGATGATCAGATCACCCTCAGCCTGCGCCAGCCCGAACCGCAGCCTGATCTCGCGGAAGCCTTGATCTATGCCTAAATCTAAAACCAAGACCCGCTTTATCTGTCAAAACTGCGGCAGTGTGCAGGCGCGTTGGAGCGGCCGCTGCCCCGACTGTGACGAATGGAACACCTTGATCGAGACAATAGTCGAGGAACATGTCGGCGCATCCTCGTCGGCCACGCCGGTTTTGCGCAGCGAGCCGCGCCGCCTGAACGACATTCGCGCCGACGAATTGACGCGCATCCAGGTGCCACTGGCCGAATTTTCGCGCGTGCTGGGCGGCGGCGTCGTGCCGGGTTCGATGGTGCTGATCGGCGGCGACCCCGGCATCGGCAAAAGCACGCTACTGCTCCAGGTCAGCGCACTGCTGTCTGAACATGCCGGCAAGGTGTTGTACGCTTCGGGCGAAGAATCGGCGCAGCAGATCAAGATGCGCGCCCACCGCCTTGGCCTCTCTCCCGAAAACCTCTACCTGCTCACCGAGACCAATTTGCACGCCATCGTCGAACACATCCGCCAGATTGGCCCGGCCGCCGTGATCGTAGACTCGATTCAGACGGTCTACATGGACGAGATCAGCTCGGCTGCCGGCAGCGTGAGCCAGGTACGCGAGTGCGCCGCACTGCTCACCCGCACAGCCAAAGAGCAAAACATCCCCATCTTTTTGGTGGGCCATGTGACCAAAGCCGGGGCCATTGCCGGGCCGCGCGTGCTGGAACACATCGTAGACACAGTGCTGTACCTCGAAGGCGACCGCTTTCACTCGTACCGCCTGCTGCGCAGCGTCAAAAACCGCTTTGGGGCTACCTCTGAGGTGGGCGTGTTTGAGATGAAAAATGAGGGGCTGATCGAGGTAGACAATCCGTCGGCAGCCTTTTTGGAAGAACGGCTGCCCAATGCCTCTGGGTCGGCGGTGGCAGTGACGATGGAAGGCACCCGCCCCATTTTGGTTGAAGTGCAGGCCCTTTCCAGCACTACCGCCTTTGGCCTGCCGCGACGCACCCCCAACGGCGTAGATATGAACCGGCTCTTGCTGCTGGTGGCCGTGCTGTCCAAGCGGGTGGGGCTGCACCTGGCCGATCAAGACGTGTTTGTCAACGTCGTCGGCGGGCTCAGGGTCAGTGAACCGGCTGCCGACCTGGCTGTGGCCGTGGCCATCGCCTCCAGCCTGCGCAACAAGCCTGTCTCAGCCGATATGGTGCTGGTAGGCGAAGTGGGACTATCGGGCGAACTGCGCAGCGTGGGACAGATCGAAGCGCGGCTGAACGAGGTCTCTAAACTGGGATTCAAACGTTGCGTACTGCCGCGCTCGCTGGCCCGGTCGGTGACACGCCCCTCCATCGAACTGCTGGCGGCGCACACTGTCAACGAAGCAATCGAGATGGCCTTGACCAAATAGGCCAGGAACAGGAAAATCAATGCGCGCCTGGGTTTACAATGGACAACTGGAATTGATCGCCAATTATGCGCAGCCGCAACCGCGCCCCGACGAGGCCCTGATTCGGGTGTTGCTGGCCGGCATTTGCAGCACCGACCTGGAGATTTTGCGCGGGTATATGGGGTTCAAAGGAGTGCCGGGCCACGAATTTGTGGGCGTGGTCGAGCAGTCCCAAGATTCGGCGTGGATCGGGCAAAGAGTGGTGGGCGAGATCAATTGCTATTGCGGCAACTGCCCCACCTGTCTGCGTGGCGACACATCGCACTGCCCACAGCGCAGCACACTGGGCATCAGCGGGCGAGATGGCACGATGGCCGACTATTGCGTCTTGCCGGTGCGCAACCTGCACCTCGTGCCAGATGGGGTGGCCGATGAACACGCCGTATTGATCGAACTGCTGGCCGCCGCCCTGGAAATTCCCGACCGCGTCCACATTCGCCCCACCGATCAGGTGATCGTGGTGGGCGATGGGCGGCTGGGGCTGCTGGTGGCCCAGGTGATCCGGCTCTGCGGCTGTCATCTGCGTGTGGTAGGACATCACGCCGACCGGCTGGCCCTGCTACAAAACTGGCAGATTGACACCCACCTTGAAGCCGACCTGCCTGCCGGCATCCAGGCTGACATAGTTGTTGATTGCACCGGCCACCCCGATGGTTTTGCCCTGGCACGGCGGCTGACCCGGCCGCGCGGCCGGTTGATCCTCAAAAGCACCTTTTACGGCAACAACCAGGTCAACCTGTCGGCTCTGGTGGTAGACGAAATTTCGGTGATCGGCTCGCGTTGCGGCCCGTTTGCGCCTGCGCTGCGCCTGCTGGAGCAAAAACTGGTGGATGTGGCCCCGCTGATTGACTCGATCTATTCTTTTGATCAGGGCCAGGCCGCTTTTGAACGAGCCGCTGCGCCGGGCGCGCTCAAAGTGCTGCTGCGCCCCTGAGCGCGGCGCCCGTGCAGGCTCGGGTTTCGACCTACGCAGATTTCGACAGGCTCAATCTGCGCAGGTCGGTTTGTTTTAGGGGACGGACTCGCCGCCCATCACTGCCGCCACCCGCTCCAACTCGGTCAACGGCTGCCCGGCCGCGTTGACCGCCTCGATGGCCCCGCCGATGGGCCACGTGCGCACCTGACCGCAGGCCTGCGGATGGCCGCGCAGGTGTGGCACGTCGAGCAAGCCCACCTCGACGGCGCGGGCCAATGTATCCACGTCGAGCAACGCATCACCGACCACGCCGGCCCTTTGCCCCAACTGCCGAATCGCCTCGATGATCACACGCGCCTGTTCGATCAGCCAACGTTTACGCTGCTGCACCAACGGGTCGGCGGTCATATCGGGCGCGCCACGCAAAGCGTTTTCGATGGCTCGCCGCGCCATCTGACAACTGGCGATCACTTCTTCGGGCCGCGCCGCATGATCGGCCTCGCAATAACCCACCACATGCACAATGTGCGGACGCAGGGCCATCTGCACATACACCGACGCCCCCAGATGCCCCTGCGCCGCATGCGTCTCAACCGGATAGCTCATCAGACCGGTGCGGGTTTGCCGCCAGACGCGAAAAGTGTCATCGGCCAGTTCTTCGGCCAGTTCGGCTTTGGCAAGCTGCTTGGCCAGGTCCATCTGATTCGACAGATAGGGCGGCGTCTCGAACATATAGGTGGCGATGTAATCGCGCACACCCATCGCCCGGGCCACATAGGCATAGAGAAAAGCCGCCGCCACAGCCACAGCATCGTGGCCGTCGCGCAATTCCCAGTGATGCGGCTCGTTGCCCTCAATCGGCACATCGCGCTCGCCGTGCCAGCGCATCAAGGCCATGTGATCGGCGATGCTCTGGCGCAGCGAGAGCGGCCCTCGCCCATCCAGCACGTTGAACCAAAACAGCGATGTGGCACACCAGGCATTGCGGATGGTACGCCGCAGCACATCGGCATAGGGCAGCAGGTCGGATGTGCCAGAATAAGAGCGCATCAGGGGATAATTGCCACAGCGGCTGGCCGCGTAAAGCCGCTCCAGATCGGCCTGGCTGCGAAACGGCACGCCGCCGGCGCCGGTGCGGCGCGGGTCTATGCGTTCGAAATGAAAAAAATGCTCCTGCGCATCCTGGTCGGGACCGAGCGAGATCACATCCAAAACCTGCGCCTCGGCAATTTGTGCGATACCCTGCACCGTCGGCTCGATAGTGAGGGCCGGCAGGCCAAAATGATGGCGCAGCAGTGGATAGGGCGACTTCCAGCGAATGCGCGGGATGGTTTCGGTGGGATAATCGCTTTCCTGCATCATTTGCCAGACCTGGCCGCGCAGGTAGGCGATCACGGCTTCGGGCGGCTCTTGGCCGCCGAACACCGCCTCGAACAGCCCCATTTCGCGGGCCACCGCGGCCACCGGCGGCGTGCCGCCAAACACAAAACGCAGCGGACGCCCCCAGGCCGCATTTGCGCCTACCCATCCTTCCTGCGAGGAAGCCTCGCCCAATTCCATCAACAGCGAACGGGCATTTTCTGGCGTCAGCCGGTAACTGACAGCCACCACATCGGGCTGCTCGCGGCGAATGGCCGCCACAAGGTCGGCGATGGGCGTAGCCGGCCCGGTGAACGAGGTGCGATAGCCTTCCTGCTCGGCCAGACGCAGAAAATTGATCACCCCAGCCACATGCACACACTCGCCCAACGCCGCGCCGAGGATGGCGGTCATGGCAGCACCCCTTCGTTGACATAGGTGGTCAGCTCGCCCACGCTCAACCCTTGCAGGCCCAGCTTGTCCATCGTGCGGCCGGTGCGCCAATAGTCGGTGCGGTGAATGATGCAGGCCAGACGGATGATCGCTTCCATGCCGCGCACCTGGACGCCGTATTGCTGGCCCAGCGCGGCAATCGGCACCAGGCTCATCGGCACATCTTCAAAAATATAGCGATGCTCCAGGTTGGCCGGGGCTTTGATGCCATAATAGCCGGGGTTGTTGTGAATGGCCTCGTTCAGGCTGGAACCGCGGGCGTCATAGGCCAGTTGCAGCCACTCGGTGGCGGTGATGGCGCGAATGCCCAACGAAGCAGCCACCGTCACCCGCTCACGGTCCAACACCTCCAGCACCCGCGCCACCGACGGGGTGACGCCATCAATGTAAAACTCGTAATCGCCATGCGTAGACTCGATGCGCCCGGCGTTGAGGATGGTGAGGGCCGGGTGAAAGATGGCCCCCATGTTGTTCAGGCTGGTGTTGAGGACGTTGAGGCCATCAATGAATTGAGGATAGGCCGGGGCCAGGGCGTCGAGGACAGCCAGAGTGCGCGTGGCCGGCAGAGCCGCCAGCGGCACAGCGTCTTTGATGCGAAAGATGCGCGCCTGCGCCGGGCCATCTGAGCGGCTGGCATAGATAAACGTCTCAGCTTCGGCCAGAGTCACATCGGCCCGACAGCCCTGCGTGCGCAAGATGTGGGCAAACTCGATGACCCCGCAGGTGCGGCCGGGGTTCAACACCACAATCTGCCCATCGCGCAAAAACGGCGCAAACTGACGGGCCACTTCGCGGTGCGCCGAAGCCGGCAGCACCACCATCACAATGTCGGCCAAAGACAGGGCCTCTTCCACATCTGACGTAACATGCGGAATGGGGGCAAAACCATCCACACCCTGACCGCTGGCAAAGGTGAGCTGGATGCCGCCGCGGGCGCGGATGGCTGATACGTGGGCGTCGGTGCGGTTATAGAGCGTGATCGGAAAGCCCATCAACGACAGGTGCGCGGCCATGGCCTTGCCGCCATGCCCGGCGCCGATGACGGCATAGTGGGAACGTGACTCGGACATTGGAACTCCTTTCTCGACTGAAAAACTAGGCACCATCATTCCGGTCAACCAGTGTCTCGGTCAGGCCGGCGCGGTCGGTGGTGGCCGGCACAAACTCGTTGACCTGTTGAATGGCGCCGTGATGGCAACTCAACTCACATTGGCCGCAATACGCGCAGCGGTCAGGATGATACAGCAGGGTAAAACGAGAGCGACCCTGCTTGTGCAGCTCTAGAGCTGCGGCAGGACAATCGCGCACGCACAGGCCGCAACCCCGGCAATCGTCGGCGCGGATGGTCAGCCGACCGCGAAATCGCTCTGGCAGTTGGAGCGGCGCGAACGGATAACGCACCGTACCAGGACGGCTAAACAGGGTGTGCAACAAACGCGGCAGCAAATAAAACCACGAAAAAAGTCTTGACATCTCAACTCACCCCGATCCAGATGGTGATCATCATTTGCGCCAGAGCCAGTGGCGCCAGCACCCGCCAACCCAGGCTGGCCATTTGATCAATGCGCAGCCGCGCATACAACGCGCTGATCAACGACAGAGTCAGCAAAATTAGCAACGACTTGAGGCCAAAGGTCAACCAGGGCGGCAGAATGAACAGGCCGGCACCGCCCCAAAACAGGTTGGTCAACAAAAAAATGCCCACCACCGTCTTGCACTGAATGGACAGATGCCATAGGGCCAGCTTGCGCCCGCTAAACTCGGTCAGCGGGCCGGCCACCACCTCAGATTTGGCTTTGGGAATGTCAAAAGGCGTGCGCTTGAGTTTGCCGATCAGCCCGGTGAGGCCCAACAAGAAACCAATCGGCTGGATCAAGGCAATCCAGGTAGTTTGAGCCTGCCATTGAGTGATCTGAGAAATGGACCACGAGCCGCTGAGGATGGCCGGGCCGCTGAGGGCCATCAAAAACGGCACTTCATAGGAAAAATACTGGAGCAGCGAGCGACTGCCGCCGATGATGCTATAGATGCCGCCCGTGACCCAGCCGGCCAAAAAATAGGCCAGCGCTGGCACACTGAGCAAAAACAGCACCACCACCAGGTCGCCCTCAAAAGCGTGGGCGGCCCGCTCGCCGATGGGAATGTACAAGATGCCGGCCATCACCGCAGCCAGCGACAGAATGGGCAAGGCCTCGCTGGCCCAACGGCTGGCCCCGACCGGCAAAATGTCTTCTTTGGCCAGCAACTTGATCACATCGGCCAGCGGCTGAAACCAGGGCGGCCCCACCCGCCCTTGCAGCCGCGCCAGCACCCGGCGATCCAGCCATTCAAAACCCCAGGCGCAGATGAATAAAAACAGAGCCCCAGGGAAAACCAACCAGGCAACCAAAGCCGACCAGACGTCCCTCATATTTTCTCACCGATCCGCGCAGGCGATACACAAATCTACGCCCGACAGCACCGCCGACACATCAGCAGTATGAATGTTCTTGAGCTGCTCCAGCAAAACCAGCAGCGAGGGCAGCGACGGTGTGCGAATCTTGACCCGCGCCGGGCGGTCGCTGCCATCGCTGCGCAGGTAATAGATCACTTCGCCGCGCGGCGCCTCGGCGCGGCTGACCATCTCGCCGGCCGGCGCACGACGCGGCGCCCGCACCGAGGTGAGACCGGGCGGCAGCGTCTCGATCAGGCAGCGACACAGGCGCAGACTCTCCAACGTCTCTTCGATACGCACCAGCGTGCGCGCCCACACATCGCCCTGCTGATGGACGCTCACCCGCAGATCGAGTTGCCCGTATGCCGCATAAGGCGCATCGCGTCGCAAATCAACATCCAGCCCCGAAGCGCGGGCAATCGGCCCCACCACGCAATAGCGACGCACTTGCTCCAGCGACAAATAGCCAATGTGTTCGGTGCGCGCCCGAAAAGTACGCTCGTTTTCGATCAGGCTCAAAAACTGACGCACTTCTTTTTCCAGGCCTTGCAGCCGCTCCAAAATGTGCTGCGCCCGGTCGGCCTCCAGATCAATGCGCACCCCGCCGATCACATTGACCGCATGCGTCACCCGCCCGCCCGACAATTCTTCCATCACATCCAAAATCGTCTCACGCTCGCGCCAGGCATACATAAAGATGGTGGTCAGGCCAATGTTTTCGGCCAGAACGCCCAGCCACAGCAGATGACTGTGAATCCGCTCCATCTCGCAAAGCAGGGTGCGCAAATACAGGCCGCGCGGCGGCGTTTCCAGCCCCATCAGCGATTCGACGGCCTGGCAGTAAACGGTGGTATGAATGTGTGAGCAAATGCCGCAAACCCGCTCGATCAGATGCACATTTTGCACATAACTGCGTTCCTGACACAGCTTTTCGATGCCGCGATGCACATAGCCCAGACGCAAATCACCACCCAGCACCCGCTCACCTTCGACGGTGAGCAAAAAGGAAAGCGGCTCTTTGAGCAGGGGGTGCTGCGGACCGATGGGAACCGTCATTTTGACCATCTCACACCTCCTTGCGCAGCGGGGCATTCCGGCCGGCGCGATCATCGGCCAGGATCAGCCGCCGGGTCATGGGATGCCACTCAAACATGACATCCAGCATTTCGGTGACTTCGCGCTCATAAAAAGCCGCGCCAGGAATCAGGTCAATGATTGTGAGAATGACCGGATTTCCTCGCGGCAGCCGCGTGTGCAAGGTCAAGCCCTGCCGATCCCAAAAATGATAAAACAACTCGATCTCTTGGCCGTTGTCCAGGCCGGTGATAGTAGAGAGGTGGTAGACGTTGAACCGCTCCAATAACAGCCGCACCGCCGCATGGACCTGATCGGGCTGCACCCCGACAAACGTCTCGGCAACGGGCACCTGGCGAACGGTCACGGGCGGCGGCGAAAATTCGGTTTGCAAAACCTCAAGAATGTGTTGGATGTTCATGCGATCCTCTGCAACAGCCGTGCAATGCCATCAATCATAGCTTCGGGGCGGCACGGACAGCCCGAAATGTACATATCTACCGGCAAAATGCGGTCAATGCCGCCCAGCACATTTTCGGCGCCCTGAAAGACGCCGCCCGAACAACTGCAACTGCCCACGGCCACCACCCATTTCGGTTCGGGCATCTGCTCATAGATGCGGCGCAGCCGGTCGCGCGATTGGCGGGTGACCGGGCCGGTGCAAAGCAAAATATCGGCGTGACGGGGCGAGCCTTCTTTGAGGATGCCCAACCGCTCCACGTCATAGCGCGGCGTGAGCAGGTCGAGGATTTCAATATCGCAGCCGTTGCAGCCGCCGCTGTTAAAATGCAGCACCCAGGGCGATTTGCGCCGCGCCCACCGCACCACCCGGCGAACCCACGATATCTCGGTCATGCCTCCCTCCCGGTCAACACCCACATGCTGAGGGCAATGCCGCCCAAATAGATCAGGGCGATGCGGTGCGGCATGGCCTCCATCGGCAGCGTGGACATGATCAGCGCGGCCAGGTGCAAAATGCCAAACATCAGGGCCAGGCGAAAAAAAGCGTGATAGGCCAACTGCGCCCGCGGCGGCAGCAAGTCTTCGCCGCAGGCATAGGGCTGATGTTTGCCGGGGTGATCTGCGCCGCGCGCTCCCAGCGCGCCGCCAACCCAATACAGCCCATAGGCCAGAGCCAGACATACCATCATCACCAACGGCGGGCTAAGCAAGATATGGTACATGCGGTCACCTTTCCTGCCCCAAATCCAGGGAAACACCAACAGCCAGCAAGATGCCGACGTTGCCCGGCTTATTGGAGCGACAGCAAATAAACGCCGGCCTGCGACATGGGTTCGATCCAGGGAGCCGGCGCCAGTCCGATGGCGATCACCAGGCTGGCCAGTAGCAGCAGCGGCAGGGCCATCCACGGCGAGACGGCGATGCGCTCTGCCTGCGCCTGGGGCAGCGGGGCAAACAAAGCAGCCAAAAGCGGCAGGTAATAGCCCAACGACAGGAGGCTGTTCAAGATCAAGACGGCCATACCCACAAAAGCCAGCCGGTCGGCCGACTGAATGGCCTGGATCAGCACCAGCCACTTGCCCATAAAACCGGCCAGCGGCGGGATGGCCGCCAACCCCACCAGCGCGATGCTCATCACAGCGGCCACCAGCGGCAGTTGTTGTGCCGTGCCGCGCAACTCGGCCACTGTGGTAGCGTGATAATAAAAATGACACACCCCTTTGCTCAAAAAAGCCAGGCCTTTCATGGCCGCATGCCCCACGATCAGAAACAGGCCGGCCTGGATGGCCGCGGCCTGCCCGCTACGCAGCCCCACGCCCACGCTGAACATGATATAGCCCATCTGCGCAACGGTGGAATAGGCCAGCATGCGCTTGGTATTGGTCTGCACCAGAGCCATCACATTCCCCAGCGTCATGTTGATCAGCGACAGGCCGATCAGCCATGTGCCCAGCACGTGCGCCGATATGCCCAGCAACAGCCCGCCCTTGACCCACACATAGAACGCGCTTTGAATGACAATGCCCGACAGCATGGCGCTGATGCTGCTCGGCGCCCGCCCATGCGCATCGGGCAGCCAGGTGTGCAGCGGCACCATTGCGCTCTTGACCGCCATCCCCACCAAAAAGAACACGGCCCCAACGCGCGTCCACATGGCCGTCTGGCCGGCCTGCAAAGGCAAAGCCAGGTTGCCTGCCTCGCGATAGACGAACGAAATGCCCATCAAAACAGCCAGCGTGCCGACACTGCCCATAACCAGGTACTTGAATCCGGCTTCGATGGCTGTATCGGTGCCGCGCCGAAACGCCACCAGAACGTATACCGACACGCTCATCAGTTCGCAAAACAGGTACAAATTAAACAGGTCGGCGGCCCACAGCATGCCCGTCAGCCCGGTGACCATCAACAGAAGCAGCGGATAATAGGTATCAAACCGCCGATCCAGAGCCAGATAGCAGCCCGAATAGAGCGAGACCATCAGCCCCAACCCCATCGCCACGCCAGCCAGAATCAGGCTGCCTGGATCGGGCCGCAAAATGGCTCCTTGCGTTTGGGTCGCTGCACCCCAGGTCGGCCAGGCCGCCGGAACAGCCAGGCACGTTTGCCCCCACAAGACCGCCCAGGCCAACATAGCCAGAGCAAACGTCAACGCAGTCAGGCTGGCCAGCCAGCCATTCCGCTGCTGCGCCGAAACATTGGCGCGGCCGGCCAGCAGGCGAGCCAGGCCATAGACCAGGCATGCGCCCAGGGCCATACACCCCAACGGCAGGGCCACCCACACACTGCCGCTCACAGGCCGCCTCCCAAGATCAGAGTCAACTCGTGCATCGTCCAATCGAACAGCGGCGCCGGAAACAGCCCCTCGATCAGAGTCAGCGCGGCCAGCAAGATCGTGGTCGCCTTCATCACCCAGGGCAAAGCGCGTTCTGGCTGCACCTTGAGCGGCTCGCCGGCCGGGCGCAAAAAGAGACGCCCCCATAGCCACAGAGCATAAACCACCGTCAACAGCGAGCCAAAAAGAGCCAGCACAGCCAGCCAGATATGCGGCGTCTCGAACCCGCCGGCAAAGATCATCCACTCGCTGTTGAAAAGACACAGCGGCGGCGTTCCGGCCAGGGCCAACACCCCCAGCCCCATACAGGCGGCAGTGAGCGGCATTTGCCGCCCCAGACCGCCCAACCCGGCCAGCGTGCGCCGACCGGTGGCACGGATGAGCAGCCCCACGCACATAAACAGCAAAGCCTTGACAATGGCATGAAAGATCACGTGCAAAGTGGCTCCGGCAATGCCCTGATGGGTGAGGGTGCCCAGGCCAAACAGCACATAGCCCATCTGGCTGACGCTGGAATAAGCCACGATGCGCTTGACATCCTGCTCGGCCAGAGCCATCAACGCGCCATAGATGGCCGAGATCACGCCGCCGACCATCATGGGGACAGCAAAGGGCATCATTTGCGCCACCGAAAAGATGCTCAGCGGAAAGCGCAAAATGCCCAACGTGCCCATGCCCAGCATCGCCGCCGCCAGCATGATCGTCACCGGCATGGGCGCCACCGTGTGCGCGTCGGGCAACCATAGGTGCAGGGGAAACACGGCCATTTTCACCCCAAAGCCCACAAGAAACAGCAAAATGATCCAGCTTGCCCCGGCCACATCTTGGGTCGCAATCTGGCGCAACGCCGAAAAACTGTCGCTGCCGGTCAGGTCATACAGCATAATAAACCCGATCAGCACGGCCAGTGAACCGAGATGGGTAAACACAAAATACTTGAAAGCAATCGCCGCCCGCCGCTCCCCCTCACCCCACTCGATGATCAAGACACAAGAGGCAATCAACATCAGTTCCCAAAAAATGTAAAACAAGACCATGCTGTCGGCCAGGGTGGTGCCGGTCATGCCGATGCCAAAAAGAAGCAACAGCGCGTAAAAGAACGGTGTGCGTTGGTCGGTGTGATGGTATCCCCAACTGTAAAGAATGGCGATCAGAGTGACAGCAGCTTCGGTAAATAGAAAAGGCAGGCCCAGCCAATCGAGGTGCAAAGAGAGGCTGATCTGCGCCGAAGGAATCCAGGGAATGGTCAGGGCCGGCAAATCGCCGCGGTGCAGCAGCGGCAACGTTGTGAGAATGGCCGCCAGAGCCAGGGCGGCGCCGGCGGCGGCGATCCAGCCCGACAGACGCGGCCGGCGGTAGGCCGCCAGGATGATCAGGATGGCGGCAGCCGGCGCGCCCAAGATCACAGCCAGTTCGATGGTTTCAATGCGCATGCTTTCCTCCTGGTCGCAACCCCTGACAAGATAATCTGCCCCAAATGATTAAACAACTCAGCCTTGGGCCCAGAGCAGAGCCAGCACCGCCACAATCAGGCTGATGGCAATCCACAAGAGATTTTGCCGCAGTTGGCCGGTAAAGGCTCGCTGCACCCGCCGACTCAGCCGCAGCACCAGGCCAGCGGTGCCTCGCAGCAGCCCCTCCAACCCCTTTTGCTCCACCCAGTGGTATATGACCTGTCCACCGACCATCAAGCCCTGCGCGGCGCGGCGATCCAGGCCGCCAAGCGGCTGTTCAACAAACCGATACTCCCACTGCGCACCATCGAGCAGCACGTCGATCCAACGATCCTCTGCCCCAAACGCTTCTTGCTCGGTGATCTGCGCCGCCCGGCCACTTTCGATCCAGACCAACAGCAAACGCAGAGGCGTCCACACCAACAGGCTGACCCAGACCGCCCTGGCATCTCCCATCGCCGCCATAATCCATGATGCTCCGGCCAACGCTGCTTGCAGATACAACGACCACCCGCCGGTTGTCGAGCGCAACGCCGCCAGGCCGACCATCATCGCCACACCGCCGATGCCTATGCCAAACATCGCCATCCGCAATATCTCGTTGTCAACCAACAGCGGAGCAACTCGATACAACAAATAAAGCCCCAAGCTGGGCAGCACCGTCGCATACAGCCAGGCGCGGGCCACAAACGGCAGACGATGCCCGGCATGCAGCCAGAGATGAAACGGCCACAGGCCCACCTTGACCCACACCGCCAGCAAAAATCCGCCGCCCACCCACAGCGAACGAGCCAGGGTCAATGTCGGCGCGGCAGACAGGGCCGAAGCAATATCGAGCGTGCCGCCGGCGCCAAACAGGAGCAAAATAGCAGCCAACAGCCCGGCGTCGCCCACGCGCAGCAGCACCAAAACCACCACGCACAACGAGACGGCCATCCTTCTGGAGAGGCGCGCGTCCACCAGCGGGGCCAACATCACACACAGAGCCACCCCTTCCAGCGCCACATAGCGGCCCAGAAAATGGCCCGACAAAAAAGCGGCATGGGCAGCAGCCGCCGCCAGCAGCAACAGAGCAATCAACAGCGGTGACTCGTCGGGTTCGCGGCGCGGCCGCGCCCACAAAGCCACCAAACCACCCAGGGTGGTCGCCAGCGCGGCGTACAGGCCGGTGGTGGCGGCACCAATAGACAGGGCGCCGGCGCCGGGCAGCCACACAAACTCGATGGACAGCGATGGCTCGGCGAACCAAGCCAGCAACAACAACCCGCCCGCCGTGAGCAGCAGCACGACCGTCGCCACCCGGCGCGCCTCTCCGGCCGACATCTGCCGACCTCCAACCGCCATCGCCGCACCGGCCAACAGCGGCAGGCCGATCACACTGCCCAACAAGATTGACATGGCTCAGCCTTTCAAGCGATTCAAGCGATCAATGTCACCCGACCCATAATGCCGATAAATGTTGACGATTAGAGCCAGCGCCGCCGAAACCAGCACCACCTCGACAATCAGGGCCGACATGACCATCATTTCACTCAGATGCGGGTCGCCTACGAGCATACCGGCGTGAACCAGGCTCAGCGTCGCCCCTTGCAGCATGATTTTCAAGCCAATGACCTGCTTGATCACATTGCGGCGGGTCAGCAGACAAAAGAAACCCAGACCGAACAACAAGACGGCCAGCACCGTGTTGAACGGGTCCAGCCAGGGCATCTGCTCCAGATTCACTCGTCTATATCCCTTCTATCGCGCGGCAGCAGCGCAGCAATGCCCAGCGCGCCGACCAGGATCAGACCGGCTTGAACCAACAGGTCCAGGCTGCGCGACTGCCAGAACATCTGCCGAAATGCATTTTGTGTCGTCTCGGCATTTCGGGACGAAATGACCGACTGGCCGATCCAGAATCCGCCCAACAACAACAAGCCGACCAGCACGATCAAGATCAGGGTCTCGTGACGAACTCGTTCAGGATTCGGGTTCATGTCCGTGCCTCTCCAGCGAGCCGGTCAGGCTGATGGCAATGATAAACAAAATGCTCACCAGCCCGGCACCCACGCTCAACTCGAAACCACCGGCATAGGGCGATTGCAGCATAAAGAACAATATCGCCAACAAAATGCTGCCGCTGCCCAACGCCACCGCCGAACGCACCAGGTTGGGCGACATGATCGCAAAAACCACACAGCACAACATCAATAGGGCCACAAGCACATATGCCACGATCACCATCGGCACCTCCAACAAAAACAACCGATCATATACCAGGCAGAATACCGGCATACAATCGGCTGTTCGCAAGCTCGCAGAGTACCCTCCATCCGCCAGTTTGGGTGGAATTCCAGAGCGGGCCATCATTCAAGATGTCAGTCTATTTTATCATAAAACATGCCCGATGACAAACGAGTTTGCGACTAGGAGCGTGCTGAAAAACACAAAGGGCACAAAGCACTTCTAGCGACTCAAAAGTATTGCAAACCTTGGTATTCTCGGTGTCCGTTGTGGTAAAAATAGACTTTTTCAGCGGCCTTCTAGTCATCATTCGAGCCACATCATTTTCCCTTGCGGCCCAGGTATCGCGGCGACTGCTGCTCGATCCATTTCATAATGCTGCGCCTGAACAGACGGACCCAAGGGCGAACCCAGCGCGTCTTGTCCAGCATGGCCGCCTGCCACTGCGCCATAGAATGGCGTTGATACTGCAAGAGCGATTGTATATCCCCAGTGTCATACCAGTCCAGGTAATACGAGTCCAGTTCCTGCGGAAAGAGCGACTCGTCGGGCATTTCCAGCCCCAACGGAACAAACGCCTTGCTGACCAGGTCTCTGGTCCTGATCTGACAGCCCTGTCTCTGGCCTCCGGCGATGAATCCCCTTTTTCCGGCCATTTCCCCCGACCCAACCAGGTTTTCGGCAGCGGAAACCAACGCATAGGCCACATCGAGATCAATGACAATCTCGCAGCGGGCCTCTAGCGGCATGTCGAAAATCAACCTGATCATGCTGAACACGGCGGCATAATTGATTGTCGTGGGCAAAACGGCGGCCAGCCGCAGGATGCTGTGGCGCAACCCAGAAGCGGCAACCAGCGACTCGGCCTCGATCTTGGTCCTCGAATAGACATCGGTAGGCACGATAGGATCATCCAACCGCAGCGGCGGGGTTTGCTTTTGTGTGGGACCCATCACGCTCGCCGAAGAGACCAGCACCAGTGCCGCCGATACATCGGCCGTATGCAGCGACTGAACGAGGTTGGCTGTGCCTCCCACGTTGACCGCCCAGCACAACTCTGGGTGAGCGTCGCTGACCGGCGGAAGGATGGCTGCCAGATGAATCACTACGTCCTGACCGACCACCGCCGGCGAAATGTCGCCGACCTGACCAAGATTGCCCAGGAACACCCTGACATCACGCCGGATGTAGCGTTGGGCCAGTCGCCGGGTGCGCTTGTTGGGAATTTCAAAGACTGACACTGTGTGTCCACGGCGGAGACATTCATCCACCACCGCTACCCCGATGTTGCCAAATCCTCCAGTGATTAAAATGTTCATCAAAACCTCTCAATGCAAGCACGACACGGAAAGCACGGATTATACGGATGGTATCCGCAAATGCGACAAAACAATATCCATTTCTCACAAACACAAACTGCCGCTCCCGGCACCCCCATCCGTGTATCCGTGTTCAAATCCGTGTCGTGCCCTCTGCGCCGCACAGATAGAACTCTAAACTGCAAACATCATCGCAATGAAAAAATCTCGTTACACTGTGTATTTTATTCATAACTTGATAGGGATACAAGTGAGGGGCAAAACAAAAAAGCGCAGAAAGTTTTCCTTTCTGCGCTCAAGCGGGAGACGGGATTTGAACCCGCAACAGACAGCTTGGATGTTATCGAGCCATAGCCGGGTGTTTTTGCGTCCCCTGCACTCAAAATCCCCTATAGAATGGTATGTCACCTCAATCTTTGGTATCCCATGATTCAGGTTTTGTCTCTTGATTTTCATCAGCATACAAATTGAAACCAACTGAAAGCTATTTTGAGGAGGAATTGATATGAAATCGACTAACCTTCAGCCACTCATTCATGGTCAACGAATCAAAACACTGCGTCAACAAAATGGCATGCGCGTCGAATCATTGGCACACCATGCCCAGATCAGTGCGACCCAAATCTACCGCCTGGAGAGCGACACCAGACCACATGCATCAGCGGTGACCCTTGCGCGTGTAGCCCAGGTTTTGGGCACCTCACTTGAGTATCTCCTGGGCCTCACTGACGATCCATCTAGTTTTTTGGTCAATGTCACACGCGATCAAAATGACTCACATAGCCAATTATAGTCAATGTTGACACAGTACACTATCGAGGCAACTCAATGACAACCGAACCTCGTTTCAACCCAACAGACCAGATTCCCCAACACGGAAAACATCGTGCTATCTATGCCATCTTGGCCTGGAATGTCATATTTATGGCGCTGTGCGTCGCGGCCGGCCTGATCACTTGGGTCATCCTCGACCGTGCCACCGCGCCCTGGGCGCAAGAAGCCGAGCTGCGCACCATCCGCATCGAGAGCC
>CAYVBK010000050.1:0-41335 GCA_964449465.1 uncultured Anaerolineae bacterium
TCTGTCCAGCGGGGGGTCTTTTATTCGTCTGTTAAAGTGCGAAATGCAGGCTAAGCCTATCGAAACCAATGTTTTGCGTCGCGGTTCCTGGCCTCTACGACGCCAAAGCATCTACTCGATCAGCAGACCAGGTCCAATTCTTCAATCAAAGGAGAAATTCGATGAACCAGATCAACATGGACGAAATTGGCTGGGCTGCCGCCGGGCGAGGCGGGGCCATAGCCACTGGCGGCGCAGCAGCAGCCGCTGCCGGCCGACACATCCTGGAGCAGGGCGGCCGCGCCGCCGACGCCGCCGTAGCCACCATCCTGGCGCTCAGCGTCACCGATTATGGGCTGTTTGCCATCGGCGGTGAAGTGCCGTTCATGATCTATGATGCTCAACGCGGAGCGGTGCGTGTGCTGTGCGGGCAAGGCCGTGCCCCTCTGGACCCGGCGGCGACGGCGTGGTACATGCAAAACGGCATCCCCAGCGACGGCGACATCAAATCGGCGGCCGTGCCGGGCGCAGTAGACCTGTGCCTGACGGCCCTGCGGCTGTATGGCTGCATGTCGCTGGCCCAAGTCGCCGAGCCGGTTCTGTCGCTGCTCGATGCCGGATTCACCCGCTGCGGCGACGCCCCGCCGGCCTGGTATCCCCACATGGCCGACACTCTGCGCCGTCTGATCGAGACCGAGCGCGCTTGCCCCGGCTCACGCGAGGATAAACTCCAGGCCGCCGCCGACCGTTTTTATCGCGGCGATATTGCCGCCGAACTGGAAGCATGGTACATCGAACAGGGCAGCTTTATACGCCGCGCCGACCTGGCCGCCCATGTGACGACCGTCGAGGATGCTGTGACCGTTCATTATCGTGGGTTTACGGTATGCAAGTGTGGGCCGTGGACTCAGGGCCCCACACTGTGCCAGGCCTTGCGCCTGCTGGAGGAGTTTGACCTGAAAGAGATGCCCCATCTTTCGGCCGACTATATCCATGCCGTGATCGAGTCGCTCAAGCTGGCTCTGGCCGACCGCGATGCCTATTACGGCGACCCGGCCTTTGTCGGCGTGCCGCTGCCGGCTCTGCTTTCCGACGCCTATACCGCGTTGCGCCGTCCGCTGATTGACATGCAAACAGCTTCGCACACGGCGCGGCCGGGCGACCCGTATGCCATGCGCCCGCTGCTGGAGGGAGGCGAATTTCGCCGCTGGCCGGGCGGCACTACCACCTGTGTGGTGGCCGACCGTTGGGGTAATATGGTGGCGGCCACGCCGAGCTGCAATTTTTGGGACGACCAGATCAACACCAGTCCCAACGGCATCTCGCATGGCACCCGCCTGACCAGCCTCAACACCACGCTGGGCCACCCCAACTGCATCCAGCCGGGCAAACGGCCGCGCATCACCCTGACGCCTACCCTGATGCTGCAAGCAGGTCGGCCGGTGGCGGCAATCAGCGTGGCCGGCGGCGACCAGCAAGACCAGACCACCCTGAATGTGCTGCTCAACTGGGCTGAATTTGGCATGCTGCCACAGATGGCTGTGACGGCGCCGCGCTTTGCCACCAACCACTATCAAGACTCGTTCGATCCCAGCCCGCGTCGCGAAGAGGCTTTTGTGCAGGCCGGTTCGCTAATCTTGCACGCCGATGTGCCGGAAGTGGTGCGTCAAGAGTTGGCCCGGCGCGGCCATCAAATCCAGATCGCCGCACACTCTATTGCCGATCCGGTTATGATTTATGCCGACCGGGCCAACGGTATGTTCTATGCCGCTGGTGACCCGGCGGCCGGTCGACATGCCATTGCGCTAGACAGCTAGTGGGTCATTTGCGATGCCTGGCCAGATTCCGCCGTCAGGTGAACCTGTCATTCTGAGGAGCGGCGAACGGTTTTTGTTCGCCGCGACGAAGAATCTCAATATAAGACGATAGTTTGTAATGCAAAAACGAGATTTTTCGCTTCGCTCAGAATGACACGTAGATTATCCCTATGGCTGTGGCAAACGACTCACTAGCCATCTCGCTGATTGAGTTTGTCACCAACCGCATACCAAGTTATCTCGTCTGGTGGCAAACGACTCACTAGCCATCTCGCTGATTGAGCCTGTCGAAATCACCATGCCCGCCGCCGGGTTTCGACAGGCTCAACTCGCAGCTAGGCCTGCCGCTTGACCATGCCGCAGGCCACCAGGCTGGTCAGCGGGGCGGCCATCATCAATCCGATGCCCCCCACCAGCGTACGCACCATTTCCTCGACAAATACTTCGCGGTTCAAGGTAAATCCCAACGGCTCTTGATAGATCATCAGCAGCAAAAACAGCGGCAGCGACGCGCCCACATAGGCCAGCATCAGCGAGTTGACCATCGAGGCCAGGTGATCGACTCCCACCACCATGCTGCGCCGAAACAACTCGCGCCGCGTCAGATGCGGGTTGGCATCGGCCAACTCGAACACGGTCGAGGCCAGGCCAATGGCAATGTCATCCAGCATGCCCAGAGTACCGAGAATGATGCCGGCCAGCACCAATCCTCGCGCATCCAGACGAGTCTGCGTGGCCACCACCAAAAAACCCATAGACTCGTCGCCCAACCCGTTGAGGTGCGACCAGGCCACCCAGATCGCCGCCAGCGCCCAGGTAAGGATCAGGCTCAACCCCATGCCCAGCACGGCGGCATGCGTTTTGCCTCGCCAGCCATAGACAATGTACAACGATGGGGCCATCAAGATCAAGGCACCCAGGATGCTCACTCCGACCGGATTTTGACCGGCCAGTATGCGCGGCAAGATAAAGCGCGCCAGCACCAGCACGCTCAGAGCCAGCCCCAGCAACGAGCGCAGCCCTGTCTTGCGCCCAACCGCCGCCGTCACCCCCACGAACAAGATCGCCAGCACGCCCATCGGCACGTGACGGGCCACGCTGCTGACGTAAAATCGTGCACCGTCCGGCGCGATGGTGCGTTGAACCACCACCCCCATGCCCTTTTTGAGCAGGCCGGCGCGGGTGGCAAGGTATGCGCCACCGTGTTCGACCTCGACCATGTGCCCCCGGAGCGCGCCCGACGTGATCTCGATCTGCACCCACTGAACATACTGCGTGCCAGATTCGGTCTCCACAGTCTCCTCGCTGAGAATGTGGACCACCCGACCGTCCATTGTCTGAGTCGGGTCAAACGAGAGGGCATCGCCAGCCGAAGCAGATAACGGTGGCAGAGGAGGCGGTACAAAGAGGATACTGCTCACGACAATCAGTGCCAACGCGGCCAAAAGCAACCCCAACAACCGGTCGCCGCTCAATTTGAGCCGCTCGAGCCAGGCCCGTATTTCAAACCAAATTTTCATTTTCGCTCCTGCGTTTAGTCAGCCAGTATAGCCACAAACCCATCTACCGTCAACTGAGGCAAATGGCGAATGGCGGACCTTTTAACTCACGGAAACGGCTTGGGACATGTCCGGCCCTGTTCATTTGACAAGATGGATCATTTACGGTATAACGTGTAACAAATACACTAAGCAGGAGGAATTGATGGATCAGCCTCATTCCTATGATGTCAGTCAATATGAACGCCCCTCGGTCACAGTAGACACGGTCATTTTTACCCTGCGCTCCAATCAACTCCAGGTCTTGTTGGTGCGGCGCAAGCATTGGCCCTATCAAGACATGTGGGCCATCCCCGGCGGCTTTATTCGGATGGAAGAGTCGCTCGAAGCGGCGGCCCGCCGCGAATTGGCCGAAGAGACCGGAGTAGACGATGCCGAGATGTACCTGGAGCAGTTGTATACATTTGGCGATCCGGGGCGTGACCCGCGCACCCGTGTGATTACAGTGGCCTATGTGGCCTTGATTTCATCGGAACACCTGCACCTGCACGCCGACTCGGATGCCAGCGAAGCGGCCTGGTTTTCGGCCTATCACCCCCCGGCCCTGGCTTTTGACCATGCCGACATTCTGACCTATGCCATTCGCCGGCTGCGCTACAAGCTGGAATACACCGCCCTGGCCTTTCAACTGTTGCCCGAAACATTTACCCTGACCGAACTGCAAGAAGCTTATGAGCACATTTTGGGCGAATCGCTGGACAAGCGCAATTTTCGACGCAAAGTGCTGATGGCCCAGGTATTGGAAAAAACCCCCTGGGTGCGCGGCGGAGGACATCGCCCGGCGGTGCTGTATCGTTTTCGCCCCGACGCGGTGGCCGAGGTCAAAGCGCGGAGATTGTTTCCGTAGGAAAAAACGGTGAGAACACTGCAAGAGTGCCTGCTCGATTATGATACCACCCTGCTGCGCGCCATCGCCGAACGACGCGGGGTCGAGTTGACCTCTGACCGTCCCCCCGAAATGGTCAGGCAACTGTCGGCGGCTCTATGCGACCCGACCTCGCTGACCGAGACATTGACCTGGTTGACCGACCAGGAGCGGCTGGCCCTGAGCACCTTGCTCTCGAATCGCGGGCGGCTCAGCCTGCACCGCTTTAGCCAACAATTTGGTGACATTCGTCGTCTGGGGCCGGGGCGGATGGCCGCGGACAAGCCCTGGCATACGCCCATCAATGCCGCCGAAGGGCTGTGGTATCTGGGACTGATCGGTCGCGGCTTTGCCGAGCAGGCTGGCGTCTCGACCGAGTTTGTCTTTATCCCTGCGGATCTGCTGCCTCTGCTGCCCGCACCGTCCGAGCCACCCCCCTTTTTTCAAACCGCACAAACCGCTCCGCCTGACCGGGTCGTGGTGGGCAACGACGACCTGGTAGACGACATGGGAACGCTGCTGACCCTGGCCCAAAATCGTCAGATGCCCCCCCATCGGGCCACGCCCGATGCCACCTATGACCTGCTGCATGGGCGATTCCTGATCGCCGACCCTCTGCGCACCGACCTGGTTTTGCACCTGGCCCAGGCGGCCAGTTTTCTGGACCGAACCGGCTCCGTCACGCGGCTGAATCGCGATCCGACGCGCGATTGGCTCAAATTGCCCCGCGCCGAACAACTCGGCATGCTGCAACGGGTCTGGCATGACGATTTGACCTGGAATGACCTGTGGCATGTGCCGGGCCTGCTGTGTGAAGATACCGGCTGGCGCAATGACCCGCTGTCGGCCCGCCAGGCCGTCACCGACCTGCTGCGCCGCTGCCCGGCGGCCGCCTGGCTGTCCATTTCCGGGTGGACCCAAGAGGTGCATGCGCACATGCCCGACTGGCTACGTCCCGACGGCGACCTGAAAAGCTGGTACATCCGCGACGCCCGTACCGGCGAATATCTGATCGGCGCCGCCTATTGGGATCGGGTCGAGGGCGCGCTGCTGAACTATTTGCTGACCGGCCCGTTGCACTGGTTGGGCATCCTCTCCATCGGCTATCGCGCCAACCAACCCAAACCGGTCGCTTTTCAGATCGGCCCGTGGGGAGCGGCGTTTTTGGGCCGAGAGCCAACCTTGCCCGAAATGCCCGCTCCGACGCCGGCGCAAATTGACGCCAACGGGCGGATTCGGCTATCTCGCCGGGCGCCCCTGTTCGACCGATTTCAACTGGCGCGGTTTGCCGAATGGCAATCCAGCAGCCAGGATTACGAGTATCTGATCACCCCGACAGCAATGCGCCGCGCCCTGAGCGAGAAAATTTCGCCGGACAGCCTGGAGCAATTCTTACAACGAATCAGTCAACACAATGTCCCGGCCGGGATTGTGGCCGCGATGCGCGGCTGGGCGGCCCGCTACGGCTTGGTGCGGCTGCGCCAGGCGGCCATTTTAGAGACGCGTCGCCCTCACGTGATGCAAGAATTGCGCAGCCATGAACGCATTTCGGCCTTTTTGCGCCAATCCCTCTCACCCACCATGTCGCTGGTGCGGCTGAGCGACTGGGACAGTCTGGTGCAAGAGTTGGAGCGAGCCGGCTATTTGCCGGATATTTTGGAATCAAACAAGGGGGAAATCCATCATGCCTGAATCATCTCTACTTGCCGGGCGCATCGCTGCGCTCAAATCTGATTTTGTGCGCGCATTTGGCCGCGATCCCGAGCTGATCGTACGCGCGCCGGGGCGGGTCAACCTCATCGGTGAGCATACCGACTATAACGATGGCTATGTCATGCCCATTGCCATTGATCGCTGTGTGTTGATGGCTGCCGCCGCGCGCACCGATTCGACCGTGCGCCTGCGAGCCGCCGATTTGAACGACCAGGTTTCGTTTTCGCTGGATCAGATCGAGCATGTCACCAGCCATCGCTGGAGCAACTATCAACGCGGCGTCACCGCGCTGCTTCAAGAACGCGGGTTCAAGTTGCCCGGCATTGACGCCGCCCTGACCAGCAATGTCCCGATGGCTGCCGGCCTTTCTTCGTCGGCGGCCATCGAGGTGGCAACAGCACTGCTCTGGCAAAGCCTGGTCGGGTTTGATATGTCGCGCACCGAGATGGCCCTGTTGTGCCAGCGCGCCGAAAATACCTTTGTCGGTGTCAACTGCGGCATTATGGATCAGTTCATTTCGGCTTTGGGGCAGGAAAACGCCGCCCTGCTGATTGACTGCCGCACGCTGGCCTATCGCCCAGCGCCCATCCCGCCGCACCTCTCGGTGGTGGTGATGGACACGGCCAAATCGCGCGGCCTGGCCGACTCGGCTTATAACACCCGCCGTGCCGAGTGCGAACAGGGCGTGCAATTGCTCGGCACATACCTGCCCGGCATCAAGGCCTTGCGTGACGTGTCGCCGGCCGACCTGGCCCGCTATGCTCACACGTTGCCGCTCAATGTGCAAAGACGCTGCCATCATGTGGTCGGCGAAAATCAGCGTGTGCTAGACAGCATCGCCGCCCTGGAACACGGCGACGCGGCGGCATTTGGCCGTTGGATGGGCGACTCGCACCGCAGCCTGCGCGATGATTACGAGGTGAGCTGCGCCGAACTGGATGCGATGGTCGAGGCTGCCTGGCAGGCTCCCGGCGTGATCGGAGCGCGGATGACCGGCGGCGGTTTTGGCGGCTGCGCCGTGGCCCTGGTCGAGCGTGATTGGGCCGAAGCGTTCGTGACACAGGTGAGGCCGGCCTATCAACAGGCGACCGGCCTGACCCCCAATCTGTACATTTGCCAGATCGAGGCCGGAGCCAGCGTGGTCTATTAGCCATCGCGGGTTGAGCCTGTCGAAACCCCGCGGCAGGCCCGGTGATTTCGACAGGCTCAATCACCGGGACCGTCAAACCCTCGCTTTTGCGACTTGACGTCAGGTCGGCTCTATGATATACTGCTCTCAGGTTGATACTATACGAAAGGAGAGTGGACAATGACCGAACAACCGCCTGCCAATTCAGAATCATCTACCAACGCAGGGCCCGCGTATGGTAGCGGGCTGGCTGCGCTCAATCCCGTGTCTACGCTGACCGCAGCTATGCAGGTTTTCCAGTTGTACATGACCAACGAGTTATTCAGCGTATACACGATCAAGTCCTTTATGGGTGACTTGAGACTGCTAGCAAATTATCTGGGGGCAGACCGCCCCATTGGGCGTATCGGCACCGACGATCTGAACAAATTTTTGCACTATTTGCTGCACGAGCGCGACGCGCCATGCAATCCCAAATCATACTCGCGGCGCATCACCACGCTCAAGGTCTTTTTCAAGTGGCTGCACAGCGGCGGCGTGCTGCCTCAAGACCCGGCCGCAGCAGTGATTCAACACAGTGTCGGCACGCCAACGCCCGAAATTTTGAGCGATGCCGAGATCGAACAGGCACAGGCCGTCACCCTGGCTATGTGGTCGGCCCAAAAACCCGATCCGCGCCCGCATTTTTTGTTCAACTTGATCTTGCACACGGCAATCAAAAAATCGGAATGTATGAGCCTGCGTCTCCGGCACATTCACCGCGACGCCGCCGGCGGCCCACTGCTGGAAATCCGCTATGCCGACCCGCGCAAACAGGCCAAAGAGCGACACATCTCGCTGCCGCCCGATCTGTTGCCGGTTTTGGACGATTATATTGAAATTTACGAGATTCAGGATGTGCTATTTCCCTGCACGGCGCGCAACCTGGAGTATGTGCTGACCGACGTGGCCGAACAGGCCGGCATCCAAAAAAAGACCCAAAAAGGCATTTCGTTTGAAATGTTGCGTTGGACCGGCGCCGTGCGCGATTACCTGGCCGGCATGGACGAGGTGCGTCTGCGCCAAAAGCTGGGCATCTCGGATGTGACCTGGCAGACAACCGGAAAAAAGATTCATACCTTGAGTGAGGAAAACAAACTCAAGGCCTCGTAAACCCAAGGAGGTGGTTCAATGGCGAACTATCAAGACCGGCTCTGCATTGACGCAGAGCGACTGGCCGAGATCAATGCCTTGCTGCTGGATCCCAACAGCCGGGTAATCCAGGATGTGTTGGCGGTCGTGGCCCGCTATGGCAGCCCCGAAGAGATCAATCGCCGTGCCGCCGAGGCACGACAGTTGGAAAACCTGATCGGACGGTTGCGGGAGAAAAAATCGCCCTATGTGGCCGATCTGGAATGGCTGACCGAGCAGCGCGAGCGAAACGCCTTTATCTCGGTGCAAGATTTTCGTCGCCGGGTGCTGGGCGACCGGGCCGATGGGATGACATTTCAAGATCATCTGGCCGTGACGCTGGAAATCAGCGCGCTGCAATACTGGCCCTGGCTGATCGCCGAGGCGCGGCAGGCCATCGAAAACAGCGAGTTGATGCCAGGGCGATTCATCCGTGTGCGCAAGATGAAGGAGCAGGTGCAAGACGACGACATTCTGGCCGTGGCTGCGGCCATGCAGATTATGGGGGCCAGTTATGTCGAAACGCTGGACACCAAAGGCACCGACGGCTCGAACATTCACCTCAACGGCCCGGCCACGATCACCGGCTATTTCGGCGGCATCGGCCAGCCCAACGACTATCCCCTCAAATGGCTGGATGAATTTCTACACTATTATACGACCTACGGCGTTCAACAAGTCCTCAACATCAACCCCGGCACCGTGCTGGTGGGGTATCTGCTCTACAAGCTGGGCGTGGATATCGAGTTCAAGATCAGTGTTTTTATGGGCAACGACAACCCCTATGCCGCCCTGTGGACGTTGATCGGGGCGCGGCTCTTTGCCCGACCGGACGGCCGCTCGCCGTTGGTCGGATTCAACTGGTCCAACTCGATCAACAATGAGACCATCGAGATCACTGCGCAGGTGCGCCGCCAGTTGGGGCTGGAAGATGTGGTGCGTTTTGAACATCATATTACAGAGACATTCAAAAGCATCGTTCGCCAGCCTTACAATCGCCGCGCCGAACTGGTTGAGGCGGCGGCGCGAGTGCCCAACATCTCGGCCAAGCATGAGGGCGGCGACCCCGAACTGGATAGCCGCCGCGAGCATCCGTCAGACGTATTGGACTATTTTCGCTTCAAAGCCGACATTGAGGCTGCCGGCGATATGCCGCACCTGTTGGTCAATTACCTGGACAAGCATGCCGCCGTCAATGCCACCGCCCGCGCTCTGACTGAACATGGATTGTCGTTCATTGCTGCGCCGCGCCTGCACGCATCGGGCTGAGAGGATGTCGGATTCCCGAACAAGTTCGGGGACCCCCCACTCAGCGCGCTAAAATTGCAAGCTGGGGACTCGCCACCGCTCAGTAACCTCTGACAGCCTGCTAGAGAACACACGTTCAGAATCAGAAATTGGCTTTCAACTTGAAATGAGTTATAATAAGAATCGTGTACAAGGAGGTGCACATCCCCTCGCGCACCTCCTCTGATATTTTTTCCCATTTTTCAAAAAGGAGAAGACAAGATGAGAAAAGCGTTTGTTTGGATTTTGCTTGTGGCTATGGTGGCGCTGCCCCTGGCCGCCTGCACGCAAGGCAAAGAGCCAGATTGCAGCAAAGCCGATGTGTTTTGCGTCGGCCTGGTCACCGACGTGGGCAAGGTAGACGACAAGTCATTCAACCAGTCGGCCTGGGAAGCGGTAACGCAGGCGCAAAAGGAACTCAAGGCGCACGTCAAGTACATTGAAACCACCGACTCGAAGGATTACGCCAAGAATATTGCCCAGTTTGCCGACGCCAAATACGATGTCATTGTCACCGTAGGCTTTAACCTGGGCGAGGCCACTCAGGCCGCCGGCAAGCAGTATCCCGATGTCAAATTCATCGGCATTGACCAGTTCCAGGCCGACGATACCATCGTGGCCAATGTGGTTGGCTTGAATTTCCCCGAAGACCAGTCGGGCTTTTTGGCCGGCGCGCTGGCAGCGCTGGTCAGCAAGAGCGGCAAGCTGGGTGCCGTGTTGGGCACCGATGCCGTGCCGCCAGTGTGGCGTTTTGGTGAGGGTTATCGCGCCGGAGCCAAATATATCAATCCCAACATCGAAGTGAACGTGGTATATCACAACGACGTTGGTTTTGACAAAACCTTTACCGATCCAGAATGGGGCAAAACCACAGCCATCTCGATGATTGACAAGGGCGTGGATGTGGTCTTTGGTGCGGGCGGCAAAACCGGCAACGGTGCGCTGCTGGGCTGCGCCGAAAAGGGCGTGATGGCCATCGGCGTGGACACCGATCAGTATTATACGGTGCCAGAAGCGCAAAAGGTAATGTTGACCAGCGCCATGAAGTTGATCGTGCCGGGCACGTTTGGTCTGATCAAAATGGCCAAGGAAGGCAAATTCCCGGCGGGCGGCAATTTCTACGGTGCGGCCGGTTTGGCGCCCTACCATGATATGGAGAGCAAGGTGCCGGCCGAGGCCAAGACCAAAGTCGCCGAAATTGACAAGGCTCTTCAAGCCGGGACGCTCAGCACCGGCGTGCCGCCTGTAAAACCCTGAGTCGGAACATCGGTCATGATCACAGGGAAAGAGGCTCTTGTCCAGAGACTCTTTCCCTTTTTGTTACCTCTGGAAAGTGGTGTGCCAATATGAGTGTGCGATCTGTCCTCTCGTGGCTCTGGAAACAACTCAAACCGCTGTTGCGCCCCATTGCCCTTCCGCTGCTGTCGGTGATCACAGCCTTGATCGTCGGGGCGATCATCATTTTGCTGGCCGGCGGCGACCCGTTGCTGGCCTACATGGGGTTGTTTGATGGCGCGTTCGGCTCAACGCGGGCCTGGAGTGAAACCACCGTCTGGGCCACGCCCTATATTCTGGCTGGTCTGGCTGTATCGGTAGCTTTTAAGGGCGGGCTGTTCAACATTGGCGCCGAGGGACAACTGGCCTTTGGCGCCGTGCTGTCGGCATGGGTGGGTTATGCTTTGCCGGGAATTTTGGGCATTCAACTGCCGATGTGGATCCACATGCCGCTGACGGTCGGGGCGGGGATGCTGGCCGGGGCCATTTGGGGGGCCATTCCCGGCTGGCTCAAAGCCAAAACCGGCGCGCATGAGGTGATTAACACCATCATGCTCAACTATATCGCCCTCAACCTGACCAGCTTTTTGCTCAACGGACCGATGCGAGACCCCAATCCGGCCAATGTCTCGGCGCGCACACCGGCCATCGCCGCCAGCGCGCGCATCCCGGCAGTTTTTTCGGGACTGCGTTTTCATTGGGGTTTTATTCTGACCCTGGCGATGGCGGCCTTGATCTGGTGGCTGTTGAACAAAACCACCCTGGGCTTTGAAATTCGCACGGCCGGGGCCAACCCCGATGCGGCGCGTTATGCCGGGATCAATGTGGGACGCACCATCATCATCTCGATGGTGCTGTCGGGCGCGCTGGCCGGGCTGGCTGGCGCCGTCGAAGTGACCGCGCTCAATTATCGGCATGAGCTGGGTTTTTCCACCGGCTATGGTTTTGACGCCATCGCCATCGCCTTGTTGGGCAAGACCAGCCCGTTTGGCGTGGTGTTGTCGGCACTGCTGTTTGGGGCGATGCGCAACGGGGCTGCCCGCATGCAGTTTTTGACCCAGATTCCGGTGGATGTGATTTCGGTGATCCAGGCTTTGATTTTGCTTTTTGTGGCCGCCGATGCCATCATTCGTTGGATTTATCGCATCAAAGCCCAAGAAGAGCGGTTGGTGCTGACGCGCGGTTGGAAAGGTTAAGGCCATGAATCTACAACGACTGGGTTTTATTGCCCTGATCATCATTTTATTGATCGCGGTGGTGGTGATGGTGGGCGGGGCAACCGTCTCACCTGGGGTGATCATTGCCAGCATGCTGGCCACCACCATCTCGGTGGCTACTCCATTGACGCTGGGCGCGCTGGCCGGCATTTACTGCGAACGGGTGGGGGTGGTCAATATCGGCATTGAGGGCATGATGCTGCTGTCGGCTTTTTTCGGCTGGCTGATGGCAATCTATTGCAACTCGATCTGGAAAATGCCGCCGTTGATCAGCCTGGTTTTGGGGGTGATAGCAGCGGTGCTGACCGGCGGATTGCTGGGGTTGCTGCACGCCGTTTTGTCTGTCACCTACAAGGTAGACCAGATCATCGGCGGCACGGTGATCAACATCCTGGCCGTAGGGGTCAGCGGTTTTTTGAACCGGCAATTATTTTTTGAGCAGGGCAGCATCTTTGGCGGGCAGGTGCCGCATGCGCCGGGCGTCTTGCCACGCATCAACATCCCGCTGCTCTCGCAGATACCGGTGGTGGGGGCGATGTTTAATCTGCAACCGATCACGATCCTGGCCGTGATCGCCGTAGGGGTAACCCATTTTATCTTGTTTTACACCCGTTGGGGATTGCGCACACGGGCAGTCGGCGAACACCCCCGCGCCGCTGACACGGTGGGCATCAGCGTGCCGCGCATGCGCTATGCCAATGTCATCATCGGCGGCATGATCGCCGGTCTGGCCGGGGCCTATTTTACGCTGGAATCGGTGCCGTCGTTCGAGCCGTTAATGACCAATGGACGCGGATTTATCTCGCTGGCGGCCATGATCTTTGGCAACTGGTCGCCGTTTGGGGCATGGGCTGCCGCTCTGGTTTTTGGCGCCGCTCAAGCCCTGCAGATCAACCTGCAATTCTTTCGCGAGCAAATCCCGGCACAGTGGGCCTTTTTGCAACAGGCCTATATCGTGGGTCTGATCCCCTACATCTTGACCATGATCATCCTCACCGGCATTGTAGGCAAAACCACCCCGCCGGCGGCAGATGGAGTGCCGTATGAAAAATAAAACGCCGCGTCACAAGGCTACTGGATCGGAGGAAAGAGATGACAACCTGCGCCCTTGAAGCTCAAGGCATTACCAAACAATTCCCCGGCGTACTGGCCAACGATCATGTGGATTTTGACCTGCGCAAAGGCGAAATTCACGCCTTGTTGGGTGAAAATGGCGCCGGCAAAACCACCCTGATGAACATCCTTTACGGCCTGCATCGCCCCGACCACGGCGAGATTCGGTTGAACGGTCAGCAGGTGGACATTCACAGCCCCAAAGATGCCATCGCACTGGGCATCGGCATGGTGCACCAGCATTTTATGCTCATTCCGGTGTTCACCGTCGCCGAAAACATTATGCTCGGCTCGGAGACCTTGAAATATGGCATCCTCGACCGTCGCCAGGTGGCCCAACAGGTACGCGAATTGTCGCATCGGTATGGCCTGGACCTGGACCCCGATGCCCGGGTCAGCGATCTGCCGGTGGGTATCCAGCAACGGGTAGAAATTGTCAAGGCCCTCTATCGCCAGGCCGACATTCTCATCCTGGACGAGCCCACGGCGGTGCTGACACCGCAAGAGGCTGACGATCTGTTTCGGATCATGCACGATTTGACAGCGCAGGGCATTTCGATCATTTTCATCAGCCACAAACTCCGCGAGGTGCTTGGCGTATCCGACCGCATCACGGTGATGCGCGGCGGACAGGTGGTCGGTTCGACAGTTCCCGCAGAAACCGATCAGGCGCAACTGGCGGCCATGATGGTGGGGCGCGAGGTGATTTTGACGGTGGACAAGGCACCGGCCTGTTCAGGCGAGACCGTCTTGCAAATTGACAATTTACGTGCGTTGGATGATCGCGGCATCGAAGCCGTGCGTGGGTTATCTCTCCAGATATGCGCTGGTGAGGTGATGGGCATTGCCGGCGTGCAAGGCAACGGCCAGACCGAGTTGATCGAGGCATTGACCGGCCTGCGGCACATTCGCAGCGGACAGGTCACGCTGTCGGGGCAAAATATCACCAACCGCCCCCCCCGCCCGATCACCGAGGCGGGCGTTGGACACATTCCCGAAGATCGCCAAAAATTCGGGCTAGTGCTGTCCTATCCTGTGTCCGACAATATGGTCTTGTGCAGCTATTACCTGGCACCGTTTGCCCGGCGAGGAGTGATGGATCACCGCGCCATTGATGAAAACAGCCGGCGGTTGATCCAGGACTTTGATGTGCGCACACCCAGTCCCTATGTCGTCGCGGCTAAATTGTCGGGCGGCAACCAGCAAAAAGTGATCGTCGCCCGCGAGCTGTCACGCCCCATCAAGCTCATCATTGCCAACCAGCCCACACGCGGCCTGGATGTGGGTTCTATCGAGTACATTCACAAAACCATCATCCGCATGCGCGATGCCGGCTGCGCCGTGCTGCTCGTTTCGGCAGAACTGGACGAGATCATGTCGCTCTCTGACCGCATTGCGGTGATGTATGGCGGCCAAATTGTAGATGTGGTTGCAGCCGACCAAACCAGCAAAGAAGCGTTGGGATTGTTGATGGCCGGAGTGCATTGAACTTGTTATCACAATATGATACAATATCTGTAACGGATCACCCTCCCACAGATTTTAACGGGTCATCAACCATTGTTGAACCTGTGGGAGGGTCTGGAAGGCCGTTGAAAAAGTCTATTTTTACCACAAAGGACACCAAGAACACAAAGGTTTGCAATACTTTGCGTTTTTAGAAATGCTTTGTGTCTTGGTGGTGAGGGGGGTTCAGCACGCTCCTGGACAAATAGTGGCCTATATCCGGCAAGAGAGCGAGAAATAGGATGAACGATCAGGCTTCAGATCCAACGATCGAGGAACAGATCGAAACCTATATCCTGAAGACCGGCGTCACCCCAACCCGATTTATCCTGGTGGTTCATTACATTCACGCCCGGCGCGTGGCCGAATTGAACGCCGCCGGATTTGAGGTTGTTCAACCGGAGGAAGAATGAGCAAAAAAAGCGAATTGGTAGGGCCGTGGCGAACCATTCACGGCGCAGTCTGGCTGATCGGACTGGCCATCTTGTTTTGGAAAGGCTGGTTTTGGCCTGGCATTTTGGTGCTGATAGCCATCAGCGGCCTGGTTGAGGCCATCATCCAACTGACCGTGCCAGAAGCGACTGCACCGGCAGCCGGCTCGGAAGGCCAGGCTTCGGCCACTCCCACAGAGCCGGCTTATCAGGTCAGCCGGTTGCCGTCCGAATGTCCCAAATGCAACGCCCCCGTGCGCGGCAACGAGGTTCAATGGACAGGGACACATTCGGCCAACTGTGCTTATTGTGGGGCCAATTTGCCGCTCCAAGACCGGCCCTGACCCCGATTCATAAACACTCTTGAGGCGGAACCGGCATAAAAACCAGACCGGTGACCATTTTAGGATAAAAGTCGGTGCTTTTTTGCGGCATCTTGTCGCCGTTTTGGGCGCATGCCTGTACTTGAGCGATGCGGGTCGGATTGAGGAAAAAGGCCATCTGCCCGCTCCCTTCACCGACCGAACGGGCCAGTTGCCGGGCGTCGCGATAATAACGAATGTGCGCCTCTCGCTCCACATCTTGTTCCGACAACCCCACCACCGGCTCTAGAATGATCTTGTGCAAAATAGACACATCGAGCGATTTCCAGGCCGCAGACTGCGAGCCAGAAATCAGCTTTTCGGCCCCAAGCGGCTCGCGCAACACCAACACGCAATAGCCATTCTCAGCCAGCATACCGATGGCATGCCGATCCTCTTGCTCCTGCATCTGCCACAGACAGGCATCTAGATCGGCGGCCGGCTGTACCTCAAACCAGGGCATGACCCGGCTCTGTACATCTGCCCCACTGATAGGCAAACCAAAAACCTCTCGATGGGTGGGCAAGATGATCAACCCTGCATCAGACATGCTCACCAATGTGACCATGACATAGTTAAAAGCAGCCTCAGCGGCAGCAGCCGGCCGGCGGGCGCGCATCTCGTCTCGATAGGTCAACGCGGTCTCGTAACGGTGATGCCCATCGGCGATGATCAGATGACGCATCGGCGCCAAAATATCCTGCGCCAATTGAATGATCTGAGGGTCAGTCACTCGCCAAACCCGGTGACACACTCCTTGCTCAAATCGTTCGGTCGCCTCCATATTGGGGAGACGGTCGGCGATGGCAGCGCCGAGCAAGGCATCCATTTGACGTTCCGAATCGGGATAGAGCATAAAAATCTGTCCCCAATGCGTTTCGGTGGCCCGCAGCAGGCGCAGACGATCCAGTTTGGGGCCGCTGTGCGTGCGTTCGTGCGGCAAGACAATGCCTTGATCCAGGCCGCTCAATTCCAGCGCAGCAATCAGGCCGGCACGGGTCAATGTCCGGCCATTTGACTCGAACATCTGCGCATAGACATAGAATGCCGGCTGTTCATCGCGCACCAATACCCGGTCGGCCTGCCACAGGTCGGCATATTTGCGCGCCCGCGTATAGACATTGTGCTGCTCTGTATCACCGGGCAGATCTCGGCCCTTGATGATCCGCACAATGTGATGCGGATGCTGCGCCTCGTACTGCGCCTGCAAATCCGGCCCGATCCGGTCATACGGCTGACCGATCACATCCGATAGATTGGCGATGTGCATCGGGTTGAAACACAGGCCGCGAAATGGCTTGATCCTGGCCATAGAAATCACCTCATTTACAAACTCAAAATATCATTGATCTGACCGATCAACCATTGCATATCGTCCATCGCCAAATCGCCCATGTGGGCAATGCGAAAGCACTTGCCTTTGAGCCGACCATAGCCATCTGAGATGGTTGCCCCGCGCCGTCCCAACTCGGCATTCAAGGCAGCCACATCAATGCCACGCGAGTTTTCGACATTGGTCACGGTAAGCGACAGGTACCGCTCGTCGCTGAACAGCTTGAACTGCGAACGCGCCCAATTTTGCACATAGTCGGCCATGGCCCGATGCCGTGCCCACCGCTGCTCCAGCCCTTCGGCCAGTATATCGTCCATTTGGGCATTGAGGGCATGGATCAGGCTGATGGCTGGCGTAGCCGGGGTTTGATTTTTTTGATGGTATTTCTGGGCATCCACAAAATCAAAATAATAGCCCTTGTTGCGCACCTGGCTTGAACGCTCCAACATCCGCTCGCTGACAGCACAAATGGTCAGGCCGGGCGGCAGAGCAAAACACTTTTGCACACCGGCCAGACACACGTCTACACCCCATTCGTCAAAGTCAATCCGCACCCCGCCCATCGCGCTGACCGCGTCCACCAGAATGACCACATGCGGATATTTGGCCCGCACCATAGCGGCAATCTGGCGCACCGGGTTCATCACACCGGTCGAGGTCTCGTTCAACACCATCGTTATGGCATCGTAATCATCGCCGGCCAAAGCCTCATCTACCTGTTCTGGCGTGATCGCCTGTCCCAACGGCACCTCTATTTTGCCACACGGAATGCCGTTGGCCAGGGTGATCTCGTGCCAGCGGTTGGAAAACTCGCCGCAAATGGTATTCAACACCTTGCGGTTAGAACATTGACGCACCGCCCCTTCCATCACGCCGGTCGAAGACGAAGCAAACATAAACACACTCTGATCGGTGTACAGCATCTTGTTTAGCTTGAGCGTCACCTCGCGGTGCAAACTGGCATACTCGGCAGAGCGATGCCCCAACATGGGAGCGGCCTGAGCCAGCAAAATTTTTTGGCGCACATGGGTGGGACCGGGGATGAACAATTTTTTATACATCGAGTTTGTCCTTTCTGAAAAGTCATCATGTGCAATTCTCGCACACCACCAAACATGAAAATGCCCATCGATGAGTTTGGCACGCCCTCGTGCCAAACTGGCGTTGTTTTGCGACTGCGTTGTTTTGCAACGCCCCCTCAGCAGGAGCTATTTTCAGATCAGAAATCGCGCCAGGAGGCGCGATCTTCTTTGTCTACGCAGATATTCTGTTCCTTTGTCAGCCAGACGCAATCGGCGACTATAACAGATCGTGCCGTTTTTTGGACTTGAGGGCATTGACCACCTTGCGCACCTCTTCTGAGCGATTGCGCGGGCAGATCAACAACGCATCGGGCGTCTCGATGATAATCATATCGTGGATGCCGATGGTGGCCACCATCTTGTGTGGGCTGTAAATCAGCGAGTTGAACGTCTCTACGGCAATATGATCGCCAACCAGGGCATTGCCGTCTTGGTCGGCCGGCAGCAGTTCCATCAAAGTATCCCAACTGCCCACATCGTTCCAGCCGATATGCACCGGAATGACGGCCACATCCAACGCCCGCTCCATCACACCATAGTCAATGGTCTGGTTTTCGACATTTTCCCAAATGCGCAACAGCGTAGCCCGCTCATCGGGCGCGCCGATGCTGGCCGAGATTTCGTTGAGCTGAGTATAGAAAACCGGCATCTGGCGTTCAAACTCGGCCATAATCGCCTTGACCTTCCAGATAAACATACCGCTGTTCCAGCTGTACAGACCGCTGCTCAAGAACGCCTGCGCCAGCGAGGCATCGGGCTTTTCGGTAAAGCGACGCGCCCGGTACACAGTGAACCCGTCTACCGTTTGCAGCGGCTCGCCGCGGCGAATATAGCCATAGCCGGTAGATGGAAAGCTGGGCGTGATGCCCAATGTGACCAGGTGTCCCTGCTCGGCCACGCGCACGGCCGCCACAATCGCGCGCTGAAAGCGGGAAATTTCGCCAATGTAATGATCGGCCGTTACCACCACCATCACCGCATCGGGGTCGCGACGCAAGATGTGCAAAGCGCCCAATCCAATAGCCGGCGCAGTGCCACGTCCGGCCGGCTCAAAAATAATGTTTTCCGGCCGCAGATCGGGCAATTGCTCACGCACAATGGGCACATAGGCCTCTGCCGTACCAACCAGAATGTTCTCTGATGGAATCACCGGCACCAGGCGTTGATATGAATCCTGCAACATCGTTTCCTGAGAGATCAGGTCAAGAAATTGCTTGGGCGTGTTTTGGCGACTGCGCGGCCACAGGCGTGTGCCAACTCCGCCTGCCATAATAAATGCATAAACTGACATAGAATACCTCCTGGTATCAAGAGTTTACAAACCTGGCCGGTTTACTCGCTCGCCGGGCCGGCCACAGCCAATACAAAAGCCTGTGGATTCAAATAGGTATGCGCCACGCGCATCACATCCTGGTCTGTCACCGCAGCGATCATGGCCGGAAATCGCTGCATATAGTCCAACCCCAATTGATACACCTCGATCTCGGCCAATTGCGCCGCGATGCCTTCATTGCTTTCCAACTGCAACGGAATCGAACCGATAATGTACGACTTGTTGTCATCCAACTCGTCCGGCTCGACCGGCTCGACGATCAAGCGGCGCACTTCTTGCAAAATGCCCTGCACAGCCCGCTCGACATTGCCGGGGTCTACACCGGCAGCAGCGGACCAGGGACCCACGCTCAGGCCGGCATCGAGGCTGGTAGACACATAATAGGCCAATCCCTGCTCATCGCGCACCTGATCGCCCAACCGCCCCATCATGCCAAATTCGCCCAATATACAATCTGCGACATAAACAGGTATAAAATCATCATCGGTACGCTTGATGCCCAACCACCCCAAAATCAGGTCGCTCTGAGATTTGCCCGGAATGATCACCCGCTTTTCTTGAATGGTTGAAATCGGCGACACGGGCGGCAAAGGAGATTGAACATAGGACGCGCCTTGCCAGGTGCCCAGGGCGGCTTCCAGCATGTCCAGACCGCGTTGCCGCTCTATCCCGCCCACGATGGCCACACCCATACCTTGCGCACCGTAACAGCGGCGATAAAACGCATCCATGTCCGCGCGGGTCAGCCCCGACACGGTGTGCTGATACCCCAGTGAACTCGAGCTGTAGGGATGGTTGGGAAACATTAACTCGCTAAAGGCCATCGAAGACATGGCCTGCGTGTTGGTCTGGCGCTGTTCGATAGCCGTCAATATCTCGCCCCGCCGTTTTTCGACATACTCTGACGGAAAGGCCGGCTGAAACAGGCAATCGGTCAGCATATCCAGCAAGACCGGCAGGTCTTCGGCCAGACATTTGATGGTGAAACGGGTGGTATGCCCAAACCCGCCAGTGCTGAGCACCGCGCCCAACGACTCGACCTGCTCGCCAAGCTCGGTAAAAGAGCGATTCGCCGTGCCGCGGGTCAACATCGCGGCGGTAAAAGAGGACAGGCCAGCCTTGTCGGGCGGCACATCCACATTGCCTACACGCAGCCATCCATAGACAATCACCGATGGACTGACAGTGTTCTCATAAGCCAACCCGACGGCGCCGTTGGGAAATACGCGGCGGGCTATGGTATCGGGGCCGGGCAGGGCAGCCAGGTTGAGATGAGGAAACGCGCTAATCTGCATCGTCGAGCCTTTCCGGCACATACCAGCCTACAGTGCGATTGGATGGTACAAGATATTTTTGAGCCACTCTTTGTACGTCCTGGATCGTCACGGCCGTGAGCCGCTCGATAAAGCTCTCAAACCAGGTATAGTCGGACACGACCTCGGCCCACCCCAGCCAAAAAGCCTGATTGGTGACCTGCTCGGCGGCATAAGCAAACTGGGCTTTGGCCTGCTTGATCGCCTTGGACAACTCGATCTCTGAAATAGACTGCCCGCCCACCTGCGCCAACGTGTCCCAAAGGCGGTCTTCAACCTCTTGCAGGGTGCGCCCCACCCGCACCGTCGCCGACACATTGTACACATACGGGTCGCGGCTGACGGCCAGCGAGCCGCCCACCGAGGCCGCCAGTTCGGTCTCTAACAGGGCCTTGTACAGGCGAGAACTGCGGTTGGTGCCGCCACCGCCCGAAAAGGCCATCGTCGTCGGTCCCGACAGGGCCGCATCCATCACCAGCAGAGGAAAAAAGTCGGCATCTTGGGCCGAAGGAACGTGAAAACACGCCTGAAGGTAGGCCGTATTGCCCGGCCCCTGCACCACCACCCGCCGCTCGCCGCGTTGCAAAGGTTCGGGGCGGCGCACCATTGGCAGCGTAGGGCCGGCCGGAATCGGCTCGAACAGCTCGCGCAGACGATCCAATACGTGCGGCGTATCCACATCGCCCACCAGCACGGCGACGGCGTTGTTGGGCGTATAGTAGGTTTTGTAATGATCCCACAAATCCTGCCGGGTCATCGTTTGCAGGTCGCACATATCGCCCAATGTATCGTGATGGTAGGCATGCACGCGAAATGTCGCCGCTTTGACCTCTTCGTCCAGTTGAAAAGTCGGCTCATTCTCAGCGCCCTGCCGCTCTGAGATGATCACGGTGCGTTCGGCTTCGACTTCGTCCAGATCAAACAAGGCATTGCTCATCCGGTCGGCTTCGATGCGCAGGGCCAGGTCGAGTTCGTGCGAGGGCAATGTCTCCAGATAGGTAGTAAAATCCAGCCAGGTCATACCGTTCGATGAACCGCCGCAGCGCGAGATCTGGCGATCTATTTCTCCTTTGGGAAACTGCGGGGTGCCCTTGAACAACATGTGTTCCACCCAATGCGAAATGCCGGTGCGACCGGCACGCTCATCGCCACTGCCCACCCGATACCACATCCAAAAGCTGATCAAAGGAGCGTGATGCATTTCTTTGATCAAAACGGTCAGGCCATTATCCAATGTATATTTGACGGTCAATGCAATCTCTCCCGTAAGCGATGGTCTACTCGATCCGATATGACACGCCTTCTTCGCGTGCCAAGACATAATTCATACCGCCCACCTGCCGCACAGCACCCTTGAGTTCGAGTAAGGCCAGGGTGCTGCTCACCTCGGCAACCGAGAGCTGAGTCTGGCGGCACAGAGTATCAATATGGGCCGGCTCATCCGAGATCATTTTGAGAAGGCTGGCCTCGGTCTCATTGGCCGGTAGCACAGCGCGAGCCTGGGCCTGCTGCTCGACCATGGTCAAATTCAATTCTTCCAGCACGTCTTGAACGCTCAGCACAATCTTGGCGCCATCGCGGATCAGGCGATTGCAGCCCGCGCTGCTCTTGCTCAACACATTGCCCGGCACGGCAAACACGTCGCGGCCCTGTTCAGTGGCAAAATCTACCGTGATCAATGCGCCGCTATCGTCGCCGGCTTCGACCACCAGCACGCCCAGCGATAGCCCGCTGATGATGCGGTTGCGTGGTGGAAAGTTTTTGGCATCGGCGGGGGTGCCCAGGGCATATTCACTGATCAGGGCGCCGTTTTGCACAATGTCGTGCGCCAGCTTGCGATTCTCGGCCGGGTAGATGTGATCCAGCCCACACCCCAACACGGCAATGGTGCGCCCGCCAGCATCGAGGGCAGCGCGATGGGCCATCGTATCTATGCCCCGCGCCAGGCCGCTGACCACCGTCACATGGTTGCGGGCCAGCGCGCCACTGAGCATCTCGGCCATTTGTTTGCCATAGGTGGTGGCTTTGCGGGTGCCGACCACGGCCACAGCCCAGTCATCATCGGGACACAGGTCGCCGCGCACATAGATCACCGGCGGCGGATTGTAGACCTGACGCAAAAGAGAGGGATACTGTTCATCGTCCCATGTGAGAAATTGAACCTGCTGCTGCGCTATTTTGCCCAATTCGGCATCCAGATCGAGCTTGCGACGATACTCGACCAGGTTGTCAATGGCCCGTCGGTCCAGGCCGGCCTCTTTGAGTTGCTCGGTCGGCGCATGCCAGGCCGCCTCCAAATCGCCAAAGTAATCGAGCAAGGCGCGCACTTTGGCCGAGCCGATCAAAGGCACGATATTGAAACCGATCCAATACTTGGGGGATGACACCTTGCCACTCCGGGCCGTTGAAATGTTGATGGGCAAAAACAGGCCTGTTGATGGTAAGCATACTCGAACTGGAATGTTTTGTCAAACCATTCGGCAGTCAGGATTGCGTTTGATTGCCCATTCAATCGAAATCAAACAAACCAAACGCACCCATTGCTATGCCGCAAACTCGGCCCAGTCCACTGGCCGCAGATCGAGATTGTCGCAGGCCCGGCGGCCTACTTTGGCCATCGGTATCCAATGGCCGTCAATCTGCACCCGCACCACATCGGCGGTAAAGTCGGTATTGCTGCCACAGGTGGCGCAGGTATTGAGCAGGTGCGATCCCACGCCGTAAATGTCGGCCGGCACCTGGAGCCGCTCGAATCGGTCAATTTTGGCCGGATCAAAGCCGCCGGTAACAACGATTTTCACTTCGCGGCACCACTGTCGGGCGCGTTCCAACCAGTCGGGGGGCAGGTCCCAATGCAAATAGGCACTGTCAATGGCGCGGCGCAGGTCGAAAACCAGGCGCGGGTTGACGCCACAGTCGAGTTGAGGGTCGCCCAATGGCTCAATGCGCACATCGCGCAGGGTATTGCCGGTATCCGGGCGCACGCCATAGAGCTTGTATTTGAGGGCGTCTTGGGGACGGTCGGCTTGCAGACATTGGCGATAGCGCGCAAACATGGCCTTCATCACCTTGAGCGTATCGCCGATACAGTCGTTGGCAAAGTCTACCAGGGCGATGCGCGGAATGTCCACGTCGCGCGTCTCGGCAAAAGCCAACACCGTTTCGGCAGTATCGCCCAAAAAACAGGCAATGGCCGCATGGGCGATGGTGCCGCCGCCGGCGCCGCCCCACCAATCGCCCTGTGCATCGGTAGACACCGAGGGGGTGAGTTGACGGCCAAAATCGGCGTTGAACCGCTGCACGGCAATGTCATAGGCATAGCCATCGGCGGCCTGCACCTCGTGCACATCAAAGCGCGCCGGAAAGAATAGCACCGGCTTGCCGCGGGCGGCTTTGAGGACATTGTACACGTTGGTGGCGATACGGCTGCCGCGCGCCAGCACGCCCAAAATAGGCGTCTCCAGAATGGCAAAGTCGCGATAGCGGCCATGAACGCGCATCACCGGCTGAACATTGAGCGGGTCGCCGTCATAGCGCACCATGTCGCCATCTTGGACGGCCCATACCTGCAATTGATCGAATGTCTCGACAAATTGCTCTCCTTCAAAATAGCCGGTGCAGTGACGCAACATAGTCAGTGCTTTGTCTACCCCGCACACTACCGCGCCGGGCTGTCGGCGGGTGAACACCTGAAGCTCCACATACATATTGGCGACATCTACCCGAGCCGGATCAAGACCCAACTGCTCCAACGCTGCACTCTGCCCGCGAAAGCGATAGCCGCGCTGGGCCAGCTTTTGCAGTGTATCGGCGATATTCCAAAAATACTTGTCGGAATACCAGGCCAGGCGCATCCGTTCGATGTCTAGCTTGAAAGTGCGGTTGTTCAATCTTTTGCCATCAAAACGACTCATAGCAGCCTCAAGATATTTAGCGATACACATTGCGCACGCTGGGCGACACATTGTCCTTTTGGTCGTCGGTGAGGCGGGTCAGTTCGCGCCCATCGCGGCGGACGCGGAATAGTTCGTGGTCGCCATCGGTGGTAGTATACGAAGCAAACACGATGGCCTCAGAATACAATGTCCAGGCCGGCTGAAAATCATTGGCATACGGCGATTGGGTCAGATTGAACGCCTCGCTGCCGTCTGCGCGCATCACCAACACATCCGATTGCTCACCGATGAGGATGGTGCAGGCAATCCAAAGGCCATCGGGCGACCAGGCCGGGTCATATTCATCGCGGTTGTCCCTGGTCAGGCGGGCAATTTGCCGGCTGTTCAGGTCTATGGTCAACAGGTCGGCACTGCCATGGCGACGCGAGGCAAAGAGGATTTTTTGACTGTCGGGCGACCAGGTTGGCGAAAAATCGCTGGCCGAATGGTCGGTCAGGCGGGTCAGGTTGCTGCCGTCGGCGTTCATGACATAGATTTCCCAGTTGCCGTCTCGATAGGATGAAAAGGCGATGCGTTGACCGTCGGGCGACCAGGCCGGCTGCCAATCTTGGGCCGGATTTTGGGTCAGGTTGAGCGGGTCTCGACCATCGGCCCACATCACATAAATTTCACGGTCGCCGTCGCGGTCCGACACAAAGAGGATGCGCTCGCCGTCGGGCGACCAGCGCGGCGTGCGCTCGTTCGAGCCGGTTTGGGTGAGGGCAATCTGCTGACCAGTGCGCGAGTTGAGGGCATAGAGCTGCCAGGGCGCGCTGTCACTGAAACGCCCCATAAACGCAATGTCATAACCCGGCAAGAGAGGCAGTGAGGTTGCCGTCGGCGCAGGGGTGGGTGTGGTGGTGACATTGTAACCCGGCCGGGTCGGGGTGGGCGTAGCAAGCCGGGCCGCAGGTACGGTTGGAGTGTCTGTGGGGTGGGCCGAGAGCAGTCGCCTGGCCGGTTGCCACAGCAAGATGGTCAGCCCCAGCAAAATCACAGCCAGGCTAAACCACAGCGTCCCGCCTTGCGCCAGTCGCTCTTTCCACACACCCGGCGATCCCCAATCGAACCAGCCGCGCCGCAGCACCTGGTCAGGAGGGTGATGACGGGCGATCCACAGGCGAAATAATTCCAGCGTAAAACGATAATTATTGGCGCCCAATTTTTCCAAGATGCCGCGCTGCACCAGCCCACCCAACGCGCCGACAATGTGCGGCAGAGAAAAAAACTGCCCATAGCGAGAGCAGGCTTTTTGAATATCGTATTGGGTGGCAATGCCGCCCACGCCGATCAGCGAGCCGAACACGGCCAGGATGATCTGCTCGCCCCGGGTCGAGTCGCGCCAGGCCTGAGCCAGCGTCGGGGGATTTTGGTCCAGGATGGCCGTCAAGACCTCTTCCACATCGGGCGAGGTGATTTGAAGCTTGCGGCGTTCGCGCAAAGCATCGCAAAACAAGACCACATAATCGGCATAATTCGAGGTGATAGCCAGGATGCGTCGCACCGCCCAGGGATCAATCTGCGAACGCGGTGACAGCGACTCTTTGATCATGGTCTCGGAGCCCAGGCTATCCAACGGCCCCAGAGTGAGGGCGGGAGGCATAGCCTGCGTCGCCGACAGGCAATCGGCTATTTGCTGCGGCCCGGTTGCGGCCAGGATGACCGGACAGGCATGGGTGTCAATCAACCCTTGCAGCCAGGGCGCCGCCGCCTCGGTGACGTGGTCAATCAACAGCACCACCCGCCGATGGTTGAGACGGGCGTGCAGGGTGTTGAGATAGACCTGCCAGGCATAGGCCGGGTCGTCGGTCAGGTGCGAGACATCGGGTGGATCGAGCTGCTGCTGACGCACGGCCTGATCCACCAGAGCCATGATCTGAGTCAGCGCAGCCAGGCCTGGATCGATCTGCGCCGCGTCCACATAGATCGGCCAGTCATCTCGAGGCAGACGATGTAACAGTCCGCGTAACAGCGATGTCTTACCGATTCGATGCGGGCCATACACAGCCAGCACGAGTTGACCGCGCGACAACTGGCCGATCAGCCAGTCTATTTCGACGCGCCGCCCCCAAAAACGGTCTGGTTCATGGGTGGATGATTGTGGGTGAGCAGGATTGAACATTCTGTGTCAGACCGGAATGAGCGAGACAAGAAATCTGGTGCTTGCAGTGAGGTTGATAGACACGTCTAGTATAACCCAACTGCCCCGAATCGTCAACCGTGTTGAAAAGAAACCTCAATTATGATACACTGAGATAAATCTGAACCGGGAGCCATGGAGGTGATCATGCAAACAGGCGTAAGGCACAAAATATGGTGGGTGGTGGGGTTTTTGCTCTTGCTGCCAGCCCTGCCGGGGCAGGCTGCCTTGATCGCGCCGGATGTAGCAAACAGCAAACTGGGATTTTGCTTTGTCTACCACGACCGACCGGTCTGGCACACCCTGGCCCAATCGGCGGGCGCCCGCCTGAACCGCTGGCAGTTGAGCTGGTATGAAGTGGAGAGCAAACCGGGCCAGTTTGATTTCAGCGCGTTCGATCCACGCGTGAATGAAGATAATGCTTCTGGCCTGACCGTCAATGCCATCTTGATGGGCACGCCCGACTGGGCAGCCACGCGCGGCACGGCGTTGGCCCCGCTGATCCGCGCCGAGGTCAAGGAAGAACCGTGGACGCTCAGGGCGATGGGCGAGGCCAGCAAGAGCGCATCGCCGCCGGCCAACCTGTACCTGGCCTGGAACGACCCGCAAAACTATTGGGGACGTTTTGTCTTTCAAACAGTGTCGCATTTCAAGGATCGCATCAAAATCTGGGAGATGTGGAACGAAGAGGATTGGAACTTTTTTTGGAGCGGCAGCGAAGCCGATTATTATCAACTGCTCAAGGTGGGCTATCAGGCAGCCAAAGCGGCCGACCCCACCAGTACGGTGTTGTTCGGCGGCCTCTTTTTGTTCCAAAACCCCGATTTTTTTCAGACAGTGCTGGACCTGGCCCGTCAGGACCCGACCGCAGCGGCCAACCAGTATTATTTTGATGTGATGCCTTTGCATCTTTATAGCCGCTCTTCGCAAACTTATGACAATGTGGCCTGGGTGCGCTGGCGCATGAGCGTCAGGGGCATCAGCAAGCCCATCTGGATCAACGAGACGGGCGCGCCGGTGTGGAACGACGGCGTGGGTCCTGGCAGCCCATACGAGTGGAGTGTCACCCGCGAAGAGCAGGCCGCCTATGTGGTACAGGCCTATGCCAATGCCCTGGCCGCTCAGGTGGACAAGGTGATGTTTTTCCGCCTGCACGACAGCGATATGTGGGAGGCCTATGGCCTGGTCAAAAACGACACCTCGCTGCGCCCGGCCTACGCGGCATTTCAGATGATTGACACCTATTTTCGCAACGCCGATTGGGTCACGCGCCGGCGCACGGGCGGCTTGGTCATCGTCACCCTCTATGGCACCGACCGGGGCAAGGTGACGGTGATATGGAATGAGCAGCCCACCGCAGGCAGCTATGCCGCGCCGGCCATTCTGCCATCTGCGCTCAAGCTGAACAAGATCGGCCAGGCCGAGACGGTCTATGCCCAGAACGGCGAATTCAAGGTGACGCTGCCGGGGGCCACCGCCAACCGCCCCTCCGACCCGAACGATTACATTGTCGGCGGCGACCCGGTGATTCTGGTCGAGCAGGACACCCAGCCGCCCACTGCCTGGGTTCAGGCTTTGCCGGCCCAGTTGCCGCAATCTCGCTTTTTAGTGCAGTGGGGCGGCAGCGATGCAGGTTCGGGGGTATGGAGCTATGACGTGCAGGTGCGCGACGGCGAAAACGGTGTCTGGTCTACCTGGCAAAGTTGGACCACCGGCACATCGGCCTGGATGAATGGGCTGGACGGACGCACTTATTATTTCCGCGCCCGCGCCCGCGATCAGGCCGGCAACACGTCTGCTTGGCCCGATCAGCCGCAGGCCTGGACCACCGTGCGCCTGCCCACGCCCACCGTGCCGCCAACAGTGACCCCGTCGCCAACCCCGACGGCAATGCCGACAGCAACCCCATCGCCCACACCCAGGCCGCCAACAGCGACCCCGTCGCCAACCCCGACAGCAACTCCATCACCCACCCCATCGCCCACGCCAACGGCGACACCGACCGCGACACCAACGGCAACTCTGCCGCCCACACCAACGCCGACAGTGACGCCCACACCAACGCCGACCGGCACCGCCCGGCCCTGCACAGAGACGCTGATCAACGGCGATATGGAGACCGACGCTGGCTGGTTTATCTTTTACACGCCCTATTCAGCGCGATATGTGACACAGCCGGTGCATAGCGGCAACCGTTCGCTGCAAACCGGCATTGACAACCCGGCCGCCAACGTGTTCAGCTATTCTTCGGTTGAGCAAACCCTTACTCTGCCAACCGGGGCGGCGCGCATCTCGCTGAGCTATTCGTATCGCGCCCAGACAGCCGATGAAGATTATGGCTATGTCTTTATGCGCCCGGAGGGAGGCGCATGGCAGGTGATGCACAAAGTGCAGGCTGTGGTGTCCAACTGGACGCAAGCCATTTACGATCTTGGCCCGTATGCCGGGCAGACAATCACCCTGCGGATCGGCACATTTAACAATGGTCGAGATAACGCATCCTGGATGTACGTAGACGATGTGTCCATCCAGGCATGTATGCCAGAAACAGCCACACCGACGGCTACAGCCGCCCCTACAGTCACGCCAACAACCACCGCCGCCCCTACCGCCACACCGACGCCGACGCCGACGCCAACAGCTACCGCCACACCGACGCCGACGCCAACAGCTACCGCCACACCGACGCCGACGCCAACAGCCACCGCCCTGCCCTGCGCCGACGTGGCCGTCAACGGCGATTTTGAGACCGACCAGACCTGGATCATTGCCAACACACCCTTCAAGGCCAGATACAGCACGGCGTGGGTCCGCAGCGGTGCTCACTCGATGCAGTTGGGTATGTCTGGCCCGGCCGACAATCAACTCAGCTATTCGTCGGCCGATCAGCGATTTGTCATTCCGGCCGGCGTCCAGGCCACCCTGGAATTCTGGTACCACTGTCCCGACGGCGGCGGGCCGGGCGATTATGGCTATTTTCTCATCCAGCCTGACGGCGGGGCCTGGCGCGTGGTGCGCATCGTCCAGGATGCCACCACCGGGTGGACGCCGATCAGCCTGGACGTGAGCCACTATGCCGGCAGCGCGTTCACCCTGCGACTGGGCATGCGCAACGACGGGGCCGGCGATCAGGCAGCGGCAGTGATGTTTGTGGACAGCCTGACCCTGCGGGTATGCCCAACGCCGTAATCATCTGGCCTGGCGGGCAGGCGAGGCTCAAGCTCAACCAACTGTTTGCTCTTTCAGCCCGATGCTTTAGCGGCGGGCTTTTCCGTCACGTTTTGGTCACGCTGGCATGATACGATCTGGGAAACTCGGTTTTTTGTCAACCAGAAAGGAGTCTCTTATGTCGGATCATATGGTTCGTTTCAATCGGGCAATATGTTGGGTAATAGTCGCCAGCATCTTGCTGGCCATATTTTCCTTGCAGTCGCCTGCGCCGCCAGTGCAGGCACAAACCCCTGGCTTGCTGGATGAGGTCATGTTTGTCAGCCCTACCCTGGACAACAACAACCAGGTGGCCTGGGGCGATGCCGATGGCGATGGCGACCTGGACCTGGCCGTATCTAGCTGGTCGGGAGACAATCAATTGTATCGCAACGATGGGCATGGAAATTTTGCTGTGGAAAACATGACACCCGGCGCACCGGCCAATTATACCAACGGCCTGGCCTGGGGCGATGCCGACGGCGATGGCGACCTGGACCTGGCGGTGGCGTATCACGGATATACCGATACGGTCAAGGTCAATCGGCTTTATCGCAACGACGGCAAGGGGTATTTTGCCGTTGAAAACATTAGCGCGGACAACCGCTACACCACGGATGTGGTCTGGGGCGACATGGACGGCGATGGCGACCTGGACATTGTGGTGGGCAACTCGGCCCTGGATCGCAACCCGGGCGTGGGGCAACCCAATCAGCTTTATCGCAACGACGGGCAGGGGCATTTCACCATCGAAGCACTAGAACCAGAAGGCCAGGGGCGCTTTACCTATCAGGTCGCTGTGGGCGACATAGACAACGACGGCGACCTGGATATCGTGGCCGGCAATTACAATGCCCTGAACGTGCTGTATCTCAATGATGGACTGGGGCATTTCAGCCGGCAAGACATTGGCTCAGCAGTCAGAAACACCACGGCTGTGGCTCTGGGCGACGCCGATGGCGATGGCGACCTGGACCTGGCCGTGGGCAACAACTATGAGAAAAATCAGCTTTATCTCAATGACGGGCGCGGCTATTTGACCGGACAAGACATCAACACGCTCAAAGAGGGCGCAGTCAAGAGCCTGGCCTGGGGCGACGTTGATGGCGACGGCGACCTGGACCTGGCGATAGGCCGGCTGTATGTCAACGAACTGGGACTCAACAACGGCAAAGGCCAATTTACCTCTCAAGACATTGGCACCAGCGCGGGCGATACCTTTTGGGTGGCCTGGGGCGACGCCGATGGCGACGGCGACCTCGACCTGGCGGTGGCCAATCTTGGCATGCAGACGTCGGGCATCACCCAAATTCATCGCAACAACAGCGTGGATTTCCCCATCCAGAATTTGAGCGTGGGCCGCTATACCATGAGCGTGGCCTGGGGCGACGCCGACGGCGACGGCGACCTCGACCTGGCGGTGGGCAACGGCGAACCTACGGCCACCCTGACCACCACCACAGAGATCTCGTTCACCAATCAGCTTTACCGCAACGATGGGAGAGGCAATTTCGCCTTTGAGGATGTGGGCGGCCCGCCGCGCCGCACGCTGAGCGTGGCCTGGGGCGACGCCGACGGCGACGGCGACCTCGACCTGGCGGTGGGCAACTATGGCGAACCCAATCAGTTATATCGCAACGATGGCAGCGGCCATTTTACCATCGAAGACATGGATGCGCTGACCGAAAACACCCGCAGCGTGGCCTGGGGCGACGCCGACGGCGACGGCGACCTCGACCTGGCCGTGGGCAATGAGCGGGTCTGGGTGACCGGAGACATTTATCGCGGCGGGTACAATCAACTGTACCGCAATGACGGCAGCGGCCATTTCACCGTTGAGAACATTGAAGCGGATCCCCGGTTCACCTTTGCCATCGCCTGGGGCGACGCCGACGGCGACGGCGACCTCGACCTGGCCATTGGAAACAGCGCCAAACTGGGCAGCAGCGACAATTACCTTTACCTCAACGACGGCAGCGGGCATTTTGTGCCTGTCCAGATCGGCGGCGAGCCGATGTACACCCGCAGCCTAGCCTGGGGCGACGCCGATGGCGACGGCGCCCTCGACCTGGCCGTGGGCAACCTGGGTCAGCGCAGCGAATTGTATCGCAACGATGGCTTGGGACATTTTGCGACCGAGATCATCAACTCGACCCCGTATAACACGGTCTCGGTGGCCTGGGCCGATGCGGACGGCGATGGCGACCTCGACCTGGCCCTGGGCAACGGCGACCCGCGCACTCACACCTATGATTACAGCCAGTTGGCCGTCAACGATGGGCAGGGAAGCTTTGTCATTCGCAATTTGACGGCTGGTATACCCCAACCTTATTGCACCTTGAGCGTGGCCTGGGGCGATGCCGACGGCGACGGCGATCCCGATCTGGCGGCGGGCAACAATTACAGGTATTTCTCACACCCCAACCAGATTTACCTCAACCGGCGTGCGCAGGGGGTGGACAATCGCGCCCCGGTTCTCAAGCTGTTCCCGCCATACGCCACCGATGTGGCCTCGTTTTATGCTGTGCCAGACATTCTGGACGGCGTGACCATCCCGATCACCTATACCCTGTTTGACCGCGAAGGCGATCCGGTGGGAGGGGTGGCGGCCTTGTACTCGCCGGACGGCGGCGGGCGGTGGCTGCCGGCTGTGGCGGCCAGCGGCACCGTGACCACACACCTGGCTGTCGGTTATCAGGCACATTCAGGGCAGGTGTACAGCCCCACACTGAGCATCCCCAACGGCACGGGTAGCCCACTCACCGCCACACTGACTCTCACCGATGCGCAGACGGTGGCCGATGTGGAAGTGTGGCTGTCCATCACTCACACCGCCAACGCCGATCTGTCGGCGGCATTGGTGTCGCCGCAGGGAACGACGGTGCTGTTGTTCGGCCCCGGCGTGTTGAGTGGCAGCCATCTCCAAGGCAGCGATTTTGACGATCAGGCGGCTCTGTCCATCGTTTCAGCCACGCCGCCCTATACGCGCAGCTATCGGCCGCAGGGCAGCCTGGCCGCTTTGAACGGCGAACCCATCAACGGAATCTGGACGATGATTGTCACCGACACGCAGGCCAACGGATCGAGCGGCGTATTGGCGGCCTGGGGGCTGCGTGTTAGCACGCCGGCGGTTGAGCATGTGTACATCTGGGATACCTTTGCCAGCGGCTTGTTCGGCCAATCCGACAACGTGGTGCTGCGGCTGGAGGCCTGGTCGGTAGGCGAAGGCAGCGCCGCGCCAACCACCTATCGCTATCCGCGCAGCTCGCACGCTTTTTTCCAACTGACTCGGGCGACGGCCACCACATCGCCGTTTCGTGTGCGCGGCACCCAGGTGCGGGTGTATCGCGAGAGCGTGGCCCCCGGGCATGAGGCCGCCGCGGCGATGGTGTATCGGCTGCCGGCCGGCCAGATGCAGGGCGGTCAACCGCTGGCCGACGGCAGCGGCTGGCCGTTTCGCACCGACACGCAGGGCTATTTGCAAGGGCGCGGGCGGGTGGGCATCGGCGACCGGCTGTTTGCCATGCTGCCGGTTTCCACCACAACCCGCTATGCCGGAACGCTGTCGCTGGACGGGGTGGATAACCGCGTGTTTACGCGCCTGAACATCAACCAATCTCCCGACACGCCCGGCGCCACCATGATGGCCTGGGTCTATCCCACCAAATCGGAAAATCGCAAGTATCAGGTGTTCAGCACCAACGATGGCTATTCCGACTGGTCCATCATGCACCAGAACGGCAAATGGTACGTCTATACCGGCGCGGAAGAAAAGAATACCACCGTGAGCGTGGACTTGCACCAATGGCAGCACATTGCTGCGGTGTTTGATCCGGCCGGCGGCAGCAAATTTTACAAGAACGGTCAGTTGGTCTACTCGACGGCTCAAATTGACTATGACACCAGCGACGCCGACCTGCGCATCGGCTACAGCCTCATCTATGGCGAGCAGTTTGCCGGCCAATTGGACGAACTGCGCATCTATGAACGGCCTCTCTCGGTGAGTGAGATTCAGCAAGCCATGAACCTGTCGGTCAAGGGCAGCGTGACAGGACTGCTGGCCTACTGGAACCTGGATCAGGCCGACATTGACCATACGCGGGTTTGCCGTGACCAGAGCGGAAACGGCTATGATGCGGTGTTGATCGGGGCGACGTGGGCCGGGGCCTATCTGGGCGGCTATACCGTCTACCACACCAGCGGCATCCCCACAGAGGACGGCGTCAATACGTTCAGCGTCGCCGGGACCGGCATTCAGGCCATCGCCGTGACAGCACAACACCCGCTGATCCTGTTTGACCTGAACGTGTCGCTGGAATGGGATGCCAGCCACGAGCCGGCTTATCTGGATCAATTGACGTTCAACTTGCAGCGGGTATCGCAATATCTGTACGATTTTACCAACGGGCAAATGGCCCTGGGCAACCTGCATGTGATGCAAGACGGCGAAGGTTGGGGCCTGTCGCATATTTTGGTGCGCGCCAATAACCGCCTGCGCCCCTTTGCCGCGCAGGGCGGCATCGTGATCACCGACACGGTGGACCCGCAGCATCCCGACATTGTCTACGGCCCCGGCCAGGTGGTGATGGGGTCAACCTGGAACCGCTACGGTCGGCCCGGTCAGAGCCTGGGCGAGGACTGGCCAATCATCCTGGCGCACGAGTTGGGACATTACCTCTTGTATCAAGATGACACCTATCTGGGCCTGGATGCCCAGGGCAACCTGATCCCCATAGACACCTGCCTGGGCAGCGCCATGGGCGACCTTTACAACGACCCCAACGCCACCGAGTTTATCTTTGACGAGACCTACTGGCAGGCCAACTGCCGAGACACGCTGGCCGAAAAGACGTTGGGGCGCAATGAATGGGAAACGCTGCGGTTGTGGTATGGCGATCTGGCGACGCCGGCAACGATCATGGCCGGGCCAAACCGCCTGCCGTTTCAATGGGCAGCGGTCCGGGTCTGGCCGCCGCTGTTGCCCACCGCGGCGTTGGCCGACCCCACATTTTACCTGATCAACATGGCCACCAGTTCTTCCGAGGCGCGCGCTTTTGCTTTGCGCAGCGGCACAGTGATCACCCAAGACCAAGTGATCGATCTGGGCAGCCCGTTGAGCGGCCAAAACCGCGTGGTGGCGCACGGCATCCAGCCCGGTGACCGCCTGTGTGTGTTCGACCGCCCGGTGGGGCAGTATGGCTGCGAAGTAGTGGCCGCCGGCGACGACCAGCTCTGGATGGAGCAAGACCTCACCTGGAATCCCACGGTGCAGTTGACGCCGGTCAACTCGACCACATTCAACCTGCAAGTGACCGGCATCCCGGCCGGGCTGTCGGTGTGGGCGCGCATGTATCCCGAATTGGAGGACAGCACCCTGCCGGTTAACCTGGTGGCCAACGGCACGGCCTACAGTGGCACGCTGCGCCTGGCCGGCCCAACCATCAAGGGGCATGTGCAGGTGTGGGTGAACGAGACGGCGACAGAAGAAAACCCGCGCCGCGAGACGATGGTGGCGTTCAGCGTGGGCGGCAATCCCGGCAACCTGCGACCCGGTGGGATCGGCAATTTGCGACCCGGCGGGATCGGCAACCTGCGGCCGGGTGGGATCGGCAACCTGCGGCCGGGTGGGATCGGCAATTTGCGACCCGGCGGCGGCAACCTGCGCCCCGGCGGCGCACCGGTGGTCTCGCCCGACGGCCAGATGATCCTGTATACCTCTGGCGCAGTGACCTTTGAAGCAGGACAGTTTTATGTGATTCAGAGCATGGCCGGACTGCCGGCTCTGCCACCGGGCCGCATGGCCGTTGGGCAGGGCTATCGCCTGATGGCCTCGCCCGGCACGCCGCCGATGGATGGCTCGGTGAGTATCCAATACCTGGCCAACGATCTGCTCACTGCCGGCGTCGCTGCCCAAGACCTGGCGATCTATTATCACGACGGCGCCGCCTGGCGTGAACTGTCCACCCGGCGAGATGCTTACTTTAACCTGGTCAGCGCGCCGAGCCAGGGGCCGGGTCTCTATGCCCTGCTGGCCAGCATCCAGGTGCGCCTGACCACACCCGGTTGGAACCTGATCGCTTATCCTCTGCGCGACCCGCAGCCGGTTGACACGGCACTGCGCTCGATTGACGGATTTTACACCACTGTGTATGGCTATCAGGCCGCCGATACGGCCGACCCGTGGAAATTGTATCAGGTGGGCGGGCCGGGCTATCTCAACGATCTGATCGAACTGGAATTTGGGCGTGGCTATTGGGTGCGCGCCACGCAGGCCATCACCATCTATATCAGCGGAGCGACGGCAGAACTGCCGGCGGCGATGGGACTGCCGGCCTCGCCGCCAGATACATACTATGGCCTGGTGCAAGGCAATGAGGCTTTTGTGCCGGTGGCCGGCATGGGTGTCGAGGCACGCATCGGCAGTACGGTGTGCGGGCGCGGCACCGTGCGCGAATATGGCGGGCAGTGGGTCTATGTGGTGCATGTGGAGGCCGACGACGGGACAGGACGATACCCCGGTTGTGGGCAGATCGGGCGAGGAATCACATTTTACGTGGATGGGCAGGAAATGTCACCGGCAGCGACCTGGCGACAGGAACAGCCGCACGAGTTCAACCTGTCACCGGCAGGTTGGCAGATTTATCTGCCTATCGTGATCAAGGGAAAATAGCGACAAACCCTGGCGGGGCAGGGGCAAGCCCTGCCCCTACCGATCCTGGCGGATCAGGGCGGAAAGGTTTTCTTGAAACGCGGCCATGATCTGGCGGTTGAGCGGCGGCCGGCTGACAAAGGCCTCTCGCGAGGCCGCGTCGGCGATGCGGTCGGCGCGTTCGCTCACCAGATTGCAGGCGGCCTTGAGCGCATCCCAGGCCGCCTGCGTCTGGCCAAGAGATTGTAAGACCTGGTAGCAGACAAAATAGTCGCGCTGCGGCGATTCGGGGCCCTGACCCTGACACTCGTTTAGAATGGACAAGGCCTGTTGGGCATGCAAGAGGGACTGATCGGCCTGATTTCGGGCCTGATAGGCCGCCGCCAGCGTAGCCAGATCGGCAGTGATGTGCAGACGCAAGTTCAACTCTTGCCGCCGTCGCAGGGCACTCTGCGCCATCTCGACGGCCCATAAGGGCTGTCCATGATGCAAATAGACGGCAGCCAGATAGCTGTAAAACAAGGCCATCTGTTGGCGGTCACCCTGTTTTTGAACAATGTGCAGCCCTTCTTGCAAAGCCCGGATCGCAGCAGCATCATCACCCCGCTCACGCATCACCATGCCCAGATTTGACAACAGATAAGCCTGGCCGCTTTCATCGCCGATTTGCCGGCTGAGGGTCAGGCCGCGCTGCAACGCCTCTTGCGCCTGCGACAGATCGCCCAATTCCTGGTACCACACCCCCCAGGTGTTCCAGATATTGACCTGCTCCCACAGGTCGCCGATGGCCTCTTGAATGGACAGGGACTCTTGTAACCCCTGCCTGGCCTGGTCATAGTTGCCCTGCTCCAGATCGATCTGGGCGGTATTGAGCAAACCCACCCCTTCGCGGTTGCGGTCGCCGATGCGCCGATAAATCTCTAGCGATTGCCTGTAAAAGTCCATCGCCCGGCTCAACTCGCGCCGATGGAGCGACAGGCCGCCCAGGCTGTTGAGTGACTCGGCCTGACCCAACAAATAATTGCAGCCCTGGCTGTAGGATAGGGCGCGTTGATAGCACTGCTGCGCCTGATCCAGATTGCCCATCTGACGATGCACCGATCCCAGCCCGTTCAAAATATGGATGCGCGTATGCGCCGCCTCGGCGGCGCAGTCCTCCTCGGAAAACAAAGTCAGAGCCAGCTCGTACCGCGTTTGAGCCAACTCGTAATCTCCCTGTCGGCGAGCAATCAATCCCCCTTGCGCCAGACAGCGCGCCTGACCGAGTGTGTCGGCTTGCTCACCAAAAGCATCTACCGCCCGGTCAATGGCCGCCTGCGCCGGCCCATATTCGCCGATAGCCTCATCGTACAGCCCCCAGAGATAGGCCGTTTCGCCGCGCGGGGCCGCGGGGTGTTTTTCGAGTTGCTGCAAGGCCTCTAGCTCGCCATCTCGCTGCCCCAAAATGTGCAGCATATGCACCTGACCTTTGCGCCATTCCCAGCGATCCTCAATGTCCAATGCCTGTTCATAATAGTATAGAGCCGTTTCGTTGGCATATTCTTGTTGCGCCTTGAGCGCGGCCTGTTCCAGATAGACCAGAGCCCGTTGAGGCGTGTGGCTGTGGCCCCAATGCCAGGCCAACTGTTCCACCGCACCAGGGTCGAGTTGCTCCAACGCCGCCCCCACCGCGCCGTGCAGTTGGCGCTGCTGCATTTCGAGCATCTTGTCGTAAATGACTTCTTGGGTGATGTGATCCTGAAACAAATACATCAGCCGACCCGACGATATGTCTGGGCGTACGATGCCGTGTCTCTGAAGCAATTCCATTTGCTGCAACAACTCATTGGGGCCAGGGTGATCGAGATGCGCCCGCGCCAGCAGGTCAAACGAAAACGAACCGCCGATGACGCCGGCTATATGAAGGGTAAACCGTATTTGGGGAGACAGGCGATCTATGCGCGATTGAACGATACTTTCGACAGATTGAGGGATGTTTAGATTTGCGGCAGCCAGAGGCATGTTGAGGTTCCAGACCCATGTACCGCGCTGCCGTTGCAAACAGCCGGCCCGGCAGAGCTGGTTGATAATGTGAGGCGACAGGCTCCAACCGCTATCCTGGCAGATCAGGTCTTGGGACTCTTGAAGCGTTGCCGTCAGTTCCTGAGCAAAAAACGGATTCCCCTGTGCACATGTCTGGATCAGAGCCAGGGCCAGCGGGTCAACCTCGCCCTCAAGCCTTGTTTTGACAATTTGAGCAATATGCTGCGCTGCCAGCTCGCCGAGGAGGATATGGTGGTCACAGGGCAAACGATCCAGATCGGCCCAGAGAACATTCTCACAGGGGCGATGGGCCAGGACCAGCAAAATTCCCACATCCGACAACGCTCGGCTCAGATGGCCCACCAGCCACGCCGAAGCCTCGTCTATCCACTGCGTATCCTGGATGACCAGCATCAGAGGTCGGCGGACAGCCCGCGTGCGGACAATTTCTATCACCAGGTTGGTCAACTGCTGCTGTCGCTGACGGGGTTTCAGATTGAGAGTCTCTAGCGTTTCGGGGATATACAGATCGAACAAATCACCCAACAGAGGCAGGCGTTGCAAGATGCCTGGAATGTCAGCCAAAGTCTTTTCCAGGTGACGAATCTGTTCCAGGTCCTGGTCGGATTTAGAGATGGTCCCGGCAATATGAGCAGGCATTTCGAGCAGCGAGCGCATAATCTTGCGCCACGGCACATACGATTGACGGATGCTGTCACCCGAACAAAATCCACTGGCCCTGAGCAAATGGCGATTTCCGGCCATCTGCATCCACTGAGCGACCAGGCTGCTTTTGCCTATGCCGGCGGCGCCTTCCAGCCGCACCACCTGCCCCCGCCCCTGGACGACCGCATCCAGGATGTGCTGCATTTGTTCGACCTGGGTCTGACGATCCAGAAATTCGGCCAGTACTATGGCGCGTTCTTCGAGGCGGCGAGTCTGGGGGTGAAAAGGAGTGGTATAGACTCGCATCGGTTTGCTCTTGCCTTTGAGGGTGACCTGGCCTCCATCAGTGCAGCGATAATCGCGCGCCACAGCCTGGGCCATCCACTGGCTGACCAAAATCTGGTTGCTACTGGCTCTTTCCATCAGCCGCGCCGACACATTGACTTCATCGCCCAGCACGCCATAGGTGTAGCGCAGCGGGCTGCCATATACTCCGGCATACACCCGCCCAATGCTGATACCTATACGAATATCCAGTTGGAATTGGGTGTTCAGTTCGGCCAGCCTGAGCGCGGCCTTGAGCGCATCGGGCGCATTCTGGTCGCCGCCATCCGGCGCGCCCAGAGCCGTGTACAACATGCTGCCTTTGTCGCCGACGATCACCTGGAGGATATAACTGTGGTAATCGCACAGAATATCCTGCACCGCGCCGATAAAGACATTCAATTTCTCGCCGGCGGCCTCGTCGTTGTCGTAATCCAGGCCGGCAAAGCTCAAAAACATCGAGACCACCAGACGCAGATCGGACATAAAGGCAGCCGTATTGGTGAGCAGCCATTTGTAAACCGGCGGCAGCAGCCAGAGTGCGGCCTGCTCGCGGCTCAATGTGACAGGAGAGATGGGCGGGCCAGGCGCAGGCAGAGTCGGCGGGTTCCAACTACCGAACACGGCAAATTGCTGCCCGGTGTATGAATCGGTACGCCATTCACGCACCTGGAGCGAGTGACTCCACCGCGCGGCCAGGTCGGCGTCTATGATCAGCTCATTCCGGCGCGCCAGCCGCCCGGCAGCGGCCATCCGGTCGAGGGTGCGCCCGGCCAACACATCAATTTTCTGAATGTCGGGATGTCCTACCTCAAAACGACGCGCCGGCCCGACGGTGATGGATACCTTGATCGCCAGATCAACGTTCGCGCCAGAGCGGGTTTTGCGGGTGGCAAACGGCTGCATCTCATGCTCAAGAGCCAGCCCGCAGGCTATGGCCCGCTCGCCCTGGTCATGGTCAAACCAGCAGGTGATGGCATCGCCGGCAAAGCTGATCACGCTGCCGCCATACCGATAAATCCTGGCGATCAGAGCCGTAAAAAGGTCGTTCAGGTGCAAAGACAGTTCTTCGGCGCCGCGCCGATCGCGCATTTCCAGGGTCAATGCCTCGGTGAGCGGGGTGATGCCGGACACGTCAACCAGCATGGCCGCGCCGTGCGTGCGTTCGGGAAGCAGTTGGCCCTGGGCGATGGCGCGGCAACGGTCCGGCGGAATAAAAGCCGTCCAGGATTCCGGCGCCGGTTGCTCTGGGGTCGGATCGGGCGGGCGAAGGTTTCGCGGACGGCGGGGCGGGGGCGATGGGGCAGGTGGCGGGTAGTTCGGAGCAAAACGAGCGGCAATCTGGGCGATGTCGGGCGGCAGAGCAACATTCAGATTGCCATATTCGCTCAAATAACCCTGAATCAACTTTTGCTGTTCATCTATCTTGTACTCAGCACCTCGCCTTTCCAGAGGATCGTGGGTGGTCTCTATGCGCCTCTCGTAATCATGAATGATCTGGTAAGTATCTCGAATATCTTTTTCAAGGTCTTCCTGACGAGACATCATCCCCCCTGACCCGGATAAACCGGAACCCAAAGAACGGCCCGACCGGAAATTCTTGCGGCGAACATCAAGTCTCCCTTGAAAAAAAGGTTTCTTTAACCAAAGAATACCGAGAACTCAAAGGTTTGCGATGCTTTTGAGTTTTTAGAAATGCTTGGTGTCCTTTGTGTCTTGGTGGTGAGAGGGTTTTTCAGCATGCTTCCAGGAGGCCGCTGAAAAAGTCTACTTTTACCACAAAGGACACCGAGAACACAAAGGTTTACGATGCTTTTGAGTCGCTAGAAATTCTTTGTGTCCTTTGTGTCTTTGTTTTTCAGCACGCTCCTAGCATCAGTCTGAAACGGCCCTTTAAAAATGATATAA
>CAYVBK010000051.1:0-40068 GCA_964449465.1 uncultured Anaerolineae bacterium
GTTTACCATCAATCTTGCCTGCGGAGAAATCTGTCCTCTCCGACAGGCTGCTAGCTCATACGGAGTTGATCATGGAAAACCTGACCCCTTTTCAACGGATTGTGACCATTGCCTTGGGCCTGGCTCTGACAGCTGCTGTGGTGATCTGGGGGCTGCCTTGGGCCGGCCGCGAGATTGCCGCCCGCATCCCACCCACACGTACGCCGGTGCCGGCCACCTCTACCCCAACAGCCACGCCCACCACCACACCCACACCCGGCCCGTCGCCCACCCCCACCGTCGCCCTCACGCCGGCGGCTGCGGCAGTGATGCTCGAACCGGTGGCCTATTCGGCGCCACTCTCCGACACGTGTGGGCTGGCCGCATTGGGCATCGTTATGCAGCATTGGGGCTATACTGACACACATACCACCATCACCCCCATCCTCTGCCCTGGCGCCCAAGATACCTACGCTCAACCCGATGAACTGATCGCCTATGCTCGTTCGCGCAATCTGGAAGGCCTGCGCATTGTCAACGGCAATCCCGACCTGATTCAGCAATTTGTCGCCAATGGCCTGCCGGTGCTGATTTCACAGTGGATTACCGTCACCCGCGATGTCAAAGCCGGGCAGTATGAGGTGGTGCGTGGGTATGATAAAAATGACAAGGTCTTTATCATCCACGATGTCAAGGTGGGGCCCGACGTGGCGCTGTCTTTTGAGCAGATGGATCGCGACGGGCAGCCGTTCAACCGCCAACTGATCTTGATCTATCCGCCGACGCAGGCAGTTCGTGTGCGCGCCATTTTGGGCAAAGAGTGGAGCGAAAAAGGCATGTGGGAGGCGGCTCTGCTTCAGGCCGACAAAGAAATCAAGGCCAATGCCAAAAACGCTGCCGCCCTGCTCAATAAAAGTGAGGCCTTGTTCGCTCTCGAGTCTTTTGCCAAATCCAAAGAAGCCTTTGATCAGGCCATTCAGGTCGGCGTGCCGCCGCGCCTGACCTGGTATCGGCCGCACATCTATCAATGTCTGCTCAAGGTCGAGGATTATGAGACGCTGCTCAAGCGCACCCAAGGAGCCATAGACCAAAAGGCCCTGGTGGAAGAGTTTCACCTCTACCGCGCCCAGGCCTATGCCGCTCAAAACAAGGTGGCCCAGGCGCGTCAGGAATACAACCGCGCCCTGGCCATCCACCCCAATTGGAAGCCCGCTCAAGATGGGCTGTTGGCGTTGCCGCAATAAAAAACCGGCCGGTTTTCAGGCCGGCCGGCCCAGGTACGAGTCGTTGACCCTTGTCAGAACATTCTGGCAAGGGTTAATTTGTTTCTGGCTCTGGAGTCTCTGGCTCTGGAGTCTCTGGCTCTGGAGCCTCTGGAGTTTGCTCGGCGGCGGGTGGCTGAGTTGTGTCTGTCTTGCCCACCCGCACCCGCCAGGCGATAAAGCCAATCGAGCCGGCGATCACCACCAGCGCCACGATCTGGGCGACGGTGATCTGGCCGATGGCGGCACTGTCCAGGCGGATAAATTCCAACAAAAAGCGGATGAACGAGTACGAAACGAAATAGATTGCCGTGATGATGCCCTGGAGCAACCGGTCGTGATACCGCCAGGTGAGGTACACCAGCACCAGGCAGGTGGCCAGGTTCCACAGGGATTCGTACAAGAACGTCGGATGAAACCGCTCAAACATCTCATAGCCTGCAAGTCGTCGCTCCGGCGAGATGAAAATGGCCCACGGCAGATCGGTGGGGCGGCCATAAAGCTCCTGGTTGACAAAATTGCCCCATCGCCCGATAGCCTGCGCCAGCACCAGACCCGGCATGGTGATGTCCAGCCAGCGCAGCATGTCTTTTTTGGCCCGTCGCGTCGCAATGTACAGCCCCAGCACCCCTCCGGCCACCGCGCCATAGATGCCCAGGCCGCCCTCCCAGGTGGCGAAAATTTTCAGCGGGTTGCGGAAATAATACCACTGATCCACCCCCATGCTCGGCGAGGGCGTTAGCACATGGTACAGCCTGGCCCCCACGATGCCCAAAAAAACGCACCAGATCATGGCATCCCACACAAATTGCGGGTCCTCTTGCCATAATCGCGCCAGGTACATGGACAGATAAGAAGCAACCACGATGCCGGTGACAATAAAAATGCTATACCAGTGAATGGCTAGCGGGCCAATTTGAAAAGCAATCGGGTTCATGAAAAATTTCCTCCTTAGCCAGACCGCGTGTCTCGATGCTGTTGCAAGTATCGCCAGGTGATATAGATGCGCTGTATCGCTGTGAATGTGGCAAAGACGGCCAGCACACCCAGGGCTAGAGGAATCAGGTTGAACATCAGGCCGGCCACCAGAACCACCACCCGCTCAAAACGGGTGAAAAAGCCTTCACGACATTGCGCCCCCACACCCTCGGCCCGCGCCCTAGTATAGCTGACAAGCAGTGAAGACGCAAGTGCCACGCAGGCCAGCACGATTTCGACCGATTGGCCCATATCCAAATAGCCGATCACCAGGCCGATAAACACCACCGTCTCTGACCAGCGATCCAGCACCGAGTCGAAAAAGGCCCCAAATGCCGTTACCTGGCCCGACAGCCGCGCCAGCAACCCATCCAACCCATCCAAAATGCCGCCGGCGATGATCAAAAACGCCGCAATTTGGGACGGATAGCCCCATGCCAGGGCCACACCGCCGGCCAGGTTGAGAATAAAGCCCAGCAGTGTGACCGCATTGGCCGAAATGCCCACCCGTTCCAGCCAGCGCGCCAGCGGGGTGAACAGCCAGGCGGCCAGATCGTGCGCCCAATCGTTGAGCGATTTGCGTCTGGGCAGGCTACCCACAGACTCTTCTGTATCTCTAGTCATCTCAATTTTCCTCCGAATTGATTTGAGGTATGTTCAACCAGTCATTCAATCGCTGTTGAAAAGACTGCCAGGTTTCCCGTTTGAGCGAGTAATAAACCAGCCGGCCTTCTCGCCGCACCTGCACCAGATCAATGCGCCGCATCACCCCCAGGTGCCACGAAACCAAAGGCTGGCTCAGGCGCAGAGCGGTCACCAGTTCGATCTCGCTCATTTCGCCGCGCTGCGCCAGCAGGCGGGCAATGTGCAACCGCGCCAGATCGCCCACCGTGCGCAGATAAATGCGCAGTTCGCGAGCCTGTTCCATTTCTTGTATGTTGACCATGGTCAGACCCATAAATAGACATTTAATAAATAGAGACTTATGTTACACTGAATCGGGCGATCTGTCAAAAGAATGGTTGCAGGGTTGGAGCGGTTGTGCTATAATCCAAATCGTTTTGAGGCAAAGAGAGATGTTTTTCGGTGTGCGGGTGCTCTGAGAGCAAGACAAAAAAAGGCTCCACGTCTACAGACGGGAGCCACCTTGTTTAGTCGAGAGCGGGTGATGGGATTTGAACCCACGACTACCTGCTTGGGAAGCAGATGCGCTACCACTGCGCCACACCCGCATACCCTGATTATATACCAAACCCGTTTTTTTGCAAGTTGAAAGGCGAGATGATGGATCACAACGAAATGTATCCCCTGACCTTTGAGCCGGTCTTTCGAGATTATATCTGGGGCGGGCGCAACCTGGAAACACGATTTGGCCGCCGTCTGCCGCCCGGCATTGTGGCCGAAAGCTGGGACATTTCCGGCCACCCTTCTTCGCCGACGCCGGTGGATGCCGGGCCGCTGGCCGGGCTGACTCTGCCTCAGGTGCAGGATCGCTGGGGCGAGCGGCTGGTCGGCACGCGCTCTGGCTGGGCCACCGACCGGGGCAAATTTCCGCTGCTGGTCAAGCTACTCGACGCCAACCAACCCTTGTCGGTGCAGGTGCATCCGCCCGACGAATATGCGCTGGCGCACGAGAATGGCGAGTTGGGCAAAACCGAGATGTGGTATGTGCTGGACGCCCGGCCGGGTGCAGAGTTGATCTATGGATTGTCTCGCCAGACCACACTGTCCGAGTTTCGGGCGGCATTGGAACAGGGCCATCTGGATGATCTGCTGCATCACCTGCCCATCCGGCCTGGCGATGCCATTTTTGTGCCGACCGGCACGGTGCATGCCTTGCTCGATGGCGCAGTGGTGGCTGAAATTCAGCAAAATTCCGACACCACTTATCGCGTCTATGATTGGGGACGGGTGGGCGCTGATGGCCGCCCGCGCCCGCTGCACATTGATAAAGCTCTAGATGTGATTGACTGGCGCATGATTCGCCCCACAGCTTGTCGCCCTGTCCTGGTTCAGGATGAGAACGGGCTGCGCCGCGCCGAGATCAGTCGGTGTCCCTATTTTGTGGTCGAACAAGTCAAACTGGAGAGCGGCACAAACTATTGCGGACAGTGTGATGGCAGCACATGGGAGGTTTGGGGCTGCGTGTCTGGCCAGGCGCAGGTGCAGTGGCGCGGCGATCCGCTGACGCTGGCCGCCGTGCGCTTTGCTCTGCTGCCGGCGGCACTGGGCGAGTTTGCCATCTGCGCCGATGGGCCGGCTGTTTTGCTGCGTGCCTATGCTCCGTGAAAATGGGCAGAGGCGAGGTTTGTCCTCGTCCAGGGCAGGGGCAAGCCCTGCCCTACGGCATCCGGGTGCCGCGCACGAATGAAATGATCTCGATTTCGATCTGTCCTTGTTGGATGTCGGTCAGGGCGACCTCGGCCATCATGTCGGCCAGCAGGCGGGGGTTGGTCTGCGCTTTGCGCTCTCCCAGCAGGGCGACGGCCAGGCGGCGCAGCCAGAGTTGGGTGGGCAGTTCAAATTCCACCACCATCAGCCGCCCGCCCGGTTTGAGCACACGACTCATTTCGGCAAACGCCTGTCGGCGCGCCGTGTCGTCGGGCATGTTGTAGAGGGTCAGGCTGTTCAAGACCACGTCAAAATACCCATCGGGAAAGGGAATGTCTTGCGCCGCGCCGACCCGAAATGAGAGGGGGGGGGCCATTTTTGCGGCCGCCACATTTCGCTGCGCCCGTTCGATCATCTCTGGGCTGATGTCCAGCCCGCAAACCTCACCCTGCGGCCCGACCTGCGCCAGGGCGGCTCGTGTCAACGCGCCGCTGCCGCAGCCCACATCCAGTATCCGGTCGCCGGGCTGCACTGCGGCGATTTCGATGGTTCGGCGGCGCACCGCCTGCTCGCGCCCCAAAAACAGCCATTGCAGCATTGTGTCGTGCAGCGGCGTCCAGTGGCGCGCTGGAGAATTGGATGATGTCATATTGCCTATTCCCTCACCTGTCCCTGCCCCAAAATCACCCATTTATAGGTAGTCAATTCTTCCAACCCCATGGGGCCGCGAGCGTGCAGCTTTTGCGTGCTGATGGCCACCTCGGCGCCCAGGCCCAATTGCCCACCATCGGTAAAGCGGGTGCTGGCGTTGACATATACCGCCGCCGAGTCTACGGCGTCTACAAATTGCATAGCATGGCTGTAATCCTCGGTCAAAATGCCGTCCGAGTGACCGGTGCTAAACTGTTCAATGTGCGCCAGGGCATCTTCCAGCCCGTCTATCACCCGGATGGACAGGATCAAGGCCAGAAATTCGTTGCCCCAATCATCGGGTGTGGCTGCAACCAGCCGCCAGTCGGATGCGCCGGGGGTGTGGGTCAGAATGTCCAGCGATGCGGGGTCACAGCGCAGTTCAACCTGGGCCTGGCCGAGCCGCCGGGCGACCAGGGGCAAAAAACTGGCGGCCACATCGCGGTGAACCAGCAGGGTATCCAGGGCATTGCACACGGTGGGACGCTGCGTTTTGGCGTTCCAGACGATCTCGACAGCCTGCTCCAGCCGCGCTGATGGCTCGACATAGAGGTGGCACACGCCAATGCCGCCGGTGATCACCGGAATGGTGGCATTTTCGCGCGCCAGCCTGTGCAGGCCGGCTCCGCCGCGTGGGATGATCATGTCCACATAGCGATCCAGGCGCAAGAGTTGCATCACCCACTCGCGGTCGGGCGACGAGATCCATTGCGTTGCGCAGTCGGGCAGACCGGCGCGAGCATAGACGTTTTGAATCAGCCCGACCAGGGCGCAGTTGCTGTGCATGGTTTCTTTGCCGCCGCGCAAAATGACGGCATTGCCGGTTTTCAGGCACAGAGCAGCCACGTCCACCGTCACATTGGGGCGGGCTTCATAGATCACGCCGATCACGCCGATGGGGGTGCGTCGTTTGCTGACCTGCAAGCCGTTGGGCAGGCGGCGCGCCCCGAACGATTCGCCTATCGGGTCGGGCAAGGCGGCCACTCCGCGCACGCCGGCGGCCATATCGCCCAGTCGTGCGCGAGTCAGCCGCAGCCGGTCAATCAGCGATTCGTTCAGCTCGACAGCCTGCGCCTCGGCCACGTCTTGGTCGTTGGCCTGCAAAATAGACCGTTGATTTTCCTCGTTTTCCAGTTCGGCGGCCAGAGTCAACAGAATGTGATTTTTGTGCGCCGTCGGCAAAATAGCCAGAGAGCGGCGCGCCGCCGCAGCACAGCGGCCCATTTCCATCAGGTTCAAGATGCGCTCCTTTGCAAAATGACCATATCGTTGCGATGCACTACGGCATCGCCGTAATCATAGCCCAACTGTTCTTTGATCTCGTGCGAGTGTAGCCCTTGAATCTGGCGCAATTCGTCGGCCGAATAGCGCACAATGCCGCGGGCGATTTCGGTTGTGCCTTGAAAGATGCGCACAGGCTGGCCGCGCACAAAATTCTTTTCTACGCCGACCACGCCCACGGCAAGCAGGCTCTTGCCCTGCTGCTGAATCGCCCGCGCCGCGCCATCATCCACCCAAACCTGTCCCACAGCCCGCGATCCGGCCAGGATCCAGCGCTGCCGTCCGGCCAAAGAGCTGGCCAGCGGCAGAAAGCGTGTGCCGATGGCCTCTCCACGCACGACGCGTCCCAAAACATCTGGCACATGACCGGCGGCAATGACCATGGTTGAACCAGCCCGTTGCACCATCTGTGCTGCTTCCAGCTTGGTGCGCATGCCGCCGATGCCCCGTCCGCTGCCGCTGCCGCCGGCTGCCTGCCAGATGGCCTCGTCTATTTCGGCCACCTGAGAAATCAGCGTGGCGATGGGGTCGGTGCGCGGGTCGGCGGTGTACAAGCCTTCGATGTCAGAGAGCAAAATGAGCAAATCGGCGTCTATTAGCGTCAGCACCAGAGCGGCCAGATTGTCATTGTCGCCCACCTTGATCTCGGCCGTGGTGACGGTGTCGTTCTCGTTAATGATCGGCACCACTCCGGCTTCCAGCAATCCCAGCATGGTGTCGCGGGCATTGAGGTAGCGGCGGCGATGGCGAAAGTCGTCGGCGGTGAGCAAAATTTGAGCCACGCGAATGTCGTAAATGTCGAAAAACTGCTCATACAGGTGCATCAAGCGGCCCTGCCCGACGGCAGCCAGCATTTGACGGGCCGGGATGCTGCCGTTGAGCGGCAGGTGGCCCATCCGCTCACGCCCGGCCAGCACCGCGCCCGACGTGACCACCGCTATCTGGATAGCCTGATGATGCAATTGGGCGATTTCACGTACCAGTTCGATCAGACGGGCGCGGTCCAAGTGATCGCCGCCACCGCTGAGGACGTTGGAACCTAATTTAACTATAATGCGATGAGGTTCGTTCATTTTGTTTTTGTCATATTAAAATGAGGGTGAAGGCAAAGGGCGAGGGCAAGTAGAGGCGAGGCTTGCCCTCGCCTCTACAGACCCGTTACACATAATCCAACGGCGGCACCCAGGCCGGCACAGGCAACAGCACCGTCAACTCGGGTGGCAGTGGCACCGAAACGGGCGGCCCACCGAACAAAAGGCGGGCTGCCTCGACGGCGTCTAGCTCGATGCAAGATCGGGCGTGCAAACCGGGCCGCACTTCAACCTGGCCGTTTTGAATTTCGATGGTGGCCGTGTCGGTGCGGTCGTGTTCGCGGATGCTGATCGCCACAGATGTAGAGCGCAGGGCTGCGGCGCGCTGTGCCAGGTGTGGACGGGCCGCCGTGAGCAGTTTCTGTAAATCTATGACGCGATACATCCACCAGCCTTCGGATTTGTGGCCGGACGTACAGGGCATCACGCGGGCCAGCCGCTCCTGGTCCCAGGCCGACAGACACCAGCGCAGTTCGGAGCAGTCGGCGCGATCCATGATGGCGCGGAGAAAGGCTGCTTCGTGGCCGGTGGCCGAGACCAGTTCTATAACCTGCATAGGGCCATGTTCGTTCGGGTCGGCAATGGCATAGCCGCTTACCGAGTTGTTCTCTGGATGATAGGCCGTCCAGGCGCGCAGGCCTTCGCGACGCAACTGGAGGGACAGATGCGGGCGGATGGCATAGCAAGGCGGGACGTTGCCAAACCGAGCGACCGCGTCGCCCATGTCGCACAAATACTGCTCTTCGATCCGCGCCGGCTCGATTTTGGCGCGATCCAGCGAACGACGGGAAAAGGTCAGGTTATAGCCGGGGTTGGCGCGTTCCCAGCCGAAACTGTTGTAGCGCTGCCGGTCGCCACCCAGCCACGATGCAACGTAACCTTGCTGGCGCATCATCTCGATGGCGTGGCGCAGCAGGCGAGACATGTGTCCGTGTCCCCGCTCGGCGGGCAGGGTGGCTACGGCGCCAATGCCGCCGATGCGCAGGGTCACACCGGCGGCCACCGTCTCTAGCGGATAGACGCCCACATGCGAGACAATGCGTCCCTCTTGTTCGATCACATAACCATAGGCGCAGGTTTCGGGCTGTGGCTGATAAACGTGCGCCATGTTGCGCACAAACCAGCCTTTGGATGCCCCAAAACACAGGTCGAGAAAGCGTATCCACTCGTCAAACTCGTCTACTTGAACTGTGCGAATTTCTTGATCCATTTGTTTCCTCGTTTATCTTGTTATTCAAACCGATAGGCCTTTTTGACCAGCCGATAGGCGCAGTCGAGGATCATGTTGCGGGCGTCGTCCATATCTACCACGCCGCGCGTTACCAGGCCGGCGATCCAGGCGGCATCTACTCGTCTGGATAGGTCGTGGCGGGCGGGGATGGATGGAAAAGCGCGGGTGTCGTCGTTAAAGCCGACCGTGTTGTACAGCCCGGCGGTTTCGCAGATTTGCTCGCGGTAGCGCAGCATGCCGTTCAAGCTGTCGTGGAACCACCAGGCCGGCCCCACTCTGACCGCTGGATAATGCCCGGCCAGCGGGGCCAGCTCGCGCGCATAGGTCGTTTCGTCCAGGGTGAACAAAATCAGGGTCAGGCGCGGGTCGTTGCCGTATTGATTCAACAAAGGACGTAGATTCTCGGTAAATTCGCTGCGTACCGGAATATCACAGCCCTTGTCGCGGCCAAATTGCTCAAAAATAGCCTGGTTGTGGTTGCGGTACGAGCCGGTGTGCAGTTGCATCACCAGGCCGTCCTCGATGCTCATGCGCGCGCTTTGCATCAACATGTGGGCGGTAAAGCGGGTTTCGTCATCGGCAGTGGCCTGCCCTTTGAGAGCGCGTTGGAAAATGTTCTCGGCCTCGGCCGGCGACAGGGCAGCGGTATAAGGGGTCAGGGCGGCATGGTCGGTGGCAGTGGCGCCCATAGACTTGAAAAAGGCGCGGCGGTTCTCCAAAGCCTGGATCAGAGTGGAATACGAATGAACGTCAATGCCTGATATTTGGCTTAGAGCATCTATTTGCTCCTTCCAGCCTTCAGTGAGGATATTGATCACGGCGTCGGGGCGAAAGGTAGGACGAATGTTGCCGTGCCAGTCAGATGCCTGGATCTGTTGATGATAAATCAAGGGGTCGGTGGCGGCGTCGGTGGTACAAAGAATTTCAATGTTGAATCGCTCGAACAGGGCGCGGGGGCGAAATTCGGGCGTGTCCAGTTGGGCAGCGATTTGATCATAGATGGACTGGGCCGTTTCGCCGCACAGTTTGTCTTGCACGCCGAACACATCGTGCAGTTCGTGGGTCAGCCACATGCCGCTGGGGGTGCCGCGAAAGAGGTAAAAATGCTCGGCGAACGTTTGCCATATTTTGCGGTGATCGGTCTCGACCAGATCGCTGTCGCGGCGCGGCATGCCTAGCTTTTCCAGCGGCACGCCCTGCGAATAGAGCATGCGAAAGACGTAATGGTCGGGGATGATCAGCAGGTCGGCCGGGCTGCCCCAGGTGGCGTCGGGGTCGGCAAAGAGGCGCGGGTCTACGTGACCGTGCGGGCTGACGATGGGCAAATGGGCCACAGACTGATATAGCTCCATCGCCACGCTGCGCTGGGCCGGGTCGCTGCCCAGATAGCGGTCGGGGGGCAAATGAATTTTGGACATTGTTCTTTCCTCTTATTCTATTTCGATTTCAATGCGAGTCAGTCGGTTGCGTCTGACGGTGACGCGGCGGCCGGTCAACACCTGGTCGGTGGCCGATGCGATGACCTTGATCACGTAATCGCCGGGGCGCACTTGGATTTTGAAAGAGCCGTCTTTGTCCAGCTCTGAGGTGGCCACGGCCTGGCCTTCGATGAACACCTTGACCGGGCCGGAGCCGCTTGGGGGTTGCAGTTCGATCAGGCGCATTTGCAGGTCAGAGGCAGAGATATTGCCGTGAAACAGCACCCGCCCGGTCACGCCGGTGGGGCGCGGGGCGCAGCCGCTCAAAACCAGCCCCAAAACAATCAGGGCGACAAGGATTGTTTGTTTGTTCATCGGTCTCTTTCTGGTCAGGACAGCGATACAAAATGTTGATCGGCAAAATCCAGATAGCGTTCCCAGTCATACAGTGTGACATCGTGCGGGCCGGGGCGGATGTGATAGCCGATCAGGTCGGCGGATGGTTGGCCGGGCGCGGGCATTTCGACGGCGGGTAGCCCGCGGCCGGTGAGCAGCCGGTAAACCGGGTCGGCGTGGCGGGCGGCCAGGAATTCGCCGCGCGGGTCGGCCCACAGGTCGTCGGCGGCGCTGGCGACATAGAGCGGGCGGGGGGCGATCAGGGCCAGGAGCATGTGCTGATCAACCGGCAATTGTGCTTCATTATCGTTGTATTGCTTGAAATTCTCACAGAACCAATGCGGAAAAGCCGTGTTGATCCGCCCGACCGTCTCGCCGAATCGTCGCCGCGACAGGGCCGCCCCGCCGCAGCCAGAATTGTTCGAGACGACCAGGGCGAATCGCTCATCGGCGGCGCCAGCCCACAGAGCCGTCTTGCCCAGCCGCGAGTGGCCGATCACGGCAACGCGGCGGGCGTCGAGGTCGGCATCCACCTCGAAATAGTCGAGGGCGCGGCTCAGACCCCAGGCCCACGCCCCGATGGCCCCCCACTCGTCGGCGGCCGGGCGGGTCTGGCCGGGCCGGTAAAAGAGCGGGTGCACGCCGTTTTCAAAGCCGTCATCAAAATCGGGGTCGAGGTCGCCGTAATAGATGGTGGCCAGGGCATAGCCGCGCTGCAAAATGCGCTTGACCGGCCAGCGGCTGGCGGCCAGACCGCGTGCCGCATCGGTGGCGCGGCCATCTATCACACCCGGCGCGCCATTGGGCATCCACTGTGTCGAGAGGGCAATGCCCGGATCGGCATGGATGGCGTGATTGCCTTGAAAGTTGAGGCCCACAAAGACCGGCAGCGGTTTGGGGCATTCGTTGGGCAAATAAAGCAACATGTCCATCTGTGGGCCGGTCAGTTGATCGCTGAAATATACCGTGACCTGACGGCGGGTGGCGGCGCCGTTCAGAGCATTGGTATCCTCTGAGGCCACGCGAAAGGTGGTTTGCAGCAATGGGCCGAGTATGCGGCCATAGACATGTTGCTCGAACAGGTGCAAAATCTCGGGGCGGCGGCGGGTGAACCAGGTGCGTGCATCGGTCACAGGCATGCCGTCGGCACAAATCAACGGATCGGGGAAGGTATAGGCCGGCACGAGCGATTCATCATAGTTGGCTTGGAACATCAGGTTGCCTTTCTACCGCTCAGCGGATGTTGCGCACCAGGAAATCGGCTCTACCGCAGCTTGTAGCCGATTTTCGATGGATTTCCTGGCTGCACGATGTGGGTTGGCCTTGTATGCTAAAACAGACGTACAGTTCTTTGAGAAAGCGGCCGGAATCGGAGCAATAGGGCGCAAAAAACGACACGTCGAACCCATCATTGGCATCGGCGAAATCTTGTTTGAGTTGTGACGCGCTGGCTCGAAATGTGGTTTCGGGCTGCTGATAGGCCGGGGGGGTGCGCAGCAACTCTTTGAGTTGTTTGGACAGAGACAGGTACTCCAGGGGCGACAGGCCGGAGCAGGTGCCGTGTTTTTCCCATTCGTGATCGTAGAGCTTGGGGCTGGGGTACAGGCCGGGAAATTGAGATTTGAGTTCGGCGGGCAGCTTTTCGTTCGAGCAATCGTGCGGGTAGCCCTTGTCGTATTGCGGCCACAGGCCGTGCAAGACAAAACCCAGCTTTTTGCCCGCGCTGCATTGCTGCGGGTCATTGTGGCCGTTGGTGGCGCAGTAATCGGGCGACCAGGAGAGGTTGAGGACATAAAAGTCAAAATCAGCGGCGGTGAGGCTGCCGCTGCCCGGTGTTGCCGTCGCCGTAGCCTGCGCGGCCGGCCTGGGTGAGGCGGTTGGAGAAGGAGCGGCTGTCGCGGCCTCGATGGTTTCAATTGGCTCGACGGTCAGTTCCGACTCGGTCAGGATGGTTTCCAATTCATAGATTAACTCTTCGCAGGCGGTGAGGCTGATGGTGATAATGATTAATATCGTAATAAACCATAATTTTCTATAAATTGTCTTGATCAATCTGGTGTCTGACTCCTTTTACATACGCTTTGATCAGCCTGTTGCCGCGCAGGCCACCGAAAAACGCCTCTCGCACCACCAGGCAGTGCGGACTGCCTCGATCAAAATTGCGGCAATCGGGGGGGCGGCGAGGATAAATGGTGCAGCGCCGAGTGCGCGGGTCGAGGGCCGCGCAGCGCCCGCCGCCTTCTCGCCGCATCCAGGCTTTGCCGTCGCGATAGGCGATCAGGTCGGCGGGCAGGTCGTCCGGCTCGGGTACCTGCACCACCAGGTAACAACATGCGCCGCAGTAGTCACAGTTTGGGGGCAAGGAGGTCATGGCCGGGTTGGCTCGATCAGTGGAGCAGCCAACGGCTGGCGCGGCTTGCCGCCGCCACCGATCCGTTGCGGTCCATTGTTATCAATAACGTAAAGGTTTGTAAAGATGCGATCCATATCGCGCACCCACGGTGTATTGCGGCTTTGTGGGGTCATAGAAAAGCCCCAAGCCTTTTGAAATTCATCTGTGACCAGGCCATCGGGTCCCCACTCGACGGCCAGGCCATACACATCCCAGGCCGTGTCGTCTACCACATAGGCGCCATAGTCTTGCAAAGCCTGGGCCAGCATTTTGGCCGGCTCGGTTTCCAGCCCCAACTCGTTACCGGCCAGGTCAACCTCCTTGTGCAAGGCCAGCAGCGCGCCCATTTGCAGGGCCAGGTTCTGGCCGCCGTAGCGGATCGAACTGTTGGGGTCGTTGGCATAACCGTCGCACTGCACTGCCGGCCAGCGATAGCCGGGCTGACCGTCGGGATCGTCGGCGGCATAATACAGGTTGCGGGCGGCAAACAGGTTGATCTTGAGGGCATGGCGGATGGTGCCGCCGGGAATTAGCTCGCCCAGCCGCAGCGTCCCGCCGATGCTGGACAGGCCGCTGCCGCCGTGCGCCCCGCGGATGCCGTCGCCATACAGGTCGGCGTCGGGGTACAGGTATTGTGTCACGGCCAGGCCGTTCGAGGCGCAGCGGTGAAAGGGCTGATGCTGTTTCAGCGTGCGGCGGTCGGGCATGAGGATGGCTGTCGAGTTGTTGGGGGTATGCGGCAATACGTGCGGCAGCACAAAATCGACCGGGATGGGCGCCCGTAGCAGCACGCCGCCCTCGGCCACGCAGCGATCTTGCTTGGACCAGCCGGCGCCGTTATAGTAAATGTCGGTCAGCGGGGCGTCGGGGGCGAGGATCAAAATATCCTCGTCTACCGTCATACCCCATTGAGTGGCCTTTTTAATGTTCGCAGGCACATATACGGCCTCGTCGCCGATGGGCATATTCCAAATGCTAGTGGAGGCAAAGGGTTGCTTGAAGGGATCCCGCGTCAAGGTAGACATGATGGACCTCTGTGCTTGCAGCACGAAAAATAGGGCCAGCACGATGCCGACCAGGAATATGAGAACACATAATAAAACAATCAGCGTTCTTGGGCGCATTTTTACGTGTCCACAACCTGTTTCCAGGACTCGCTCGGCGCAATTTGTTGTGCCGCAGTTTTGAGAATCGCCACCCGGTAGGGGCAGGGCTTGCCCCTGCTCGATCAGGGTGAGCGCAGGGCTCGCCCCTGCCCGATCAGGGCGAGCGCAAGGCTCGCCCCTACATTTTCATTCGTTGTGATCAGGGATAGATTGTCCCCAGCATGCGCGGAAAGGCGATGGCTTCGCGGATGTGCGGCAGTTTGCAGATCCAACACACCGCCCGCTCGATGCCCAACCCAAAGCCCGAATGAGGCGCGCCACCAAATTGCCGCAGTTGCAGGTACCACTTGTAGGCCTCGTGGGGCAGCTTGTGATGTTCGATCTGCCGTTCCAAAAAGGCCGGGTCGCCGGAGCGTTCGCCGCCCCCAATGATCTCGCCATATCCTTCGGGAGCCAGCAGGTCTACCGACCGGCACACCTCTGGGCGGGCCGGCTCTTGGGCCATGTAAAAGGCCTTGACCGCAGTGGGGTAATGGTGGACAAATACGGGCTTGTCAAACTGCTCGGCCAGCACCGTCTCGTGCGGCGCGCCAAAATCCTCGCCCCACTCGATATGCACATCCTCGACTCTGGCAGCGTTGATGCGCTCTACGGCCTCATCGTAGGCAATGCGCGGAAATGGTGGGGTGATCAATTCGAGCTTGCTCACGTCGCGCTCCAGGATGTCCAACTCCATTCGCCGTTCGCCCAACACCGTCTGTACTACATGGCTGACCAACTGCTCTTCGATTTCCATACATTCGTCTAGTTGTACAAAGGCAGCTTCTGGCTCGACCATCCACAGCTCCATCACATGGCGGCGCGTCTTGGACTTTTCGGCGCGAAAGGCTGGGCCAAAGCAATAGACCTTGCCGAATGCGCCGATGGTGGCTTCGTTATAGAGCTGTCCGCTCTGGCTGAGGTAGGCTGGCGTGCCGAAATAATCGGTCTGAAAGAGAGTGGTGGTGCCTTCGCAGGCGGCCGGGGTGAGCAGCGGCGTGTCAACCAGCAGAAAATCGTGGTCGTCGAGCCAGCCGCGCACGGCCTTGATGATGGTCGCCCGCACGCGCAAGATGGCCCATTGACGAGTGGAGCGCAGCCACAGGTGGCGGTGATCCATCAAAAACTCGATGCCGTGTTCTTTGGGGGTGATCGGATAATCCTGGGCCAACTGGACGATAGTCATATCCTGGACGCCCAACTCGTGTCCGCCCGGATAGCCGGGCGCACGCGGGTCGGCGCGCACAGTACCGCGGATGATCAGCGACGATTCCTGAGTCACCATCAGGGCACGCTCAAACACATCCGACGGCACTTCTTTTTTGAACACCACCGCCTGGACAATGCCACTGCCGTCGCGCACCTGCAAAAATTGTAGTCGCCCCTTGTCAGTTTTGTCATACAGCCAGCCGCGGATGATCACCTCCTGGCCGACGTATTGGGCAATTTCTTGAACGCGGATGATCTGGGCCATCTTTCCTCCTCTTGGGTTCTGGCTTGTGGGCTAGTTGTTCCAATGAGCCTGTAACCAGGCCTGTATGTCGTCCAACACCTGCTCACGCTCCGGTTCGTTGAACGTTTCGTGGTACAGGCCATCGTAAATTTTAATGCTTTTGTCTTGAGAACTGATCTGATCGTACAACCACGGCGCACCGGTAGGGTCTACCAAGCCATCTGCGCTACCCTGGATGAGCAGCACCGGCAAAGTGATAGTGGCGGCCTCGGCCTGCACCCGCTGAATGGCCTGGATCAGTTCGGCGCCCAGGCGAGCGGTGCTTTTGCCCTTGTACACCAGCGGGTCGTCAATATAGGCCTGCACCACAGCCGGGTCGCGGCTGACCAGGCGCGGCTCGACGGGTGTCAGTCCGGCGCGGGGCATCCATTTGGATAGCAGTTTGGCCAGGGTGATCGTCCATGGCGAAATGCTGGCCGGCAGCTTGACTGCCGGTGCCGAAATGATTGCTCCATCCAGGTCGTGCTGATGGTCGAGCAAAAAGTATGTGCCGATCAGGCCGCCCAGGCTGTGCGCAAACACCCAGATCGGTCGAGCAGGATATTCCTGGCGCACCCGATCCAGGTAGGTCTTGAGCGTGTCGGTGTAATCGCCAAACCGCTCCACATACACGCGCACCCCTTCCGAGCGGCCATGACCGATATGATCCAGGCCGCACACGGCGTAATTCAGGGGAATAAGACGATGAATGATGTTCGTATATCGCCCGCTGTGTTCGGCCAGCCCATGAACAATGAGCAGCACGGCCTTGGGATCATGGTCTGGCAGCCATTGCTGATAGTAAATAGCCGCGCCGGCGCGGTCTCGGAAAAAACCGTCTTGATGCCTCATTGCATCCTCCTTGTGCTTGATCGGGTTGAGTGTATCTGCCCATTATATCCATGAAGGGGCGGATGGGCAAACAACAAAGCCCTTTATCTAGAGATAAAGGGCTTGATGTTACGCCGGCAACAAAAGGATGTTGTTGGGTTACGGAACCTGCGCCCAACCCTGATTCTTGACAAAATCGGTGATCACAGGAACCGTCACCGTCTCGCCCTGGTAGGCCTTGATGCCGATATAGATGCCGTAGAACCAGAACAGGACGCCAATGCAGACTCCGCTCAGCACGATAGTCAGGATGCCCAGGATGATCGAGACGATGGCATGGTACTTGAGGAAAGGACGGTTCTTTTTGTCTTCCATCAAAAGCACAACGATGCCGATCAGGGGCATAAAGATATAGCTTAGCAATGCCCATAGCTTGTCATCTTGAGTCAGGCCGCCGGCGGTGGGAACGGGATTCTCAGACATATTTTCCTCCAAAGATTACAAATGAGCGAATTTGAACGACATTTTTATTCTATCATCGTCATGGTAAAATGTCAAACCTCTTGTCACAAAGATGCCTGCGCAGGATGAGCCGGTGTGCGAGACAGATTGAGAACAGGTGAGCCTGCAGACAGGCCGGTGAACAAAACACAGGCCTTGCCTCTCCAGGAAAAGCATGTTACAATCATCAGTGTCCTACCCTAGACGAATCGTCGCCAGGCAACCATTTTACCGGGTAGGTCCCTGGGTGGAGCATAGCCATGAACATTGTTTTTATGGGCACGCCCGAATTTGCCGTTCCGACATTGATGGCTCTGATGGCGCATCATCGGGTGGTGCTGGTGATCACTCAGCCTGATCGCAAGCAAGGACGAAAACAACGGGTGATTTTTTCGCCGGTCAAAGCCTGCGCATGGGCGCATGGCCTGGAGGTGTGGCAGCCGGCCACATTGCGTTCATCGCGCGCCGTTGAGCGATTGCGCGCTGTCCAGGCCGATGTGTTTGTGACGGCAGCAGTAGGGCATATTTTGACCACGCCCGTTTTGTCGCTGCCGCCGCATGGGTGTTTGAATGTGCATGCCTCCCTTCTACCCCGCTGGCGGGGGGCGGCGCCGGTGCAGGCCGCCATTTTGCACGGTGACACCGAGACTGGCGTCACCGTGATGTTGATGGATGAGGGCATAGATACCGGCCCCCTCCTGGCGCAAAAGCGGTGCGCCATTTTGCCGCAGGATACTACCCCGGTTTTGACGCAGCGGTTGGCCCATCTGGGCGCAGACCTGCTGATGGATACGCTGCCACGTTGGGTGAGCGGCGAACTCGAATTACAGCCGCAGCCCGATCAGGGCGTAACCTGGTGTCCGCGCCTGTCCAAAAGTGATGGCTGCCTTGATTGGAAACAGTCAGCTCGAGACATTGAGCGCATGGTGCGCGCCTGGACGCCCTGGCCGGGCGCGTTTACCATCTGGAACGGCCTCAAGCTAGACATTTTGCAGGCCACCGCGCTGCCCGACTGGAGCGGGCCGGGTGTTTGCGGGCAGGTTGTGCTTTTGGGCAAGCAGGTGGCAGTGATCACCGGGCAGGGCGCTTTGGTGCTGGAGCAGGTGCAGCCGGCCGGCCGGCGCCCCATGTCGGCGCAGGCTTTTGTTTGTGGGCAGCGCGCTCTGATCGGCGCCTGTATGGAAACGCCCGACTCTGCCGTTTGAGCATCCAGAACGCAGTTGAGATGAGTTGCTATCTCGGCGCGATTGTTTTTCTATACGGGCGTTACAGAATCAAGGTTTCAGGGGGACATCGGGCAGTCTGTTTTATAACGAAAAGATACGTCAATATGTCATTAAATTCTCCATCTGTGTCTCCTTCTGAGACAAAACAACCGTTTTTGAGCGCAGGCCAATGGGCTATTTTGATCGGCATGGGGTTGGTGTTGGTGCTGGTATTCGGTCTGTTGCTGGTGGTGCTGCGCTCGGTCAACGAACCGGACGTGATGATCGAGTTGCCGACGACCGACCCGCGTCCACTACCGCTGTTTGTGCCGGACGCCGTGCCGACCCCGACCGGCCTGTATTGGCCTCCTTCGCCGCAGCCATTGGAGACGCCCAATGCGCCGGGTGGTCTGTTGTGGTGGGATGCGCGTTGGCGGTACCGCCGTGCCGTTGTGCTGGATGCCATCGCTGCCGAGTCGCCGGCCGGCACATGGGCGCGCGTGTTGTTCGACGGGCAGAGCGCACAGCAAGAAGGAAAAATGCGCTCTGATGGCGGCGACCTGCGCCTGCTGGTGTGGGATTCCAAAACCTGGTGGGAAATTCCCCGTCTGGCTCGTCCGCTGCACAACAGTCGGGGTTGGGAGATTTTGTTTCACATCCAAAACGCTCAACTGGCGCGGGCTGGAGCCTATTATCTGTATTATGGCAATCCGACGACCGAGCGGCCGCCGGTGGCCGAGGATGCCCCCGACACCTCGCGCCTGCTTTTGATGCTGGACCCGGAGCAGGGCGTCGAGTGGGGTCCTACCGTGACCTGGTTTGCCAACAGTCCGCAGCCGCAAAAACTGGTTTCGCCCGATGGCCGCATCGTCATTTTGTGTCCGCCGGGCGGGCCGCGCGCCGATGTACAGGTGCGGCTGCGCACGGTGCCGTTGGCCGAACGACCCGGCGTCGGTGCGCTGCCGGATTGGGAACTGCATGCCGACCCGCCGCCTCTTTTGCCTGAATCGCCCAACCTGGTGCGTTGGTCGCCGCGGCTGATCGTGTCCATCAACTGGGCCGGCCTGGCGGTGGATCAACGTGATCTGGTCAAAATGGTGCATTTTGAGCATGATCCGGGGGGCGACCGCTGGTATAGCATCCCGGTCGAGTGGGATGAGCGAACCGGCATCACCCGGATGATCACCGAGCAGCCTTGAGAGGTGAGCCATGCCGATGAAACTGGCTGTGGGCGACATTGTGCGTTTGCGCAAGGTTCATCCTTGTGGCGGGTTTGAGTGGCAGGTGGTGCGCATTGGCGCCGATATTGGGCTGGTCTGTTTGACGTGCAAACGGCGCATTCTCGAGCCGCGTTCCGAGATTGAAAAACGCATCAAGCAGATCAAGCCGGCCGCAACGCAGGCCGAGTCTGATGATCGGTCGCTGGAGTGAGATGGTAAAGATAAAGACGTTTTGTTGATTGAGCCTGTCGAAATCAACTTTTGAACGATGTTTGTTTGTGTGATATAATGCCTGGCTATGGAGAGCGAGGTTGGCGTGTGACCCATAAACGGGCCTCTAAATTTTCTCTGCTCATCTTGATGGGGGCTTTGGGGCTGCTGAGCGGGTGTCTGGGGCAGCGGTTGACTGCTGCGCAGGTGGTGTTTCGCACTCAGCAGGTCTTGTCTGCATCGTCGGCATGTCATTCTTTTTTAGACATGGACATTAACACCGACATGATCAAGGATTCGCTCGTCGTGGAAGTGTGGGAAAAGCAGGGCAGTCGTGCCAGGTTGACCATCCTGTCGGCTACGTCGCCGCAGTTGCGCGGCCTGACTTTTACGACAGACAGGAAAACCAGCCTATCTTATTCTCCGCACACCAATACCACGTCTATCGGCCCGGCCGATCTGGTGCGTTTGCCGCGCGTGATCGAGACGCTGCTCTATGCCCGAAATGCTTCGCTGCAATCCTTCGACCCGCAAAAGGCGCGCTTGTTGGCGCGGGTGCGCGAAAGCGGCCTAATGGTCTACAAGCTGGAGATTCCCCTTTCACCGGATGAGCAGGCCGAGTATACCATTGACGCTCGCGACTGGCGGGTGCGGCAAATTGACTATCAAAGTGCGTCTTGGGGCAGTGGAACTGTGCGGCTCAAGAGCATCGAATGTTTTGCCGACCTGGATGATGCGGTTCTGGACCTCGATATTCCAGAAGGTGCTGTTTTGGACCGGGTAACGGTGCCGGACAGTCGGGCTTTGACTCTGGAAGAGGCGCAGCGGGCCGTTGATTTCAGGCTGCGTCTGCCGGGGTATTTGCCGGCCGATACGACGTTTGCGATGGCTTTTCAATTGGACAAGAATATGGCTTTGGTCTATACCGGGTCTCATTCTTTTACGCTGGCACAGGGTCCCAACATCGGGCAGACGCCGCAGGAAAATGTGACCCTGCTGCCGCTGCGCGGCGTTCAAGGGACGCTGGTGCAAGACAATTCGCAAGGCGGTTTGCTGTTGACCTGGCGAGAAGATGAACTGCAATTCTCAATTGCCGGCAGCCTGAGCCTCAACGAAATTTTGCAGATTGCCGAGTCGCTCAAATAATTCGAGGTTGGTTGGTGGACTGGCGAGAAATTGGCATCCGGCTGGGGCCGGTGTTGACCAGCCTGTGGGGAGTGGGGGCACTGGTTGGTTTTATTATCTTTGGCCAAATGTGGCGGATGGCCCGTATTACGTCGTTTACATTTGTCCGCGAGCAATCGCAGTTGAATGGTCGCCGGGCTTTGATTTTGGCCATCCTGGCGGCGATTCTGGCGGTGGCCAGCGGGGGCTGGTGGGGGTGCGCGCTGTATCGCCCTGAAATTTTTCCCTCGCCGATCTTGCCTCCAACAGCGACGCTGATCCCTACGCCCACACCGCGCACGCCGACTCCGACCGGCACGCCGACGCCCACTCTGACTGTCACGCCCACGCCGACCCCAACGCCCATTCCTCTCGATGCCCAATTGCCGGCCGCGCTGCTGACTCCGTTTCCCCAAATTGCCATCACCCCCGGCCCCCAGGCTGCTCTGGTGGCTCTGACTCTGGCTGCCGGGCAGCAGAACGGTCAGCCGATCAACCCGGAAAGCACATTTCCACCGGGTACAAGCCAGGTCTATGCCTTTTTCACCTTTGACGGGATGGCCCGGAATGTGCCATGGCTGCACGTCTGGTATGTAGAGGTGGATCAGCAAATGGTAGAGTATTGGAGTGCGGTGGAACTGTGGAGTTTTGCCGGGGCGCGCGGCGACACCTGGCGGTACATCAATGTGCGGCCGGGCAAGTACGAGTTGCACATTTATGTGGGCCGCCATTTGCAGCAAAAAGTGCCTTTTGTGGTGCGAGGCCACGAATGAGGGTCGCTCTGGTACACGATTGGTTGAACCAGGTGGGCGGCGCAGAATATGTGTTGGAAAACCTGGTTGATTTGTTTCCGCAGTCCCCTGTTTACACCAGCATCTATGATCCCCCGGCCATGCCCTCTCATTATCGCCAATGGGATATTCGCGTCACCTGGATGAATCGCCTGCCCTGGGTCAAACGTCATCATCAGCCTTTTTTGCCGCTTTATCCTCTGGCTTTTGAGAGCCTCGACCTGAGCGAGTATGATGTGGTGTTGAGCAACAAGAGCGGCTTTTGTCATGGCATCATTGTGCCGCCACACGTGTTGCACATCTGTTACTGCCTGACCCCCACGCGCTATGTGTGGCGATACGGCGATTACGCGCGGCGCGAAGGGTTGGGGCGGCTGACGCAGATGGCCCTGGCTCCGCTGCTCAGCTATTTGCGGCTGTGGGACCGCCTGGCCGCCGAGCGGGTGGATCGTTTTGTCGCCATTTCGACTCAGGTACGGCGACGCATCAGCCGCTATTATAATCGCTCATCTGAGATCATTTATCCGCCGGTGAATACGGCGAGGTTCGCGGCGAACCTCGCCGCGAACGCCGGATATGAGGATTATTTTTTGATAGTGGCGCGGCTGATTCCCTACAAACGCATTGACCTGGCCGTGCAGGCCTGCACTGAGTTGGGGCTGCCGCTCAAGGTGGGCGGTGTGGGGCGCGATCTGGCGCGGCTCGAGCGGATGGCCGGCCCGACGGTGCAGTTTTTGGGCCACGTTTCTGACGCCGATCTGCCCGAATTGATGGCCCGTTGCAAGGCGTTCATTTTTCCCGGCGAGGACGATTTTGGCATTACGCCGGTCGAGGCGATGGCTGCCGGCCGGCCGGTGATCGCTTTTGCCGGCGGCGGCGCGCTGGATACGGTGGTGACTGGGCAGACGGGCGCCTTGTTTTCGGCGCAGACGGTGGAATCGTTGGCGCGGGCTTTGCAGCAGTTCAACCCGGCCGATTATGACCCTCAGGCGATTTGCCATCATGCCGAACAATTTGACGTATCGGTGTTTCGCTCAAAAATTCAAAATTTTGTGATCCAGGCTTACAAGGAGCATCAGGCATGGAATTGATCCGCTATTGGCGCATCGTATATCGTCGCTGGTGGCTGCCGGTGGCGTTGATGGTCGTGGTGGGGAGTGTGTCGGCCGGGCTGGCCGTGCTTGCGCCGCCGGCGACTATGTACACGGCCACGTTCAAATTCAATGTGGGGCTGCGGCCGGCGGCTCGCCCGGCTACCGAGGCCGACAATCCACTGGATACCTGGGTGGCTTCCGAGTATTTGATGGATGATCTGGCTTCGGCGGTGCGTGGGGGCGATTTTGCCCGCCGTGTGGCGCAACAGTTAGGCGAAGAGCAGGTGAACCTGGCCGGGCGGTTTGGCGCGTCTACCGAGCATCGCGTGCTGTCGGTGTCGGTCTCATGGCCCAGTGCTGACCAACTGGAGCGCATTGCCAACGCCGCGGTGACGGTGCTGGACCGCGATGCCGCCGAGCTGGTGGGCCCGCTGGGCGAGGCGCAGGCGGTGATGCCGCTGATCGAGCCGCCGGTGGTGGTGCCGGTGGGGCACAGCCTGCGAGAGCGGCTGGATTTGCCTATCCGCCTGGGGCTGGCCCTGTTGGCCGGCGTGGCCGGGGCGTTTCTGCTGGATTATCTCGACCGCACGGTGCGAGACCGCGCCGAACTGGAAGCTCTGGGCCTGCATGTGCTGGCCGAAATTCCACGCGCCGAGAAAAAGCGGAGCAGGTTGTGAACATGGGCGAGCCTGACCTTCAAGCCGGACGACCTTATCCGTTGGGGGCGATGGTGAGCAGTGACGGGGTCAATTTTTCTCTGTTCACCAAAAACGCTACTGCTGTCGAATTGCTTCTTTTTAATCGCATGGATGAGGCGCGTCCGCAGCGGGTCATCCGGCTGGATGAGCGGCAGCATCGCACGTTTTATTACTGGCACGTTTGGGTGCGCGGGCTGCGCCCCGGCCAGATTTATGCCTATCGCGTAGACGGCCCCAACACGCCCGAAGTGGGGCATCGCTTTTGCTACCACAAGGTGCTGCTCGACCCGTATGCCCGCGAAATTATTTATGGCGACAACTGGTCGAGGCAGCAGGCGCGCGGGCGGCACGATAATTGTGCCAGCGCCATGAAGTGCGTTGTCCCCGATGTGGATGGGTATGATTGGGAAGGCGACCGGCCGCTGCAACGCCCTTTTGAAGAGACGATCATTTACGAGATGCACGTGGGTGGGTTCACCCGCCATCCTTCCTCCGGCGTGCGCGTTCCCGGCGCGTTTGACGGCATCGTTGAAAAAATCCCCTATCTGCGCGAGTTGGGCATTACGGCAGTGGAACTCTTGCCGGTGCAGCAGTTTGATGAGCAAGACACCAACCTGTACGACCGCTCGGCCGGGCGGGGGCGTGCCCGACACCGACGGCTGGTCAATTATTGGGGCTATAATCCGATCAACTTTTTCTCCCCGCATCGTGGATATTGTGTCAATGACCCGGCCCGCTCGCCGCTCACCCAGTTTCGCGACATGGTCAAGGCGCTGCATCGCGCCGGCATCGAGGTGATTCTGGACGTGGTGTTTAATCACACGGCCGAGGGCGATGAGCAGGGGCCGACCATGTGCTATCGTGGCCTGGAAAATCGGGCCTATTATCTGCTTGACCCGGCCGACCGCCGCCGGTACAGCAATTTTACCGGCTGCGGCAATACTCTCAACGGCAATCATTCCATCGTGCGCCGCCTGATCGTGGATGCGTTGCATTATTGGGTGCAAGAGATGCATGTGGACGGCTTTCGATTTGACCTGGCCTCGGTGCTGTTTCGCGATGAGCGCGGTCAGCCGATGCACGACCCGCCTATTTTGTGGGAGATCGAATCGGACCCCTATCTAGCCGGCACCAAGATCATTGCCGAGGCGTGGGATGCCGGCGGGTTGTATCAGGTGGGAGCGTTTATCGGGCATCGCTGGGCCGAGTGGAACGGCCGCTATCGCGACGATGTGCGTCGCTTTTTGCGTGGCGATAACGGCACGGTGCAGGCTTTTGCCGACCGGTTGGTGGGCAGCCCGGATATTTACACGGCGCCGGATCATGTCCTGCATCGCAGCATCAACTTTATCACCTGTCACGATGGGTTTACGCTCAATGATCTGGTGTCGTACAATGTCAAACATAACGAGGCGAACGGTGAAAGTAACCGCGATGGCCTGGATGCCAATTGGAGTTGGAACTGTGGACACGAGGGGCCGACAGATGATCCCGACATTGAGCGGTTGCGCGAACGCCAGATCAAGAACGCTCTGGCTGTGTTGCTGGTTTCTCAAGGCACGCCCATGCTGCTTTTTGGTGATGAAGTGCGCCGCACGCAGCAGGGCAATAACAATGCCTACTGTCAGGACAACGAGATTAGTTGGTTCAATTGGAATGACGTGGAGCATCATCAAACTATCTTGCGTTTCACCCGGCTGATGATCCAGTTCAGTCGCAGCCATCCGGTCTTGAACCTGCGCATCTATCCAGTCGAGGCGGCAGAGCATGTAGACCATCAGGTATTCAATGCCATCACCTGGCATGGGGTGCGGCTGGAGCAGCCCGATTGGAGCTTTTATTCGCACAGCATCGCTCTGACTTTGAGCGGTCAGGAGCAAGGCGACGACGATATTCATATGATTTTCAACGCGTATTGGCAGCCGCTTGAATTTGAGCTGCCTCTGCGTCGGCCGGATTGCCCCTGGCGGCGTGTGGTGGATACCGACCGTCCTTCTCCTGATGATATTTTGCCGCCCGGCCAGGAGCAACCCATCTCGACCAACACCCTGGTTGTGGGAGCGCGCTCGGTGGTGGTTTTGATTTCGTGTAACAAAAAACCAGGTTTGTGAGCAAACCTGGTTTTTTTGTTTCCTGAGCGGGTCACGACTTGTCGTGGCCCGTTTTTTCTAGCCGTACAGCGGGCCGAAATTCTGGCAGGCGCGGAAATCGGCGCCCAGTGGGTCCATCGCGCCAAAAGCTGTCCAGGCGGAGGGACGCAAGATGTTTTCGGTCGGTACGTTGTGCATGTACACCGGGATGCGCAGCATTGCGGCCAGGGTGATCAACTGGCTGCCGATGTGTCCATAGCTGATGGCGCCATGGTTGGCGCCCCAGGCGTTCATCACCGAGTACACATCGTTAAACGGCGTGCTACCGGTCAATCGTGGCGCAAACCAGTGGGTCGGCCAGGTGGGGTCGGTGCGCTCGTTGAGCTGTTCATGCACCTCTGGCGGCAGGTCTACTGTCCAGCCTTCGGCCAGTTGCAGGGCTGGGCCCAAGCCTTTGATCAGGTTCAGGCGCATCATCGTCACTGGCATGCCGCCGCGGCTCAAAAAGCCGGAGGAAAAGCCGCCGCCGCGGAAATAGCCCACATTGGCCGGGTACCACTGGGTGGTGGCCAGGCATGCCGACGCTTCTTCGGAAGTAATGTCCCAGAACGGTTTCATGGCCGGCTGACCGCTGAGCATTTGTTCGCCGGTGGCGTCGAGGGTGGCGGCGCCCGAGTTGATCAGGTGGATCAGGCCGCCTTCGGCGCGGCCCGACAGGGTGTAGCCGGTCACGCGCCGCACCGCCGCCGGGCTCCAATAGGTGCGCACATCGGCGAAAATCTGTGCCGTGTTGGTGAGCAGGTGGCCGAACAGCATGCACACTCCGTTGAGGCAGTCGTTTTCGGTGGCAACGATGAACGGCTGACGGATGCCGTTCCAATCGAATGACGAGTTGAGCATGGCCTCCAAAAAGTCGCCGTTGGGGAAATGGTCGGTCCAGTGTCGCTGCCCCTGAAAGCCGGCGGCGATGGCGTTGTGTCCCAGAGCTTCTTCGCCAAAGCCCAGTTCGGCCAGGCGGGGATTGCCCACCATCAGGTCGCGGGCGATCATGGTCATTTTGACCACCGTTTCCCACTCGTGGTCTTTTTGGGTGCGGCTGTGTTGGACGGCCGGCGGGTTGTGATCGCGGCCCTCGCGGCACCAGGCGCGCACCCATTTCAGGGCGTGTTCAAATTCCTGGGGGTCATAGATTTTTTCGTCTATGCGGCGGACAAATTCGCTCATGTCCACATATTCCAGGCGCATGCCCATATAGTCTTCAAACAGGTGTGGGTCTACAATCGAGCCGGCGATGCCCATCGAGACGCTGCCCAGCGAGAGGTAGGATTTGCCGCGCATGGCGGCTACGGCCAGGCCGGCCCGCGCGAACTGCAAGAGCTTGTCTTGCACGTCGGGGGGAATGGTGGTATCGGTCGAGTCTTGCACGTCGCGGCCATAGATGCCAAAGGCGGGCAGTCCCTTTTGGTTGTGTCCGGCCAGCACTGCCGCCAGATAGACCGCGCCGGGCCGCTCGGTGCCGTTAAAGCCCCATACCGCTTTGGGGGTGTGTGGGTCCATGTCCATCGTTTCCGAGCCATAGCACCAGCAAGGGGTTACGGTGAGCGAGACGCCTACACCTTCGCGGGCAAAGAGGGCGGCAGCCTGTGCCGCTTCGGCTACGCCGCCGATGGTGGGGGCAATGACGCACTCGACCGGCAGGCTGTTGGCGTGGCGCAGGTTTTCGCAGAGCAGCCGCGCCACCGATTGGGCCATGGCCATCGTCTGGCCTTCCAATGACTCGCGCACGCCACCCAGCCGCCCGTCAATGGTGGGGCGGATGCCGATCTTGGGCATGGGGCCGCACAATCGGTTGGTTGGGGGATTGATGTTGAATTCTGGCATGTTTTCTCCTTTTATTTTGGTCAATCAGGGTTGATCATCTTGTTTCGGCGCGTGTTCGGGCGCGCTGCCACCCGACAGCACCAAAATGTCTACATGGGTGTCCATGTTGGTGTAATTGAGTGCTTTGAGCATTTGATAATCGTTGAATTGCGATAACATGGCGTTGAGGATGACCAGGTTGGGCTTGATTTTCTGGGCGGCTTCGATCGCCCCGCGCGGATCATAGGCTGTTGTCACTTCAAAGCCTTGCTCGCGCAGCACCCGGGTGATGGCCTCAACGGCGGTTTCGTCGGGGTGAACGACCAGGGCGCGCTGCTCACGGGCGGCCCCGCGCAGCAGCGACGAAATCGAGGCCAGCAGCTTGTCGCTGTGGATGGGCTTGGTCAAATAATCGTCGGCGCCGAGGCGGAACCCGCGCTCACGGTCTTCGATGATGGACAGGATCAGGATGGGGATATGGCTGGTGCGCTCATCTGATTTGAGGACGCTGGTCACGTCAAAACCGCTCAATCCGGGCATCATCACGTCGAGCAGCACCAGGTCGGGTTTTTGGGCGCGGGCTATTTCGACGGCTTCGAGGCCACCGGAGGCTTCGATCACCTGGTAGCCGGCTTCGCTCAATTCCTGGCGCAGCAAAAAGCGGATGCTGGGTTCATCGTCTACAATCAAGATGGTTTGGCCTTTGGGGCTGCCGTTGGGCAGGCTGGCCAGAACGCGCTCGCGAATCTCTTGGACGCGCTCTTGGGGCAGGCGCGCCGGCTGAGCGGCGGTGAGGACGGTGGGGGGCATGGTGGCCGGGCGAGTCGTCGCTGCCGATGAGGTGGGTTGAACGGCGGTTTCGGGTTGGGTGAGCGGCAGGGTAAAGATGAAACGGCTGCCCTGCCCGTATGTGCTTTCCACCCAGATGCGCCCGCCGTGATGTTCGACAATCTCGCGACATATGGGCAGCCCCAATCCGGTGCCGCGCGGGCGGCCGGTTAACACATCGCCCATCTGGTGGAATCGCTCGAACATTTTGTTCAGGTCAGACTCGGAAATGCCGATGCCCGAGTCGGTGACACTGACGGCCAGCATGTCTTGGGTTGCCGGCAGGCTGGTGGGCAGGTGGGCGGCGCGTGGGCCGGTTGGGGTGATGTCGTCGCCGGGGTGCAGCAGCCAGGCGTGCACGGCAATCTGGCCGCGTTCGGCGAATTTGATGGCATTGGAAAGCAGGTTGGTGATCACCTGAATGATGCGGTCGGCGTCGGCCGTCACTGCCGGAATGTCGGGGACACCCTGGTGGACGATTTCCAGCGGTTTTTCGCCGATAAAGCCGACTACGGCGGCAATGGCTCCGTCTATCATGTCGCCGATTTGAGTGGGGGCCATGTGCCATTCCACTTTTCCGGCTTCCATCTTGGCGATGTCCAGCACATCATTGATCAGGCGAGTCAGGCGTTGGCTTTCGCTCTCGATGATTTCCAGGTTTTTGGTGATGCGCTCCAAAGTGCGTTGCAGCTTGAGATCGTCCGATTGGAGCTGGGGCAGGACGGTGGTTTCAAAACTGCGACGGATGAGTTTGGCAAAGCCCAACACCGAAGTCAGCGGTGTGCGCAGTTCGTGCGACACGGTCGAGATGAAATCGGTCTTCATGCGATCCACCTGCACTTCGTGGGTAATGTCGCGCAGGATGGTGGTGGCGCCGATGACGTTTTGACCCTGGCGCAGCGCGCTGGCCGATGCTTTGCACACCCGCCCGCCGCTCAGGGTAATTTCGCCGTTCACCGACCGACCGGCCTGGCTCAAGGCCTGTTGCACTACATTCATCAGGTTGGGGTCGCTAAAGGCCTGCGACAGCGACATGCCATACAGGGTGCTGGCCGGGATGCCCGCCATTTGCTCCAGAACGGCATTGGTGAGGGCGATGCGGCCATTGGCGTCGGTGACGACCAGACCATCGGCGATGTTTTGCAGGATGGTGTCCAGACGGGCGCGCTGTTCGGCCAGGTCCCAGGCGGTATCGGCCAGTTTTTTGTTGGCCTGACGCAGGTCCTTGGTGCGTTCCTGCACCTGGTTTTCCAGGGTGCGGTTGTATTCTTCGACCTCGCGGTACAGGCGTGAGTTTTCCAACGCCGCCGAAATCTGGTGTCCCAACAGCACCAGAATGTCCATTTCGCGGTCATCAAACAGGTCGCCCGATTTTTTTTGCCCCAGCGCGTAAATGCCGGTCAATCGCCCGGCGCGGTACAGCGGCAGACAGGTCTCTAACCGCGCCCGAGATAGGATATCCAACACATCGGCCAGTTCGTGGGTTGGGTGACGAACCTGGCTGACGACCAGCGGGCGACGCGTCTGCTGGAGGTGATGGATCAGGGTTTGATGATGAGTGGGCGACAGATCCAGTGGCGGGCAGGCGGCCAGACATTCGGGGTTGGATTGCAGGGTCAACAAGGTTGCGCCGCTCAATTGCAACCGTGCCGGCACATATTCGGTGAGCAGCGTGACCAGGTTGTCAAAGACCAGGGTGGTGCTGAGTTGCTCACCCATCTCGCGCAGCAGATTTTGAAAATAGAGGTGGCCGCGATAAAAGGCCCAATCAATCCACTTTTGCAGGCGGCTGCGCGCCGCGCTAAAGGTGAGGATGGCAATCAGTGTAGCCAGGATGATGGTGATGGTCTCATTTTTCTCGCCAAACAGGATGATCCAGAGTGGGTTGAACAAGCCGGCCAGGATGAGGTTAAAGCCGATCAGCGCCAGGGTGAGGATGCCGTATACCAGGCTGCGATTGATCAGGGTGTCAACGGCCATCAGGCCATAGCGGGCCACCGAGAAAATCAGCGTGATGGGAATCATGATCAGGGGGATGGTGGCCAGCGATACCGAAAACAGCGGTTTGCCGGTGAGAACATAGGGCAGGTTGTACACCAGCAGCCAGGGTACCACACTGATAATGATGCCCCACATCAGCCAGCGGATCTGGTTGCGGGTGCCGGTGCGTTTTGAAGTGAAATAGGTGTGCATCATGTGGGCGATGCCGATGGGCAGTTCCAGACCGGCAAGGATATAGGCGGTGGAAAGCATATGGGCGCGCAAGCTGAGCGTTGAGTCGTCGTTGCCCAGCCAGCCGCCCAGGGCGATCAGAGCCAGGTTGAGAGGGTGAATCAGGTAGAGCAGGCGGGGGAAACGCCGACCCAGCCATTTGACTTCGGGAAAAAGGATCAGGCAGTGAAAGAACCCGCTAAAGGTCAGCGAAAGGCTGACCAGGTCAACGGGCAGGCTGAACCAGGCAGAGACGATGCCGGTGTTGATGCCGGTGGTCATGTTGAGGTTGTTGAACAAATTGAATCCCTCGGCCAACAGGGCCAGGGCGAGCATGCGGGCGGCGCGATCATCGCCGCGTCGCCAGGCCACAAATGCGCCACTGAGTGTAAAGGCCAGGCCCAAAATCAGCAGCGTGCCGCTGCGCAGCAAGAACCAATCCCAAGGTGGCTTGCGCCAGGTCACCTGGATGGTCTGCGTCTGTCCATCGCGGATCAGGGTATAGGTGACCGGGGCAGCGGGTTGGCCGAGCAAGAGGTGTTGCCATTGTCCTGGGATGAACAAGGCATAGCGTAGCGGGTGTCCGCCGATGTGAGTGATGCTGTCTTGCAATCTCAGCGACGACCAGTCTGTCGTTTGATTGACAATGATGCTGTCGGCGACAATGCTGCCGCCGCTCCCATCGGTTGGCAGGTTGAGATGCCAGAGGGTAAACCAGCCGCTATAGCTTAAAATGAGGGCGGTCAGGATCAGCAATCCTATCGCCTGCCAGCAAAGCTTGGGGGTGGACATATGAATATACTACCTCTTGGACTGTCTGTTGAGCAGGGTGTGGATGGTTTCAATCAGAATAGAATGGTCTACCGGTTTGGATAGGCAGGCGTCGGCGCCGCACTGTGCGGCCTGACCGGCGTCGGCGATGACCGAGTAAATGATCACCGGAATGTCGCGGGTGGTCTCATCGCGTTTCAGCACGCGGGTGACATCCAGGCCGCTGATGCCGGGGATCATGATGTCCATGATGATCAGGGCGGGTTTGTGCATGCGCGCCATATTGATGGCGGTGGGGCCATCTACAGCCATCAACATGCGATAGCCGGCCTGGGTCAGGATATAGTGCATCAGATCGCGAGTGCCTTTTTCATCGTCAACCACCAGCACGGCAGGCATGGCCTGTGGCAGCGTGGCGGCAGTGGGTGTGGTGGGTGTGGCGAGTGCAGAGAAGGAGGTGTCGGGCAGAGGCAGGGTAAAGGAGAATTGACTGCCCTTGCCGGGCTGACTTTCCACCCAGATATGCCCGCCGTGATGCGAGACGATCTCTTTGCAGATCACCAATCCCAAACCGGTGCCGGATGGCTTGTCGGTCAAGACATCGCGCATGCCCTGCCCAAACCGTTCAAACAAAGTGCGCTGCGCCTCTGGTGAAATGCCGGCGCCGGTGTCGCTGACCGTGACCAGCAGGCAGGCGTCTTGCCACACTTGCGCCGGGACGCGGGTGTGTGGGGTGGGCTGCCAGCGGCCGTCCTGCCGATGAATGGCCTGGACGCGCACGGCGATCCGGCCGACGTCGGTGAATTTGGTGGCATTGACAAGCAAATGATCCAGCACCAGAGCCAACCGTTCGGGGTCGCCCCACAAAGTGGGCAGGCGGTCGGGAAGGTCAGCCTGAAAGGTCAGCCCTTTGGCCTGGATCTGCGGGCGGCGGGTCTCTATCACCGACTGCCAGGCTGTGGCCACGTCAAACGGCTCGTGATGCCATTGGAACCGCCCGGCGTCAATGTCGGCGATGATCAACACATCCTGCACCAGTTCATCCAGCCGCTCAATGCCGCTGTTGAGATGCTCTATGTTTTGGGCCAGGCGGCGGGCGGCGCGGTGTGCCTCGACGGCTTCGGTCGGCAGGGCCGGCACGATGCTCTTGTCAAAGGTTTTGCGGATGCGGTCGGCAAAGCCCATAGCGATGGTCAGCGGGGTGCGCAATTCGTGTGAGACCGACGAGATAAAGTCGCTCTTGAGTTGTTCCAGCCGTTTTTCACGCGTCACGTCGCGCAGGGTGACAATGATGCTGCGAACCTGATGGTCGTGGCGCACGACGGCCGCGGCAGCCTGCAAAAAACGGCCGTCGGTCAGGGCGATCTCTTGGGTGTGCACGGTTTCGTCGCAACTGGTCTGGATGATCAACTCTTGCAGCGGCGCCTGCGGTACGGCGTCTATGATGGATTGCCCGATCAGGGGGGCTTTATCCAGACCGAACAGGGACACAAAAGAGGGGTTGACCAATTCGATGCGCCCGGTGGGATCGGTGACGATCAGCGCATCTACCAGATGACGCAGGATGGCGTTCAGTTTGCTCTTTTCGGTCGAAACTTCTTGCGAGACGCGCGCCAGCATATCGGCCTGAAGGCGCATGCTGTCAAACAGTTGAATGTTTTCCACCGTCACCGCCACCTGCGCGGCGATGGTCTGACACGTCTCGATCTCGTTCTGACCAAAAGAGCGGATGTGACCGATGACATTCAGGCTGATGATGCCCACTATGGCGCCTTTGGCCAGCAAAGGCACTAGCAGCATGGAACGAATGTCCAATTGCTTGAGCAGGGGGTGAATGGGGGTCATCAAGTCGCTTTGCTGCACGTCGGCGACGAACAGCGGGGCATTGGCCGAGAGGACGCGCCGGATGGCCGGAAAGCCCCGAATGACGATGCGCTGCCCCACACTGCCCAGGGCCGGATATTCGGCAGCAATCTCGCCGTATTCGTCTTCGGCCTCGAATAAAAAGACAGTGCTGTGTTCGACTTGAAACAGGTGAGACAGCCGTTGGGTGGCCGTCGAAAGTACCTCGTCTATGTGCAAAGAGGTGCTGAGCATGGTCGAGATGTTGTGCAAGGCCATCAGGTTTTGGGCGCGCCGTTTGAGTTCCTGCGCGTCCGATTGGGCTTCGTGGATCAGCCGCATGTTTTCGATGGCAATGGCAACCTGATTGCCCAGAGCGGTGACAATGCGCAGGTCGCTTTCGCTCAGGCCGCTTCCCGAGATGTAAAACGCGCCGATGATCCGCTCACCGATCATCAATGGCACCACCATCGCCGGGATAGATTCGATGCTGTCTGATGGGAGGGGATCGATCAGGGTGGCTGCGCCGTTTTCCAGGGCGCGGCCGACCGGTCCCTGGCCGACCTGGAATCGCCGTGCATACAGGTCCGTCTCACCGCGACTGGTTGCGACCACACGCAGTTCGGGTAGTGTTTCGTCCATTAGCAAAATGGACACGTCTTGATAGCCAAAAGCTCGTTCGATATCCTTGATCAATTCCTCAAACAACTGGGAGACGTTGCGGATACTGCTGATTTTGTAGGCCAGCGATTGCAGGGCAATCAGGTGATTTTGCTCTCTTTGAATCTGTTCTTGCTGTAGCCGCACGCGCTGTTGCAAGGCATTGTAGGCCAGAATCAGGTCGCCAACTTCGTCTCGCGACAAAATGGGCATCGGATGGGTCAAATCCACATATTCTTCGTGGGCAATGTCGAGCAGCCGCATGGTCACAAAGCGCAGGTCGGTTGTCACCGTTTCGGTCAGGTAATAGCTGGTCAGGCCGACGATGAGAATCATGATCAGGCCAAAAGCAGAGAGGGTGATCAAGGTCTGGCGCACCTGGGCCGATTGCCATGGGTTCACCCGATAGCCTACTCCGGCCCACAGGGCGCGGTCGGGCAACCACAGGCGGGTCAACACAAAATAGGCTGAGGTCTGACGTTGGGTATTGGGCCGGTCGGGCAGCCAAGCCTGCTCGTCAAAGCGAGGTCGCTCTGTGCCGGTAAATTGCTGTTCGACAATCTGTCCCTGGCGGTCGAGCAGAAAAACAGTCTGATATTGCACGTCTTGATGCAGATTTTCAATAATGTACTCTAAAATATCCTCTGTTGCCGTATTCATCGGCACTGACTGGGCCGTGCGGCTGAGGTATAAAAAAGTTTGATTGGCTAACTGGTCGCGAAATGCTGCCACTACCTGATTGTAGGCAAAGAGGCTGGTGAACATGATCCCAACCAATGTCAGGATCAGGGTGATGGAGAAAAGTCGAGAGCGGATGTCAAAGCGGCGGCCGCCGTCTTGCACAAAAGAGGCGGTGTACAGCAGCAGCGGGCGCATTTGCTGCTGGGTGATGACCGACATAATCAAAGAGCAGCAGGTGGTGACGGTCAAAGTGAGCAGGCTGGAAGGCACATGTTCGCTCAGCACATATTCGGGCCAAAACAGCACACCGAGCAGGTCTGAGAGCAGCGATATGCACATCGCGCCGATAACGGGGCCAAAAAACAAGTCAAAAGAGGCGCGAAATGCCAGCCGTCGTGCGGTTTGGATCAGCGAGAGCGATGGGGTGGAACCCATGCTCAAAGTTCGCCCCAGGCTGGCAATGGGACGCAGGTACAGGTATAAAAGCACGATCCCGATCAGAAGGAAAAGGGGCGTAAAAACGAGGTAATTGAGCCATTCTTCCTGTCGCGCTGGCGGGGTCAAGTCGGTGACGAGCGGCGAGGCTATCACAAGGGCTGCTACCCCTATGACGGTGATTATGGAGAATAACAAGAGCATATAGCGTCGAATCAAAGAGATGCGCGCAGTCATGCCGGTTCCTCAGGATGGTAGCCCATAAAGCGATATGATTGTAGCCTGGACTTATTGTATCACAAGTGAATGGACTGTCAAAACCGGGTTTGTTGGTTGAGCCTGTCGAAACCAACAAACCCGCCCTCATACTCAGTATCTTCCTTGACGCAACTATTGTTTACGTGTATACTTTGACCAGGACATGTTCCAAACAATGCGATACGAATAAAGCCAGAGCATGCAATTTCATTGGTTAGGCGAGTGGGGAACACCATATTTTGAGTGGCCTCAACGCCAATGGGGGGGATTCCTGTTGGTGTTTTATGGCCTGTTCTTTGTTGCCTTGTTTGTGCGTATTGCCTGGAATTATTATCGCCGTCTGAACGAGTTTCGCGGCACCTGGCTGAACAAGTTTCTCTGGCTGGTAGCCTGGTGCGTGCTGGGCATTTTGCTGTCTCATTCTTTGTATCTCCAGTGGCCGCCCGATAATTTGTCTACCGGATTGGGGCCGGGGCGCGAGATCATTGCCCTGTTTGCATTTGTGCCGGTGACTCTGGCCTCGGTGCAGTTAGGCGCCGGCGGGGCTATAATGGTTGGCCTGGTGTGTGGATGGGTCAACGGTGCGTACAACAGCAGCAATCTGCTGCAAATTTTCGAGGCTGGCCTGTTTGGCCTGCTCGTCTCTTTGCTGCTCTACCAGGATTATCAGGGGCGTCTGGGGCGATGGCTGCGCCAACCTCTCATCGCGGTGCCATGGGCCGGCCTGACTACCTGGCTGTTGACCCTTTTTTCGATCTTTGCTTATACCGATCATAGCCTGTCTACCCTATCGGCGATCAGCAATAGCAGCGCGGTAGCCGTGGCCAACCTGCCCGGCTTTGTGATCAAGTCGTTGGTGGCCGGCGGTATTTTGCAGATCGTTTATCGAGTGCTGCCGCGCATGCAGGCTGTCCAACAGGCTGTGCGTATTCCGCCTTATGCCCGCTCGATCAGCCTGCGCTTTTTGTTTGTGTTCCTCCCCATCTCGTCCATCATTCTCGTTTTTGTTCTCTATGCCATGATGAGCCAGGCTTTGCGCATTGCCACCACTCAATCCATCGATCAGGTTTCGCACGTGGCTCGCAATGTGTCCATCGAGCTGCCTTTTTTCCGCTGGACGGGCCAGTCGTTGCTCAGCGGCATGGCCATGGATGACGATCTGTTGCATGCCGATTATGCGGTGCGGCAAAGCGCGTTGCAGCGCGGCATGCAGACGATGCCCTTTTTTAACCAGATTGCCCTGATTGACCACGACGACCCGTCTCGTGTCCCGCGCAATGTGGTGCCGCCGCCCAAGGGCCGCTATGGTTTGACGGTTGAAGAAATGCATTTGCTCGAACTGGCTTTGCGTGATGGCGCGCCTCAGGTCAGCCCGGTTCACAAAGATTTACAGGGAAAACCGGTTATTTCTTTTATTGTGCCGGTCAAAGCGGCCTGGAATCCCCAAGAGGTCAAGGGCGCACTGTTGGGGCGGGTTTCGATCAGCGAGAACTATCAATTGCGGCGCATGCTCGACAACCTTCAGCCGCCCGGGGCCAGCCAAAGCAACCGGGGCATTGGCTTTTTGATTGATGAACAAAGTCACATCATTGTTCATCCCAACACCGACCAGGTTTTGCAAACCTGGCAGATCAATCCAAATCCGATGATCCGCCACGAGAGTGACAGTTCGTTGGCAGTGGTTTATGAAGATCGCAACGGCCCCGACAGCACGCGCCAGCTGGTCTATGTCCTCAGCACTGAGGGCGTGACCTGGCAAATCGTGGTCATTCGCCCGTATGAAAATGTGTTGACTCAGGCCACCGAAATCTCGTCGCCGCTGCTCATCCTGTTTCTGATCACCGGCCTGATCATCCTGGTCAGCGTGCCGCTGTTCACCGCCCGCCTGACCCGGCCGCTGCAAATGCTTTCGCTGGCTGCCCGCCAGATCGCCGAAAATCATCTGGATGTGCCGGTGATCATCGAGGGCGAGGATGAAGTGGCGCAATTGGGCCGTTCGTTCGAGCAGATGCGCCAACGTTTGCGCGAGCGGATGGATGAGTTGTTCCTGCTCCTTCAGGTCAGCCGCGAGGTGTCATCCAGCCTGGAGTTGACTCCTTCTCTGATGCCGATCTTGCGCGGAGCCATCCAGTCTACCAACGGCATCGCCGCCTGCATTGTCTTGATTGACGCACACGGCCACCCGCACAAGATGATCAGCCATGGCCCGGCGCAATCTCAAGAGGCTATGACCCGGCTCAATCAGGCCGTCGAAGTGGTGGTCAAGCGAAATCGCGAGTTGGTGATCGAAGAGATTGTTCGCGCCAATGCCGCCTCGCCGGTCGAATTGCTTGATGCCGGCATCCGGGCGGTGGTGGGGCTGCCGCTGCGCCTGCAAGACCAGGTGACCGGTGTGTTGTGGGTGGGCTATGAGCGCGCCCGCACATTCCGCGACTCGGACCTGCGCTTTTTGTACACGCTGGCCGGTCAGGCCGCTGTCGTGGCCGCCAATGCGCAGTTGTTTGAAGATGTAGAGCAAGAGCGCGGCCGGCTCAAGGCCATTCTCAACAGCACCAACGATGTGGTGATCGTGGTAGATGCACAGCAGCGCGTTTTGCTCTCCAATCCGGCTGCCCGCAACACCTATGGCATCACCGACAGCGAGGTGTTGGGCCGGCCGGTGCGAGAGGCCGTTTTGGACGAAGCGTTGGTGTCGCTGTTTGAGCGGCCGATGGAGAGCGGCAGTGCATTGATTGACGAAGTGCATGCGCCGGATGGCCGCACCTTTTCGGCCAGCGTGTCTTCGCTGGCCGGCGGCGGGCGCGTGGTGACGCTGCGTGACATTACCTATCTCAAAGAACTCGATCAGATGAAATCGGATTTTGTGCATACCGTCTCACACGACCTGCGCTCGCCGCTGACCTATATGCGCGGTTATACCACCATGATCCCGATGGTCGGGTCGGTCAACGAAAAGCAGCAGGGCTTTGTCACCAAAATCCTCAGTGGCATAGAGCAGATGACCGAGTTGATTGACAATTTGCTCGATATCGGCAAGATCGAAGCCGGCGTGGGCATCGAGATCGAACGCTGCTGGTTGCCCGGCGTGGTGCAGGCGGTGGTGGATGATCTGGGGGCGCGCGCCGCCGATCAACAGATCGAACTCAGCGCATCGCTGCCGGCTCATGTGCCACCTACGATGGCCGACAATACCCTGATCCGCCAGGCCATCAAAAATCTGGTGGACAATGCCATCAAGTACACGCCTGGGCCAGGCAAAGTCAAAGTGGGTCTCCAGGTCGCCAACGGCCTGATCATTGTCAGCGTCAGCGATACCGGCATCGGCATTGCCGCCGAAAATCAGCACCGCCTGTTTGAAAAGTTTTATCGCATCAAACGACGCGACACCGTTCACATCAAAGGCACCGGCTTGGGTCTGGCCATCGTCAAATCCATCGCCGAACGGCACAAAGGGCGGGTGTGGATGGAAAGCAAACTCGGCGAAGGCAGCACTTTTTACCTGGCTATTCCCTTGATCTCACAAACCGATTCGGATACCCCGGCTGAGAGTCCGGATAACGCTTGATCTCTACAATTCAGGAGGACATTTTATGACCAAAATCACCTTTATCGGCGCCGGTAGCTTTGGCTTTACGCGTGGGCTGGTGCGCGACATTCTGACTTTTCCCTTGCTCAAGGATGCCACATTGTGTCTGATGGACATTGACCCGGAGCGGCTGGAATTCTCCCGCCGCGCTGTGGAGCGGATCATCGAGTTGGGGCATTATCCGGCCCGCGTCGAGGCTACGCTGGACCGCGCCGAGGCATTGCAAGGGGCCGATGCCGTCCTTTGCACCATCCTGGCCGGCGGCGTAGATGTGTGGCAGCACGATATCCTCATCCCCAAGAAATATGGCGTGGATACCAATGTGGGCGACACGCGCGGGCCATCGGGCGTATTTCGGGCGCTGCGCACCATCCCGGTGATGGTGGGCATTGTTCAAGATATGGAAAAATACTGCCCCGACGCCATCCTGCTCAACTATACCAACCCCATGGCCATGCTTTGCCGAGCCATGCAGCGCGAGTCGTTCATCCGCCTGACCGGCCTGTGTCACAGCGTGCAAGGCACGGCTATGATGTTGGCGCACTGGATCGGCGCACCCTTTGAAGAAATCACCTACACCTGCGCCGGCATCAATCATCAGGCCTGGTATCTGCGCTATGACTGGAACCATCAAGATGCCTACCCCCTGCTCCGCGAGGCCGTAAACCGCCCCGAAATTTATAATGAAGAACAGGTGCGTAACGAGATGTTCATCCATCTGGGCTATTATGTCACCGAGTCCAGTGGACACAACTCGGAATACAACTGGTGGTTTCGCAAACGTTCTGACCTGATCGAAAAGTATTGCACCCATGGCACCGGCTGGAACCCCGGTCACTATGCCTATATCCTCAACGAATATCGCAACCGCGAGGGCATTTGGAAGGATGAAATCAAGAAATGGCTGGACAAGGATGAGCCGATCAGCCTGGCGCGCGGCCACGAATATGCCGCCTCGATCATCAATGCCTGGCAGGGCGGCGAGCCGTTCAGCTTTAACGGCAACGTTGCCAACACGCATCTGATCACCAACCTGCCCGAAAATGCCTGTGTCGAGGTGCCGGTGTTTGTGGACCGTGCCGGATTCCACCCGGTGCATGTTGGCCCACTGCCGCCGCAATGCCTTGCCCTCAACCATGTCAGTGTGATGGTGGAAGAGATGGCCGTCGAGGCCGCTCTGACCGGCGACCCTACGCTGGTCTTTCATGCCATTGCCTATGATCCGTTGACCGCCGCTGTACTGTCGCTGGCCGAGATTCGTCAGATGGTCAACGAAATGCTGGAGCAAAATCGCGATTATTTGCCCCAATTCACCCATTTCAAGGCCTAAGAGCGTACTGAAAAACCCTCTCACCACCAAGACACAAAGGACCCCAAGTATTTCTAAAAGTTCAAAAGCATCGTAAACCTTTGTGTTCTCGGTGTCCTTTGTGGTAAAAATAGACT
>CAYVBK010000052.1:0-39597 GCA_964449465.1 uncultured Anaerolineae bacterium
CAGCGATCCGACGCCAAAAGTCGTGAACCCCATCGCCTTGAGCTCGTGAGCGCAATAGACCCTAACCGTGCAATCAGCACGTATTGGCAGGTGCAGGATCTGGCGCATCTGTCAACGTCTTAACAACTGCATAGAACTGCTCGTCAAGGTGAGCCAATGCCCATGCCGGATCTTGGTGTAGCCTTGTGAGCCAACGCTGTGACTCCTCCCGCTCGGCCAGTTGGCGGCGCTGCGACCAATACGTCTCTGCCGGCACCGATTGGAGCAAGGGCAAGATGTTCTGGTCGTCCAGCGAGAGAAACACCATCTGGCCAGGCCCAAAGATGCGCAGTGGGGTTGTTTCTTTGCGACCACTCCTTCGACGTTGCGCGCGGCGCAGTTGGCCAAAGAGACTCTCCAACTTCAGGTTGCTGCGCGGCAGTCCTGGGATGTCATAGCAATGGAGGATACCGGGCAGCCAGGTTTTGGACATGGCCTGCCACTTGCGATTCAGGCGTCGGCTGAGTGGACTGGCCTGGGATTGTTGGACAAACTCGGCAAACAGCCGCTTCAGTTCTGTTTCGACGGCTTTGCTGCCCGGAGTGGGCCGGTCGGCTTCAAGGCCAGGACGAGGAACGCCAGCCAGATAGCGTTCGACTTGGGTCAGAAAGGCGTGTGTCTGGCGAACTTGATCGGCTTGAGACGCTGCCGACCGCACTGCGTTTTGCACGCGCTCGTGTAGCTGGTCCAGGTAGGCGTCCGGTCCGTGCTGCACACGCCGCTGCCGTAGATGGAGGTCGATCCCGACCAGTTGATCATAGCCGCGCAGACCACCGCACTGGAAAGGCTTGCGACTTGAACGGTTGAGCACATCGCGGATGGCCTGACGATAGTATCCGTAGTAGTGCTGCAACAGGGCGGCCGCGCCACGGACGTTCGTCATGACAGACTCGGGAAAGAGGAGGTGTTCCAGGTGCGACTCGCGAACCTTGGTCTCGACCGGCGCTGTATCAAGTGCCCCCTTTTTTTTCCGCCGTGTCCTGTTCGGGCACGGTCTGTTCGATCGGTGTGGCGGCGGCTTCTGGTTCCAGTTCGGGCACAGGCGGCAAGGAACCAAGATGGTCGCGCACAGTCTGTCGTAAGGCCTGGTCGGCATGATGAACCGGCCCCGACAGGTTCTGCATAAAGTGCATCTGGCACAGTTGGTGGACTGCTTGTGGCCACACCGCTTTCATCGCTCCGACCAAGGCCTTCTCTTTGCCGGACAAGAGCGCCAGCACCGCCAGGTCGCCGATCCGGTCACGACATCCACTCAGCCAATCGGTCAGATGGGTCTCATCTGCCTGGTCCATGAGCATGCCACCAATGGGTGTTCCGCTGAACACTTCCCACAGCACGTACAACTGTGGGCCTGCCCCATCTGGCGACAGCCCATCGGCCATCAGAATCACGCCGCCGTGCTGGGCCGCTGCTTGGGCCACCCGCTCGCGACGCTGCGGCCATGCACCTTCGAGCAGCGCTGTAAACAGCCGGTACAGTCGCCCGATGCTGGTGTCGTTGATCGCCACACCGCGCCCGTTCAATTGAGCCTGAATCTCGGTGAACTGCCGCTGTTCGCGCTCGCGTTGGACGCCCACAAAAGCGACCACGTCCAGCCCGTAGGTGCTGTAGGGCAGACTCACCTTCAGGTGTTCAGCCGCGTGAAAGTGTGTGCCATACGCGCTGCACTCGCGATTGTGACAAACCCGGCTGTATGCAACCACATAGAAAGTGCCGGCAAGCGTTTGCACCGTTTTGTGTGAGTGCGCCGCGTTGCCTACTGAACTGAGTCGCTCGCCGCAGTGGGGACAGTTTTCCAGTTCGCACACAGCGGTCACGCGCGTCGCCTTCGGATTACGCCGCTTGGGGCGTCGTTTTTCTGCCATAGGAATCACCTCTTCTTGAGATGACCTCTATTATGCACCAAAATGGATTACGTGCCAATTTCAAGATTAGGGTCCTGGAGCGCCTGCTTGCTTTCGATTCGCTCTGGATGGTACAGGCAAACCAACAGCTTGACGTCCGCTGTCATTTACAAGAACTGAACGTCTTGGGGTGTCATAATCCCAGTGTCCACTTTTTCCTGTTCAAAAGCATCAACGATTGCATTGCCGGCCTCAGTGGCCTGCATACGGTTCAGGATAAAGATGATATAGCCGTTCATTTCTGCATCTTGGTTCGAGGATAACTGCAAGCGGCGGACCAGACCGGCGACCACGCTTGGCCGTTCCGCCGGATGCAGTTGGGAGATGAGTTCCAAGCCCTTTACTGCGACGCTTCGTTTATGTGCATCATGGATCCGGTTATCCACGTATTCCCATAAAAGCGGTTTTACCGATTGCCAGTGATAAGCAATAAAAAAACGACAAGGAGACAAGCAATATGCTTGCCTCCTCGTCGTTTTTCAGTGTATCATAGCAAACATCACGATCCAGCGAACTATATCCCAGATCATCCCCCAACATCGTGATGTGGTTTCGGTCGTAACAGTTTCCCAAGTGCCCTCCTCACCCAGGAGACTTGACTGAACAATTTATGGAACAATTATACCATAAGACTGGTTAGAAAATGGCAAGTATTTGGTAAGAATTTTTAGACACTGAGCATTCTTCTTTATCCAAACTTGGCCTATCGTGCAAGATAAAGGAGGTTCTTCAAGCCATCACCCAATGTCGCGTCTCTCTCGCTGCGCCTCGCTGCAATATTCGTCGTGATGGATGCGCACCGGGTACAACTGCCAGCAAAAGCCGCGTTCGGCCAGGAACTGCCGCAAGTGCGCCTCATCTTCCCACGCGAGGGCGTCGCGCATAGCCGGCGTGTCGGCGTATTCGGGCGAAGGCGAAGGCACGATCTCGGCCTTGAAAAAGTAGCCTGACAATCCGGATTCTTGGCGTTCAATGTAGAGGTATTTTTTCGGGCCGGCGGCGACTGGGTTTTCCCATTCCTCGATAAACAAGATCGGCTCTCGTTGGGGATGGACATAGTACATTGGCTGGTATTCCATCCGCAGCTTGATCCGCCAATAGCGATCGATCCACTTTTGAGCGGCAAGCATATGATCGATGGGCACATGACTTTCAACAGCCAGATCATAATACCACGCTTCAAGAACACGGCGCATATTTGACGCAGATAAGCATAATATCTATTTCGGTGTACATCCCGCATCCTGAATCCCAGAATACAACACACAGGGCAAAAAGTCAAGCCCAGAGCGGGTTCGCGCCCAGGTTCCGATCATTGCGGCGATCAACTGTCTGTTTTCCGAATTCGACGCCCGGGACTTGACAACAAATCGGTCGCGTTCGCTCACGTATCTGCGCTCGATCCGTGCCCGTCGGCCGTCATCGACAGCGGCGGCGGCTTTCACGCCTATTGGCTGTTAGGCGAACCTGGCCTGCTCGAGGTTGAACGACATCGCGACAGATTTGGTAACTACCTACTGGAGTTTAGAGTTCGATCTCGGCGGCGAATCTGTCCGTCATCCAAAAGCATTTTGTGGCGTTTTTGCCCCATCCCCCTGGCCCCCTTCCCCGCGCAAAGCGTGAGGAAGGGGGAAAATGATATTTTGTGTATTTTTTCGCGCGCAAAGCGCGCGAAAAAATACACTTGAGAATTCTTTCTCCCTCCCCACGCCGCTACGCGGCGTGGGGAGGGGCAGAGGAGGGGCAAAAAACCAGTTATTTAGCGCGAACTCTAAACTCAAGTAGTTACAAACAGTCTTTCAACCGGACATGTCTATTTGCCCTAGCTGCTCTTTTGGGTTACACTGGCAGAGTGGAAAGCCAGACAGGTGGCAAAACCTGTCCCAGAGTCAAAGCCTTGAGGAGGATTTATATGGAACACCGATTTGCCGCGCTGAAAGAGCGGTTGACGGAAATAGACGATTTGCAGGGTGCGCTGTCGCTGATGCATTGGGATCAGATGACTTATATGCCAGTCGGGGCGATGGCGGCACGCGGCCGTCAGGCAGCCACACTCAGCCGGCTGGCACATCAAAAATTGACCGACCCAGCCATCGGGCATTTGCTGGATGAGGTGCAGCCTTGGGCCGAGAGCCTGCCTTTTGATTCGGATGAGGCGGCGTTGGTGCGGCTGACGCGGCGCGAGTACGAGCGCGCCCGCAAGATGCCTTCCGAGTTTGTGGCACGTCTGGCCGAACATCAGTCGCAGACCTATGAGGTGTGGTGCGAGGCTCGCCCGCGCAATGATTTTGCTGCCGTGTGCCCCTACCTGGAAAAGACACTGGACTTGAGCCGTGAATGGGCCAATTTTTACCCTGGTTATCAGCACATTGCCGATCCGCTGCTGGACGAGATGGACTATGGCTTTAGCGCAGCGTCGGTGCGGGCAGTGTTTGACGATCTGCGTGCCCAATTGACACCTCTGGTGCGCGCCATTGCCGCCTGCCCGCCGGCTGACGATGCGTGTTTGCGACGATTGTTTCCCCAGGTACAGCAAGAGGCTTTTTTTATGCAGCCGGTTCGCGCATTTGGGCTGGACATGACCCGCAGCCGCTGTGATATCAGCCCACATCCGTTTACCATCGAAACGTCTATCACCGATGTGCGCATCACGGTGCGTTACAACAAGCATGATCTGAGCGAGGCGCTGTTTAGCGCGCTGCACGAGGCCGGACACGCTATGTATGAGCAGGGTTTCGATCTGGCGTTGGAAGGAACACCACTGGCGGGGGGACCATCAACCGGCTGGCACGAGAGCCAGTCGCGTTTGTGGGAAAACATAGTCGGACGCAGTCGGCCTTTTTGGACATTCTATTACCCTGAACTGCAAAAAATGTTCCCATCCCAGTTAGGCGACGTATCGTTGGACACCTTTTATCGAGCGATCAACAAGGTGCAGCCTTCTCTAATCCGCACCGATGCCGATGAAGTGACCTATAGCCTGCATGTGATCTTGCGCTTTGACCTGGAGCTGGCTTTGTTGGAAGGCAAACTCGAGGTCCGTCATCTGCCAGAGGCCTGGCGGACGCGGTTTGAGGCTGATCTGGGCATTGCGCCGCCTGATGATAAAGATGGGGTATTGCAAGATGTGCATTGGTATGATGGCATTATCGGCGGGCAGTTTCAGGGATACGCGCTGGGCAACTTGATTGGCGCACAGGTGTATGAAGCGGCTCTAGCCGCTCATTCTGACATTCCGGCCGAGATGTCTGCGGGGCGGTTTGACACCCTGTATGGCTGGCTCAAGGAAAATGTGTATAGGCATGGCTACAAATTCACCGGCTCTGAGCTGCTCGAACGTGTGACCGGCGGGCCGCTGCGCGTCGAGCCGTTCATTCGCTATTTGCGCGCCAAATATGGCGAACTGTATACGCTGTGAGGTGAAAAATGACTCGATCCAACGTTTCTCGACGGCGATTTTTGCACCTGGCCGCAGCGGCGGCGGGCGGGCTAGCGGTCGGGTGTGCTGTAACCCCTCTGCCTGCAGAGCCAGCTCTGTCTCCTACACCCGCGCCGCTTACACCGACACCGCCTCCTACCCAAACTCTGATGCCGACACCATCGCCAACGCTTGCGCTGACACAAACACCTGCATTCACACCCAAGCCGTCGCCAACTCTGACATTGACACCAACAGCTCGGGCCACGGCCTTGTCTGTTCAGCCGGGCCGCGATGATTTGATCCGGCGGCTCAGTGTGACACATAACGCTCAGGCGGCGCACAGTGTGGTGGCGGTGGCACATCACGGTGGGGTGTGGCAGGGCGACGAGATTGGGCGAGAGGCCGTGTTGGACATGCTCGACGCCGCGCTGGTCGAACTGACCGGTTTGAGCGACGCGTTGGCGGCCTGGCGGCTGCTGTTCGATGTGGGCGAAACGATAGGTCTCAAGGTGAACACGATCAGTCGGTATACCACCACGCCGACGGTGGCCTATGCTGTGGCGCAGCGGCTGCAAGATGCCGGCCTGCCGGCGGAGCAGATTGTCATTTTTGACCGCACCGAGCGCGAGTTGATCGAACGCGGCTTTGCCATCAATCAAGATGGCTCTGGCGTACGCTGCCACGGTGCTTCAAGCTGGGAGCAGCCACAAGATGTGGGCGGCTCAACTCAACGCATGCACGATGTTTTGTTGAGCTGTCATGCTCTAATCAACATTCCAGTGATCAAGGAGCACAGCATCACCGGATTTACCTGTGCGCTCAAGAACCATTATGGCTCGGTGAACAACCCCGGCGCGTTACATGGCAATCACGGCGACCCCTACATTCCGGCCTTAAATGCTCTGTCGCTCATTCGCACCAAGACGCGGTTGGTTATCTGTGATGCGATTCGCACCTGCCCGTACAATTGGGACCAGATGACCCCAGAAAACCAGATTCTGATGAGTTTTGACCCGGTAGCCAATGATATGGTGGCCCGGCGTATTCTGTTGGATCGCCGCGAAGCCGATGGGCGCAAGGGACCCTATATCGCCCAACGTTCGCATTATCTGGACACGGCAGTGCAGATGGGCCTGGGTGCCAACCTTGAGCGGGTGGAGGAGCGGCGGATGTCGCTGGGTTGAACACTGAGTTGATGAGAATTGTGCGATCTGACCATTTTCGTAACTGCTCAGCCAGGTGCGAAAATTGGCCTTTTGGGGTGTTATTCTGAGGAGCGAAGCGACAAAGAATATCGTTGCTAATTTGTAGCTATCTACCTTATGCCTAAAATTAGCATTTTGAGATGTCATTCTGGAAGAATCTCGTTATACACCGCAAAGAGAGATTCTTCCAGAATGACAGTGGGTAGGTAGTTACAAATAATGAAAGACATGGTTGGCGATGTGGCGCGGCAAGGTGGTTCACTTGAAAAAGCCAGACAGATTGCACTGCCTGAACCTTTTGACAAATGGATAGTGAGTGGCAAAGGAAGGCTCGATGCCAATGTCAGATATCTGTTTGGATATCTTGGTGGTAAAGTGCCAGAGTGAACACCGCTCAACCCCAAATGCAGCCGACCCGCCTGCGGCGGTGGGGAAACGTGGCGGTTTGAGCAAACTTGGTTTGGGTTAGCAGTCATCAAGTCAAACCCGCGGATCGGCTGATTAACATTACCTTTGAACAATCACAGAAAATCACATCATTGAAATGACAGCAAGCAAACTCATCCGCAGATGACGCAAATTTCGCAGATTAAGACAAATTTAAAATAATCTGTGTAATCTGCGCAATCTGTGGATGTGATCGTTTCATTTCAATTGTGCAGTTTTATGATATGTTCAAACCTGATGTTAACTCGTTGGACGGCGGCCCATTCAATTCAACAGGAGGACAAGATGAGCAACAAGACCCCTAGTCTCATAACGGTGATTGCCTTTCTGATGATCGGGCTATCACTCGTATCTGCGGTTACCCTGACTGCCTCCCGTACTGTGCATGCCGATCCCGGCGTGCTCTACGCCGCGCCGACCGCCCAGGGTAACGGCGACTGCTCTAGTTGGGAGCACGCCTGCCCCTTGCAAATCGCAATGGCGGGCGCAGTCAGCGGCGATGAAATCTGGGTCCGGGCAGGTGTGCATTACCCTGGCAGCAGCCGCACCGATACCTTTGCTTTGAAGAGCAGCGTGGCCCTCTACGGCGGCTTTGCCGGGACAGAAATCAGCCGCGATCAGCGCAACTGGCAAACCAATGTCACCGTTCTGAGCGGCGATATTGACCAAAACGACCTCACCGATCCCAACGGCGTGGTCACTAACACACTCAGCATCAGTGGAACGAACAGCTACCATGTGGTCAGCAGCAGCGGCGTGACCGAGACGGCGGTATTGGATGGTTTCTTCATTACTGCCGGACAGGCAAATGGTACAGGTCCTTCTGATGAGGAATGCAACGGCCATTATTGCGGCGGCGGGATGTACAACGATCACAGCAATCCGACGTTGACGAACCTCACCTTCAGCGGCAACTCCGCTGACCATAACGGCGGCGGGATGTACAACATATACAGCAGTCCGACGCTGAACACAGTGATCTTTCGCAGTAACACATCGGTTGCCTGGGATGGCGGCGGGATGTTCAACCGCGAGAGTAGCCCGGCGCTGACCAATGTCGCTTTCTATGATAACCGGGCGCAATTCTTTGGCGGTGGGATGGGCAACGGAGGTAACAACCACTCAACGCTAACGAATGTCACTTTCAGCGGCAACCAGGCTACCTGGGGCGGTGGAATGTCTAACAATTGGTTAAGCAACCCTACATTGAACAATGTCACCTTTGATGGCAACCTGGGGTATGACTCAGGCGGCGGGATATATAATTTCAATCAAAGCAGCCCAACGCTGACGAATGTTGTTTTCAGTGGCAATGTATCTGGTACCGGCGGTGGGATGAACAATTACTGGGGGGGTAACGTGTCGCTGACGAATGTCACTTTCAGCGACAATCAGGCTAACACCGGCGGTGGGATGTACAACAATACCAGCACTGTGGTGATGGCTCAGGTGCTCTTCTCTGGCAACCAAGGGGTGAACGGCGGGGCTATGCACAATTTCCAGAGCAGTGTTGCGATAACCAATACCATCATATCGGGCAACGTGGCCACCGGCGAAGGCGGCGGAATCTACAATGATGGCAGTGGGTATTTTATCCAGGACAGCATCATGGTGCTGACTCTGGTGCTCTTCTCCGGCAATAAAGGGGCAAACGGCGGGGCCATGCACAATATCCAGAGCAGCGTTACGATGACCAATATCAGTATGGCCAGTAACCTGGCCACCGGGCAAGGCGGGGGAATCTACAATGATGGCAGCGACCCATACATTCAAAACACGCTCATCTGGGGCAATCAAAGCGGCTCAGGCGGCGACAACCTGTTCAATAGTGAGTTCAGCGGCCCCACCATTCGTTACAGCCTGGTGGGCGGCTGCAATCCGGGCGGGGTCTGGGACAGTGCCTGCGGTACAGATGGCGGGCATAACCTGGCCGACGCCGACCCGCTTTTTGTGGACGCCGCCAACGGCAACCTGCGCCTGCTGCTCCCCTCCCCGGCGATTGACGCCGGCGACAATGCCGCCTTGCCCCCCAATATTCTCACCGATCTGGATGGCAACCCGCGCTTCGTGAACATCCCCACCGTTCCGGATACTGGCAGCGGCGCGCCGCCCGGCGTGGATATGGGCGCGTTCGAGGCTCAGTTCGCGGATGTGGTGCTGGATAAGGCGGTACGACCGACGACGGCCATGCCGGGCGCGGCCATCACCTTTACCCTGACGCTCATCAACGCCGGCAGTCTTCCTGCCACCGGTATCGTCGTCACCGATACCGTACCTACCCTGTTGCGGGACATGTCCTTCGCCTCGACCCTCACCGTGACCAACACCGGCTTGCTCCCGCCCTTTGTCTGGCTGGTGCAAGACCTGGCGAGGGAGCAGGGCGGCATCATCACTGTCAGCGGCGTGCTGCCCGTGCCGCTGGCCGCGGGAATCTACACTCACACCGCTTGCATCTCTGCAGCGGACGATCTGCTGGCGGCGAACAATACAGCCGTCCTCACCTTCACCGTACCCAATGTCGTGCCGGATTTCACCAGCGCGCCGATCATCACAGCAACCGAAGCGACGTCTTACACCTACACGCTCACAGCCCAAGATGATAACGGCGACGCGCTGACCATCACCGCGCCGACGCTCCCGGCCTGGTTGACGCTGACCGACCACGGCAACGGCACGGCGACGCTCTCCGGCACACCCACCAATACCAACATAGGCGAGCACACTGTTGTACTGCGTGTCACCGACAGTGGTGGGCTGGCTGATACTCAGACCTTTACCATCACGGTTTGGGGCCGGATCTATTTGCCGCTGGTATTGAGAAACACACTATAGCCAAGACCTGGTCGCCCAGTTATGGTCGGCGGAGCGGTCGCCCGCCCTGCGATAAACTCAGGGCAGGCTCCCGCCGCCACTCCCGAACCGAACGTGACCCTTTGGCGTCATTCGGCTCTTCAGTACATTGGCTTTTGTCATAAGCACCATTTGCCACGGCGTGTGGCTTGGTAGACCTGTCCCGAGCTTGTCGAAGGAGGCGGTAGACTTGATTCGCCAGCCATCCCACCCGTCAACAGCTTGCAGCCTGGTCGCCTGCTCAAATGTGCTTGAGAGCCGTCGGTGAGTTACTCCGTTCCGCGCGCTCGCTTTCCGTGACGTTAGGATGACACCTTACGCCGGGTTCTGCAATCGAGTGGACACCGTACGCCAATGTATTCGCATGGCCAGAGAACTAATCCCGTGCAGCGCTGTGCGTTGCCTGAGCCTGCCCGGCTTGCTTATTGCTCTTTCACAAAACAGATCTTGACTTCTAGGCTGCGGCAGCCAGAAGCTTGGACAAGACTTTGTCATGCCGGTCTTTGGCCTGCGTAACACGCTGTCGGAAAGCAAGTTCGACGGCTTGCTGTAACTCAAACAGGGTCTCGAAGACCTGATCGCCCAATACTTGATGTTTCACCCAACCAAAGATTGCCTCCAGGGGCATCAACCAAGGGCTTCGGGTTGGGTGATAGACAACGAGTAAGCGTGGCAGGCCCTCTCGCCTGGCTTTGCGGTTGTAGGCACGAATCCAGAGCCGTGTTTTCTTGGATGTGTGCCAGGATGCCTTGTCCCAGCACAAGGCAATGAAGCGATTGCCCCGTGCTGCATAATGAGCCATGAGTTTGTTCAGAAAAACGATCATCTCATCGCTATTGGGCTGTTTTTCTGCCCAGTGCAACAAGGCTTGTTGACTGTCATCATCCAGGGCCACGAACAGGGCAGTGGTGTCCACTTCTTCGTCCCAGCGCTGCGAGACACTCAAGGTCTTGCCTTGCTCTACCCAGTTTCGAAATGAATACGGCCAACGAACAAACCACGATTCATCTAGCCAAACAGCGACACCATCTGATGCTTGACGTGCAATACGCAGCAGGCGGTCGCGCTGATGCTTCTTCAGTCCGTAGCGCGGGTCTGGGCTGACCAACCAGCCTTTGGCCCGTCGATAGACAATCTTGACTTGTTGAAGCCATCGCCGGACCGTCTCGTGACTGACTGGGGACAGATGCTCGAAATGGGCGCACAGTTGCTCGCCTAAATGAGACAGAGTCCAGGTTGCCCGCCCCATCTCTTCAGGTGGCTTTTGTCGGACAAGGTCTTGAGCCTTTTCGGCTACGGCCGACGTGCAGTTGGAAGACCGGCCACCAGAACGCGGACGAGGCGTGACAACGTCGATGCCTTCTGCGTTGAAGCTCTTGATTACCTGGCGCACCGTTTCGATATGGAGGCCAAGCACTTCGGCAATAGGCTCACTCTGCCAGCCACGCTCAGCCAGACGGAGGATTCGATCACGGCGATAACGAACCACTTTGTCGCTTCGCTGCCAATGGTCCAAAGTTTCAGATTCTTCAGGTGTAATGGTGCGAATTCTTATGGTCATAGTGGGGCTAGCGTACTCCAGCTCCACTCAAAAGTCAAGGCCTGTTGCATGAAAGCTCATTATGGCAGATACAATGAGTCTGAGCGAAATTAGGCAAATCTTACAAGCCCACCGTCCGCACTTTGCCGAAAATATGAGGTCATGGAAATTGGCTTATTTGGCTACTATGTGCGTAATGAACAACGGGGGGATAGCGATGTTGATCTGCTTCTGCTCATTGAGCTAGAAAACCCACCGCGCATCAGCTTGATGGGCTTAGTCGAGCTAGAACACTATTTGAATGAGATCACAGATGACGATTTTTGACCAAATGAGCTGAGTAGTTACGTCAACCCTTTACAGGTTGGCGCTTTATTGGCTGTTTCATAGAAAGGAAGATCCTCATGGCGAAAGTAACTAAACTCTACCTAAACCGTTTCGAAGAGAACGTATACCGCGAATTGGGAGAGGAGCTCGCCCAACAGGTGTTGATAGGCAGCGAGAAATTAAACGAAAACACCAACCTGGTGAAAGTGGCGGTGTGGATGAACGGCGCCCTTGCTCGATTGGATAAGCTGGTCGACGGGCCCCGATTGGAATGTTTTCTCCAGGTCTGTGGTGAAGGCTGTGCGGAGATGAACCGCAAAAACGCGCTGGCTGCACAAAAGCGACGGAAAGCTGCTCCTTCTATCGATGACTTTATCGACGCCGAAATTCATCAAGCGAGCAATTCGCCATTTTCGCGCATGCAACGTGAAGATAACGCCCTCGCTGTTTTTTATACGCCTGCTAACCGCCAGATGCGCTGTTTTTGCCCGTTGCTACGTCGCCTTCCCCCGGATCAGAATGCCCCAGTAGCCTACTGCCAGTGTTCGCGAGCTTCCTCCCAGCGATTTTGGGAGATTGTATTAGAACAACCTGTGCGGGTTGAAATGACTCAATCTACCCTTATGGGTGATCCAGAGTGTAAATTCCTGGTTCGTTGGGATGGTTATGTTGCGTAGACAAGCTACAATAGAGCCATAAAAAAAACCGTCGTAAATCTGCGTACCTTTCAGGTAAATACAAAACACGCAGCTAACCACCACCCGCAGGTCGATCTCGCTGCGCTTCTTGCCAGCATCGCTCAGTCGGTCGGCGGGGTGTGGGCGGCAACCTGGCGCATGCATCCCCGCTGCCGGCGCAGTTGGGTAGCCTGGGCCGGCTCTGCGCTTGGTTGATGCAAGACCTGGGGCTAGAGACGGTGCAGGAGGCGGTGCGCGGGGTGTTATCTCTTTTTCAATCGGCGGGGGATGTCTGGTCGCATAAAGGCCGCCGCCCAACCATACCTGCAGGCGACGGCGACCGCCGGAACGTGGTCTGATGGCGGCGTTGGACATTGCTGCAGAACGGGACGCGCCGCACGTGAACTCTACCGTTGGGCAGCGGCGGGCAAGGCAGAAAACCGCCGAATGTCGTTAATAGTCAAAGCAGCGTAGACGAACGTGGGCGGAAAAGTAATCGCCAGACTCGGATGTCGGCGGAGTGCGCCAAGCGGTAGGGCTGGTCACGCAGGCGAGTATTGGGTTGACAAGGGGTGCTTTGTGTTGGATAATATAGAGCAAAGCACAAAGTTGGAGATTCAACGCTCTTTTACTATCAGCGGGGTATCACCGCGTTGGGTAGGTGCGCGGGGCCAAGTCGCCAGTTCATTCGACGGGGCCGGTATGCGGCAGGGGTTCGGGACCAGCGTGGGCTGTTCAGTCGCTGGCGAGCCGCCGCCCAACCATACTTGCAGGCGACAGCGCAAGGCCTCTGGGCTTGCCCGCCAGAACGTGGTTTGATGGCGACGTTGGACATTTCCGCAGAACGGGGCGCGTCGCGCCTGAACCCTATCGTTAGCGCGGACGCTTCGCTCACTGCGTTCGCGGCTGCGGCTACGCCTTGTTCCTGCGCCGCCTCGCCGCAAGCGGCGGGCGGCTTGGAGGGCGGCTCAGCTCGCGCCCATTAGGCAGCGTGCCGCTCAGGAAACCTCAATGATCAATGCAATCAGTATCGAAAAAGCAGGGTTGTACGAGAAATATCGACTACCCTATGCGAACGAAGCGGTCGATGATCTCCTTGGCCGCATTGGTGAAGTTCAAGTCGTCGCCGACATAGGTGCTGGTACAGGTCAACTGGCAAGATTGTTTGCGGATAGATGCGCCAAGTTGTACGCCATAGAGCCAGACTCCGCAATGCGGAAGGTGGCATCTGCATCTTTAGCAGGCTTTGCTACAATCGAAATCCTTCCTGGTTTTGCCGAACGGACCACTCTGGCTGACAACAGCGTTGACCTCATAGTAGTAGGAAATGCTTTTCATCGCTTCAAGCCAGAAGCCTGTCAGGAACTTTACCGTATCCTCAAGAAGCCAGGATGGATTGCCCTGTTTGGATATACCTTCGTCAACAAAGCCTTCACGGATATGCTCTTTACCAAGCTGGCCGCATTGGAAGGATTGTCCAGCAAGCAGGAACGGTCTTGGCATAAAATGCCGATACAACATCTGTTTGGGGACGGTCAAATTTACACGCTGAGTTATCATCAGTCGCACACGGAGGATTGGATGGAGTTCTTTGGTGCGGCCTGTGCAGGGATAGAAGCTCCCAACCGTGAGGATGAAGAATTTGAGCAATTTGAGGCAATCAATCGTCAGGTCTTTGATGCTTTTGCAAAGAATGGCAAAATCCAGATTAATTATGAAACCCAGGTTTCATTTGGGCAACCGCTGTTTCAATAGCTATGCTTGTGCTGCCTAACAAGCGCGCGCAGTCCGACGCCGCTGGCGCGGCCGGCATCGGCGCCAAAGTCGGTTATGTGACGCGGCTCGAATGGAGGCCGATCCCGGTTAACTCGCGGCGCGGCTGACGCGCAGAGCGTTAGGCCCCTGCCTACGACAGCAAGTGATATTAATTTCAAGTGATGTTAATTTATGATGAACAAGATTGAGCTCAGGTTGAAGGCGCATAGCCATAATGACGGTATAACTTATCTCATTTTAGAAATCAAAGTGGATGGAAAATTACTAACGGATTTTGAATGCTATGCAACAGACCTCGACGCCCTGACGCGAAGTATTGAAAGTGACGGCGAGTTCTTTATCATAACATGTTGGTGTGGTATTCCTGAATGTGCTGGTATCAAACAGGGCTTAAAGATATGCCACGAAAACAACTTTACATACTGGCAAGTGCATCAGCCAGAACCCAAAAGAGCTTTCGTATTTGAACATACAGCTTATGAACAGGCAATTCGAGAAGTAATCAAGCAAGGGACTCACTTGATAGATTACCTTAGGGTTGACCCCAATGCCGAATGGGTGTTCGTCGTGGACCAACTCAATACCCATCAGTCCGAGTCGCTGGTTCGCTGGGTCGCAGAGCAATGTGCCTTGACGACCGATTTGGGCGAGAAAGGCAAGTCGGGCATCTTGCGCTCGATGGACACGCGCAAAGCCTTTCTGGAAGACGCGACCCACCGCATTCGCTTTGTCTACACGCCCAAGCACACTTCCTGGCTGAACCAGGTCGAAATCTGGTTCAGCATTCTGGTTCGTCGTCTGCTCAAACGAGCCAGCTTTGCCTCGCTTGAAGACCTGGAGCAGCAACTGTTGGCCTTTATCCGCTATTTCAATGAAACGATGGCCAAGCCATTCAAATGGACTTTCACCGGCAAGCCCTTGGCTGCCTAACTGATGAGGGATTTATGCCGCGATGTACTAGTCTACAACTGAAATGAAACACACCCTAATGAAATACCCACCACCAATGTATTGCTTACCAATGACTACTTGAGTTTAGAGTTCACTTGAGCCATATCTGAACCTTAACAAAAAACGAAATTGCTGGTATAACAGACCTGTAGCCAAAAAAACAGAAAGCGCAGGTTCGAGAAGAAATGTGGATACTCAATCCCCCCCTCCAACAATTTCGTGAAAAAGTGAGCCAAAAGTTTCTCAAGCGGTCAGATGCAGCAATGGATATGATTGATGCCTTGACCGTTGCCGGTCACGTCGAGTCGCCGGTGGCCTTGAGCGAAGAAATGCCCTTCCGCTGCAAGTTTAGTATGGTTTACGATGTTTTGGAAAATGGAGAACTCGACGTAGCGGAACTGGGCAAGATATGGTATAAAGCTCAGCCGGCGACGTGCGAGACGTTGGCCGGTTACGAGGCCTATGCCGTGGACACGACACCCAATCAACGTCCAGATGCAGAGACCTTACCAGAGCGAGAGCTGCTCAAGAAAGACCGCGACACGCCAGCGGTGCCGGGGTGGAAATTCTCGTGGCTGGTGCGGCTGATGCAGCGCAGCACCTCGTGGGTTGCGCCACAGGACGTGCAACAAGTTGCCGCCGAAAGCACTGAGAGCCAAACGGGCGCGGAGCAAGTCAAGGCATTGGGACAGCGTGACCAACGCCCCAAAGTGGTGACCGCCGACAGCCGGTACTTCAATCACTTCTTTTTGGCACTGTTTGTGACTCTGAAGCATCTGATTGCCCTGGTGCGAATGCGCCACAACAGCACGCTGTATGAAACGCCACCGCCCAAAGCACCAAAGAGTAAAGGCGCGCCACGCAAACATGGCGACAAATTCAAACTCGCCAACCCCACGCGCGACCCAGACCGCACGGAAACGTTTGTCCTGGGCGCTTTGACCGTCGTATTGACGGCCTGGCATTCGCTTCACCTGCGCAAACTGCCTACACTGGTGGGGATGGCCTTGCGGGTGGAATTCCTCAGAGCAGATGGCACACCGCGTTACAAGCGTCCGGGCTTTCACGTTCGTGAAAGCGTGGCTCTTCTGGACCGGCCCGCTGACCGTCTCTTTGCGCGAGGTTTGTTTGATGTATCTATGGCGCTTTGCGATTGAACACGCCTTTCGTTTTCTCAAACAGCATTTCGGACTGAACGCCAATCAGTCGACCAATCCAGATAGCATTCACCTGTGGATGCGACTGTGCGCACTGGCCTACTGGCAGCTGGTGCTGATGCGCGACGAGGTCGAAGGCGATGCAATCGCCGGCGTCCTCCCTGGCATTCTCGCCCCAGACCTGAAAACCCTCGCCCGCTTACGCCAGGACAAGTCCAGCCAGGCGCGTTGCGCTTTTTGACCCGGTTGGGCACACCGGCCTCGTTGCCCAGACCCGCAGGTAAAGGGCGTGGACGCGCTTCTGGATACCTTCCTCAAACCAGAAAACGCCATCCTGTGCTCATCAAGAGCCAAAAAAAGCCACAACCTCGCCCTAAACAGCTTTTTGGACTCACTTTTTCATTTTTAAGGAACGCTTGGACTCAAGCGCACGTTTTCACGCGACTGATCGCAACTCTAAACTCAAGTACCAATTACAGCATCAAAATCGGCCCAGCACATCCCGGTCAGACCGGCCGGAGAGGCTCAAGGAGAAATGATATGAATTATGAACGTGCCAGCGGCATCTTGCTGCACCCCACCTCACTGCCTGGAGGCCTGGGCATCGGCGACCTGGGACCAGCGGCCTATCGCTGGGTTGATTGGCTGGCCTCAGCCCGGCAAACGTTCTGGCAGGTGCTTCCATTGGGGCCCACCGGCTTTGCCGATTCGCCCTACGCCTGCCTGTCAGCTTTTGCTGGCAATCCTTTGCTGATCAGCCTAGACAAGCTGATCGAGGATGGCTATCTACCCGCAGCCGACCTCGCCTCTACACCAAATGGCAGACAGACCGCCGCCGCCCCATCTTGGAGCAATGAGCCAGACAAAATTGACTATGGCGCCATCATCCAACACAAAATGCCATTGCTGCGCTGCGCCGCCCGGCAGTTCCTGGCCCACGCCAACACAGCACAGCGGGCGCAGTACGAGCAATTTTCCACCGAACAGAGCTGGCTGGCCGATTTTGCCCTGTTTATGGCCGTCAAAGAGCGATTTCAGCAAATTGTCTGGTATGAATGGCCGGTCGAGATAGCCCTGCGCCACCCCGAAGCGATGGCGCGCTGGCGGCAAGAACTGGCCTCAGACATTGAGATTCACCAGGTATTGCAGTTTTTCTTTTTTCACCAATGGCAGCAACTCAAAGAATACGCCAATGCCCGCCGCATCCGCATCGTCGGTGATGTGCCTATTTTCGTCGCCGCCGACAGCGCCGACGTGTGGGCCAACCCACATCTGTTTCACCTGGACCCAGACGGTCGCCCAGCCCTGATTTCAGGCGTGCCGCCCGACTATTTCAGTGCTACCGGCCAGCGTTGGGGCAATCCGCTGTATCGCTGGGAAGTGATGGCCCAAGACGGCTATCATTGGTGGATCGAGCGTGTGCACGCCATCCTCAGCATGGTAGACATGGTGCGCATTGACCATTTTCGCGGCCTGATAGCCTACTGGGAGATTCCGGCCAGCGAGCCAACAGCCATCAAAGGGCAGTGGCAGCCGGGTCCGGGCGCCGCCCTCTTTGAGGCTGTCGAAAGAGCATTGGGCCGCCTGCCCATCTGGGCCGAAGACCTGGGCGTGATCACACCAGAGGTGATCGGCCTGCGCGAACGATTTGGGCTGCCCGGTATGAAGATTCTCCAATTCGCCTTTGATGAGGCAGCCCTCAACGCATCGTTCGGTCGCTACACCCGCAACCCTTTTTTGCCGCACAATTACACCGAAAACTTTGTCGTGTACACCGGCACACACGACAACGACACGGCGTTGGGCTGGTTTGAGCATTGCCCGCCGACAGAGCGGCTCAAGGCCCTGGCCTATTTGGGCTGCGACGAGCGATGGTTCAACTGGTCGCTGATCCGCGCAGCCATGGCCTCAGTAGCGCAGACAGCCATGTTTCCACTGCAAGACATCTTGGGATTGGGCAGCGAGGCACGTATGAACCTGCCCGGCACCACCGGATCAAACTGGACATGGCGATGCCGCGCCGATGCGTTGACAGAACCGCTGGCCGACCACCTGGCACAAATGACCATGCTATATGAGCGGTGGGCGGCGCAAAACTGAGGATAGCCAGGTCAGATCGTCAAATGCAATGGGGGGAGCAAAGGAGTGTGATCGCAGAATCCAGTCAACAAGCCGGACTGTCCGGCGCCATCCAAGACATTCCATATTTCGGACAACCATCCAGTGATCAGATGATACCGCCCCAAGAAGCGGTGCCATCCAGGCGTTCAGAGCGCATCCTGATCGTAGATGATGACTTGTGGACCGCCGAGGTGCTCTCTCGCCAACTCGACCTGGTCGGTTTCGATGCTGACATTACCGACGACAGCACCCAGGTAATGGGTATGCTCCAAAGCCAGCACTATGACCTGCTCATTTCGGACATCTGCATGCCCCCGCCAGATGGCCTGGCTCTGCTAGAACAAATTCAGCCGAGCTATCCTTTTTTGGCTGTGCTGATGCTAACCGGCGTCAACGACGTGGAAACGGCCACTCTGGCGATGCGCAACGGCGCCAGCGACTATATCCTCAAACCTCACAACAACGGCCAATTGATCGTCCGCGTCGAACGCGCTCTGGAACGCAGTCGACTGCTACGCGAACAAGCCAACCGGCACCAACTCTTGAAAACGCGGGTAGAAGAACAGACCCGTCAGTTGCGCCAACAATCGCGCAGCCTGCGCCGCATGCTCAGCAGCCTGCTGGTCACCTATCAGGCCACCCTCAAAGCACTAGAGGCTGCTCTGGATGTGCGCGATCAAAGCGCACCAGGCCACTGTCGGCGAGTGGCCCGGCTGACCGTCCAACTGGCAAAATGGATGGGTTTCCAGGACGGCACCCTGATTGACATAGAACACGGCGCCTTGCTACACGATATTGGCAAGCTGAGCATCCCCGACGCGATCCTGCTCAAACCGGGGCCGCTGACCGATCAAGAGCGCAAGGTCGTTGAGAAACATCCCGAAGTCGGTTGCAAAATTATAGGAAACATTGCCTTTTTGCGCAACGCCCTGCCCATCATTCGCTATCATCACGAACGGTACGATGGAGAAGGCTATCCCTATGGATTGCGCGGCGATGAAATCCCTATCACCGCCCGCATCTTTAGCGTGGTAGATGCCTTTGACGCCCTGACTAATCAACGCCCCTATAACCAGGTTGTAGATATTGAAAGCGCGCTACAAGAGCTCGAACGCGGCAGCGGCACGTTTTTTGACCCCGGTGTTGTAGACCGGTTCACCGCCATGATGCGCCAGTCGGGCGGTCGGCCCGAACCAGACACAGATTGAGCGATGTCAAGGTGCCAAGACAGCGACCGCCTCTTGCTGCGAACGACGCCCATTTCCCCGATTATCTTCTGTCGCCAATTCTCCCGACATCTCGGCCTCGCGACGAAACTGGCTCATATACAGGTCATAATATCGCCCACGTTGCGCCATCAAGGTCACATGATCACCTCGCTCCACAATCCGCCCGCCCTCGATCACCAACACCTGGTCGGCGCTGCGGATGGTGCTGAGGCGATGGGCAATGACAAAACTGGTGCGCCCGCACAAGAGTTGGCGCATGGCCTGCTGAATGAGCTGCTCGGTGCGCGTGTCCACGCTCGACGTAGCCTCGTCCAGAATAAGAATGCGCGGATCGGCCAGAATGGCCCGGGCAATGGCGACCAGTTGCCGCTGCCCCTGGCTGAGATTATGCCCCCGCTCGCCGATATGGGTATTGTACCCTTCAGGCAACCGCTCGATGAACGCATGGGCATTGGCCAGCCGTGCCGCCTCACACACCTCTTCATCGGTCGCCTCCAGCCGCCCATAGCGGATGTTATCCATCACCGTGCCGGAAAACAAGAACGTATCTTGCAGCACCATGCCCATCTGCCGGCGCAGGCTGCGCTGCGTCACCTGGCGCAGATCATAGCCATCCACTGTAATACGCCCCTCATTGACATCATAAAAGCGCATCAGCAGGCTGATCATGCTGGTCTTGCCAGCGCCGGTCGGCCCGACAATAGCCACTGTCTGCCCCGCCTCGGCCACCAAACTCACACCTTGCAATACTGGCTCGTCGGGCTTGTAGGCAAAATGGACATGCTCAAAAACCACCCGCCCCTGCGCCGCTGGCAGTTCGACGGCGTCGGGCGCATCGGTCACCTGAGGCTGCGTGTCCAGCAACTCGAAAATGCGCTCGGCCCCAGCCAACGCCGATTGGAACTGCGCCCACAGGTTCGAGATGCCCTGAATCGGCTCATAAAACCGCCGCACGTAGGTCATAAACGAAACCACCACCCCCACGCTGATCGCCCCACCGATCACCAGCCAGCCGCCATAGCCCAACACCAGCGCCAGCGCCAAAACTCCCAACACATCCAACGCCGGCGAAAAGGCCGAAGTGAGCGTCTGCGCCTGCACATTGGCGTCGCGATTGCGGCGGTTGACCTGCTGAAACTCGGCCACGTTCTCGCGCTCGCGGCCAAACGCCTGCACCTCGCGCACCCCCGAAATGTTCTCTTGCAACTCGGCGCTGACATGGCCGATGGTCTCGCGCGTCTTGCGAAACGCCTTGCGCGCCCGCTGCGCAAACACCGACGTAGCCACAATCATCACCGGCACAATGCTAAAACTGACCAAAGCCAGGTCCCATTTCAGGCTGATCATGGTGATGGTAAATCCCACAATGTTGAGCGACATGCTCACCAGACGGGTAATGCCGCCGCCCAATACCTGATTGATCACCTGCGTGTCATTGACCAGGCGGCTCATCAAATCGCCAGCCTTATGTTGGTCGAAAAACTGGAGCGACAACGCCTGGATGCGATCCAAAATATCGGTTCGCATCTTGAGCAGCATTTGTTGGCCCACCCACATCATCAAATAGCCATCCAACGCATTGACCGCCCAGTTGAGCACATAAATGCTCAGCAAAAGCAGCATCAACCGCGCCAACCCGGCCGTGCGCGCCAGATCTGCCGGTGCAATCCAACCCAGCCAGGCCGGGTGCGGGGTATTCTTGGGCGCAATAAATATATCCACCGACAACCCCATCAAATACGGCGCCAAAATTTGCAGCAACGCGCCGATCACCAACAGCCCGGTCACCGCCAGCAAAACCCATTGATAATCACACACATACACCCACAACCGCCGCAGCGTTTCCTTGCTATCGCGCGCTTTGGACGGCTCTGGCCCGCCAAAATGCCTGCCAAACATCAATGCGCCTCCTTGCTCACCCTCGCAGCCACGCCGGCGCAAGTTGTCTCTGCTGAAACGGCCACCCCGCTTTGAGCGGCCGCTCTATTTTGAGCGGCCGCATCCGGCTGAAGCTGTGAATAATAAATATCGGCATACAGCTCACTCTCGCGAATCAACATCTCGTGTGTCCCATGCGCCGCCAGTTGCCCCTTGTCCAACACCAAAATCTGGTCGGCGTTCAACACGGTGGCAATTCGCTGGGCAATGACAAAACTGGTGCGCCCCTCCATCAATCGGCCCAAAGCCTTTTGGATACGATACTCGGTCTCCAGGTCTACGCTGGATGTCGAATCATCCAAGATCAAGATGCGCGGGTTGGTCAACAAGGCGCGGGCAATGGCGATGCGCTGTTTTTGCCCGCCCGACAGTGTCACCCCGCGCTCTCCCACCATCGTCTCATAACTGTTCGGAAAAGCCGCAATAAAGTCGTGCGCCTCGGCCGCACGGGCCGCTGCCTCGATTTCGTCCATCGTCGCCTCGGGGCGGCCAAAAGCAACGTTCTCACGGATGGTGCCAGAAAACAGCGTCACCTCTTGAAACACGATGCCGATCTGCCGACGCAGGCTCTCAATGGTCACATCGCGCACATCCACCCCATCTACCAACACCCGTCCCTCACTCACATCATAAAAGCGCGGGATCAGGTTGATAATCGTAGACTTGCCCGAACCAGTCGCCCCCAGTAAAGCAATCACCTGGCCCGGCTGTGCCTCAAAACTGACCCGATCCAACACCCGCTCGCCGCCAAAATAGCCAAACGACACATTCTCAAAAACCACTCGCCCCTCCACCGATGGCAACTCACCTGCCCCATCCCGATTCAACACATCCGACCGGGCATCCAGCACCTCAAAAATGCGCTCTGCCGAGGCGCCGGCCTGCGCCACCATTGTCAGGATAAAAGTCAGCATCAGAGTGGGGAAAAAGGCCATCATCATATAGTTGGCAAAGGCCAACATTCGCCCCAGCGAAAGCCGCCCACCGATCACCTGGCCGCCGCCAATCCAATAGACCGACAACAACGCCAGGTTGGCGATGAAAAAAACCAGCGGCATCAAAAGTGCAAACAGCCGCCCGATGCGGATATTGATGTCATACAATTCCTTGTTGGCGTCGGCATACCGCTGCGACTCGTAGGCCTCGCGCACAAAAGCCTTGACCACGCGCACGCCGGCCAGGTTCTCTTGCAGCACCGTGTTCAGATGAGCCAGCCGCGCCTGGGCCACCTTGAACAATGGCTGAGTGCGCGCCGTCAGCGAACCGAACAAGGCAAAAGTCAGCACCATAATCCCCAGCATCACCAAAGACAATTGCCAGTCAGTCACAAACAACATGGTCAGGCTGCCCAGCATAGTCGCCACCGCCCCGATGATCATCAGCAGCCCCTGACCGATGAATCCCTGCACCTGGTCCACATCCGATGTCGCCCGGGTCATCAACTGACCGGTCTGCGCCTTGTCGTGATAGCTGAACGACAAAGACTGAATTTTTTCATAGATAGCATTGCGCAGATCATAGGCAAAGCCATGCGCCACCTGCGCGCTCAAGGCCCCTTGAAAAAAGGTGAACAGCGAACGCCCCAACGCCAGCAACACCATGGTCAAAGCCATACCGATCACCAGGATCATGTTGCCCGATCCGATGCCCACATCCACCAACCGCTGCGTCATCTGGGGAATAAACAACCCGGCCGCGGTCGAGACCAGCAGACTCGCCAACGCGCCCACAAACTGCCAGGCAAAAGGCCGCAAGAACCGGGCCGAGCGAAACAATCCCTTCATTTTTTCCTCCACTGCGGGCCGGCCAGCCCGCCCAACAACACATCCACCAATTCGATGAGCCGCTCTGCCAGCGAAAATTTGACCTCAACCTGATGCCAGCGACTCGAATTGAAAAACACGCAGGTCATCATCAATCGCGTCACCAACTCGGCCTCCACATCGGAGCGAATCTCGCCAACTGCCTGTGCCTGCACCACCAACCCTTGCACCACATCGCCCAGCCGATGGATACTCTCGTGCCGCACCGCCTCGCTGACTCGGGAATGAAACAACAACCGCGCCAGATCGCCATCCGGGCGCATTTGCTCGGTCAGGGCCACAATCACCCGCTTGATCTGCATCACCCTATCAGACAACGCATCCTGCCCCGCCAGCACCTGCTCCACCGTGCTTTTGACCTGCCAGGATACCACCTCGCCCAAAAGAGTCTCTTTGCTCTCAAAATAGTTGAAAAAAGTGCCTTTGGCTACATCGGCCGCGTCGGTGATCTCTTCGACAGCCGTATCATCATATCCCTTGTGTCGAAACAAATCCCAGGCCGCCTCCAGCAGTCGCTGATGGGTTTCGTGCTTTTTGCGCTCTCGCCGTGAAAACTCGCTCATCTTGAATAATGACCTCAGTCACAAGTGACTCAATATAATCTTGACCACAGTCATATTTTACCATATTCACCCCAACCTGTCAAGATGCAATGCACTCGCCCCACCCGTCTACCGACCGCCGTTCTTGATGAGTCTGGCACGCCCACGTGCCAAATTCGGTGCATATCAGTGCGCCCGAGCTTCAATGACTTTTCTAAAATGAATTAGACTAGAACAGATTAGACTATTTTATTTTAGAAACATACCCCTTGACTGCCGCTCCTGATTGTGCTATACTATCTAAAATCAATTAGACTAATTAAAGTTAGACTAATCAAGATTAGACTAATCAAAATGAGAAATGCCCTCAAGGAGGCCGCCATGTTTTGGGATCGTCAGCGCGAGCTGGAGATGCTGGAAAAGGAATATCGCCGCACACGGGGCAGCCTGGTAGTGATCTATGGGCGGCGGCGGGTGGGCAAAACCACCCTGATCAAAGAGTTTATCCGCGACAAGACGGCTATGTACTTTTTGGCCGATGAGCAGTTGGAAAACGTACAACGACGGCGATTTCAAAATGTGTTGAGCGACCTGGTAGGCGATCCTTTGCTGGGTCAACTGCGGGCAGGCGAGTGGGACACTTTGTTCAATCTGTTGATACAGCGCGTCAACCCCAACGTTCGCACGGTAGTGGTGTTGGACGAATTTCAATACCTGGCCAAAACCACTCCCGGATTTCCCTCGATCATCCAACGATTCTGGGATGAAACAATCCGCGAACGTAACATTATGCTGGTATTGTGCGGCAGCCTGGTAGGCATGATGCGCCGCACCTGCCTGGATTCGAGCAGCCCATTGTACGGCCGGCGTACCGGTCAGATTCGCCTGCAACCGCTGCAATTCACCGATTACCTGGACATTTTCGACCAGCCGTTCAACGACCTGGTGCCGCTCTATGCCGTCACCGGCGGCGTGCCCAGATACATCGAGATGTTGCTCGATTCGTCACTGCCGCTGATTGACCAAATCGCCGAGACCGTCCTGGAGCCGGGCAGCGCGCTGTACGACGAGCCACGCTTTTTGCTGACCGGCGAAGTCAACGAGACTACCACCTATTTTTCGGTTTTACAAGCCATCGCCGGTGGTGATCACAAAGTAGGCCACATGGCCCGTACACTGGAAATGCCCACCAACCGCTTGAGTGTCTATTTACAAACGCTGGAGGACCTCAATTTTATCGAGCGACGCACGCCCATCACAATGGGCGACCGCTCCCGACTGGGGCTGTATTACATCTCGGATCTGTTTGCCCGTTTTTGGTTTCGCTATGTGTTTCCCAACCAAAACTATCTCGAAATCGGCCGCACCGCTCATGTGGCGGCCCAGTTGCAAGACACCTTTGACAGCCAGTTTGTGGCGCAGGTCTTTGAAGAATGTGCGATCAATTACCTGTGGCGCATGGCCGACCAGGGCCAGTTGCCCTTTGTCCCGCAACGTATCGGGCGATGGTGGGATCGCGATCATGAGATCGATCTGGTGGCCGTTCAAGATACAGCACCCGATCAACCGGCGCAGATTCTATTTGGCGAATGTAAATGGACCCAGCAGCCTGTGGGCATTGACGTACTCAAGTCGCTCTACCATCAGGCGCAACAGGTCAGGTGGAACAAGGAGAATCGGCGCGAGTCGTTCATCCTGTTTAGCCGGGCCGGCTTTCAAGATATTTTGATCGAACGCGCCCGCCAGCCCAATGCACTGGGGCAACATGATGTGATCCTGGTTCACAACGGTCAGGTCGTCTCGCCCCCCACCCTTCCGGCCGACCCTCTCGCCCGGCCCTAGATCGAACGGCAATCCGCACATGCTTCCCATGCTCGCCAACCCCTGGTAACAAAGACCCTGCCAGGGGGTTGGCGAGCCACATACGCATCGCCCGATCATGCTGTTCATGCGATGCCACCCGCCCCCCCTCTCCGTTCCTGACTGCCCGGCAGCACATCCGCGAGAACCCGTTCAGACACCCAACAAGTTGGGGCATCCCTCGCCGCCATCCACTATGACCGTGACTTGACAAAAGCAACCCGGCAGAGTAAAATGTACTCAATATGAACTCATAGAGTGTACACATTGAATTCAATCCCACTCAAATGAACTCTATATGAACTCACTTGAGTGGGATTGTACACAGAATGTACACATAATGAACTCAGATTGAGTACAAGCGAGTTTAAGTAAGGGGACTTGAGACAAGGAGAGAAAAAATGCCTGCCAAAATTTTGGCTATCGGCTCGGAAAAAGGGGGCGTAGGCAAGACCACCACAGCCATCACCCTGGCGCACGCCCTGGCTTTGCAAGAGAAACGAGTGCTGTTGCTCGACCTGGACAGCCAGGGCAACTGCGCTGTGGCATTGGGTGTGCAGCCTGAAAAGACCACCTATGAGGTTTTTGTGATCAAAGAGCCGCTAGAGCAATGCGTCACCCCGGCCCGCCCCAACCTGGACCTTTTAGCCAGCGACCATCGCATGGCCAAAGTCAAAAATTTCATGATCGCCGAGGGACACAAGAGCCACCTGATCTTGAGCGAGACGATGCGCAATCAAAACAGCTATGATTGGATCATCATTGACAACGCCCCTTCACTGGACATTGCCAACCTCAATGCCCTGATGTATGCTCAGCAGGTTGTCATTCCGGTAGCAGTGGACTATTTGGCCATGGTGGGCGCCCGGCAGTATATGGAAACAGTGGCCGAAGCCAAACGATCTGGTGCCGCAGTGATCATCTCGGCCATCCTGCCCACTTTTTACGATGGCCGGGTCAAACGGAGCGAGGAAATCCTGGACATTTTGAAAAACAACTTTGGTCGTGTGGTAACCGAGCCGGTACCGATCAGCACCAAACTGGCCGAGGCACCCAACGCGCACAAGACCATTTGGGAATACGATCCGCGCTCACCCGGCGCCAAAGCCTACATCAAGCTAGTGGAAAGGATCCTCAATGGCTAAAAGGCAAGAAACGGTAGACATTTTTGGGGGCAAGCTGAGCGGCATCGGGCTGTTGGGCGAAGCAGAAGAAAAACAGCCGGCCAGCAAAGCGGGGCAATATTATCGCAAAACCTATCTGCTCACCGAAGACCTGATTCAGCGCGTCAAGCAAATTGCCGATCAATACCAGGTAGGCCACTCGGAACTGGTGCGATGGGCGTTGCAAACCATCCTGGATGAAATATCCAGCGGGCAGCGCGAAATACCTCTGTCGGTGCGCGAGTGGCGGGTGATCGAGTCCTGACCGGCGCACACCCTGTGCACCGGTCAGGTTATGACCGGCGCACACACGGCGCGCTCTCCAAGCACAAACGAAACCTGCACCGGTCGCCCCCACACTCCCGACAGGGTGCGCTCTACCAGCAGCGTTTGGTGCGCCGCCAGCCACTCGCGCGCCTCATCGCCGGACGTTCCCAAGAAAACGCGGGCGGGTTTCCCTTCTCCATCCCCTGCGACTCCCACAGGAGCCACGTCACTCCACCATCGCTCAAAGGCCAGCCGCGGCATCTGCCAGCGCAATTCGGCCAGTGTGACATTCCACACATGGTCTTGCAGCGGTTCCAACCAACCAAGTGCCAAAATTTCCGCATCGGCGGCCTGGACACAAGAAGGTGAGTTGGCCGCTGTCGGGATATCCAACAGCGGCTCTGGAGCCAATGGCTCTGGAGCATCAAACAATGACGGCTGACGATCATCTGTACCGGTCAACAACCCTCTTAGTCCGTCCGCGCCAACAGGCGACAGGTGCCAGGTCAGCTCCTTCCATACCGGCCCCAAAACGTTGCTCCATTGCTCAAAACGAGTCTGCTGTTCACCAGAAACCAGCGGATGCGCCTGATCGGTGCGTTTGTGCCAGTAAAACAATCGCCAATCGGCCGGCGACAGCGCGGCCAGCTTGAGAAAATCAGCCGGCGGTGCATCCTGACCGATTAGCCGATTGTATACATAGCCGGCCTTGTTCTGCGATAACCCCGACTGGGTCAGTGTGTACAGCCCCCAGGCCCAAATATGGTCGCAGCGCGGCGCTCGATCCAACAATCGACTCTTGTTTGGTTCTTGAATGCCCAGATTGTCAAGTAGATGAGTGCGAAGAGCAGCAGCAAGCATAGATTCGGTCGCGGCCATATCTGACAGTAATGTTGTTTCTGTTAGTACTTTTGAGTCCGGAGTAATTATTAGTAATTTAATACAAGTGCCAAAATTTCCGCACTCATGTGCCAAAATTTCCGCATGTACCCCTTCTATGTGCCAAAATTTCCGCTCACCAAGTGCCAAAATTTCCGCACTACTATGTGCCAAAATTTCCGCATCTTTAGCTGTTGGTTGTTCCAACAAGGGCCGCATGCTCAACTGACCAGTTTCAGGATCTATGCCCAGGGCCGGCGCGCCGGTGCACTGACGATCAAAACGGGCCTGGTCGGCATCGGTCAGCGGGTCGCTCATCTGTACGCGAAAAGTCATCTGAGCGGCTTTGCGTTCATCGCCCAGTGCTGTCACAAAGCGATTCAGTTGAGCATCCTGACGCAGGTTGCGCAGTTGCCGTTCGGTGCAGCCCAACTGCCGGGCCAGCGTAGACCAGGTGGTTTGACAGGTGTCGCGCAGTTCGTAGGTCTGCGAATTCCAGTAACACATCGCTCGCAGGTTGACAATGAGCAAAGCCAGAGCCGGGCCGAGTGAGGGCAGCCAGTTCAGCCGGAAATATTGGTTGCCCATATAGACAAATTCGGGGCGAGTGAGGATATTGTGCAGACGCGAGGCCGCCCGAGCAATTTCGATAAACTCGATGCTTTCGGCAGCGGGCATGGGGCAGTGCGCCTGGATCACATCCAGGGCAAAAGCGGCCGGCAGCGGTGCCAGGGTCTCATTCCCTGGCGGTGTCAGGCGGTTGCGCAACTCGTTTTCGCTACAGCCGCACAGTTCTTGCAAGACGCGCAGCGTGGTTTGCGGCGATTTGTCGCTGACAGCGCGGCGCATATAATGCGCCAGAGCAGCCTGGTCGTCAGGGGTTAGAGGATCATCGAGCAAAACCTGGTAGCGATTGGGGGCGTTGACGGTGCGTCCGGCATGTTGGCTGTAGCGGCGGCGACGGACTTTGGTGAAAAACCACGCCGTATAGTCTGGTTGCTCGTCTTCCTGATCAACGATCCGATTGACCGAGCGCAAAGACAACCCTGCTTCGGCTGCCAGCGTTTCTTTGTCTACCACGCACCAATCTTGCTTGTCGTTCCAAAAACAGCGCTGGCGCAGGGCCACAATCAACCACAGGCGGGCCGGGCCGAGCAGCGGGCCCCAGCGGGTGCGTAAATAGTGGCTGATGGTGTATTTGCGATCTGGGCGAACGATCTCGTCATACAGATCGCCATATTGAGAGCGAACGACCAGAGGTTCGGGATTGGATGATGCCATGTTGAGCTCGCCTGTTGACGAGAGGGTCAAAACGTGCTAAGATATAGCCGTGGTGACCAAACAAAACACCACCGTTTGAGCCAGGCAGGCTCAGACGGGTTAAGTTTTCCATGCCAAATTATGTTTTGGAGAAGGAGTCTTGAGCCGGTTCCTTCTCTTTTTTTATACCGCTCAGTTCAGGCCGTCGCCGTCAGGCCACGTGCCGGGTATGCTGCCCTGACCTTCCAATTCCTGGATCAACCGCTCCAACTTGCGTCTCCCCATTTCCGCGCGTAGAGTCATGTCTTCGGCAATGTGGATGCGCATCTGCTGCGGCCAGACGTGCAGATGCAACCAAGTGCCCAGGTATTCGTTCATCACCACCACATGCTCCACCTGACCCTGGCTCCAAAACAGCGTTCGATGCGCCGGCACGATGTGGCGTGTGGCGGTCAGGTGTTCAAGGCTTGGGCAGAGGCGAATGCAAAAGCCTTGCAGGTGCAGCACCGATGTCTCAAACCGCCCATACAGGGTGGTGTCTACGATCTCGATGCGTGAGGCACTCTGGGCGCGCCAGTTGGGGTCGTCTACCTGGGCGAGCGGCCCCGTGACCAAATAGTACGAGGTGTCGTCCTGGATCGGTTGAAAAAATGCGGCCCAGGTGCGGGCATCGGGGTTGATCCATAGCTCATCGGCGCCGCGCTCTTGCCATTGATGTTGCACCTGGCGCAGGCGTTCTTGTTGCCGCACAGATGGTGTGAACGGAAACAGGTCACGGTCGGCGGCCATATCGTTATAAATGCGCTGCCAAACCCGCTCCATCATCTGATCTCGAATGATGACAGTTTGTCCGTCAGGATAAATGATCAATACGCCGGTGCCGCGGTCTCCTGCGTATAGTGGGGCGAAGAGGGTGGCATGCTGTTGATGAGATTGGCAGCGATGCGCCTCAAACTCAGCCAGTGGGTAGAGTTGCACACAAAACGAGTTGGCAAAGTTGTATACCGGAAACATAGATAGGCCGCTCAGGTCTTCTTGCACCGGCAAAAGATCGCTGTGGTTCGATTCACACCCCTCAGTGTCCAGGTCGGCGGTCTGGTAGAACAGAAAATGCCCGCCTTGCACCACTGTCAACACCTTGTACTTGACTGGATCCAGCCAGCGACGTACCAATTCGGCATTTTGTAGTTTGAGTTGAGCTTTGGCCAGGTCTTGGGCCGAAGGCGTGGTGTAGGTGCGTTCGATGTTGCGAATCGCCCCGATCATTTCCTGAATGGCACGGTCGGGCAGGGCAGCGAATTGGGCGTGCAAAAAAGATTCCAATGTGGGTGGGGCGGTCTGGGCGCCGGCAATCTGATGTCCGGCAAGTTCCAGGGTGTACTGCACCGATAGCCCCAGTCCTTGCGCCAGTTTGAAGCATGTGTTAGGATCGGGCAGGCTCTGTTCGCGAACGATCTTGCTGATGGTGGTGTTACTCAATTCGCAGGCCTTGGCCAGGTCTCGCTGCGACCAGTTGCGAGTTTGCATTTCGCGCAAGATCAGGCCGGCCATGGTGGTTTTGTCTTTCATCGAGCCTCCCTGGTGGGGTGAGTATTGACAGGGTGTAAACTGTGTAAACGTATTATACTCGATCATGGTGGTTTCGTCAATAAGGAGAACAAATGAGCGATCAGTTTCGTTCAGCGGTGTGGCGGTATGCGGGGAATCCAGTTTTGACAGCCCAGGATATTCCCTACCATGCCACGCTGATCTTTAACGCCGGCGTGACCCGCTGGCGCGGTCGGTATGTGATGGTGTTCAGAAATGATTATGGCAACGCGCAGGCCAAACGGCTGGATGGCACCAACATGGGGCTAGCCTGGAGCGACGATGGGGTTCATTGGACTGCCGCCGACCGTCCCCTTTTTGTCATGCAGAGCGACGAGATCAAGCGGGCTTATGATCCGCGCCTGACCGTGTTGGATGATCGCTGCTACATGTGCTTTGCCGTAGATACACAGCATGGCATTCGCGGCGGTATTGCCGTGACCGATGATTCCGATCTGGCTCACTGGGAAATTCTTTCGCTCTCAACGCCCGACAACCGCAATATGGTGCTGTTTCCCGAACGGCTGAATGGCTATATGATGCGCCTGGAGCGGCCTTTTCCGATCTATGGGCGTGGGGCGTGGGAATCGTTTGACATCTGGTTTTCCGATTCGCCGGATGGGCGGTATTGGGGCAATGCACAATTGGTGTTGGGCGCCGAGCAGGTGCCGTTTGGCAACAGCAAGATCGGCCCGGCCGCACCGCCGATCAAGACAGAGCAGGGTTGGTTGACCTTGTTCCATGTGGTGGACAAGGATGCTGACCGAGTGTTGGATGGCTGGGAAGGCAACTGGAAAAAGCGGTACACAGTGGGGTTGATGCTGCTTGATTTGGAAAATCCCGCCCGTGTGATCGGCATGTGTCGTGAGCCGCTGATGGTCCCCGAACATTCTTACGAAACGCACGGATTTCGTGGCAGTGTGCTGTTTCCTACTGGCATGATTCTGGAAAAAGATGGCGAGGTGAAAATTTATTATGGCGCCGCCGACACGGTGATGGCTCTGGCGACAGCCCGGATAGATGATTTGCTGGCTTTGTGCCAGCCGTGGGAGGGGTAATATGAGCGTGCAAGGTAGCCGGGCGTTCACGCCGCTGTGATTGGGGCAGTCACTGTGTTGGATAAACAGCACGAATGTATGTTTGTCCTGATCGTAGATTCACCGCCCTGGTTGTTGGATTTTGTGCGGTGGAACTGCTATCTTGAGCTTGCCTGCAAATCCAATCAGCCGCAGCCGATATGAGGCGATGTCTGATTGGCTCAATCATTCCTTTCCGGCCGGTCATGGCGGTATTCCACAAAGCCGTTTTTGTCGGGCTCGGAGCAGGGCACAAGGCCCATTTTTTCAAAAAGACGACGGCTGGCTCTAGATGTCTTATGGAAAGCCACTTTACTTGACATAAAGTTTATTTCTTGGCAGCGAAGCGAAGAATCTCGATGAATGTTCGTTCGTTCTTCAGAACGCCAAGTCCATCTGGTGACGGCGGAATCCAGATGGGCATATCCAATGACCCGCTAGGAGACCGCTGAAAAAGTCTATTTTTACCACAAAGGACACCGAGAACACAAAGGTTTACGATACTTTTGAGTCGCTAAAAATGCTTTGTGCTCTTTGTGTCTTGGTGGTGAGCGGGTTTTTCAGCACGCTCCTAGAGTAACACAAGTGATGATTTCAACAGACGCAAATCTTGTTTAATCTTGGCGTAATTGGCCGGGTCCTTGATCTTTTCAGGCAACTCTTTGATTGCTGCGCCAGCCAGTAAGCGCGGAATCCCTTTTTCTCGAGCGGCGATGTCTGTCCTACTTTCCACTCTTGCCAACAGTGTTGCTGCGGCTGTGCTCAGATTTTGCTGAGCATTCAGGATTTGCTCGCTATTTTGACTTTCGAGTGCGTCATATAATGCCTGCGCCAACACGGAAATCTGTTGAATTGCCTCGGCACGTTCAGAAATGTTTTCTGTCATAAGGATTATTTCCTCTCAAAAAGAGAACGTGGAGAATGTCGTACATACGACATCACGGAAAACAGAGTAGACCCATGTACGTTTCTCGTTCACTGTACATCATGATCTCACTTGTTCTAACATCGTTATCTGAAACGGATAATGGATATGGCAAGTCTCTACATCATTCGTCCCAAATACGTATACCAATGCTCTGTGCCTGTTAGCAGGTAGCCGGTCTTTTCGATGAGTTGATGGTCTCCCAATTCAAGGTATTCCGAACAGAGCCTGCCAGCCAGAGTGTCCTTGAGCCTTGGCTCCAGTTCATTAAAGTGTCTTGGGTCATGGTGAACCAGTGAAAAGAAGGCGAATGCCAACCGCCACCCATCTTGTTCGGTTTCTTTCATAGACACCTTGCCCGACTTGATGACAACGGGTAGCCGCTGCACGATAACTGTTTATCTGTGGTGAAACCCCACGTCGTCTCAATACCACATTCTGGCGGGCGATCTGGTCAGCCTGGCGCCATCAGGCGTGTTGGCAGCAGATCACCGACGCCCGCCATTCTGATCGAACTCGCTGCCGCGGGACGGCGGCGGACTGTATGCGCCTGTTGGGCAGAGCCACGATTTTGCCTACAAGAGAAGCATCACACCCGATTCAACAATTTCCTTGAAGCCATTCTTTGGTTGCAATAGGCTCTGACACCGGCAAATTCGCTTCCTGGCGCATGGCAGCCAGGTCATTCCAACTTTTGTATCTGAAAAACCGGATCATATTTAATATTATCGCAAAATAATAATAACGTCAAGTGGCATATTTTATCGGTAAAGAATAGCACCACCAAAATTATGCACAAAAAAATCGGGCGGCAACATTGTGTTGCCGCCCGATTTGCTTTTCCATCCAGGTTGGCGGCTCGAAGGCTAATCTCGCTTGAGCAGTTGCACCGCACCGACCACAATCAGTCCGCCAGCCAACGCCGTCGCCAGTTGCGGCCACTGCATCATAGCCACCAACGACGCAGGCAGCGGCACAGGTTGTGCCGCACCACCCACCACAACCTTGAGCGGATTGGCGGTCAGCCATGCGGTGACGCCGTACAGCCAGGCGAATTTGAGCGTCGCGCCAACGAGCAGTGCCAGCAGGCGATTTTTGGCCTTGAACGCGCCGTATACCGTGCTTAGAACAGCATTGGCAATGCCAATAAAGGGAATCATCACCATCAACGGCGGGGGCAGCACGCCGCCGGCCAGCGCGTTGAGCGGCGTGCTCAGCCCAACCAACACCGCCGCGCCGATACCCGCCGTTTCGACCGTGGCGATCAGCAGCGCATTGACCAACGTCCCGGTGATGGCCTGCGGCAGGCCCATTTGCGGGATGGCAATGCCCAGAGCAATCAGGCCCAAAACAAGGGCCAATTTGGGCCATTCGATATTTTTTACCAGTACAGTCTCTTTGACATTCATTTTATCCTCCCATGAGTCTATTATGCCCGTCAGTTTGAAAATGACAGGCGCACTGTGACCTATCCCCGATGCGGGCGATATTCCTGCTTGTACTCGACATGTAACAACTCGTGCGCCTTGGGGCTGCCCGGCTCGCCAAAATACTCGGCATAGAGCTTGAGAAGTGATGGGTTTTCGTGCGATTTGCGCCGAGGCTGCCAGTCGTCAATCATATACAATCCCTTGATCCGCTGCTCGATTGTCTCCACCCGGTCGGCACAATAGGGCTGCCCGCCGCCATTGACGCACCCGCCGGGGCAGGCCATAATCTCGATCACATCATAGTGCGAGGTGCCTTTTTCAATGTTTTCCAGAATTTTACGCGCATTGCCCAGCCCCGACGCCGCAGCGACTCTGACCGTGCGGCCGTTCAAAGGGATGCTGATCTCGCGCGCGCCGGCCATCCCGCGCACGGCGGTGAAATTGACATCGGTCAGTTCTTTGCCGGTGACCTTTTCGTACACTGTGCGCAGCGCGGCTTCGAGCACGCCGCCCGTCGCGCCGAAAATCACGCCTGCGCCGGTTGATTCACCCAGTGGGTTGTCAAACATCTCATCCGGCATGTGCCGCAGATCAACACCGCCTTCCTTGAACATCTTGGCCAATTCTCGGGTGGTGATCACCAGGTCCACGTCGCGCAAGCCCTCGCGCTGCTGTTCGGGCAGTGCCGACTCGTATTTCTTGGCGATGCACGGCATCACGGCCACGACGACAATATCCTTGGGATCGAGGCCCATTTTTTCGGCGTAATAGGTCTTGATCACCGTGCCCATCATCTGTTGCGGTGATTTGCACGATGAAGGCATGTACATCAGCCTGGGAAAGTGATACTTGATAAAATTGATCCATCCTGGACAGCAAGAGGTAAGGATGGGCAAATTCTCGCCCTTTCTCGTTCGCTCAATGATCTCTTGCGCCTCTTCCACCACCGTCAGGTCGGCGGTAAAAGTGGTGTCGAAAACGGCGTCAAAACCAAGCCTGCGCAACCCGGCGACCAGTTTGCCTGTCGCTGCTTGGCCGGGCAGCATGCCAAATTCCTCACCGATGGCGACGCGCACCGCCGGCGCCACCTGAACGACCACCTTTTTGGTCGAGTCGAACAGCGCCGCCCACGTTTCTTGAATATAGCTTACGGCGGTCAAAGCGCTGGTGGGGCACACGTTGACACACTGCCCGCAATACGTGCAGTTTGATGCGGCGAGCGGTTTCATTTCTGCCGGCGCAACCACGGCGTCAAACCCGCGGCCAAACGCAGTCAGCGCGCCGACGGTCTGTACCTGGTTGCACATTGTCTCGCAGCGACGGCACATAATGCACTTGTCGGGGTCGCGCCGTAGCGCACCGCTGCTTGTGTCAACCGGATGCGAGGCTCGCTCACCCCGATAGCGCTGCGTGTCAATGCCAAACTCGGACACCAACCGTTGCAACTCGCAGTCAGTTGACTTGGCGCAGGTCAGGCAGTCGGCGGGATGATTGGAAAGCAGCAGTTCCAGCAATTTGCGGCGCGCGGCTAAAACGCGCTTTGAGTTGGTGACGACACGCATCCCTTCAGTTACCGGCGTCGCGCACGAGGGGGCCAGATTGCGCCGCCCTTCCACCTCAACCACACAAATGCGGCACGAAGCAACCTGGTTTCGCAGTTTGAGCACGCCCAGGTCGAGATAACACAGCGAAGGGATGCGGATATTGATTCTGCGGGCCGCATCCAGGATGGTTGTCCCTTCGGGAACGCTGACTGTTTGATTGTCAATTGTACAAGTAACCATCGTTATTATCCTCAGTTCTTGTTTGTTCACCCTTCTGAAGGCTTGGAATCTTTGAAAAGGGCTTGCTAGTTCTTGGAAATTGCTTTGAACTTGCACCTGGTCATACACGCGCCACACTTGATACACTTGTCCTGGTCAATGATGTGCGGCTGCTTGACCGCGCCCGTGATCGCGCCCACCGGACAGATCCGCGCACAGGCCGTGCAGCCGATGCACTTGTCCGGAGCGATCAGGTAACGCACCAGTTTTTCGCACACTCCCGCCGGGCATCGCTTTTCTACAATGTGTGCCACATACTCGTCCCAGAAATACTTGAGCGTGCTCAACACCGGGTTGGGCGCGGTCTGGCCCAGCCCGCACAGCGACGTGTCCATAATCGTTTCGGCCAGTTCGCGCAACTCGGTCAGATCGCCCATTGTGCCTTTGCCCTCGGTGATCTTGACCAGAATTTCGTGCATGCGCTTGTTGCCGATGCGGCAGGGCAGGCAGCGCCCGCACGACTCGTCAACGGTAAATTCCAGGTAAAACTTGGCAATGTTGACCATACAGTCCTTGTCGCTCATCACGATCATGCCGCCTGAGCCCATCATCGAGCCAATGTCGCGCAGCGATTCGTAATCAATCGGCGTGTCGAGGAACTGTTTGGGGATGCAGCCACCAGATGGCCCGCCGGTCTGCACCGCTTTGAACTCAGCCCCCCCTTTGACGCCGCCGCCGATGTCATAGATGATCTCGCGCAGCGTCGTCCCCATCGGCACTTCGACCAGTCCGACATTGTTGATCTGCCCGGCCAGGGCAAACTCTTTGGTGCCTTTGGATGTTTTGGTGCCGATCTGATTGAACCAGTCTGCACCGTTCAGCAAAATTGCCGGCACATTGGCCAGCGTACCCACGTTGTTGACGTTGGTCGGCTGTGCCCACAGGCCGCTTTGCGCCGGGAAAGGCGGCTTGGTGCGCGGCTCGCCGCGCTTGCCCTCGATGGAGTTGAGCAGCGCGGTCTCTTCGCCGCACACAAACGCACCCGCACCCAGGCGGATGTCGAGGTCGAAATCAAAGCCACTGCCCAAAATGTCCTGGCCCAGCAGCCCCAACTCGCGCGCCTGGCCGATGGCCAGACGCAGGCGGTCAACGGCCAGCGGATATTCGGCGCGGATGTATACATAGCCACGGCTCGCGCCGATGGCATAACCGGCAATGGCCATTCCCTCGATCACGCTGTGCGCATCGCCTTCCATCACCGAGCGGTTCATAAACGCGCCAGGGTCGCCCTCATCGGCGTTGCAAATGATAAATTTCTCGTCGCTCCGATAAGAACGCGCAAATTGCCACTTTTGGCCGGTCGAGAAACCCGCCCCGCCCCGTCCGCGCAGCCCAGAGCGTTTGATCTCATCAATTACCTGTTCGGGTGTCATTTCGGTCAGCGCCTTGCCCAGCGCCTGGTAGCCGCCGACGGCAAGGTATTCGCGGATATCTTCGGGGTTGATCAGCCCACAGTTGCGCAAAACAATGCGCTTTTGCCGTTTATAAAAGGGAATATCGTGCTGGGTTCCGACTTTGTGACCGGTCGCCGGATCGGTATACAGCAGGCGTTCAACCTGGTGATCGTTCAAAATGTGCTGCTCGAAAATTTCGCGCGCATCAGCGGGCTTGACTTGCACGTAAAACACGTCGTCGGGAAAGACCTTGACGATAGGGCCTTGTTCGCAAAAGCCAAAACAGCCCACAACGGAGGCCTGGATGCGGCCGGTGACGCCGTGTTCAGAGATCAAGGCCCTGAAATTGGCAATGATCTGTTGGCTATCAGAGGCATGGCAGCCGGTGCCGCCGCAAACCAGGATCACCCGCTCGGTCGTCCCTTGATCGCGGCCGTCGAGGCGCAGGCGCAGCAGCGGCGCAGCCTGCCGGCATGTCTCCAATAGCTGCGGTAGCGATGCAATTTTAGGCATAAACGGGTTCCTCCTCTGCGCTGACTTGAACCAAATAGCTCTCCAAAATCTCGCGCACCTGGTCTGGCCGGACTTTGCCATATACTTTGTCGTTGATCATCACCACCGGAGCCAGGCCGCACGCGCCCACACAGCGCAGGCTGTCGAGCGAGAACCTGGCATCTGGTGTCACCTCGCCAGATTTGATGCCCAGCACGCGCTCAAACTCTTTGATCACTTTTTCTGCGCCGTTCACGTAACAGGCAGTGCCCATACACACGTTGATCTGCACATCGCCTTTGCGGGTGGTGGTGAAATAGTTGTAAAAACTGATCACTCCCGATACCTCGGCATGGGAAATGGCATACCGGTCGGCGATGTAGCGCTGCACCGGTTCGGGCAAATAGCCAAAAATGCTCTGCGCTTTGTGCAAGGTCTGGATCAGCGTGTCTTTGCGGCGCGGGTTGTCCTTGTCGATATTCAGGCTCTTGATGTATGTCTCCAGTTCTTTGAACAGGGCAAACGCAAAAACCTCTTGCTTTGAATTCATAAAGCACCTCTATATTTCTGTTCCACTATGCTGATTGCTTTACTTGTGGCATGATCTCGTCGTAAAAGAGCGTCTCGGCATCCCCGATGCGCACGCCGTGATACACTTGATCGCCGATGCTTACAGACACTCCCAGCGAACATTGTTCCATGCAGAATGCTCCCATCAGATCAATCTGGTCTTCCAGTTCCTCTCTGGCGATCAAGGCCTCGAATGTCTCGGCGATCTGGTCTGACCCGCGCACGTAACACGAGCTGCCAACACAAATGACAACTTGTATCATCATAAACTCCTATGTGTTGATGTGATGGGTTCTGCATACACCTTGATAAGGCTTTCTGCTGACCCATCTCTTCGTTCTTTTTTTCACAAACTCTGCGGCAGATTATACATCGGTTGCGGGACTATGTCAAGCAAGATCGTTCAAGATTTCACAAAGACTTGGCTATTCGGGCTTGTGTGCTCGAGTGTTTGAATCCGCCAAAGGGCGATTGCAGAGCCAGGTCGGTCGTCGGCTCGTTGACCTTGACCACTCTTGCATTCCCGATGATTCGGATCGCTGCGTCGGCAAAAATGTCAGCAGTTGGCTGCACAAACGTCAACCACAGATTGTGAATCAGCAGGTCACGGCCTGTTGTCATCGGCAATGGTATAATGTTTTCCCAGTTGGGGAGGTTTGTCAGCGCGGATACGCTGGTGCCGGGGGTGACAGGTCAGCATCTAAGCAGGTATATGTACGTAATAAGAAGTCCGATTCGATGTGCGGTCGAGATATAGCTGCGGATTTGGCAGAAGGTCTTGTTCCTGGCTTGGGTACGGAAACAGCCAGATATCTTTTGCTAGGAGGCCGCTGAAAAAGCCTGTTTTCACCACAAAGGACACCGAGAACTGTTGAATCTCGTAAAATCGTACCCCGTGTTCGTTAACAATGTCTCATAAATCCA
>CAYVBK010000053.1:0-37722 GCA_964449465.1 uncultured Anaerolineae bacterium
CCGCTTTGGTGTTGTTTTTTTGGGCCTGGTGTGGCTGGCGTTTGTGATCTGGCTGGAACAGTATTATCGTTCGGCCATCACCGTGACCCGTCAGCGGCGCGAGGGACGGCGGGTGCCGCCCGAGGCACGGGTCAACCGCGAGCGACTCAACATCATTACCCATTTGCTGACCCGCCTGGGCCTGGATGTGCTGGTGCGGCGGTTTGGCATCACGCTGATCGTGCCGGCGGCGACATCGCTGCTAGGCTATTTGGGGCAGCAGTTGGCTTTTTGGTTGCTGTTTCGCGCCGGGCGGTGAGGTGTTTCATCTGAGCGGGTATAGGCCGAACGCGTTCAAACCACAAATCCGCTTTGCCATAACCGATATTTGACAAATTCCGACAAACAAATACAATCAGAGTGTAGGACAAAGCAACGTTCCGAGTTTATGTCACTTCAACATACGCCTGGACTGGAGTTTTGTATTTCAGGGAAAGTCGGGCCGCTTGTGTGCTCGCCCTGTTGAACAAGAAAGGAAAAGTTTTGAAATGCCCAAGAATATCTATGTCGGTAATTTGAATTACGACACCACCGAAGCAACACTGCGGGAACTGTTTGGCGAGCATGGCCAGGTCGTATCTGTCAATGTGATCATGGACCAGTACTCGGGACGCTCCAAAGGCTTTGCTTTTGTGGAAATGGACTCTGAGCAGTCGGCTAATGCTGCCATTGCTGCCCTGAACGGCAAAGAAGTAGATGGCCGCGCCCTCAAGATCGCCGAAGCCCGTCCGCGTGGTGCGGGCGGCGGTATGGGCGGCGAAGGCCGCATGGGTGGCGGTGATCGCGGTGGTCGTGGCGGCATGGGGGGCGGCGAGCGCGGCGGCGACCGTTTTGGTGGCCGTGGCGGTGATCGTGGTGGCCGTGGCGGCGACCGTTTTGGTGGCCGTCGCTAGAACAGCCTGACGCGGCTTTTAATCCAAACAGCGGCTTTTAATCCAAACAAGAGAGCCGACCGTCCAGCGTTTGGACGGTCGGTTTTTCGTTGAAAGGGGACATTGAATGAGTCAAGATAGTTTGTGCGTCGCCGATAACCTGGTCATCAGTCTGGATTATACCCTGCGTCTCCAGGATGGCCAGGTGGTGGATTCGTCGTCTGGCGGCGACCCGCTGCAATTTTTGCAGGGCGCCGGCCATATCATTCCAGGTTTGGAAAAAGCCCTATATGGCATGTCTATCGGCGATAAAAAGGATGTGGTGGTCAGCCCGGCAGATGGCTATGGCGATATGGACCCCAACGCGTTTCAGGTGGTGCCGCGCCAGGCCTTTCCGGCCAATATGACCCTGCAAGAGGGTCAGATGCTGCACATGCGCAACAGCAACACACAACAGGTTTTCCAGGTGGTGGTGCAAGAGATTCGCGGCGATCAGGTGCTGCTCAATTTCAATCACCCGCTGGCCGGGCAAACTCTGTATTTCGCCGTTGAGGTGGTGGGGCTGCGTTCTCCGACCGCTGAAGAACTGGCGCACGGACACATTCACACCGGACATGAGCATTAACAAGCAGCTTTATCAGCCGTTTTCGTATCCGGTTTCATACATAGCCAGAATGTTTTCTATGGGCGTGTTGGGCTGGATGTTGTGGCATGGGGCCAGGATATAGCCGCCGCCTGCGCCCAAAATGTGCAGGTTGTCCAGCACTTCTTGTCGCACCTCTTGCACGGTGCCAAAGGGCAGGGTGTACTGGTTGTCTACCGCGCCGTGAAAGACCAGGCGGTCGCCAAAATCGCGCTTGAGCGATTCTCGCTCCATACCCCGGCAACGCCACTGGATGGGATTTAGCACGTCAATGCCGGCGGCTATCATGTCGGGCAAAATGTCGCGACAGGCCCCGTCGTTATGGTGAAAGACAAATGCCCCGGCCTGATGCGCCAGATCAATGATTCGCTTCATGCGCGGGATGAGAAATGTGCGGATTTGGGCCGGCGAAAACATCAGTCCTTCCTGGGCGCCCATATCTTCGGCCACATAGGTGATCAACACCTGACCGGGAACCTGCTCATAGATGCGTCGAGTGTTCTCATAGGCCAGGTCGAACAGGCGGTCCAGGCAGTAATGGACGATTTCGGGGTTGAGCAGGAGGTCCATAAAAGCCTGTTCTTCGCCGCGCAACGTCTTGTAGACCAGAAACGGCTCAGAGCCGCCGCCACGAATGGGGCGATGTTCTTGTCCGTGCACTTGTTCGGGAATGTCGCTGTAATCATACCAGTCGGGGCTGGGCCAGGTGTAATGTTGCTCGATCTCGTCTATGCTCTGGTATGCGGCCAGGGGGTTGCTGACCGTTTCGGCATAGACGCCGGTGCCATAGTCTACCAACTGCTTTTTGACGCCAAATACATCATACCCTTCGGGAATGGGCGGCCCTACGTATCGCGGGCCGACGGTGAGTGGCGTATCTATATGCAGTTGGGTCAGGGCTTGATCCAGTGTGGCGCAATGGAGATGTTGAATCAGCCTGTCGCCGATTTCCGACGTACCCCAATAGTCCATTGGTACGCGGTCGGGGGGGTGGTGGGTGAGAACAGCAGTCCATCGTTCGCGCGGGGTCATGGCGTTTCGTGACATGTCTTGGTCCTCCATCGGTGAGTCTGGTTGGGCGATGGCCTGATGTCTGTGGCCTCGATCTGGAGATTTTCAGGCATTTGCAATCGGCATGATCTGATGATGTCCTGGCTGCGAGACATTCTGGCCTTCAAGTTTTGCGCCATCATATCTCTTTTGGGCGGTTTAGTCAAACCGAAACCGAACAAATTTTTTGACTAGAGTTGTTTTTTTGAGTATACTCTGGTTTTGCCGGGATGTCGAGGCCATGTCAATGTCTCGACAGGCGGCGACATTTGGATTTTCAGTTTTTTGCAGCAAAGGAGAAGTTTCGTCATGAGCGGACGTGAAACAGGTGTAGTCAAGTGGTTCAACAACAAAAAGGGCTATGGGTTTATCACCCGAGATAACGGCGCCGGCGATGTGTTTGTGCATCACAGCGCCATTGTCCAGGAAGGCTACCGTACCCTGAATGAAGGCGAGTCAGTTGAATTTATTGTCGAAGAGACGGACAAGGGGCCATCCGCCGCCGATGTGCGCAGGTCGGCCTAGTCTCGTTTACCTCAACAATGGAAACCAGAGTCTATTACAAGACTCTGGTTTTTTGTTTTATCTAGCCTGGAACAGGCTGTCTGGCATGTCTATGCCGGCGGCTCGCAGCCGTTCGACAAAGGTCGGCACATAGCCGGTGGCGGTAAAATAGCCGGTCACGCGGCCGCTCTCAACGCCGGTTTGCCGAAATTCCATCACGTCTCGGGTCATTATCGCATCGCCTTGCATGCCGACAACCTCGGCAATTTTGAGCATCTTGCGCGAGCCGTCGGGCAAATATTCCTGATAGGTGATCAGGTTCAAGGCCGAGGCGATTTCGTGGCGCAGGGTCAGCAGCGGGATGGTGGGATGGGCCAGGGCTATCAGAGTCTCCAAGCGTGATAGGGCATCGCGAACGCTGACGGCGTGCATGCCCACCAGGGTGCCGTCGTGACCGTGATTGATGGCATAGATCAGCTCCAGCATAGCCTCGCCGCCCTTGAGCTGTGCGGCATAGGTCTCGGTGAAAATGAGGCGGGTGGGGCGCATGCGCAAGGCGTGTCGCACCAGGTCCAGCACCGTGATCGCCCCTTCGCCTTGCAGGTTGGGCGGACGAGCCTCGATTTGCACCACGTATTTCTGTCCCAGTTGAATCTCGGTGCTTTCTTGAATTGTAATGATCCGCTCGTCGGCGGGGATCATGTCGGCGATGCGGTTGAGAATGGTGGTTTTGCCCGAAGCAACGCCGCCGGTCACCAGGATGTTGAGGCGACCCTGCACGCAGGCGCGCAAAAAGGCCAGCATGTCTTCGCTGATCGAGTTCCAGCGCACCAGATCGGGTATCGTCACCGTACCGAATCGAAATTTGTTGATCGTCAACAGCGGCCCGGTCAGCGAGACGGGCGGCAGGACGGCGTTGAGACGGGCACCGTCGGGCAGGCGGGCGTCGAGCAGCGGGGTGTCCTGATCCAGTCGCAGGCCATAAAACGCGGCTACCTGTTGCAGCAGGGCGGTCAGTTCCTCGTTGCTGGCGAACGGCGTCGGCGCATCTTGCAGCCGACCGTGCCTTTCTACATAGACCCGATCATAACCGTCGGCCATGATTTCGGTCACGTCGGGGTCGCTCCACAGCGGCTCGAGAACGGTCAGCAGTCGAATAGGGTTGGGTTGGTTCATCGTTATTCCTCCTGAAAGAAAAGGTGACTTGGAAAAAAGACCATTTTCACCGCAGAGGCGCAGAGAACGCGGAGAATGATGAGAATCAATGAAATTTTAAGGCTCTTTTTCTCTGCCTCGGCGATAAAAATGCTTGTTTCAGTGGATTCGTGTTGAATCCATCATAGCACGCTTTGAGAGCGACCACAATGGCTAAATCACCGGTTTGAACCTGTTAATTTAATCAGGTATGTGGCCGTGCTGCCAGGCATACAGCGCGGCCTCGGTGCGCGAGTGAACACCCAGTTTGGTATAGAGGTTGTTCAGGTGAAAATTGACGGTGCGTGTTGAAATAGCAAGAGCTTGGGAGATCTCTTTGTCGCTCAGGCCTTGCGCTGCCAACCGCAGCACTGCCGTTTCGCGGGGCGTCAGTTCGACCGGCGGCCGCAGCGCAAAGAAAATCCGAACCTCATGACCGTCTGTCTCGATCTGTCCTCCCAACGGTTCGATCTGCGATTCCACATTTTGCCACCGAGCCGCAGTCTGTGTGTGAATGCCATTGTCGGCCAGGCGCAAAGTCAACCTGTTGGGGCGGCGTTCCAATTGGATATCGGCCTGAGAGGCGTGGGCGGGGCCGGCGGCGTGATCCAGCCAGGTTTGGGCGGCGTAAAACAAGGCCAGCTCGATAGCTGCCGGAAGACGTTGATCCAGACGCGAAACCGCCAGGGTGATGCGCAGACCCGACGTCCGCATAACCTGGCCGGTCAGATTTTCCAGAGCGGCCTCCAGCCCGGCTGTTTCCAGGATGGTGAGGCGTAGGCCAGCCTCCATATCTCGCGCCTGCTCAAGAGCCTGGCGGGCCAGGTTGGTCAATACGGCAATGGCCGTGCGTGAACAAGCGTCTGTCGAGGGTCGGGCCATCACCTGCTCATAAATGTCGGCCTGCGCCAAAAGCAGGTTGAGCGGGCCGATCACGCGGCCGGACAGCAGATCGGCCAGACGGCGGCGTTCGGCCTGGAGGAGCCTCTGGCTGGCGGATAGAGCGGGGTTAGGGCCGGGTTCGACCTGTTCATCGTTCATCGTTTGGCCTCCTCACATATCGCGATGGCAAGGTATAGATGAATTGTACTCTGATCGGGGCGGGCCGGCAATTGCTTTTTTGCCCATGCCGGATGTTTCGGGTACAATATGGGATGATGTGACCAGGCCGCTTTTTCGATCAGATGGAGTGCGAGTATGACCGAACAAACCGATGGCAAATCCGTCGAATATCAGGTGATTATGATCCGCGATATGCCCGAAACCGAACGCCCACGCGAAAGATTGATGCATTATGGCGCGGGAGCATTGTCTACGTCGGAATTGTTGGCTATTATGTTGCGGGTGGGTGTCCAGGGTGAGAATGCGGTCAACCTGGCGGTGCGGCTGTTGTCACAGTATGGCGGCTTGAGCGGGCTGGCTAAAGCCAGTTTTGGCGAGCTGGAAAAGATCAAAGGCGTTGGGGCGGTCAAGGTGACGCAGATCAAGGCGGCCCTGGAGCTGGGGCGACGGCTGATGGTCGAATCGCCCGAAGACCGCCCGCAGATTCGCGCTCCCGCCGACGCCGCCAATCTGGTGATGGGCGAAATGGCTTTGTTGGAGCAGGAACACCTGCGCCTGATGCTGCTTGACACCAAGAACCGTGTGCTACAGGTGCCCACCGTCTATATCGGCAACCTGAACACCAGTGTGGTGCGGGTGGGCGAATTGTTCCGCTATGCCCTGCGCGAAAACTCGGCCAGCGTCATTGTCATTCACAATCACCCCAGCGGCGATCCCACTCCGTCACCCGAAGATGCGCGGGTGACGGAGCGGATCGTTGAGGCCGGCAAGTTGCTGGACATCGAAGTGCTGGATCATCTGGTCATCGGCCGCGGGCGGTTTGTGAGCATGAAAGAGCGTCGGCTGGGCTTCAAGTGATGGGATGCGCTCAGACGGCGCAGGCTGCTTGTAGCGCGTCAACAGGGACGATCTGTCGTTCGGTGGCGTTGCGCCATTTGACCTCTACCCCGCCCCCTTTGAGGCTGCGGCTGCTTACGGTGACGCGCAGCGGGCAGCCGATCAGGTCGGCATCGTTAAATTTGACTCCGGCGCTGAGATCGGGGCGATCATCATACAACACCTCCACGCCGGTCTCACTCAGCCGCCGATAAAGAGTTTCTGCCTGTTCATAAACATCTCCTTCTTTAGCCAAAACAACGAGGTGTACCGCAAAAGGAGCCACGCTGTTGGGCCAGACAATGCCCTGTTCGTCGTGATGCATCTCGACAATGGCGGCCATCAGTCGCCCCACGCCGATGCCATACGAGGCCAACACAAAAGGCTTTTCCTGTCCGTCGGTGTCATTAAAGTGGATGTGCGTGCGTTCGGTATAGCGCGTTCCCAGCTTGAAACAGTGTCCCAGCTCGATGCCGCGCTGCACGCGCAAGACGTTTTGGCAGAGCGGACAGCCGTCGCCCTCGCGGGCCAACGCCAAGTCGGCCACCACATCGGCCACAAAATCGCGGCCATAGTTGACCCCGCGCAGGTGATAGCCTTCGCGGTTGGCCCCGGCCACAAAATTTCCGCCCAGGTTTACCGAGTCGTCGGCCACAATCACCGCGCCGCCAACGCCGATGGGCGAGGCATAACCCGGCACGGCCCCCACCGCCACAATCTCTTCTTCGGTGGCCGGGCGCAGGGCCGCGCCGCCCAAAACGTGGCTCAATTTGACCTCGTTGATCTCCAGGTCGCCGCGGATCACCCCAAAGATCAGGCGGGGCGTTTCTTCGAGGGTGGCAAAAAACACCGCCTTGAGCGTCTGCGTGGTTGGCACACCCACAAAAGCGGCTACATCGGCGATGGTTTTGCAGCCGGGTGTGGCAATCTCGACCGGCGTTTCCAGTTCTTTGGGTATGACAGCGGGCGGCTTGGTCAGGGCAGCCTGCTCGGTGTTGGCGGCATAGCCGCAGTGCGGGCATGTGACGATGGTATCCTCGCCGGCAGGATGGATCAGAGTAAACTCGTGCGAGGTGGCTCCGCCCATGACGCCGGTATCGGCCTGCACGGCGATGGGTGACACTTGGCAACGGGCAAAGATATTTTGATAAGCCAGAATCACTTGAGGATAAAAAGCGTCCAGGTCCTCCGTGCTGGCATGGATGCTGTAGGCGTCCTTCATCAAAAATTCGCGCACCCGAATCAGCCCGCCTCGCGAGCGCGGCTCGTCGCGAAATTTGGTCTGGATGTGATAGATCATCATCGGCAGTTGCCGATACGAGTCTACCTCGCGGCGCAGCAGGTCGGCCACCACTTCTTCGTGGGTCATGGCCAAGACCATATCGTGGCCGGTGCGGTCGCGAAATCGCAGCAGGGTTTCGTCTACCGTGTCCCATCGCCCACTGGCTTGCCACACTTCGGCGGGCTGCGCCACCGGCATAGACATTTCCTGTCCACCGATGGCGTCCATCTCCTGGCGCATAATGTGCATGATCTTGCGGGCGACGCGCCAGCCCAGCGGCAAATAGGTGTAAATGCCGGCGCCCAGCGGACGGATCATGCCGGCGCGCAAGAGCAGTTGATGGCTGATCAATTCGGCATCGGCGGGCGTTTCGCGCACCGTGCGTCCAAACAAGTGCGACATTCTCATACAGGCCTCCTTATAAAAAAAGCCAGCCTTCCGGGCAGGAAGGCTGGCAAAAAAAGCGTATGGGCGTGCCAGACTATCCGTAACCCGGAGGGGTACACGGGGACGGCGGCAGGCACGGCAAAACAGACAAAACATTCAAGGTGATCATAGGTATGCGCATATTGTAACACAAGAACGGCGCAGCGTCAAAATGCCGGCGTTCCTTATTTTTTGCTCATAGAGGCCTGAATTTTGGCCCAGGTGTCACGCAGCGAGACGGTGCGGTTGAATACCAACCGTTCAGCGGTCGAATCGAGATCAACACAGAAATAGCCCTGCCGTTCAAACTGATAGCGCGTTCCCGGCGCGGCCCCGGCCAGGCCTGGCTCAACCAGGGCAGTCAGCACTTGCAGCGAGTTGAGGTTCAGGTTGGCCGTAAAATCCTGTCCTTCGGGCGCCTGATTGGGATCGGGTGTGGCGAACAGGCGGTCGTACAGGCGCACCTCGGCGGGCAGGGCATGCGCCGCCGATACCCAATGGATGGTGGATTTGACCTTGCGGCCGTCAGGCGCATCGCCGCCGCGCGTGGCCGGGTCATAGGTGCAGTGCAGCACGGTGACATTGCCGTTCTCGTCTTGCTCTACGCCCACGCACTTGATAAAATAGGCATATCGAAGACGTACTTCGCGTCCGGGCGCCAGGCGATAGAATTGTTTAGGCGGGTTCAGGCTAAAGTCATCTTGCTCGATGTACAGGATGCGAGAAAAAGGCACCGTTCGCGCTCCGGCGGCGGGGTCTTCAGGGTTGTTGATGGCTGTCATTTCTTCGACCTGGCCTTCAGGGTAATTGTCAATGATCACCTGGAGCGGTCGCAGCACCCCCATCACCCGGATGGCCGTCTTGTTCAGGTTCTCGCGCACGATGCTTTCCAAAAGTTCGATGTCTACGATGCTGTTGGCTTTGGCCACACCGATCTGGCTGATGAACGTGCGCACGGTCTCGGCCGGATAGCCACGCCGCCGCATGCCGCACAACGTGGGCATGCGCGGGTCATCCCAGCCGCGCACCAGGCCCTGGTCTACCAAACGTTTGAGGTACCGTTTGCTCAAGACGGTATAGGTGAGGTTGAGGCGGGCAAACTCGATCTGGCGGGGATGGTAAATTTCCAACTCATCCAGAAACCAGTCATACAGGGGTCGGTGATCCTCATAGCCCAGATCGCAGAGTGAATGGGTGATCCCTTCAATCGAGTCGCTTTGGCCGTGCGCCCAGTCGTACATAGGATAGATGCACCAGGTGCGGCCGGTATGATGATGAGGGGGTTCTTTGATGATGCGGTACATGACCGGATCGCGCATGTTCAGGTTGGGCGAGGCCATGTCAATTTTGGCGCGCAGGGTGCATGCGCCTTCGTCAAACTCGCCCTGGCGCATGCGCTCAAACAGCTCCAGGTTTTCTTGCACCGAACGGTTGCGATAGGGGCTGTCGCGGCCCGGCTCGGTGAGGGTGCCGCGATACTCGCGCACCTCTTCGGGGCTGAGGTGACACACATAGGCCTTGCCTTTTTTAATCAACTTGACGGCCATTTCGTACAGCGGCTCGAAATAGTCCGAGGCGTAAAACAGCCGGTCTCCCCAGTCGAAACCCAGCCAGTGAATGTCCTCTTGCTGCGAGGTGACAAATTCGACATCTTCTTTGACCGGGTTGGTATCGTCAAAGCGCAGGTTGCACAGGCCGCCCATTTCTTGAGCGATGCCAAAGTTCAAGCAGATGGCTTTGGCGTGGCCGATGTGCAAATAGCCGTTGGGCTCGGGCGGAAAGCGCGTGTGTACCCGCCCGCCAAATCGTCCGCTGGCGGTGTCTTGGGCAATGGCCTCGCGGATAAAGTCGGTCGGGGCATGCTCGGGATTGGATGGGGGGATTTCTTCTGAACTCATTTTTTCTTCTCCTGCCAGGTGGCATCGTGATTCTCAACTCTATCGTGTGATTATATCATCGGTCAATCGAACAGGCAAAATGGTCAGACTTGCTCGGAATAGGGCTATTTATTTTTCACTTAAAGGAGGTTTGCGATGCAAAACGATTCCAGGTCTTTGGTTCAAGGGTTGTTCGATCAAATTTCCGAGATGCCGGTGATAGACTGCCACGAACACATGCAGGGGCCGGCGGCGCGACCTGCTTACAAAGAGCCGATTGCCGCCTTGATTCACGGCTATGTGTTCAGCGATCTCCAGTCGGCGGCATGGGGTGTGCCCGACCGCGAGGTACAGCGGTTGCAGGACCCGGATGTGCCGACCGACGTCAAGTGGCCGTTGTTTGAGCGGCTGTGGCGGGCCACCGAACACACTGCCTATGCCCGCGTGACCAAATATGTTCTGCACAAGGTGTATGGGCAGGCCGAATTGACCCGCGCCGCGCTGGATGGGGTGGCCGAAAAACTGGCCGCGCAGGATGAGACAGTCTATTTTCGTACTTTGGAACAGGCTGGCATCCGCGCCATGCTGGTGGATGTGTTGGGGTGGCTGCCGGGCGGGCTGGGCAGCTTTTTGAGCGGCAAAACTACCTTTCCACCCTTGTGGCGGTTGATGATTTCGCTGCCCGACATGCATCCAACCGTGTTCACCGGCGAGACCATTCAGCGGCACGGCGCTCTGGCCGACCGGCACATCACGTCGCTGGACGAGTACCTGGAGGCCGTGTACATTATTTTGCAACGCTGTATCGAGCGCGGTGTGGTGGGCATCAAGGATCAGTCGGCTTATGAACGGGTCATTTCGTATGACCTGACGCCGCGCGCCGACGCCGAGCGGTTGTTCAACAAGGTGTTGGGTGATCCTCGAAACGGGCTGGGCTGGCCAGAGAGCAAGCCGCTGAACGATTACCTGTTTCATCAGTATATGCGCTTTGCCCGTGATTTGGGTCTGCCGGTACAGCTTCATACCGGGCACATGGCCGGCATCCGCAACCGCGTGGACAAGACCAACGCCGCCCATCTCGCCGGCGTGCTGGAAGTTCATCGTGACGTGCGCTTTGATCTGTTTCACGGCAACTGGCCCTACCTGGGCGACCTGTTGTTTTTGGGCAAAAATTATCCCAACGTCTCTCTCGACTGCTGCTGGCTGCATATCATTGACCCGGTGTATGCCGTCGAGATGCTGGAGCGGGCTGTGTTGACTATGCCACACAGCAAAATTCACGGCTTTGGAGGCGACTATGGCGATGTGCCGGAATTTGTGGTCGGACACCTGGAGATGGCACGACAGAACATTGCTGCGGCCTTGGCCCGGCTGGTCGAACGCGGCTGGCTGGATGAAGCGCAGGCCTTGAGCCTGGCCCAAGACTGGTTGTTCAACAACCCCAACCGCTTTTTTGCCCTGGGCCTGTAAGCAAACCAGAGATTTGCCAGCCCGTCTATCCTGTGCTACACTCTCTGAACCTGGCAGGTTGAGCTTGTCGAAACCGATGTTTTGCAAGTCCTGACTCTGGTTCTTCAAGACGCTGCCTTCCCGCAGATTGACGCTCAAATTTGTGGGAGGGCAGGCAACAGCAGGGAATGGGTAACTATTTGCCTTGGGACCGCAGAAAAAGTCTATTTTTACCAAAGGACACCGAGAACGCAAAGGTTTACGATGCTTTTGATCTGCTAGAAATACTTTGTTCTTTGTGCCTTGGTGGTGAGAGGGTTTTTCAGTACGCTCCTTGGGCCGAAAATTGGCCTTTGGGAGTGTCATTCTGAGAGCCTGCTCTGAGTGGAGCAAAGGGAGCAAAGTGAACGTTTTTTTTGTTCGCTGCGACAAAGAATCTCGTTATACATCGCAGAGCTTTTTTGCGCCTGACGGCGCTCGAAATGACAGGGGACAGGTAGTTATAAAAGGAGAGGCAATGAAATTCCGGTCGTTGTGGTTGGTGGTTGTGCTTTTGGTCAGCGTAGGTCTGCCGGCGGCAGCTCGATTTGACCAGGTCGCACTGGTGCGCATCTCTTTGCGCGACTGGAACGACCTGGCTCTGGTGCAAGGGCGTGGCCTGCCCATTTATGCCCATCTTGCTGATGCCCAGGGCCACTTTTTGCTGGTCGGCGCGGGGCAGCAGACCATAGAGGCCCTGCGTGCCGACGGCTTGACCATCTCGGTGCTGGACGCCGATATGCGCCCGACCGGCTATTATCTGGTTTCGCCCGCGCCAGGACGGGCTGCCCCAACCTGGCAGGATCATGGTCGGCTGCTCGACGACGATGGCATGCAGGCGATTGTGTGGATGTCGGCGGCGCAGGCGGCCCACCTGGCCGGAGAGGGTGTCTTGATCGCCGCCTTGCCCCAAGAGCCGATTATCCTCTCTGCGCCCGAACCGGCCCTGGCGATCACCGCGGTGATGCCCAATGTTTGGGTAGCCGACCGTATTGCTCAGATCAGCCAGAACACCCTGTATCGCTATGAAGAGTGGCTCAGCGGCGTCACGCCGGCCTATGTTGGCGGCGGCGAATATACCATCCAAACCCGCCACTCGTACAGTGGTGCGCCGATCCAAAAAGCAGCTCAGTTTGTTTATGAGCATCTCCAGAGGCTCGGTTTGAACGTCGAGTATCACACCTGGAGCGGGGCCACCAATCCCAATGTCATTGCCACGCAGGTCGGCCTCACCCGGCCCAATGAAATCTATATCATCTGCGCCCATCTGGATGACATGCCTTCGGGAGCCACCGCGCCCGGCGCCGATGACAATGCCAGCGGCGTGGCCGGGGTGTTGATGGCCGCCAATATCCTCAGCCAGGTTGACCTGGCCTACACGGTCAAATATGCCTTGTGGACCGGCGAAGAGCAGGGGTTGTTGGGCAGCCAGGCCTGGGCCAACTGGGCCTATGGTCAGGGGATGCAGATCAAGGGGGTGATCAACCTGGACATGATTGCCTACAATTCGGATAGCTATCCCATTATAGACCTGTATGCCAAAAGCACAGTGCCGGGTTCGACCGCGTTGGCCAACCTGTTTGCCGATGTGATCACAGCGTATCAACTCAACCTGACGCCCAACATTTTCATAGATAACTCGATGGGCAATTACAGCGATAACAAGTCGTTTTGGAACAAGGGTTATAGTGCTATCTTGGGCATCGAAGACGATGATGATTTTACGCCCTATTATCATACCATCTATGACCGGCTGCCTACCCTGAATATGACCTATATGACTCAATTTGTGCGGGCGGCGGTGGCGGCGCTGCTGCACCTGAGTATGCGGCCTATCGGCCACCTGGATGGGTATGTCACCGCTGCCGTCAGTAGCCAACCCCTGCGCGCGGCGCAGATCGATCTGATCAGCCCGACCGGGCGCGCGTTTTTCACCGCCCCGCTGTCCAACGGTTATTACACCGACACGCTGCCCATTGGCGTTTATACAGTGACGGTTTCCTGCCCCGGTTTCGTGTCGCTGATCACCCAAACGACGGTGCTGACCAACGCCTTGACCCGCCTCAACCTGGCTTTGAGCGCGGTGCCCGATGTGACCGCCTCGCCGTCGTCACTGGATGTTGTGCTGAGCATGGCCGATCAGACCACGCGTACTCTCCAACTGACTAACCATTCGGCCGATGATTTGGCGTTCAAGATAGGTGAATTCGACCTGCTGTCGGCCCAAGACCTGAACTGGTTGGCGGTGCAGCCTCTCAGCGGCACCGTTCCGGCCGGCAAGAGCCTGTCGCTGACCCTGTCGCTGGATGCCGGTGCGCTGTCGCCTGGTGCATATCATGGGGGATTGGGGGTGCAGATCGGCCATGCATCGTTGCTGTCCATTCCGGTCACTCTGACCGTAGAGTGTGATGCGGTCCACATTTTACAGGTGAGCCGGGATGTGCAGGGCTGCGCCGTGACCGTGACGGCAGCATTGACCGGTGCGCTGCCTTTTGTCTGGAGCTGGGATTGGGGGGAATGGGGCGTTTACACTGCCACTACCTCCACCATTCAGACCGGCGTATCGGGCACCTGGCCGTTTACGCTAACCGTCTCCAACTGCGGCGGTTTTTGCGCCGATGTGTTCACCGATACGGTGATGCTGGAGTGTGATGCATCGCCGCGTTACTGGCTCTATTTGCCGTTTGTTGAGGCCAACCCGTGCGATTTGTGCAGGTGATGAGCGATGACCGTCTACTATGACATTTCGGCGGCCGTCCATGCTGCGCCGGGGCTGGGCCGCTATGCCGAGAGCCTGGCGCAGGCTTTGCTGGTTGATCATGGCGATGAGATGGCCTTTTTTTACAACCACGACCCCACCGTGCACATGCCTGCTGGGTTGGAGAGCGTGCCGCGTCGCACCGTCGAGGGGGGCTATAAGCGCTGGCGCATGCAGGTGTGGCTGGGGCAGTTGGCCCGTCGCCGTTTCGATCATCTGTTGCCCGGCGCGTCGCTTTATCATGCCACCGAGCATTTGCTGATGCCATTGGGCCAGATTCCCACCGTGCTGACAGTGCACGATTTGATTTTCTGGTTGTTTCCTCGCTATCACAAGCCGCTCAATTGGGCTTTTCTCAACCTGACCGTACCGCTCTTTTGCCGCCGCGCCCACGCCCTGATCGCCGTTTCCGAGTGTACCAAACAAGACCTGGTGCGGCATTATCGCCTCAATCCAAACAAAATTACGGTAATCTATGAAGCCGCATCGCCACATTTCAGTCCGCCGTCTGCTCAGGCTGTGGCTGCGGCGCGCACCCGCTATCACCTGCCCGACCATTATGTGTTGACCACCTGCGTGATCGAGCCGAAAAAGAATCATTTGGGCTTTTTGCGCGCTTTTGAGCAACTGACCGACCGGTATCCCGACCTTTATTGGGTGGTGGTGGGGCGGCGCGGCTGGCTGTATGAGGGCTTTTTTGCGGCTCTGGAAAAATCGCCGGCCCGTCAGCGGGTGGTTTTGCCCGGCCACATCGCCGACGAGGACCTGGCGGCGGTGTATGGCGGGGCATTGGCTTTTGTCTTTCCGTCGCTGTACGAGGGCTTTGGTCTGCCGCCGCTGGAGGCGATGGCCTGCGGCACGCCAGTGATGTGCAGCCGCGCTTCCAGCCTGCCCGAAGTGTGCGGCGAGGCAGCGCGTTATTTCAATCCGCGCTCGGTGGACGAAATGATCGAGGTCGCTGCTCAGGTGTTGGGCGATGAGTCACTGCGCGGCGAAATGTCGCAGTGCGGGCTGGCGCGGGCGGCCCGCTTCTCATGGCCACGTGCTGCCGAGGAAACCTGGTTGTTGTATCAATCGCTGATCAAGGGAGCTTCATATGCAGTGGCATGATCCCGACCCGGTGGACATTCCGGGCGACCTGCTTCAGGTCGCAGGCAGCGCAGTGGCGGCCGAGTTGCTGATGCGGCGCGGCATTGTCCGGGCAGATCAGGCGCGAGCCTTTCTCGACCCCGATGCGTATATGCCGGCCCCGCCCGAAGACCTTCCCGATCTGGCCCTGACCGTGCAGCGGTTGGAGCAGGCCATCGCCCAGGGCGAGCCGATGGCTGTGTGGGGCGATTTTGACGTGGACGGGCAGACCAGCACGGCTCTGTATGTGCAAACGCTGCGCGATCTGGGTGGCGATGTGCAATTTTACATTCCCACCCGACATGAGTCGCACGGGCTGCATGCGGCAGGCGTGCAACGGTTGATTGACCAGGGCGTTCGGCTGCTGATCACCGCCGATACCGGCATTGACGCATATGCGGCAGTAGACCTGGCAGCGACGCATGACGTGGATGTGCTGATCACCGACCATCACGACATTCCCTCTACCTGCCCCGACGCTTTGACCCTGGTCAATCCCAAGCGGCTGCCGGCCGATCACCCCATGTATGAACTGCCCGGCGTCGGCGTGGCTTTTCAGGTGGCCCGCGCCCTGTATGAACGGCAAGGGCGTTCGGCCGATCATCTGCTCGATCTGGCCGCACTGGGCATCGTGGCCGATGTGGCTGCCCTGCGCGGCGACGTGCGCTATTGGCTGCAACGCGGCCTGGCTGTACTGCGGCGCACCGAACGCATCGGGTTGCAGGCCATGCTCGCCCTGGCCGATCTGTCTCCGGCCATGTTAAACGAACAGGACATCGGTTTTACCCTGGCCCCACGCCTCAATGCCCTCAGTCGAGTGGGGCAGGAGATGGATGCCGCAGCCGGAGTCGAGTTGCTGATTACTGCCGACCGGGTTCGAGCGCGCACCATTGCCGTCGCTCTGGACGCCCTCAATGCCCAACGCAAGTTTCTGGTCCGCGAGACATTTGAAGCCGCTCTGAAACAGATCGAGCATGATCGCTCGCTGTTGGATGGCCCGGTTTTGGTGCTGGCCGGTTCTCACTGGGAGCCGGGTGTGGTGGGGATTGTGGCCGGGCGGCTGGCGCAACAGTTCAATCGTCCGGCCATCGTATTCAGCGCGCCGCCGGGCCAGGTGGCGCGTGGCTCGGCCCGCTCGATGGCCGGCATTGACATCCACGCCGCCATTGCCGCGTCCACCCAATTTGTGACACTGCATCGCTATGGTGGTCATCCGATGGCCGCCGGCGTGTCGCTGGACAGCGAGCAAATTGGCAATTTTCGGCGCGCCCTGTGGCGTGTGTTTGCCGAGAGTGGTGTCCGGCTGATCGAGCCGCCGCTAGAGATTGACGCCTGGCTGGAATTGGGGCAATTGAGCCTGGACCTGGTTGCCGATGTCCAACGCCTGGCCCCGTTTGGTCCGGCCAACGAACAGCCCACCTTTGCCATCCGCCACCTGGAATTGGCCGGCCATGCGGCCATTGGGCGCACAGAGGAACATCGTCGTATGGTGGTGCGCGATGCCGCCGGACGCGAACAGACAGTGATGTGGTGGCAGAGTGCAGATCTGTCGCTGCCCGCAGGCCCGTTTGACCTGGCCTGTCGGTTGGGGATCAATATCTTTCGCGGTCAATCCAGCCTGCAAGTGATATGGGTAGACGCCCGACCGGTGACCCGGTCGGTGATCGCTGCAGTTGAGCGGCCATCGGTTCGCATCACCGATTATCGCCAGATACCCTATCCAGAGGCCATGTTACGCTCACTGCTGGCCGCCGATGCCTCGCTGTTGGTGTGGGGCGAAGGCGTTTCCGTGTCGGAGGTTGTTCTGCTGGATCGCACGGCGCTGCAACCGGCGCCTCATTGGGTGGTGTGGACGGCACCGCCGGGGCCCCAAGAGTGGCATAGCGCGCGGCAACGGGTTCATCCGCAGCACATCATCGTGTTTGCTCTCGACCCCAGGCTGGACACGCCGGCGGCCTTTTTGGAGCGGCTGGCCGGCCTGGTCAAATATGCTGCCCAACATCAGGCCGGGCGCGCCGATCTGACTGCTCTGGCAGCAGCGATGGCGCATCGCCCAGACACGGTGCGGTTGGGGCTAGAGTGGCTGGCGTGCAAGGGACAGATCGAGGTCGCATGGCTGGACCGCGATCATCTGACCGTGTCTCTGTCGGGGCAGGCGGCCAATGTCCGCAATTTGGCGGCCATCCAGACCCGATTACAGGCCCAACTGGCCGAAACGGCGGCCTTTCGCGCTTTTCTACGCCGGGCCGACGCGGCACAGTGGGAGCATTGAAAATGTTCAAACTATTTGACGACATGGATGAAGGGTGATATAATCTACCTGCATTGACATAGTGTAAGCAGATGCGTTTGTGATTTAAATGGTCATGTAAAAACAGGCCGATTGGGTCAAGGTACAAGCCAGGCTGCAAACTATGACCAACCCGTTATTCTTTCCCCTTACTCAAAGGAGAGTGCATGTCTGACCTGGAACGCCCCAAATATACCGGAATTCGCGCTTACCGAGATCCGGGGGGCCGCTATATGTTTCGCTACCCCAAAGAATGGCAACAGTTCGATCTGTCGGACGGTCGAGATGGTGTCATGTTCTCTCCTCAGCCTGAAAATCCCCTGACCTGGTTCGCAGCGTGGGCTGTTGAATTACCCGATCCTGTCTTGGCCGATGATGTGGATATTCTGCGCCAGGGTGTTAATGATGGCTTGTCCCAATTGGACGATTTACACGTCGAATTTGAATCAGAATATGTGCAGGGCAACCTGTGCCGTTTTGAGCGTGTTTATACCTTTCAAGAAAATGGGGCGGTCCGCAAGCGCAAGGTATGGGTGTTCTATGTTTATCGCTGGCAATTTGTGTTGATGGCGCAAGGCGTTGACCCCCAGGAATATGACCGCTGGTCCATTATGCTGGATGATTGTTTTGATGGTTTTGATATGGCTCAAGAGCTGTGGTTTGCCAGCGATCCGGCTCTGTTCCAAGCGGAGGAGATCGCCTGACTGGGCCTTGATGCGGTCACATCACGCTTAAAATCTATTCCAGATTGTCGGTTGTTTTAGCGGTTGGGTCGTCATTTGGAAAGGAGGGAAAGCGAGTTCACACATCAGCCCACAGTCAGGTCGTTGATCCAATTTTAATCGGTTTCAGATTTTTTAGAGGAGGAATGATGAACAAATTGAACCGACGCGAGTTCTTGCGTCTCACCGCAGTGGCTGCCGCAGGCGCGGCAGTGGCTGCCTGCACCAAGCCCACTGAGGCCCCTACTACGGCCCCGGCCGCTACCAACACTCCTGAGGCCAAAGCCACCAACACCACCATCCCCACCCGCGCGCCGACCGCCACCCCGGTACCCACCCCGGTGGAGGTCAAAGAAGCGCCTGCTGTGGCCGAACTGGTCAAAGCCGGCAAACTGCCCAAGCTGGCCGAGCGCCTGCCGCAGACCCCGCTGGTCGTCCAGATGCCATGGCAAAAGCCCGGCAAGTACGGCGGCCGTCAGCGCACCTTCCATGGCTGGCTGGCCGGTTGCCAGGAAGAAAGCATGTACGGCAACTCGATCATCCGCTGGGTAGATGACGGCCTGGGCATCGAGGCCGGACTGGCCGAGAAATGGGAGAGCAATGCCGACAAGTCCGAGTGGACGCTGTACTTCCGCAAGGGCATGAAGTGGTCAGACGGCGAGCCGTGGACGGTGGACGACATTATGTTCTGGTGGGAAGATATGGTACTTAACCAGGACAACCCCACCAGCCCGCCCGACGAAGGCAAGTCTGGTATCGGTTCGGTGATGAAACTGGTCAAGGTGGACGATTATACTGTCAAGATGGTTTTTGACGCCCCCACCCCGCTGACCGCCGACCGCCTGGCCATGTGGGTGAACTCGGGCATCGGCCCGCGTTGGCACACCCCGGCGCACTATATGAAGCAGTTCCATCCCAAGTACAATACGGCCGTCAAGGACTTTGTGGAATTTGACCAGAAAATCCTGTTCCGCCAGAACCCCGACTGCGCCACCATGTCAAGCTGGAAGTGCGATGCGTTCGAGATTGATGTGTCCTGCACCTGGGGCCGCAATGCCTTTTACTATTGCGTAGATGCACAGGGCAATCACCTGCCGTACATAGATGGCATTGACGAAACTCGCTACCAGAATGATGAAGCCGGCAAAGCAGCCATTCTGGCCGGACAGGCCGACTTTGAGTGGCATCAGCCGTTTGGGCTCAAGGATGTGGCCACCCTCAAGGCCAATGAAGCCACCTCCAAGATGGAAGTTCGCTTTATTGACACCGGCTCGGGCACCGGCTCGATGTTCTTCTTTAACCGCGATTATCGCGAGGACAAGTATCGCGAGTTGTTCCGCAATCCCAAGTTCCTCCAGGCCGTTTCGTATGGCTGGAACCGTGCCGAAGCGCAGAAAATCCTGTACTTTGACACCGGCGAGTTGACCACCGGCACGATGAGCCCCAAGGCCATCGAGTATCAGTTCAATGACGAGGCTAAGAAGCGCTATGCCGAGTGGCGTGACCTTGCCAAAGCCTATGATCCTGACAAGGCCAAAGCTCTGTTGGACGAGATCGGCCTCAAAGACGTCAACGGCGATGGCTGGCGCGAGTTCCCTGACGGCAGCGAACTTTTGATCCGCTTTGACAACCCCGGCGATGTCGGCACCGAGCATGGCACCAAGAACGAACTACTGGCCAAGACCTGGAACGGCATCGGCCTCAAGACCATGATGAACCCCATCCCCTCTGGCGCCGATGAATTGTGGAAAGCCGGCGAGACGATGTCCAAGTGTGCCTGGGAAGTGGGCGACGGCCCCAACCATCTGGTGTACCCAAGCTGGCTGGTGCCGAACGAGCCGGACCGCTGGGCCCCACTGGAAGGTACCTGGTACATGCTCAGCGGCACGCCGCAGATCAAAGAGCAACTGGATATGGATCCCTGGAAGCGCACCCCGGCGCGCCTGGATGCCGAACCTGGTAGCCCGGTGGCCAAGCTGTGGGAACTGTATGACAAGAGCCGCATCGAGCCAGACACCACCAAGCGGCACATGTTGGTGTGGGACATGATGAAGGTTCACGTTGAAAATGGTCCGTTCTTTATGGGCTGCGTGGCCAACATGTCCCGCTTGTGCCTGGTCAACAAGGATATGCGCAATGTGCCAACCCGCGATGACCTGGCCACCGGTGGCTTTGGCAACCCGTGGATCATCCCGCACCCGGCCGTGTGGAACCCCGAAATTTTCTATTTTGAAAATCCCGAGGCGCACACGAACCGCTAGTTTTTCTCAGGGGAGGAAGGACATCCTTCCTCCCCTTTTCCCATCATCTCATCCTCGATTTGGGCTTTTCGACCGAGACAAGCAAACTGGTTTTGGTTAGCGCAAACCGGTGTGTCGGCGAGTGATATTGGGGCGGTAACACCGCCCAGAATACTCAAAGAACAGCCCTGACAAGCATTCCAGGTGACCTGTTTTTGTGCTTGATCGTGATCGTATTGGTCGCTCGTATCAAATGCCAATGCGGATGTCCTGCCAGGTGTTTGACCACCGAGACGCCGGGTTCACCGAGAATTCAGAGCCATCAATCTGCGTTCATTTACACTTGTGTTCATCTGTCTCAGTGTTTCAGTGGTCAAAACGTTCTCTTGGATAACACAGATATGTTTCGGTCGAGACCCCAATGACATTCAACACCATCTCTTGCCGGGATGTTCTAAATATTCAGGCATGATTGGAGGAGGAGTGATCCGATGCTCAACTTTTTGATCCGCCGTTCCTTTTACATGTTGATCACGTTGGTTTTTATTTCCTTTATCTCTTTTGTCATCGTCGAGTTGCCTGAAGGCACCTATCTGGATACCAAGCTGGCGCAGTTGCGCGCACAGGGAAGTAATATCACCCAGGATCAAATTGATGAGATTGTCAAACGTTACGGTCTCAACGATCCCTTTTATGTGCGCTATCAAAAGTGGATCACCGGTTTTGTGCGAGGAGACTTTGGTCGTTCCTTTGCGCTGGACAAGCCGGTGAGCGAAGTGATTTGGGGGCGGTTGGGTTTTACATTAGGCATGTCATTGGTGAGCCTGATTTTTTCCTGGGCGCTTTCCATTCCACTGGGTGTATACTCGGCCACACATCGCTACTCGTTACTGGATAACATTCTCACTGCTTTGCAATTCCTCGGTTTTGCCATTCCCTCTTTCCTGCTGGCCCTGGTGCTGGTGCTTTTTGCTGTGAGAGTGATCAAGCAGGAAAGCGTGATTGGCCTTTTTTCTTCGCAATATCAGCAGGCACCTTGGAGCTGGGCCAGGTTTCTGGATATGCTCAAACATCTATGGATTCCGGTGATTGTCCTCACCTTTTCCAGTACGGCTTTTTTGAGCCGGATCATGCGCGGCAATTTGCTGGATGTGTTGAATATGCAATATATCCAGACGGCGCGAGCCAAGGGATTGAATGAGCGGGTGGTGATTTGGAAGCATGCCTTTCGCAACTCGGTTCACCCGCTGGTGATGTCATTAGGCACTTCACTGCCCACGTTGATTACGGGCGGCACGGTGATTGAGGTGGTGCTGAACCTGCCTTCGGCCGGGCCGTTGATGTTTTCGGCGCAGATGAGTCAGGATATTTACCTGGCTGTGACGTTCCTGGTGATGCTCTCTCTGGCCATTGTGGTGGGCAATTTCGTCGCTGACTTGTTGCTGGCGTGGGTGGACCCGCGTATCCGGCTGGAATAAAAGGAAAAAAGGAGGAAGAAGAGCATGACAGAACCAGAAGTGAAACAGGAACCCAAAGAGGAACTCCAATTGGGCGGCAAAAAGAAAGATGTGGGCGAATTGTCGCAGGGGCAGTTGATGGTGCGGCGGTTTATGCAATCCAAACTGTCTGTCTTTGGCGGCATTGTGATCGTCCTGATTTATCTCGTGGTCATTTTTGCCGAATTCTTTGCCCCCTATCCTCACAGTGAACAGTATACCGACACAGTGTGGGCGCCACCGATCAAAGTGCATTTTAAGGGAATTCAGCCGGGTGTTTATGCCATGAAGACGGTGCTGAACAGCGAAACGTATACATGGGAGTTTGTTGAGGACCCGAACCTGTTCATCCCGCTCCAGTTTTTTGTCAGGACATGGAACTACAAGCTACTCGGTTTGATTCCCACCAACATTCACTTGTTTGGCGTGGCCGAGCCGGCCAAAATTTTCTTGCTGGGCACCGACACCATTGGCCGGTGTGTCTTTTCGCGCATCATTATTGGCAGCCGCATCTCGATGACCATCGGCCTGGTGGGTATTGTGATGCAGTTGATTCTCGGCTCAATCATTGGCACCATTTCCGGCTTTATGGGCGGGGCGGTAGATAATCTGATTCAGCGCGGCACCGAACTGCTGCGTTCCTTTCCTGAAATTCCGCTTTTTGCCGCCCTGGCCGGCGCGCTGCCGCGCAACATGCCGGTCGTGCAGCGGTTTATGCTGATCTCGGTCATCCTCTCATTGGTGCGTTGGGTGGGGTTGGCCCGTGAGGTGCGCGGCAAGGTCATGGCTTATCGCGCCGCCGATTACACACAGGCTGCCCGCGCCGCCGGTGCCGGCAATATGCACATTGTGTTTAACCACATGATCCCCAATGCTTCCAGCCATATCATTGTGGTGGCTACTCTATCTATTCCCGGTATGGTCGGCGCCGAAACAGCATTGAGCTTTTTGGGATTGGGCATTCAGCCGCCCGATGTGAGTTGGGGGCTGTTGTTGCGTGTGGCGCAAAATGTGACTGCCGTGCTTCAACATCCCTGGGAACTGGCTCCGGTGGTGCCGGTCATTGTGGCCGTGACTTGTTTTTATTTCCTCGGCGACGGCATGCGCGACGCCGTAGACCCGTATGGATGATCGGGTGAGGCACAATTTGTTGCTTTGACGGAGAACCGGGTGATGGAAGCCTACAGGTTTGAGACTGTTATCAGAGAGAATGGGATCATTCAGATTCCTGAAATAGCCAGGTTAGCTCATCAGCGAGTTGAAATTCTGGTTATGGTCAGCCCAGCAGATACGCAGGAAACTCAACCTGTACAATCTTAACAAAATTTATTGACAAATGGCGCGGGTTTCTTTTGGGTCTCGATCCAGATGAGCTCAAGTCCCAGTATTTGGAGAAAAAATACGGGTGAAAGTTCTGTTGGATACGAATATCATCCTGGATATCGTTTTGGAACGCGAGCCGTATGTCGAACAAGCGGTTCATGTGCTAGAAAACGTGCAAAAAGCCAATATCGCACTGTATCTGACAGCCACGACCGTCACTGATCTGTATTATATTACCTGCAAAGCTCGGGGGCGTGCCATAGCCTGGAATTTTATCACGGATTTGATCGCTTTGATGCACGTTGCAGGGGTAGATGAGACCGTGATCAAGGAAGCGTTGCGCGCAGATTGGGTTGATTTCGAGGATGCAGTGCAAGAAAGTGCAGCCAGGAAGGAAACGATCCAGGTGATCGTGACCCGTAACAAGGCTGGTTTCAAGAACTCGACTCTTGAGGTCTATGATCCTGAGTCATTTTTACATATTCTGAGAACAGCCTGTTGATGCCGGCTTATCAAAGGGAGGAGACAACTTGGAAGATCAAGATATTGTCCTTAAAGTAGAAAATCTGCACACCTATTTCCATACCACACGAGGCACGGTGCGTGCGTTGAACGGTGTCAGTTATACGGTGCCCAAAGGCAAGGTGTTGGGCGTAGTCGGCGAGAGCGGCTGTGGCAAGAGTCAGACGGCCATGGCGATTATGCAATTGGTGCCCCCACCGGGCAAGATCGAGCAGGGCAAGATCCTGTTCAAGACGGCGCGCGGCAGCGGCAGCGGCGGGCAGGATGGATGGGTGGATATTACAGCCCTGGGGCGGCACAGCGAAGAGATGCATCACATTCGCGGCAACGAGATCAGTATGATCTTTCAAGAGCCGATGACATCGTTGAATCCGCTGTTCACGGTGGGCAATCAGATCGCCGAGGCTGTGCTGCTGCATCAGGGCGTAGACAAGGCCGAGGCTCGTCAGCGCGCCATTGACATTTTGGGGCGGGTGAATATGCCCAACCCCGACCGTATCGTGGATAATTACCCACACGAATTGAGCGGCGGTATGCGGCAGCGGGCCATGATCGCCATGGCCCTGTCTTGCACACCCACCATGCTCATCGCCGACGAGCCGACCACTGCCCTGGATGTAACCACCGAAGCGCAGATTTTGGACCTGATGCGTGAGCTTCAAGCCGATATTGGCATGTCGATCATGTTTATCACCCACAACCTGGGCGTCGTTGCGCAGATGTGCGATTCGGTGGCGGTGATGTACCTGGGGCGGGTCGTGGAGCATGCCTCGGTAGATAACCTGTTTTACAATTCCAAGCATCCTTACACATCGGCTCTGCTTCGTTCGATCCCGCATTTGGGGCAGCGCACGGTCGAAAAACTCCAGGTGATCAGAGGATCGGTGCCAGACCCCTATAGCACGGTGCCGGGGTGTCCTTTCCATTTGCGCTGCGATCACCATATACCGGGCACTTGCGATCAAGAAATGCCTCCGGAAAAAGTGGTCGAGCCAAACCACATGGTGCGCTGCTACCTGTACGAATAAGGGAGAGTGAAAACAATGAGCGAACTGAATACTCAACAGGTTAAATCCGACGACATTTTGCTCGAAGTTCGAAATCTGAAAAAGCACTTTCCTATCGTCGGCGGGCTGCTGCGGCGAACGGTGGGCTATGTCAAGGCTGTGGACGGCGTCAGCTTTTACATCAAAAAAGGCGAGACATTGGGGCTGGTTGGTGAGAGCGGCTGCGGCAAAACCACCGCCGGACGCACGACTTTGCGCCTGCTTGAGCCGACATCGGGCGAGATTATTTTTGACGATCCACAGTTGGGCAAGGTGCATGTGGAGCAGCTCGACACCAAGCAGATGAAGGTGGTGCGCCCCAACATGCAAATCATCTTTCAAGACCCGTTTTCGTCTCTAGACCCGCGCATGACGCTGGAGCGCATCGTGTCCGAGCCGATGGTGATCAACAAGACGCTGTCCGGGCAGGCTTTGCGCAACCGCGTAGGTGAACTGCTCGAGTTGGTGGGGCTGCGCAGCGAATACATGACCCGCTATCCGCATGCATTCAGCGGCGGGCAGCGTCAGCGCATCGGCATTGCCCGCGCCCTGGCCCTCAACCCCAAGTTGATCGTCTGCGACGAGCCTGTTTCGGCGTTGGACGTGTCGGTGCAGGCGCAGGTGCTCAACCTGCTGGAAGACCTGCAAAAGCAGTTTGATCTGACCTATTTGTTTGTGGCCCACGATTTGAGCGTAGTCGAACACATCAGCGACCGTGTGGCGGTGATGTATGTGGGCTTTTTGGTAGAGATGGCCGAAACTAGCGAACTGTATTTTCATCCCAAGCATCCCTACACCGAAGCATTGATGGCAGCCATCCCCAAACCCGACCCGCGCAATCGCACCAAGCCGATCAAGCTGCCCGGCGAAGTGGCCAACCCGGCCAACCCGCCTTCAGGGTGTTATTTCCACCCGCGCTGCCGCTATGCCCAAGAGATTTGCAAGCAAGAGCGGCCTCTGCTGCGTGATGTGGGCAACGAGCATTGGGTGGCCTGCCACATGGCCGATCAGTTGAGCCTGACCGGGTTGGAGATCAAAGTCAGTTGATCTTGTCTGGGTGATGCCGCGCCGCTATGCCCAATACGGCCTATATCTTTGAGACACAGGGGACGTCCAATGCCGGATGTCCCCTGTGATCGTCCATTACCAGAGGTGAATATGAAATCCCTTCGATTTATCCCATTTTATCTCTTGTGGATCATTTCCAGCTCGGTCAGCATTATGTGCGGGTTTATCTGGCGAGCGGCTATCACCAGCCTGGCTGCTGTGATTGTGGCGCAGGTGCCGATTGAATGGCAAATCGAGAGCCAATGGTACCTGCGCTGGGTGGTCAGCGGCCTGGATCCGATTGCGGTTGCTTTTTTGACCATTTTGGTTTTTATCAGCATTACTGTCTTTGACTATTTGTATCGCGCTGCCATCGAGAAAAAAACGGTCAGAAAAACCTTTGGTCTGGTCACCTCGATTCAAGCCGGCATTTTGGTGGTAGGGGTTATTTTGATCACCATCTCGGCCGGCATTGCTTCGGTGCAGTAACATGTCGTTCACGTCTGCATCTGCCTGGGGCAAGGTGATTCTGTTTGGCGAGCATGCCGTCGTGTATGGCCGACCGGCCATCGCCGCGCCGGTGAGCCATGTCGGAGTGACAGTCACGGTCGAGGCGGCGTCGCAGGATGTGATCATTGCTCAGGATATACACCAGGTTATTTTGGTGTGGGGGGCCTCGCCAGACGAGCCGCTCAGCCTGACCGTGCGCAACACGCTGGCTGCGCTGGACATTTCTACACGGCCCGGCCTGCGGCTGACTGTATGTTCAACCATTCCCATCGCCGCCGGCCTGGGCAGCGGGGCGGCGGTGGCAACGGCCATTGTGCGCGCTCTGGCGGCCTATTTTGGGCGTTCATTGAATCCGGCCGAGGTTGCGGCCATCGCTTTGGAGACGGAAAAGCTCTTTCATGGCACGCCCAGCGGCATTGACACGACGGTGATTGCCTTTGAGCGACCGGTTTATTTCCGGCGCGGTCGGCCTATTGAGACGCTCCAGGTGCGCGCTCCGTTCTGGCTGGCCATCGGCGACACCGGACAGCCGGCTCTGACCAAAGAGTCGGTGGCTGATGTGCGCCGTGCCTGGCAGCATGAGGCGGCAAAATTTGACCGGATATTTGATGCCGTTGGCGAAATAGTGGAGCAGGCTCGCTGTGCCATCGAGAATGGCGAGACGACCCGGCTAGGCCCGCTGATGGACCAGAACCAGCGTTGGCTGCGCGAGATGGATGTCTCGTCGCCCAAACTGGAGCGGCTGATTGCGGCGGCCCGGTCGGCCGGCGCGGCCGGGGCCAAGCTCTGCGGCGGAGGACGCGGTGGCAACATGATCGCCCTGATCGCTCCAGAACAAGGCGAGCAGGTGCGTCACGCCCTGTTATCTGCCGGCGCCCGCAATGTCATCATCACCCGGGTGTAGGGGCGAGGGCCGCTCTCACCCACATTTTGAGGTAAATGGATGAATATCGAGACATTGGTACAACGACTACAAGAACTTGAGCAGCTGGCGGTGATCGAAAAAGAGGTGGATCGCCACCTGGAGATGGCGCGAGTGATTCGAGCGTTGGGCAGCCGGGCCGCTCTGTTCAGGCATGTGGCCGGTCTGGATGCGCCGGTGTTGGCCAACCTGTGCGCCCGGCGCGAGTATTTTGGCCTGGCTCTGGGCGTGTCGCCCGACCGCCTGTTGTGGACGCTGGCCGATGCGCTGGATCGTCCTGTCGAGCCGCCGGTGATTGGACGGGCGGCCTGTCAGCAGGTGGTCGAGCCGCAGGTAGACCTGAACAGCCTGCCCGTTTTGACGCACACCGCCCAAGACGGCGGCCCCTATATCACCAGCGGCGCATTGATCGTCCGCGATCCCACGTGTGGGGTCAACATGGCGATCCATCGCCTGATGCAACTGGATCACCGTCGCCTGGCGGCCCGCCTGGTTGAGGGGCGCGGCACGCACACGGCCTGGAAAAACACCCCGGCAGAGCAGGACCTGCCGGTGGCGATCTGCCTTGGCCTGCCTCTGCACATTTTGCTGGCCGCGGCCATGTCACCGGCGCAGGGGGTCAATGAACTGCACATTGCCCAATCGCTGGCGCCTACGCCCCTGGTGCGCTGTCGCAGCAACGATTTGCTCGTGCCGGCCGAGGCCGAATGGGTGTTGGAGGGCCGTCTGACCCATCAGGTGACGGCCGAAGGGCCGTTTATTGACCTGACCGAGACATTTGACATGGTGCGCTTGCAGCCGATTATCGAGATTGATTGCATTACGCATCGCAAAGGAGCATATTATCACGCTTTGCTGCCCGGTCAAGACGAACACAAGTTGTTGATGGGTATGCCTCGCGAGCCGACCATTTATGCTGCTGTCAAACAGGTGTGCGATTGCACCAATGTCTGCCTGACAGTGGGGGGGATGAGCTGGCTGCACGGCGTGGTGCAGATCAACAAGCAGCATGCCGATGACGGCCCGCGGGCTATCCTGGCCGCTCTGGAAGGCCACTCTTCGATGAAGCATGTGGTGATTGTGGATGTGGACATTAACCCATTTGACGCCGCTCAGGTTGAATGGGCCATTGCCACCCGTTTTCAGGCCGACCGCAATTTGTTGATTTTCAAGGATGCGCCGGGTAGTTCGTTGGACTCTTCATCTCGACACGTGCCAGGACAAAAAACGCGCACGGTCAAGATGGGCCTGGATGCTACCATTCCCTGGATCGATCATCAGGGCCGCGAACGTACCATATCGGAAAGGGCCGAATTTTTGCGCGTGGATTATGAACCGGTCAATTTGTCGGATTATCTGGCATGAGGTTGAAATGAGCAAATCGAGAGCTATTTTATGGTTTAGTGTGCTATTATTGATCGCCACGCTGGGCTGCGTCCTGGCCAAAACGCCCGATGTGCCGGCTACGGCGGCCACGCAGACTGCGACGCCCATCCCCACCTGGACGCCGACTGTCACGGCGACTCATACGGCCATACCCACCCACACTGCCACACCCACTCGCGCACCCACCGCTACGCCTACCCGCGCGCCTACCCGCACGCCGCTTCCCACGCGGACGCCCACGTCAGCGGCCCGGCCGACCCAGGCGCCGTCAGGGGGTGCATCGGTGGTGATCACCCAGACGCTCGACACCGGTTGGACCCTCTATGAATTGCCGGATGATGGCTTTGGCATTGCCATTCCGCCGACATGGTTTTACCTCGCCCTGGACCCGCAGCAGTTTGAGCGGGCTCTGGCGTTGATCGGAGAGCAAAATCCGCAATGGAGTGAGATGTTTTCCGGCCAGGCGCGGAATCTGATTGCTTCGGGATTGAAATTCTATGCCCTGGACCTGTCCGGCTCGTTTCAGGCTGGGCTGCCGGCCTCGGTCAATGTGGTGCGCGCCGAGATACCGTTCAAGTTGACGCTGGATGCCTTTGTCACCTTGAGCATCAAACAGTTGGAGGCTTTGGTCGGATCGGGTGTTGAAATTGCGCATCAACGGGTGCAGCTCTATCAAACCGATGCTGAAGAGATTGAATATCAGATGGAACTGCCAGGCCCGGCCGGCAAACCGGTCTCGCAGTATTTGCTGCAATATCTGGTGTTGGATGGGCAAACGGCCTATGTGCTGACTCTGGGTTGTCCGCTCGGCCAGGCCGATCAGGACAGGGATACCCTCAAAAAGATTGCGGCCACTTTTCGCCTGATCCGGTAATACTGCGTCCGGTTCAGGCATCTTGATCATAGACATCTAGGAGCGTGCTGAAAAACCCGCTCACCACCAAGACACAAAGAGCACAAAGCATTTTTAGCGACTCAAAAGTATCGTAAACCTTTGTGTTCTCGGTGTCCTTTGTGGTAAAAATAGACTTTTTCAGCGGTCTCCTAGATCGGGCATCGAGATCGCAGGACGATCCGATCAAACAGGAACGGCGCGGTGGGTAGGACAGACCCTTTTGCAACTTTGGTTCAACAATATCCGGCCTACCTGCCGCGTGTGCTGAATTATATGCGGCTGCGCGTGGGCGATGAGGCCGTTGCCCAAGACCTGACCGCACAGACGTTTGAACGAGCCTTGACCCGGCTGCACGCTTTGCGCGATGAGAATGCTTTTGGCGGCTGGCTGTTTAGCATTGCTCGTACCACCGTAGCCGGTTATTATCGTCGCCTCAAGCCGCACGTGTCGCTGGACGCGCTGGATGAAATAGAGCCAAATGCTGCCGATGATCCGGTCGAGCGACAAGTGGAGCAGTCTCTGGACTTGCACCGGCTGCGCCAGGCTTTGCAGGCGTTGGACCCGCGCGAGCAAGAGATCATTCGCCTGCGCTTTGCCGCCGGCCTGACCAACCGTGCCATCGGCCAGGCTTTGCGACTGGGCGAAAGCCATGTGGCCGTGATTCTGTTTCGGGCGTTACATAAATTAAGAGATATGATCGGCGAGCAGTCCTCATGTTCAAAAGACGAGAACCTTTTCTCGTGAGCGATCCTGCATTGCAGCACACCGAACAGCATATCCGCCGGATTGTGGACGCGCTGCCGCCGCCGCCGCGTTCTCTGCAACGACGAATCGAGATGCGGTTTGCAGCGCACGAGGCCAGGCGGCCGCTCGGCCGCGTTCGCCCACTGCTGTGGAGCGCGGCGGCCGCAGTGTTGATCCTGGCATTGGTCTGGTCGGCGCTGCTGGGCGGACAGGCGGCCTGGGCGGCCGTGTTGTCGGCATTGAAATTGGGGCAGATCACGGTCGAGACGGCCGAGATCACCCCGACGGCTACAGGGCAGGCTGGTCGCGCCATCCGCGAGCCGTTGCCCGATTTGCTGGCCGTCGAATTGACGATGGGGCGCGCTCCGGCGGTACCCCACACGCTGCCGGCCGGCGATGCCCTTCAGTCTATCTATGCCGTTTCATACCCTGACCTGCCGGCGTGGATATCGCAGCCGTTCTATGTTGAATTGTGCTATGGAACGGAGCAGGACGATACCTCGTTTTGTCTGCGCGAATATCGCCTGCTGTTCCGCGAGTATGGTGGCATTTCGTCGCTGCGCCCGCCCGATGACACTCTGATCGAGCGGGTGGATGTGGGCGGAGTGCAGGGTGCTTTGTTGACGGTGGAATCGCCGGCGCGGCTGTACCTGGTGGTGTGGGAGCGCGATGGCTTGATGTTGGAATTGCAGAGCAGCCGCCTGTCATCAGACGAGCTGCTCCAAATCGCTCAGACGGTGCGATAGCACGGCGGGCGAACCTGACAGGTTGGACACGATGAAATTTGCCAAATATCATGCGTTGGGAAATGATTATATTGTCATGCATCCGGGCGATGCACCGACGCCGCTGACCGCGGCGGCGATTCGGCTGATCTGCGACCGTCATTATGGGGTCGGCTCGGATGGACTGCTGATCGGCCCGCTGCCGGCGCAGGGCTGCGATTTTTGCCTGCGCCTGTTCAACCCCGATGGCAGCGAGTTTGAAAAGAGCGGCAACGGCTTGCGCATCTTTGGCCGCTATTTGTGGGATGGCGGGCTGGTGGGCGATGCCCCGTTTACTGTTTGGACGCCGGGGGGTGCGGTGCGGATGCAGGTCTATGCTCAGGGAAGCAGCGTCACGGTGGATATGGGGGCGATCAGCTTTGACAGTGAGCGCATCCCGGTGGCGGGGCCGCGTCGTGAGGTTTTGAACGAGGATTTGACGGTGGGTGAGAGGCTATTTCGCGTTTGCGCCGCCACCATCGGCAACCCGCACTGTGTGGTCTTGAGCGAGCAGGTGTCGCCGCAAGAGGCACAGCAGTGGGGGCCGCTGATCGAAACAGACCCGTGCTTTCCCAACCGCATCAATGTCCAGTTTATGCGCCCTCTCAGTCGCCATCACATCCAGATCGAAATTTGGGAGCGCGGTGCAGGTTATACGCTGGCTTCGGGCAGCAGCAGTTGCGCCGCTGCCGCCGTGGCCTGCCGGCTGGGCTGGTGCGAGTCGCCGATCACAGTGTCTATGCCCGGCGGTACGCTGCACATTGTCATTTCGCCCGATTGGAGCGTGTCTATGACTGGCCCTGTGACCAAAATCTGCGAGGGCGTCCTCAGCCCCGACATGCTGATCCCGTCTCGACCCGCGCAAGGAGTGCTGTCTGGTGTATACCCTCAACTTGTCTGAATTGGGCTATGTCTTGATCTGGTGGTTGATGCTGCAAGCGGTGGGCTGGCTGGTCTGGCCGCTGACGTGGAGCGTTTTCCATCGCCTGCCCGACCGGGGTTATGCGTTCACCAAGCCGTTGGGTCTGATTTTGGTCAACTATGCTTTGTGGATGTTGGGTTCGTTGGGATTGCTTAAAAATACGTGGGGCAACATCCTGCTGGTGATGGTCGGTGTGCTGCTTTTAGCTCTGTGGTGTTATCATCAGAGAACGAGCCGCGATATGGCTGTATGGCTTTGGCAAAACTGGCCTACTCTGTTGGCCGTCGAGGTGGTGTTTACTGCCGCTTTTGCGCTGTGGGTGGGCTACAAGATATTTGACTCTAACATTGCCATCACCGAAAAGCCGATGGAGTTTGCTTTTCTCAATGCCATCATGCGCAGCGAGCGGTTTCCGGCCTATGACCCCTGGATGTCGGGGTACAGCATCAGCTATTATTATTTTGGCTATATTATGGTGGCTACACTGGCCCGGTTGGGGCAAATTCCCCCTTCGTTTGCCTTTAATCTGGGCATGTCCACCCTTTTTGCCTTGACCGCCAGTGGCGCGTTTGGCGTGGTGTACAATCTGGTGTATGTTTTTGATGCGCAGAAACGCAGGCAGTCTCATAGCGCGGCGGCGCGGGCGGCTATTTATTACGGCCTCATCGCCGCCATCCTCATTCCTCTGGCCGGCAACCTGGAGGGGGTGCTAGAGTTTGCCCATGCGCAGGGAATTGGTGTCACTGTGAACGAGCCGGGGCGGGTGACGGGGCCGTTTTGGGAGTGGATTGATGTCAAGGGGTTGACTCAGCACGGCACGCTCAGCAAAACCTGGTATCCCACCGACGGGTGGTGGTGGTGGCGGGCTTCGCGGGTGGTTCACGACAAAGGGCTGACCGGCAGCGATATGGAGGTGATTGACGAGTTTCCGGCGTTCAGCTTTTTGCTGGGCGACATGCACCCCCATGTGCTGGCCTATCCCTTTATTTTCGTCTTGATCGCCCTGGCGTTCAACCTGCTGCTGGCCCAAGAGCCGGTTCCTGAAAGAGAGTGGTGGTTGATCTATGTGTGCCTGGGGGCCATCGGCTTTTTGAACACCTGGGACATGCCGTTCTATTTTTTCATTCTGGCCGCGGCCTGTTTCATCAACCGTTACCTGCACCCACACCTCGATTCGCCATCACTGCTGGAGCGACTCAAAGGGCAGGTGCGGCCGGGCGCAGTTTGGGGCTGGCCGGCTCAGGTGGCTGGGCGGGTGGTCGAGATGCTGTTGGCCAGCGTGCTGCTGTATCTGCCTTATTGGTTATACTCGCGCCCCAAGGCCGGGGCCGGCATTTTGCCCAATCTGTTCAACGTGACCCGTTTGGCTCACCTTTTTTTGATGTTTGGCTCGTTTCTGGTGGTTTTGACGGTGATGTTGGCGGTCATAGGAATAGACGCCTGGCGCAAACGGCAGATCACCCCGCGATTGTTGGTACGACAAGGCCTGCCGTTGTGGGTCGGTGCAATGTTGTTTTTCCCGCTGCTGCTGGTCGGCGTGCTGTTGCCTCTGTTGATCTCACCTTCGGCGCGCAGCTATATCAATGATACATTGAGCAATCCGCAGGTGCAGCAGTTTTTGGGCGTGCAGACTATTGGTTCGCTGCTGAGTTTGAGCCTGCGCATCCGCCTGGGGCTGCTGCCTCTGTTTTTGCGTGATCTGCGCATGCCGGCCGGCCCGTGGACATTTTTGGCGTTGTCGTTGTTGATTGCGGCGATCTTGTTTTGGGCGGTGCGTCACCTGTGGCCGCGCGGGTTCAAGAGTCGCTCCGCCGAGATCGAGCCGCCGCCCCTTAGCCTGTTGATGGTGCTGTTGCTGGCGTTCACCGGCCTGATGTTGATTTTCAGCGTCGAATTTGTGTACCTGCGCGATGCGTTTGGCACGCGCATGAACACCGTGTTCAAGTTTTACTTTCAGGCCTGGGCCTTGCTGGGGCTGACCGCTGCGTTTGGCCTGTATTATGTTCTGGAAGGGCGAGACAGTCACCTTATTTTGCGCATCGGGATGGGAACGGCGGGCGCTGTGCTGCTGGCTGGCATGTTGCTCTACCCGCTGGGCATGAGCCTGGAACGCACCGGCGGTTTTTCCGGCCCGTGCACGCTCGACGGCCTGGCTTTTGTGGCTCGCGACAATCCTGAAGAATATGCGGCGATCCAATGGCTGAACCAAAACGTGTCGGGCAACCCGGTCATTGTCGAGGCGGTGCGCGGCTCGTTTGCCTATGAACATGCCCGCGTGTCCAGTCGCACTGGTCTGCCGGCAGTGATGGGCTGGACCGGTCACGAGGGGCAGTGGCATGGCCTGTACGACGAGATTGGGCAGCGCGAGCAAGACGTGAAAACCCTGTACGGCGGCAGTGTGGCCGACGCCCGACGGATCATTGAAAAATACAACATTACGTATGTCTATGTGGGGTATCTGGAGCGCAACGAGTTTGGCAACGGGGTAGAAAAATTTGAGCGGTTTATGGACGTGGTATTTCGGATGGGCAATACCGTGATCTATAAACGCAGGTGAGTCTATTATTCATTGGAGAGGTTGGATGCAAGAACAAGCGCATGACAAGACACCTTTTCGCTGGTTGACTGTAGAGGCGGCGTTGTATGGTCTGATCGTGGCGACGGCCTGTCTGTTGCGGCTGATCAACCTGGGAGCGCGGTTGATGGATACGTCAGAGGCGACGCAGGCCTGGCAGGCCTGGCAACTGATGCGTGGTTTGCCGTTGCAAGGGGCGTACAGCCCGCTGTTGTTGAGCGGCCAATCGCTGCTGTTCCTGCTGTTTGGCGGGAGCGACGCGGCGGCACGATTCTGGCCGGCTTGGGTGGGCGGGGCGATGGCCGCGCTGCCCTGGTTTCTGCGCCGCCAGTTGGGGCGTTGGGGTGCCCTGGCTGCGGCGCTGGCATTGGCCGTTTCGCCGACTCTGGTGTATGTCGCCCGTTATGGCGATGGGGCAATGCTTTTGGTTGCCTGTGCGACAGCGTCCATGACCTTGTGGTTGGCCCGGTGCGACGAACCGCAGCCGGCCCGCCGCGCCGCATACCTGGCCGCCATTGCCGTGTTGGATGGGCTTTCGCTGATTGCCGATCCGCGCGTGATCGGCGTGTTGCTGGCGGTGGGTCTGGCCTGGGGCATCGAAACCCTGTTTTTCAAGCGCAATGTGCTGCAACATGGCCTGGATCAGGCGGCCGATTGGAAAAAATGGGCCTGGCCGGTTGGCGTTGTGGTGCTGTTGGGAGCGACCGCACTGCTATGGAACCCCGCCGGCCTGGGCGAGTGGGCCGATTTTCCGGCGCGATGGGCGGCACATTGGGCGCCGGTGGTCAACGGGCAGCCCTGGTACTATCCGCTGGTATCGCTCTTGCTCTATGAACCGCTGCTGCTGTTTTTTGGTCTGATCGGCGCGGTGAATATGGGCATCCGGCGCGACGAAGGTATGATCTGGACGTGGCTGGCGGTCGGTTTTTTGCTGCTGGCTCTGTTGAGCGGCGGGCGCAACGCCGGCGATGTGGCTTTGGTGTGTGCGCCGCTGGCCTTGTTGGCCGGGCGGGCCATCCAAAATCTGATCGAGCAGTGGCAGGCGCACGCTCGTCTGGAGCGTGAAGTGGCTTTTGTGGCTGTGGCTCTGGTGTTGGGTGTCTATGCCACGATGGTGACGGCGATGTACACCCAGGCCATCTATATTTCTGACCTGGACCGTTCGGCGCAATTTCTCTGGCTGCTGCTGCTGACCGTGTCGCTGATGATGGTGCTGGGTGGCCTGTTTCTGGCCTGGTTTGGCGGCCTGCCGGCCTGGCGGGCCATCAGCACGACGTTGGCTCTGGTTCTGACGCTGTTATCCTGGTCGGCGGCGGTGGGGCTGAATTTTGAGCGATCCGGCGATCCCTACGAGCTGCACGTGCGGGCGGCGCCTCATCAAAATGTGGCCGACGCCCTTGAACTGATGCGTCGACTGTCGGCGCAGCGGCGCGGCTATCCCACCTCGATGCCGGTGATAGCCGAGACGGGGCTGGGGCCATTGTGGGCATGGTATCTGCGCGATTGGGAGCAGGTGGAATGGGTAGATCAACTCACTGCGCCCACTCGCCCGGCCATCCTGCTCGCCGATGCCGAACGTCTACCGCTCATCGGCGAGGACTATATCGGCCAGGATTTTGTCGTGCGCGCCTGGTGGCAGCCTGGTCAACTCGACGACCGCGATGGCCTGGCCTGGTGGTTCTATCGCAAATCGCTCTCTCGCCCTATCGCCATCCAACGCGTCGTGGTGTGGATCAAGAGCGAATAATATCATCTCTATCACTTATCCCTTGTTTCCTTACACCTTATTCCTTATCCCTTGTTTCCTTTTTCGAGGTCAAAATGCAAAAACAAACCAAAACCCGTTCCAACCTGCTGGACCTGCCCATCCTGGAAATGTGGCACATCAACCTGGAAGTGGCCCTCTACATCCTTTTGGGCATTGTGGCGGCGGTGGCCTGCTTTTATAACCTGGGCGCCCGCACCATCAGCCATGATGAGAGCCTGCACGCCCTGTACTCGTGGAAGCTCTTTGCCGGGCAGGGCTATGAGCATAACCCGATGATGCACGGGCCTTTTTTGTTTCACGCCAACGCGCTGATGTATTTGCTTTTTGGCACCAACGATTTTACAGCGCGTATTGTGCCGGCCCTCTTTGGTATCGTTTTGGTGCTGCTGCCCTGGTTCTTGCGCAAAGAGTTGGGGCGGGTGGGTGCCCTGGTGACCGGCGTGCTGACCCTGATCTCGCCGACTGTGCTGTACCATGCCCGCTATATCCGCAACGACATTTACATGATGGTCTGGGCCATGTTGATGTGCGTCGGGTTGTTCCGCTATTTCGATTCACGTCAACCTAAATGGATTTATCTGGCGGCGTGGGCAGTGACCATGTCCATGTGCACCAAAGAGACGGCCTATATCACCGGCTTTATCGGGTTTACCTTTTTGGTGATCTTGTTTGTGCAGCAAATGCTGACCCCGCAAGGCACGCGCACAGCCTCGATTGTGGGGTTGGTGGCTATGCTGGCGATGGCGGTGACGGCGCTGTTTCTGGAAAAAGCTCTGCCGACCGTTACATCGGACGGCAAGCAAACCCTGAGTTCAAAAATAGCCGAATTTTTGATCGTACCCATCGGCATCCTCATTCCGATGCTGATCGGGGCTATGCTGGTGCGGCGTGATGGGCGGCTGCGGCAACCGCTGCAATTGATCGCCGCCTATGTGCTTGCATTGCTGGCTCTGGCAGTCTGTGCGGGAGTGCCGGGCGGTTTCTTGTGGTTTCTCTTTTTACAACTGCCGGCAGGAATGTTGCCCCCCCTGGTCTTTACACTCTTGCAGGTGGTGGTGGCCGGCGCCGGCGCGGCGGCGGGCGTCTATCTTTGGTGGCAGTTGATGCAATATGCCCATCAGGAAAAATGGCTGCCCGAAGGGTTCAGTGACCGGGTGATGTACATCACCCTGGCGGTGGTGGTGGTGCCTTTTGTGCTGCTGTACAGCACCTTTTTCACCAACCCGGCCGGTCTGGGCAGCGGCACGGTGGGCGCCATTGCCTATTGGCTGGCTCAACAAGAGGTCAAACGCGCCGGGCAGCCCTGGTATTATTACATCATGCTGGCGCCGTTGTACGACTTTTTGCCGCT
>CAYVBK010000054.1:0-36790 GCA_964449465.1 uncultured Anaerolineae bacterium
TCTTTGTGACCTTTGTGTTCTTTGTGGTTAAATCCACCTTTTTTCAGGAGAGTCTTTTATATGTCCATCAAAAATGAACGAACCAAAAGGTATAAGGGATAAGGTAATTTATGAGCGAATGAGGCGGATGCGGTAGCGCAGCAGCACTTCGCTGGCGATCAGCATAAACAAAATGATCCCTTGCAGCAGCCGGGCAATGCCCGAAGGCTGAATTTCGCGGCCGGCCAGGATCAACGAGCCGAACAACAGTGAAACCAGGATCACCGCCCAGGGGTTGAGCTTGGCCAGCCAGGCCACGATGATGCCGGTAAAGCCATAGCCGGGTGAAATGGCTCCTTGCAGGCGATGGACAACTCCCGAAATCTCGGACATACCGGCCAGCCCGGCCAGCCCGCCCGACAGCATCATCACCAGCACAGTGTTGCGCACGATGGGGATGCCGGCATACTGCGCCGCCTTGGGGTTATCGCCGATCAGTCGAATTTGATAGCCCCACCGGCTGCGGTACATGATGAACCATATCACTCCGGCCGCTGCCAGGCCGAACAACAGCCCCAAATGGGTGGTCAATCCCTGAAAAACAGGCAGTTCAGCGGCATAATCCGACAGGCGAGGCAGCCAGGCTGTCCTGGGAAAGACGCGGCTCATTTCAAAACCGCCTTCGCTCCACACTCCAAAGATGAAAAAGCGCGTCAGCGAGATGGCAATATAATTCATCATCAGGGTGGTAATGATTTCGTTGACCTTGAGTTTGGCTTTGAGATAGCCCGGCACAAATCCCCACAGTGCGCCGGCGGCCATGCCAAAAAGCATCATGGTGGGAATCATAAGCCAGGGCGAGGCTGTTTCGGGCAGCACCGGCCACAGCACCACCGCGCTGGCCCCTAACGCACCCATATAAAACTGCCCTTCTGCGCCGATATTCCACAGCCGCATACGAAAGGCCAGCGAGCAGGCCAGGCCGATCAAGATCAGCGGCGTGGCTTTGACCAGGGTATCGGAAAAGACGCCCAAACTGCCAAACGAAGCCACGGCGATATGGGCATACGCGGCCAACGGGTTGCCGCCGGCCAATGCCAAAACGATCCCGCCCAAGACCAGCGCAACAACAATGGCTCCTGCCGAAATAAGCGGCGGAACCCAACGCGGCAATACCTCCAGGCGCGGCTCGATCACCATACGATAAGGGAAAATAGTCCGTCTTGGCTCTTCAAACTGCATTTGGAAACTCCCCGAACAGGTAGACAATGAACCACCCAACCACCTAACCGCCCAACCTCTTTTGTCCGGTCATCATCAACCCCACCAGCTCACGGTCTTCGTGGGGCAGTTCGCCGACAATCTCGCCCTCATAGATCACCGCCACCCGGTCGCTGAGGGCAAACAGTTCGTCCAACTCTTCCGAAATGAGCAGAATGGCTGCGCCGGCCTCGCGCTGTTGTAACAGTAGCCGCTGCACCCCTTCGATGGCGCCCACATCCAGGCCGCGCGTGGGCTGCACTGCCACTAACAGGCGTGGCTGCGACGAAATTTCGCGGGCCAAAATGAGCCGTTGCAAATTGCCGCCCGAAAGCAGGCGCGCCGGCGTTTCTACCGATGGGGCCGCAATCTCGTAGGCCTCTTTGAGTTCGGCGGTTTGCCGTCGCGCCGCCGTCTGATTGATGCTCCACCCGCTGCTGATGGGCGACTCGGTATAACTTTTCATGATCGCATTGTCTACCAGACTGAGGTTGGGTGCGCTGCCCACGCCGGCGCGATCCTCCGGCACATGTGCTACGCCCTGACGGATGGCCTGAGCCGCCGAGCCGCCGCCAACCTCCACCCCTTGCACCACCACCCGTCCCGATGTGGGTCGGCGCAGTCCGGTGATCACCTCGGCCAGTTCGCGCTGCCCATTGCCGGCCACTCCGGCCAGCCCCAAAATCTCGCCGGCGCAGATGTGCAGCGACACGCCGCGCAGGGCCGGCAGTCCCTTGTCATTTTCGGCGCAGACATTTTCTACTGCCAACACCTCTGCGCCCGGCTGACAGGCCGATTTTTCGATGCGAAAAAGCACCTCGCGTCCCACCATCAGTCGCGCCAGTTCGGTGGTGTCGGTGGCGGCTATATCCAGCCCGGCGGCAGTCACCCGTCCTTTGCGCAATACCGTCACCCGGTCGGCAATTTCGGTCACTTCGCGCAGCTTGTGGCTGATAAAGATGATGGATTTGTCTTGCGCCGTCATTGAACGCAGCACCGCAAACAACTCTTGAATCTCTTGCGGAGCCAGCACTGCCGTTGGCTCGTCCATAATCAGCACATTGGCGCCGCGATAGAGCATCTTGAGAATCTCGACCCGTTGTTGCTCGCCCACCGAAAGTTGCCACACTTTGGCTTTGGGGTCCACGCGCAGGCCAAATTGCTCGCCCAACTCGGCCACCTTGCGGTCATATTGAGCCAGGCGCATCAAAAAACGCGGCTCGCTCAGCCCCAACAAAATGTTCTCGGTGACGGTCAGGGTCGGTGCAAGCATAAAGTGTTGGTGCACCATGCCAATGCCGCAGGCAATGGCGTCGCGCGGCGAGCGCAGGTCTACCTGGCGGCCATGAATGGTCATCGTGCCGGCATCAGGGCGGTAAAGGCCGGTCAGCATGTTCATCAGGGTGCTTTTGCCCGCGCCGTTCTCGCCGAGCAGGGCATGAATCTCACCCACGCGCAGTTCAAAATCTATATGGTCTACGGCCAACACACCAGGAAACTGCTTGACCATGCCGCTCATTTGCACAGAAAAGGTATCTGCTCCCATCCCGTCACTCCCATGACCCGAAACATGAAAACGTGAAACGTGAATGGTCGCCCCTTCACGCCTCACGTTTCATGTTTTGTATCAGATATTGTGTTTACTTGGCCGGCAGTTCGGCGGTAATGCCGTCAGCCCACCAATACATACAATACTTGCACTCCAGGCCAGGCGCACCGGGCGGGAACTGGTCCAGGTCGCTCTGTTCCATCTTTTCGCCGGCCGGCACCACCGTCTTGCCCTGATTGTCTACGATCGGGCCGGAAAACACATCAAAGCGGGTGATCTTGCCGCTGAGCATCTCGGCCAGGATTTCCTTGACCAACTCGACATCTTGGGCGGGCAGGCTGGCCACGCCGGGCTGCGGGGTCTGGCCTTGCATAAAGCCATAGAGGCCCAGAGCCTGGGTATCGCTGTCAAAATAATGCCAGCCCACTTTGTAGGTGCCGTCGCGCACACCTTTGGCGATCTCGGCATAAACGGGGCCCCAGTTCCAGTAGGGGGCGGTCAGGCAGGCATTGACCTTGCACGAGCCGTACCAGTCATAGGTAACGCCCCATTTGCCTTTTTCCTGCGCCACATCGGCCACGGCGGGCGTGTCGGCGCCAGTGAACACCACCTGGGCGCCGGCGTCAAAGAGCGAGGCCGCCGCTTCTTTTTCGATCACCGGGTCGTGCCAGGTGTTGATCCAACGCACATCCATCGTACATTCGGGGCAGGTCACTTTCATGCCCAGGGCAATGGCGTTGCCCAGACGGATTTCTTCGGGGATGGGAAAGGTAGCCATGTAGCCCAGCTTGGGGTTGCCATCGGCGTGGGCGCGCGAACCGGCCAGCATGCCGGCCAGGAATTTCATGTTTTCCATTGCCCCAAAGAGGTTGCCAAAGTTTTTGGTGTTGGATTTATAGCCGCTGATGTGGATGTAGGTAATGTTGGGAAATTCGTTGGCTACGGTCTCCATCGGGTCCATATAGCCAAATGAGGTGCCAAAAATCAGGTTGAAACCTTTGCGCGACAGGCTGCGGAAAATCTGTTCCGAGTCGGCGCCTTCTGGCACGTTTTCGATATAGGCCGTGTGCACATCGGGGACGTTTTTCTGCACATATTCGAGGCCTTCGTAATGCGCCTGGCTCCAGCCGCCGTCATCGTGCGGGCCGATCAACACCATGGCGATATTGAATTTTCCTTTTTGAATGGCCGGGATTTCAAATTTGCCCACCATTTCTTTTTGCTGGCAGGCGCCCACGGCCAACGACAAGATCATGATCACAGCGAGCGCAACGCTCCACTTTTTGAACATTTCTTTCCTCCTTGTCTGAAAAACAACTGGAAATTTGTCAAACAAACGGGTTTTGCCTTTTACCTCCTTGATGTGAACAAGATATTAAAACGGCCCAATACCTGACATTATAGCCAAAACCCAGAATTTGTCCAAGAAACCTGATTCAGATACAATAGAGATGCTGATCATAGAGCAGATAAGAGGTTTCCAAAACCTCAATGGATAAAGACGTGATTCATCAAGGGCACAAAGAAAAAGTTGGGCGTTCCAGAAAAGAGTTTATGCGATGCTAAAAAAATACCAACATTCTCTCCTGCTCCTCCTTATCATCCTCGTTGCTGCCGGATTTCGGCTGTATGGCCTGCGCTGGGACGACGACATTTCGGGCTATCCCCATCCCGACGAGCGGCACCTGGCCAATACCATGTCGCGAATTTCCCTGCGCGCCGACGACGCTCCCACCGGCAGCCCGATCAACTGGAAACTGCTCAACGATCCCGATCACAGCCCTCTCAACCCGCGCCGCCTGGTCCCCGGCCATGATACGGAGCATTTTGACCTGGCCTATGGCACGCTGCCGGTGTACCTCTATCGCCTGGTGGCTGTGGCCTGGGCGCGGCTAAGCGGCAATCTCACATGGGATGAATATGCCGCATACGGATTGATCGGCCGCAGCGTCACTGCCTTGTTTTCTCTGCTGACCGTCCTCTGGGTGTACCTGATCGGCCGGCGCGTCTGGAGTGACCTGGTTGGCTTGCTGGCTGCGGCTCTGCTGGCTGTATGCGTTTTGCACATTCAGCTCTCTCATTTTATGACCGTGGACCTGCTGATGTCGGCCATGAACACCGCCGGGCTGCTATTTTGCGTGCATTTTGCCTGCACCGGGCGCATCGCCGATGCCATCGGCATGGGGGCCATGCTAGGTCTGAGTATGGCTTGCAAGTTCAACGGCATTACTTTGGGTGCCGGCATCGCTGCTGCCTATCTGGCAGCCTGGTGGGGCGGCAAACGCCGGCTCTCCGATCTGTTAGCCTATCATGTGCCGCTGACTCTGGTGTTTTGGGTGCTGGCTTTTGGTTTGTTCGAGTATTTTGCTCTGCGCGACCCTTATACCTATGTCCAGGCCATCGGCACGCAGGCCAAAATGGTCAGCGGCGAGACCGACTGGCCGTACACCCGCCAATATGTCAACACTGCTGCCTATGGCTTTCAACTGCAAAACCTGGTCACATGGGGCATGGGTTGGCCGTTGGGCCTGGCCGCAGTGGGTGGAGTGATCTGGTCGCTGTATGAGGAACTGCGAGGCCCGGTTCAAAGCCTGGCGGTGCGTTGGTTTCGACAGGCTCAACCAACGCATCGGCCGATTTCAGCAGGCCCAACCGGCACGGCAGACCCAACTCGATCCGGCGCGCTGGTGCTGCTCGGCTGGGCGCTGCCCTTTTTCATCTATACGGCCCGCCTGGAAGTGAAATTTTTGCGTTATATGCTGCCCCTGGCGCCGATCTTGTGCCTGTTTGCCGCGGCTATGCTGTTGCGGCTGGGTCAATGGCTGGCGCAACAGATGCAAAAACGTTTTGCGCTGCAAATCGTTGTGCATTGGACGCCGGCTGCCGCCGTGCTGACGGCCGCGCTGCTGTGGTCGCTGGCCTATGCCCGCGTCTATGCTCAGGAGCATCCCTGGCAGGCCGCCTCGCGCTGGTTCTATCAACATGCCTCGGCTGGCTCCACCTACACCTGGGAGGCCTGGGGCGACCGATTGCCGGTGGACCTGCCGGGTCTGAGTCGCTGGCAGTATGGCTTGAGCGGTGGCGATCTGTGGATGCATCCCTATCACGACATGCCGCCGCAAGACAAACTCCAGCACATCATAGATACTTTGCGTCAGGCCGATTACGTGATCCTATCCACGCCGCGCGTCTATTTATCGGTGGTGCGGCTGCCCTGGCGTTATCCCGTAGAGATTCGCTATTATGAGTTGTTGTTTCAAGAACAGCTTGGATTTGAATTTGAAGCCCGCTTCACCGCCTGGCCGGGCCTGGGGTCGTTCGAGATTCAGGACATTGAGGCCGATCAGAGCTTTTTCGACTATGATCACCCGCCGGTGCTGATTTTCCGCAAAAACCGCGACCTGACCGATCTGGAATGGCAAACCTTGTTCGCCGCCCAACTCCAGGCCACGCCTCAGGTCACACGACAGGGCGAACAACCTCCGGTCAAATTGCCCATTCCTCTGAAATGACCCATTTGGGTACTAGACGCCGCCTGCAAATCGCCTTATAATAAGCCTTGTAATCGTTCAAACACATATCTGTTCAGAGAAGATCAGAAACCAGGTTGGGCTAAAACCTGGTTTCTGTCTTTACAAGGCATTTTTTATGAGGAGAAAAAGAATGGCAAAAACAGTCAGCGATGCGCTCAAAATGGGGCAAAATGTGCAGATGGTGGATTTGCGTTTCACCGACCTGTTGGGATTGTGGCATCATTTCAGCATTCCGGTGCAAAAGCTGGATGAAGAGTTGTTTCAAGACGGCATTGGCTTTGATGGCTCGTCCATTCGCGGCTTTCAAGAGATCCACGAATCGGACATGCTGCTGATTCCCGACCCTGACACGGCCTTTTTGGACCCGATCTTTGAAATTCCGACGTTGGTGATCACCTGTGATATTTTCGATCCGGTCACCCGCCAACCCTACACTCGCGATTCGCGCTATGTGGCTAAAAAGGCTGAAGCCTATCTCAAGCAAACCGGCATTGCCACATCCAGCTATTGGGGTCCCGAAGCCGAATTTTTCATCTTTGACACGGTGCGTTATGGCGGCGGTACCAATTCCAGCTATTATTATATTGACAGCGCAGAAGGCTGGTGGAACAGCGGTGAAGAGGGCGGCAAGGGAGGTCAAATTCCACCCAAACGCGGCTATTTCCCCGTGCCGCCGACCGACACGTTGCAAGATGTGCGCAGCAAGATCGTGTTGGCCCTGCAATCTGTCGGTATCCCGGTGGAAATCCATCATCACGAAGTGGCTACCGCCGGACAAACTGAAATTGGCATGCGCTTTAACACCCTCACCCACATGGCCGATAACGTGATGGTGTACAAGTATATGGCCAAGAATGTCGCCCGCAAAAACGGCCTGACGGCCACCTTTATGCCCAAGCCGCTCTTTGGCGATAACGGCAGCGGCATGCACGTGCATCAAAGCCTGTGGCGCGAGGATGGCAGCGGCGGCTCGGCCAACGTTTTTTACGACGAAGCAGGCTATGCTCAGCTTTCCGACACGGCGCGTTATTACATCGGCGGTCTGCTCAAGCATGCCCCGGCCCTGCTGGCTCTGGTCGCTCCGACCACCAACTCGTATCGCCGCCTGGTGCCCGGCTTTGAGGCGCCGGTCAATCTGGCCTATTCGCAACGCAACCGTTCGGCCATCTGCCGCATTCCGGTCTATTCCAAAAGCCCCAAGGCCAAGCGCATCGAGTTTCGCGCTCCCGACCCATCGTGCAACCCGTATTTGTGCTTTTCGGCCCTGCTGATGGCCGGCCTGGACGGCATCCAAAATCAAATTGACCCCGGCGAGCCGATGGACAAGGACCTCTATGACCTGCCGCCCGAAGAGGCCCGTCTGGTCAAGCAAGTACCTGGCTCGCTGTCCGATGTGTTGGCCGCCCTGGAAGCCGATCACGAGTTTTTGCTGCGCGGCGACGTGTTCACGCCCGATCTGCTCAAAGCCTATATCGCCTACAAACGGCAAAATGAGCTAGACCCGGTGCGCCTACGCCCGCATCCGTATGAATTTACGCTGTATTATGATATTTAAGGAATAAGGAAGAGGGAAAGGGTAGGGGCGAGGCTTGTCCTCGCCCTTGTCTTATGTGGGCAGGTGGGCAGGCGCGAGGCCTGCCCTTGCCGTTCGATCATTCAAAATAAGTGTCGCCGTGCCACAGCAGTGACCGCGCGACCTGGTCATCCAGTTCGACGCCGATGCCCGGTCGCTCTGACACGGTCATCCAGCCTTGATGCACAAAAGGCTGATCGCCCACGCAAAGATCTTGCCACCACGACACCTCGCGGGCGTGAAATTCCAGCACCATAAAGTTGGGGATGGCGGCCATCACATGGCAGGCGGCCATCATGCCCAGCGGCGATGAGACATTGTGCGGCGCCACCGGCACATAGAACGCGTCGGCCAGATCGGCGATGCGCTTGCCCTCCATGATGCCGCCGGCTTTGGCCAGATCGGGCATCAACACGCCCACCGCCTGCTTTTGCAAGAGTTCCAGAAACTCAAAGCGGGTATATTGGTTTTCGCCAGTGCAGATTACCGTGCTGGTGCCGGCGCGCACCTGCGCCAACGCCTCTACATTTTCGGCCGGCAGCGGCTCTTCCAGCCACATCAGGCGCAGACTTTCTACCGCCCGCGCCAGGGTGATCGCTGAAGGCAGGTCAAACTGGCCGTGACAATCAATCGCCAGGTCTATTTCCCAGCCGATGGCCTGGCGCACCTCCTGGATCAGGTGAATGATGTGCGTCATTTCCCGGGCGCCCACCGTCCAGTTGTATGGATCGAGTTTGCCCACCCCACTGTGATCTATATCAAATTTGACCGCGCTGTACCCATCGGCTATGACTTCCAACGCCTTGTCGGCATAGGCACGCGGCTCGGATGTTTCGCCGGCATGACAGTCGGCATAGAGGCGAATCCTGTCGCGATATTTGCCGCCCAGCAACTTGTACACCGGCACATTCAAGGCCTTGCCCACAATGTCGTACAGCGCGTTCTCGATGCCGGTGATGGCAAAGATGATCGGGGCGTTGGTGGTGCCACCATAACGCCCATGTCGGCGCATACGCTCATAAAGCGGGCCCACATTCATAGGGTCCTGGCCGATCAACAGTGGCTTGAAGGCCAAAACGGCCGCTTTGGTGGCAAACCCCGACGCACCCGGCCCGGCCGAACTGCACTCACCCGTGCCAACCAGCCCCTCGTCGGTATACACTCGCACAAACGTCCACACACTGCCGCCGCTGTGCGGTTCGGGTCTGCCAATCACACATGCCTGAACATCGGTAATTTTCATCCAACACCGTCCTTTACAGGGCCGCCAGCCGCTCGGCCAAATGATCGCAGGCGTCGTACAATTTTTGCAGATCGGCCTCAGTGTGAGCGGCGCACAGCGACCCCAGCCCATGCATGGTGTACACGCCGTCCAGCAGCAAAGCCAGCTTGAGGATATTTTCGCGCAGCTCGATAGAGCAGCAGGTTGGATCGGCCACTTGCTCCGGCGAGTCAATCACCAGACCCGGCCGCAGCGGAAAGTGGAGCATGGAGAGCGAGCTACCGTGAATGGCCTCGTTGGGGTAGCCGGTGCATTGCGCGGCAATGCCATGCGCAGCAAAAATCTGCTCCAGCCGTTGCCGCACCTGGGCGCCCAATTCGGCCAGCCGGCCATAGACCTCGGCCTCGTGGTCTACCAGGTAACGCAATAACACCTGTCCGGCCAGCATTGAGGCGGGGTGCGCCGAATAGGTGCCGCCATCAAAGCGTACCTTGCGTCCGCCTGCTCGCCCGGCCAGGTTCATCACCTCGGCGCGGCCGGCCACGGCAGCCACTGGCATCCCCCCGCCGATGATCTTGCCATAGGTAGACAGGTCGGGGCGCACGCCGTACAGCGTGCCGGCGTTGCAGGCGGCAAAGCGAAAGCCCGAAATCACCTCGTCAAGGATCAGCAGCGCACCGTGTTTTTCGGTCAATTGGCGAGCCAGGCGCAGATATTCGGGCAGCCCCATCACTGCCCCGCCCGCGCCGATAACCGGTTCGAGAATGAAACAGGCAATCTGGTCACCATGATGTGCAAAGACCTGGCTGAGAGCCTCCGAGTCGTTAAATCGCGTCACTAACACTTCTTCGGCGGCTACGCCGGGCAATCCCTGCGATTCGACATGCCCAAAACCCTGCGCTCCGAAATGCACCCCTTTGAGGCCCCAGGGCTGTCCGCCGTGCCAGCCGCCGCCCACCTTGAGCACGCGGCTGCGTCCGGTGAAACTGCGCGCCAACATCACCGCATACATGGTACTGAGCGACCCGCTGGTAGTGAAACGCACTCGTTCAGCTCCGGTGCGCTGACACAGCAACCCGGCCAGTTCGCAGGCCAGGTCGTCTACCATGCCGGTTTGCAAACCATATCCCTGCGCCAGCTGTTCTTGCAACGCCTGCACCACCGGCGCAGGGTTGTGGCCGAGGATATTGGCAAAGTGACCCTGCCAGAAATCCAGCAAATGATGACCGTCTATGTCATCCACATAGCCGCCCTGCGCGGCACGGATGCATGGTGGAAACGGCGGAAACAGGCGCAAGGTGTGATTTCCACCATCTACCATCACTGCGGCCGCGCGGGCATATTGCTGCGCTGAGCGTGGAAAGGCCTGGCGATAATCTTGCACCAGAGTTTGATAAAACGATTCGAGAGCCTGAACGTTGAGCATAGATTTCTCCTTGATAACAAAACAGTAGAGACGCAATATGTTGCGTCTCTACTTGGCGCATCTAACTGTTATTGCATCTTGGGCCGATTTTCAAATCAGGCCGCATCTTGCGTCCAGGCAATGTCCAACTCGGCCAGTTTAGCCGGCGTCGGCACACCCGTCTGCGCATCCCAGCCCATCATACCATAAAAGGTGCTGACGGCGACATCCAGCACTTCGGGCAGCACCGGCTTTTCGCTGACCGTGCCACTGACGTGCGGGGCGGCCATACGGCGCGGCAGCATATCGTCGGCGCGGCCCAGGCCTTCACGCAGATTGAACATGCGCGCCATCGTCACACCGCGCTCGCCCACCTTGATCAATTCCCAAATGTTGGTCTTCCAGCCGGTAATAGCCCGTACCATTTCGACGATCTGATCGCGCGACCAGGGCAAAAAAGCACACATGCCCAGATGGTTGCCCAGCCACACCCAGTTGGTGACGACGGTATAGGCGCGCACCTTGTGCGCGCTCAGGTCGGTCTGCGGCACCGATTCATAAATGCCCAAACTTTGCAAATCCTCGCCCAGCGGGCTGTTGGCCTGACCGCCATCCCAATAGTTGTGCATATGGTCGGCGCCGGTGGGCGAAACCGCATAGCCCAAAGCCTGGCCGTGCCGGGTGCGACATTCGTGCATCGGAAAGGGCTGCTTTTTCACGTCAATGACAAAAGCCTGGGCGCCATGACCAATCTTGTCAGCCGCCCGCGTGGGGCCCTCGGCCAGCAGGTCGCCCAATCCCTCGCGTTCGCAGATGCGGCGGGTCATTTCCACCATCGCCGCGGCGTTGCCAAAGCGCAGGTCCAGCCCGTTGGTGTCGGTCAGGGTCAAAATGCCGTTGCCAAAGCACTCCATCGCAAAGGCCACCGCCATGCCGGTCGAGATGGTGTCTATGCCATAGGCATTGCACAGTTCATTGGCCTTGGAGATGGCCCGCAGATCATCCACGCCGCAGCACGAGCCAAATGCACCCACTGTCTCGTATTCAGGGCCACCGTAAATGGGGTTGACCTGATATTCGGCGTCGTCCACCTTGACCACACGCTTGCAGCGAATGGGGCAGGCATAGCAGCCGCCGCGATCCACCAGGATGGTATCGCGCATGGCCTCGCCGCCGATCTTTTCGGCGCCGGCAAACTGCCCGTCTTGAAAGTTGCGCGTGGGCAAAGCGCCGATCTTGCTCAGTCCCACCAGGCCGCCGTCTGTGCCCAGTTCGTGCATACCCAGAGCTCTTTCCTTCCAGTGTTCGACCATCCATTTGGACAATGCCTTGGCCGCGGCCTCATCGGCCAGCGGCACGGCGCCTTTGCCCAAAGCGGCAATGCACTTGAGGTTTTTAGAGCCCATCACCGCGCCCATGCCGGTGCGCCCGGCGGCGTGCTTGAGGTCGTTGATCACGCAGGCATAGCGCACCATTTTTTCGCCGCCCGGGCCGATCATAGCTAGGCGCGCCCGCTTTTCGCCCAACTCGGCGCGCACGGCTTCTTGACATTCCAGTGTCTGCATACCCCACAGGTGATCGGCAGGGCGAATCTCGGCCTGACCGTCGTGCACCCATAGATAGACCGGGCTGGCTGCCTGACCGCGCACCACAATGGCATCAAAACCGGCATGTCGCAACTCGGCGCCCCAAAAGCCGCCCACATCGGCCTCGCCATAGCCGCCGCTGAGCGGCGATTTGCCACCCACTGCGCTGCGCCCCGACCCGCCAATCGGTACGCCGGTGACCGGCCCGGCGGCAAAGACCAGCACATTGTCTGGCCCCAACGGGTCGGCGCCGCGCGGCACCTCTTTGAGCAGGTAATAGGCGATGAACCCGTTGCCGCCCAGATAGCGGCGGTAAAAGCTCTCTGGTGGCTCTTCTACCGCAATCTGGCCGGTACTCAGATCCACCCGCAAGATTTTGCCCGTGTAGCCGTTCATGATCATCTCCTTTTATAATGTATAGTCTATTGGTGAATCAAAGCCGTTTTGCCTGAACAGTTGCGTCGGCGGCTTGCGCGAGCGAGGATCGGGCCGCTCGGCCGAACGCCCCACCGGAGTCAGGCCGACAATGCCATAATCTGCCGGAATGTCCAGCACATTTTTGAGTTGAACCGCATCATACGCCCCGATCCAGCAAGTGCCATAGCCCAGACTGGTGGCCGCTAGAATGGCATGGTCTAGGGTGATGGCTCCATTCACAGCCCCTTCGCCGGGTGGAGTGATCATGCACAAGATCACCGGCGCGTCGGCCATCCACATCTGGTCGGCACATACTTCAGCGGTCTCTCGACGCAGGTCTGGATCGGTGATCACGATCATCAACCAGTTTTGTTGATTGGCCCCGGTGGGCGCCTGTCGCGCTGCTTCCAAGATCAAGCTCAGGTGTTGATCCGGTATGGGGTCAGACCGGTAACGGCGAATGCTGCGTCGTGCCCATATTGTTTCGAGTGTTTCGTTCATATATCATACTCCTGGCAGGTTATCCATTCAACGATCAGGGTTCAAACAGCAAGATGGCATTGGGCCTGTTGGCTCTGCTTTAGGCAAATAGAGAGGTTCAAGCGCGAAGGTGCAGGTATTTTAATACATAGGAGAGAGCGTGTCAAGTAAAGTAAGAAAAGAGTATCCTTGCAAAGGTTGGGCTATTTGTCTGACTGTGAGGCCGTTTGGCCGAGATCATTCAGTTTGTGAGCGATGCCATAGGGCAGGTGGTGATGGCGGACATAGGCCGACAGGATGCTCAATGTGGCCCGGATCACGTCGGGTGGAATCTGGTTGAGCGGAATATGACAGGCCTGCAAAGCGCGGCGCAGCGGGGCGACATCCTGGCCCTGCCGCTCGGCCATCAGCAAAATGCCCGGCCCCACCAGGTCGCCGTGCGGCAGGCTGCGACCAAGCAGTGTTTCGGCGGCATAGGCGAAATAGTGTTCGCTGCCCTCTTCAGGGCGAGCGTGGCCGATCTGATTGCACAATTGCACTTCTAATACCAGACAGTCGAGCAGTTGTTTGAGGCCGGCCGCATCGCCTCGCCCGGCGGCCTCGGCGCAGTCGAGGGCACTTTGCAGGATGCTCTGGGCTATCCGGTCGGCATAGGGCAGGTATGCCGTCTCGGCCGGATTCTGGCCATATCGCTCGGCCAGCCGCCAATCCCATGCACCAGTGGCGATGGACAACAGATCGCAAATTCCGGCAGCGCGGAGCGGCGGTGGGGCCGCGCCGATCACTTGCCAGTCTATGATGAGTTGATCTGGACATCGCGTTTCCAGGTAACGGACACAGCCGTCCTGTCGCACGCCCGACGCCCAGGTCAAAAAAGCATCTACCGACAGAACCGTCGGCAGGCAGATCAGCGGTAATTCAAGCTGTTGGGCGATATATTTGGCTGCATCGGCGGCCACGCCGCCACCAACCGCATAGACCACATCGCCGTGTGCCTGGGGCAGCCAGGCATCCCAATGAGCCAGGGTGGCCTCTTGCACATCAGCCTGCCAGACCACATTGAGGCGCAGTTGACTCTTGACCACATCCCAGGCCGGGCGGCTGGCCACCAGGGCGACCCGGCGTGGCTCGTCAATTTGATCCAGTGGCTGCAGGCTGATGTGCGGAACAGGCCAGATGTGCATACTTATCCTTGGGAACGCAGCGAAAAATCGAGCCGGAGCAGATACTCGCCCAGCCGGATTTCCATTTGTTCAGCGGGCAGGTCGGCAACGCAATAGGGGTTCTCATAATGTTTGAACCCGGTGATGGGCTGTTCCTGCCCGTTGACGGTCAGCGGGCCTTGCCAGCCAAAAGCCAGTTCGTCGCCGCGCAGGGTGCGCCAACGCACGCTCTGTTCCGCCCATTCCACATCCAGAGCCAGCACGCGGCGATGAAAATCCTCCAGGCTGTGGTCGAGTTCCATATGCCCCATCTGGCACAACCACACATTGTCGGTGCCGCTGGAGCGCAGCTCTTGATATGCGCCGGGGCCGCGCTGGACCAGCTCGATGCCCTGGCAGGCGGTGAGAGCCAGATAGCCGCCGCCTTTTTGAGCAAATGCCCAGCCGTCACGGATGATGTATTGATCAAAAGCCTGGGTCGGGAAATAGGCGTGGGTGAAACCCATCCAGTCGTCGGCCGGCAATTGGTGGATGGCGATCAGGGCATCGCGCCATTGCACCACGCGCGGCAAGATCACATTGCCGTGCCAGAAATTGGGGCGATGTGACCCTTCTTCGCTGCAACAGGGTGGGTGGGTGACAAACACTACCGCATCTGGTCCCAGCGTGGCCTGCCAGATGTGCTGTTGATAGCCCTTTTCGCCGGGGTGATAGTCTTGGGCCGAGCAGAGCATATAATAGGGCGTTTTGTACGTTGCCAGGTTGACCTCGTTGCCCAACGACCCCGAAGCGCGCCACGCTTCTGGGCTGCCGGTGTGATGCTCGCGGCTCCACACTGCTGCCGACGGCGAACCGGGCTGCGGTTCGGCGGCAATGTCGGCGATGATAAAGGGCAGCTCATAGGCCGAGCAGGCCAGAGCTACCACGCCGCGAATGTGTTGATTCCACACACCCATCCCCCACATCAGGCGCGAAATGCCCGATGTCGGCTCGAGTTGTCCGCCTTTGATCATGGGGGTATAGGTGCGTCCATGCGATGCGCCAAACACGCCTTGATACGAGTTGAGCGCCATGACAAAAAGCAGCTTGTCCATCAGCACCGCAGCCAGGTCGCCCACCTCGTCGTTCTCGGCCAGGTCGGCCAGATGCGACAGAGCCAGCAGGTCTTCTTCAAAATAACAGTTAGAGTTCCACTCTAAAAAGCCGGTCGTCCCGCGTTTCCTCAGCCAGGCCAGGGCCAATTGCTCACCTTTGAGGCGATGCCACTGCCCGGTCTGCCCCGCGTTGCCAAACACACGGTCGGGGTAAAGCTGCCCGGCCAAAATCTCGCAGGTGTGAAACAAGATGCTGTGGTTTTCGGTGGTGTAACACATAGCATCGCTGCCTGGCTCGTCAAACCAATACTTGAAGCCCAGCACGCAATCTTGCAGTGGTTGTCGTAGCGCCGGCGGAAAAGCAGGGTTGTCCATGTAGCGATACATCACGCCGAGCAGCCCGGCCAGGTAAAAATCGCTGCAATCGCCGCGCCGATTGATCCCGGCAACGGATTCCAGAATCACCGACTCGTCCAGCCGCTCCCACTGCCCCAGGGCCATTTTGGCAATCTCGGCAAACAGATTGTTCTCTCGTTTGGCGGCATGCTCCAGCGCCTCTTGACGGCGTTCTTCCCACGTGCCATAAGGCCGGGTGGAATACTCGGTGTCCAGCACATGGATGGGAATGCGTCGCTCGTAACGCAGCCCCATCTGATAATACTCTTGCGGGGTGGGCCGCAGGGCAATGAAATAGGGCTTTTCCCATAGCCGCGCCGGATGTCCCACGTCTACCACCTGTCCTGCCTCTGCAAAACCCTCCAGATAGGCTCGCCGCAGGCTGTCTTGAATCTGGTACAGGTATTTGACCTCTTGAGGGGGTAGTTCATCTGACCAGCGCAAAAAGATTTCGTTGCCTTTGTACCAGACATTTCGTTCGGCATAGGCATGGTCGAAAAGCCGCTCGAAAAGCTGCCAGCGGTCGGTGCGTTCGTTGTTCGTCGGTACGCGCACCACGACGCCCTCGCGCTGTGCCGGATCGGCCATTTGCAAGGCCATCACATAGGGACATTCGCGGGCAGCCACCTCGACGGCGCGCACCAAAATGTCGTTGACGCCCTGACGCAACTCGGCCTGAAACGCCACCCGGCATGGCTCTTGATGATAAAAATGCGCCTGGCGGTGAACATGCTCGCCATTGATCCACACATCGGCCGGGCCGTTGGTGGTGAGAACAAACGAGGTCATTTGCGCTGCCTGACATTGCACCTGAGCAAAAGCCCAGGCGCGTAAATAGTGCCAGGTGTGGCAAAACGTAGACCAGTCTACAAAATGATCATCCAGACAGCGATAGATCGTCAAGGTCAGGGTTTGCCCGTCGGCCTGAAACGAGTCGTCGGCGACCGGCGCGCCATCTACCCCCGGCGCGGCCGTGTCGTAATGGCGGGCAATTTGCAGCTTGAGCGGCTCGGCGCCGCCAAATTGCTCCAGGTTGGATACCGGCGTCATTTGCGGACCGGTCACCAGCCAGTTGTGGATAAATCCTTTTTCCAACGGATATTCGAGATAATATGCCATGTTTGAAGCGATGCCTCCTTGAATAAAGAGCCTGTTGATTGAGCTGAGTGTGTGCTGTGCATCGAGTGGCTAACCGCCGATTTGGGCCATCACTCTTTTTTCCACGCCAGACTGTTCGGCCAGGTGATGCTGCTGCGGCTTGTGCCGGATGCCATCCAGCAACAGCGATTGAATATCTTGCACCGACGCGCCCTGTCGCAAGGGGGTGCGCAGATCGATCTCGCCATCGGAAAGCAGGCAGGGGCGCAGTTGACCATCGGCGGTGAGGCGCAGGCGGTTGCAACCGGCGCAAAAATGTTCGCTGACCGGGCTGATAAATCCCACTGTGCCGGCGGCGCCATCCAGATGATAGTACCGCGCCGGCCCGCCGCCATTGTTCATCTGTGCCGGGGCTAGCTGCCCTAGAGCAGTCTGTATTGTACCATACATTTCGGCTACTGTCACCACCGCGTTGGCCCACTCGGATCTGGGCGCGACCGTCTCGCTCACCGGCATCCACTCGATGAACCGTACATGCCAGCCTTCGGTCAGGCTGCGGCGGGCCATATCTACCACCTCATCCTCGTTGACGCCGCGCATGACCACCATGTTGATCTTGACCGGCTCCAGGCCGGCCCGGTGCGCCGCAGAAATGCCATCCAGCGTGTCTTGCAACCTGCCGCGCCGGGTGATCTGGGCAAATCGCTCTGGCTGCAGGGTGTCCAGGCTGATGTTGACGCGGTTCAGGCCGGCGCGGGCCAGTTTGTCGGCCAGGCGCGGCAACAATGCACCGTTGGTGGTCATAGACAGGTCGTCAATGCCCGGAACGGCCGCCAGCATCCGCACCAGATCGGTCACGCCCAGTCGCGCCAACGGCTCGCCGCCGGTCAGCCGCACTTTGTGGATGCCCAATCCGGCCGCAGCACGCACCACTGTTTCGATCTCTTCGTAACGTAAAATATCGTCGTGTGAGCAAAAAGGCACGCCTTGCTCCGGCATACAATATACACAGCGCAGGTTGCAACGGTCGGTGATCGAGATGCGCAGGTAATTGATCGGGCGTTGAAAAGAATCCAGACGGGTCATATCCAATCTCCATCAAATAGCTTGAGGGTACAAGACCTGGGAGGCCGCTGAAAAAGTCTATTTTTACCAAAGGACACCGAGAACACCAGGGTTTGCAATACTTGAGAGGTAACCGTTCAGGTACAAAATAGCCGATTTCCAAACTTTGCAACCACAACTTGTAGTGTATCAGTGTGAAAAACACAGCTTCGGTGCGGCAAAAAACTGTGGCCCTTTAAGCACACAAATACTACAAGTTGTAGCTTATGCACAAGAAACACAACGGGTAGTAGTACTACCCCCCTGAACGGTTACCTTGAGAGTTTTTAGAAATGCTTTGTGTCTTGGTGGTGAGGGTTTTTCAGCACACTCCCAGGATGTTCAAGTATACGTCAATCTCAGTTTGGGTGCAAAAGGGCATAAGGGGTAACGGATATTTGATGATTGAGAATAATGTGGGTCGAGTTTGCAGGGAAATATAATGGATGCGCAGTTGTTGAAAGGCAAGCACAAGCGCGGAGAGGCAATTGCATTTGCACGGGGTCAGTTGGTTGCCCGACCTACTCTGAAAATAGAGGTCTCAAATGCGTCGGCTACGGCCAGCAGGGTGCTATCTGATGAGAAAACCAGCGATGGCTGATCATAGCGCATGTCCCTGATTGTCATGGTCTTGTACAGGGTGGGTTTATGGCCGAGCATCCATAGTTCGACCTGACCTCTGGCCTTGTGATGGTCCATGATGTTCTCACCAGATCCAATAGCCAGCATACTGCTGTCAGGTGAAAATGCCCATTGGGTGCGGTAAAGATTTTCAGATGTAGGAAATTTCAAGGGCATAGCCTGTTCCCACATCGGCCATACATAGATGCTGCGTTGCATATCTTTATCCTGGGCAGCCAGATAGCGACCATCTGGCGAAAAAGCCAGTCTGTTCAGGCTGGTGCTCTCGGGCGTTGTAAATGAGCGGGTTGGGCTTCCGTTTGAGATATTCCAAAACGAGATTTCGTTGCCGACAGCAATAGCCACCTCGCTTCCGCCTGGTTCAAGGACAATAGCTTGCGGTTTTTGAGGTATACTAAAGGAGAATTGCCTGGTGGCAGAATCAAGCGACCATAATGAGATCATCGTATCTTGAGCAATAGCGGCCCGAGTTGGGTTGTCAGGAGAAAAGGCAAGCAACGATGATGCCTCTAGCTGTAGTACAGATTGCCAATCTTGAGTGTCCCATACCATGATTCCCCGGCCGGCAAGATAGAGTGCCAGAAATCGGTGATCTGATGATGCGGAAAATGGGCCGATGAATTGAGATGGCAACAAAGATTGTTGTACCAGGCGGCGTGTGGAAACATCCCATTGAAACAGAGAATGATCTGTCCAGGTGGTCAACGTATGTCCATCTTGACTTGCGAGTAGACCTTGTACACGTTTGTCGTGCTGGAGATAGCGGGCAAAGTGCAGTGGCGACCAGTCTGTGATCGGCCAGATCTGAACCTTTTGATGATGGGTCATGATCAGGCTATTTGAGTTTGGCATAAAAGCGATTGGTGGTTCTATGTCATCATAAGCAGCGATGCATTGATTGTGGTACAGATATTTCTGAATGAAGCCGGCCGGATTATTGCCAAATCCGGCCAGGTCCAGGTAGAGTGACAGGACAACAAAAGCCGAGAACAGAGTGCTAATAACCCAAAATCCGGCACGGCGTGCACCATATTGAGGGTGCTGAGGACCAGACCAAAGACCAGCCAGGATAGGTATCTGCACGATATGTAATGATCGGACGATTGATTTCAAGTGATCCAAAGCCAAAAACTTGTTGAACAAGATATAAAAACCCACAATAACTGATAAATACAGCATCAGAGTACCCCAACCCATCACCATTTTGTGCCGGGCGGGCTGACTGATGACGGTCTTTTGCGGCAGACGAGATTGGATGGCAGCCAGCAGGCGGTTTATATCTGAAACGCCGGCAATGGTCATCCCTTTGGGGCTACCCGAAGACCAGAGTTGAATAATTTCTACCCGACCGGTCGGATTCTTGTAGATCATCAGGTAGGCAATTTCCTGGAAAGAGAGGCACTGTTGCCATGTGCCTTGTTTGAATTCGATCTTGTCTCTTGAGATGGTGATTTGACGTGTCCCAGTGAACCGCCAGGCCGTGATCAAGATGATCAGCGTTCCAACAAACATTGATAATAGCCATATATCTATGGGAGGAAAAGGCTCTCCCCAACACAGAATGATCGAACTGATCGCCGAAAATACAAGTAAAAATACAGATATCCAGATCAAACTGGAACGATGCCGGGAGGGTAATTGAAAGATCAGATCGGACATACAGTCTCCAGGATGTTTTTTGTTTATCGTATTTATTGGGCTGCCGGCAGAATGTAGCGAATGGTCAGTTCGTCTATCGGGTCGCTGCTCGTATAGCTGCCGCCGGTAAATACCACCACCATGTCGAGCGTAGGGAATACGGTGACGCGCTGTCCACCCCAGCCTTCTTTGCAAAAGGAGGGGATGGTCTGACCTTTTACCTGGTATGATCGAATATGCCATTGGTAGCCGTATCGGTCGTCGGCCGGGCCACCCGGCATATCTATGTGCCCCTGCGTGGACTCGGCCACCCATGCGCTGGAAATGAGTTGTCTGTCCTGCCACAAACCGCCGCGCAAATACAGTTCGCCGAATTTGGCGACATCGCGCGGGCGCAGTTGCAGGTTGCCCGAAGCATGGACCACGTCGGCATTGATAAAATCCCACTGATAATGGTTGATACCCAGTGGGACAAACAGGTGCGTTTGAGCAAACTCATCCATGCGCTGCCCACTGACCTGTCTGATGATCTCACCCAGCAGGTTGACATCGCCACCGCTGTAATAATAGGTTGAGCCAGGCTGGTGAACAAGCGGGCGAGACAGGATAAAAGCTATCGGGTCGGTTTCGCGGAACAGGCGGATCAGGTCATTGCGACTATCGCCATAGCCATATTGCCCCTCGTTCCACTGCAAGCCCGAAGACATGGTGAGCAGGTGGCGCAGGGTGATTTGGCCCTTATCCTCGTCGAACAGGTGGGCATATTGAGGGAAAAACTCGATGATCGGCGTGTCCACGCCAGAGATCAGGCCGCGATCCAGGGCGATGCCCACCAGTGCCGAGGTGACGGCTTTGGTAATGGAAGCCAGGTTGTGCAGTGTGTCGGCGTCATAGCGGATGTGCTGACCTTGATAATTATGTTGTGGGTCATAGCTCCAGGCATAGCCGGGAAAATAGGCCTCCAGGACCAGCTTACCTTGACGGACAATGATCACGCTATGCACATCTTGAGGGTCGTTTTGGAGGTGTTGAAGCATATCCTGAAGCTGCGTTTCGTCCATGCGGGCTTCCTGAACAGAGGCAATAGACCATCCATCATCAGTGAGAGTGGGCGGGCGGTAGAGGGTGCGGGGTTTGCAGGCGGCGAGGGCGGCGAGGACGCTGGCAGCGAGGATGCTGGCGGCAGGGATGCTGAATGAAAAGAACAAGCGACCGATTACCCATTTTGAGACCGGCCACCATCGAGTGATCATATCCATTCTCCTTTCTGGGTATGGATTGTAATCATCTTTCGACCATCTGTCAAGCGATGTTGTCGGCAGGAGAGGCCAGGCACGAATTGCGCGGTTTGTCAGCAAGATGGGGTAATTGGCGAGACGAGTCGAGTGTGTTACAATACCCGTGTGCAACAAAACCGGCGGCCCGATATGGCTGCCGACTATTACATAGGCCGGTGCATTTCGGATGGGAGGTTTATATGAAAACGCGTCTGCTGACACGATGGGAGGCTATTTCGTTGATGGTGGGAGCAGGTGTTGGGGCCGGGATTATGGCCGTGCCGTTCCTGGCCGAGCGAGTGGGTCTGGTCGGTCTGGCCATTCTGCTGCCGATGGCTTGGGCGGCCAGTTCGTTGGTTCACCTGATGTTGGCCGAAGTGCTGTTTCGCACCGGACGCGACCTTCAGATTGTCGAATTGATGCGTCTCTATGTGCTGCGCGGACGGGTGGGGCAGTGGGTGTTGTGGGTGGTTTTTGCGCTGCTGAGTGTGGCCTTTTTGGCCAACCTGGCCGCCTATATTTCCGGCGCCGGCGAGATTGTGGCCGATCTCACTGGCCTGAACCGGCGGCTGGCCGAACTTCTGGTCTATGGGGTTTCGGCGGGGGTGGTGTTTTTTGGCCTGGCTGTGGTGGGCATAGCCGAAAAACTGGGTGTCTGGATTTTGATTGCCCTGGTGATGGCTATTGGCGTGGGAGCGGCCTCTCGGCCGTTTCATGCGCCGATCAAACTGGCCGGCTCGGCCTCCGAGTGGCTGGCCCTTTATGGGATGGTGATGTATGCGCTGTGGACGTTTTACAGTGTGCCGCAGGTGACTCAGGGCCTGGGCGCCGATCATCGCGCCGCGGCGCACACCATCATGATCGGGCTGGGCATCAACGGTTTGTTTACCGCAGCGGTGGCCGTGATCGCTCTGGGGGTGTCCGATCCGGTGACCGAGGTGGCGATTGTGGGCATCACCCGGCAGATGGGCGCATGGGTTCAGGTGGTCGGCTCGCTGTTGATTTTGTTTGCCCTGATCACCAGCTATTGGTCGGTGTCGCTTGCGCTGGCCGACATTTTTCGACAGCGGATCGCCATCTCGCACTGGCTGGCCTGGCTGGCCGCCACACTGCCCTCGCTGTTGGTTCTGTGGATAGGGATATGGCAGTTTCTCGGTTGGCTGCGTCTGGCTGCCGGGGCCACTGCCCTGGTGGTGGCACTGGTCACGCTGCCGATGTACCGGCAGGCGCAGCGACTCGGTGCGGTGCGCCTGCCGGGTTGGTCGTTGGGACGCTGGGGCAGCCCGGCCATGCTCGGCCTGGTTCTGCTCTTGCTCATCTTGATGGCGGTTGGTTCTCTGGTCCCGGTGCATTGAGGCGGGCCGGCCTGGATCAGGCAATCGGCATCAGCAGGTCCAGCTCGATCTGATCGGGGGATTGGGCCTCTTGGGCCGGGCCGAGGTGTTCCTCCAGCCATTGCCGCGAGGCGTCATAGCGGTAGCGACTGTTTTCACGCCATGCCGCCAGTTGTTGCCATCGCTGGCCGATGGATGGGATTCCAGAGCAGTGCAGCGCGGCATATTGGCCCCCCGGCAGCAACTTGATCTCGATTTCTCCGTCGGTCTCTATCTCTGGCCCCACCACCATCTGAAATTCATAGCCATAGTTCGGGCTGCCCGGCGATGGATCGGGGTTATTAAAGCCGAAAATGCGATGCGTCTGAGGCTCTTGGAGCAGTCCTTGAGACGCTGCCCAATGGATCAGTTTTTGCCAGGCAATGCCCTCTGGTTCTGGCCCAAAGCCATGCGCACAGGCCACCCGCATGGGTGGCAGTTCGACAATTCGCACATCTGGTTTGTTCATTTTTTCTCCTTGTATATGGTTTTCCTGGTTTTTTTCACCAGACTTAGACAAGCAGCCATGGATGCTCCGCGCCTTCCATCTCGACTGTCAAGGCATCCAGTCGCTTGACATGGGGCTGTCTGGCCTGCGCTTCTGCCCATTGTTCGTCGTAAAATTGCGCGCGCAGACGAAAAGGCGGATCGAGACGGTAGGGCGGAATAGAGCCGATCTGGGTTATGGCCCGACTTGCCGTCGCACGGATGACATTTTGAGCTTGCTGTGGCGCCAACGAGATCGCCGGTAATACGCTCAGTCCACCGGCTCTTTCGGCCAGACCTTCTTTGACTACAGCCACCTGCACTTGTGGCACCAGCTTTTGCGCCTCCTCGGCCGCCGCACGATCTCCGCAAAGAAAAACGAACGGAACGTCGTACAAGCCGGCGGTGTAGCAATTCATCCAAATCTCGCCTACCGGCATATCATTCACCCAATAGCCGGCCAGTCCTCCATGAAAGGAATGAGCCAATACCGCTCTCGGTGTGCCGGCCATGGCATGCAGACCCAGTTGAAACATGCCCGCAAAACTGGCGTCCAAACCGGCCGGGCCGCCATCACCGGCGCCCATCACCAGCTTGCACGCCGGGTGAAGCAGTTCGATGTCCAGCCCGCCCGGCAAGTTGCCATGGCCGTCCCAGGCCACTATTTCGGTTGCACCCGCCGCCAACACACCCTCCACCAGGGCGTTCAGCTCGAGGGTAGCCAATCGCCTGGCCTGAGCGAGAAAAGGTGCATACCATCCCTTGTCAACGTCCCATTGACACTGTTGGCGATGGTCAATGACGCCAGCTACACCTTCCAGATCACAAACAACATAGATTTTCAACGGTCACTCCTTGTATAAAATGCTTGAGGTTGTGGATTTGACTTGTCACATGATTATAGTATCATGCCCTAACTGACATCTTGTGTCAGGATAGATCAGGAGAAATTTCGATGCGTGCCGACCGCTTGATCTCGATCTTGATGCTGCTCCAGTCGCGCGGGCGGCTGACTGCTCACGCTTTGGCCGAGGAACTGGATGTCTCTGAACGCACCATTTACCGCGACATGGATGCGCTGAGCGGTGCCGGTATCCCCATCTATAGCGACCGGGGCGTAGAGGGCGGCTATGCGTTGTTGGACACCTATAGCAGCGCCTTGAACGGCCTCACCGCCGACGAACTGGGCGCGCTGTTGACTCTCAATGTTCCGGCGCCGTTGAACGATCTGGGCCTGACGCCCAACCTCAAAACGGCCATGTACAAGCTGGCCGCTGCGTTACCCCGGCGCGAGACCTCTCACCCGGCGTCCGAGCCGCAGCGCATTTACCTCGATTCGAGTTGGTGGTTCCAAAACGAAGAAACTGCCCCGTTTTTGACGACGATTTATCAAGCAGTGCAGAGAAATCTTCAGATTTACATTCGTTGGCGCGTTCGTTATGGGCTGGCGCAAGACATCGAGCAGGTAGTATCGCCGTATGGGTTGGTGGCCAAGGCCAGTGTGTGGTATGTGGTTTGCGCCCTGCCGGAGCGGGTCATCGCCCATCGCGTCTCTTACCTGACTCAGGTAGAGTTGCTGGATACATGTTTTGAGCGGCCGGCCGATTTTGACCTGGCGGCGTTTTGGCGAAACTGGTGTATCGAGTTTGAATCGTCGCGTGCCTGCTATCGGGTGCGAGCACGGGTGGCGCGGCATTTTATCGCCGATCTGCCGCACCATTTCGGCCCGCAGATTCGGGCGCAGGTAGATGAGGCTGTGCCGGACGAGCAAGGGCGCATTGTGGTCGAACTGATGTTTGAGTCGTTGGGGTCGGCGCGAGACCGTTTGCTGGCCCTGGGGCGCGCCATCGAGGTGCTAGAGCCCCAGCCGCTGCGCCTGAGCATGGTGGATTTTGCGCGGCAAATCATAGACCTGTATGATGGACCGGGCGATTTACGAGGGCGATATGTCTCTGATTCGTGAAATTCACGCCAAAACCCTGTTGGGACACTGCAAGCACCCCGAAAGCTGGTTTGGCGTTCGATACAATATGAATATCTATCGAGGTTGTGAACACGGCTGCATCTATTGCGATAGCCGCAGCAAGTGCTACCAGATCGCCGATTTCGACGGCGAACTGCTGGTCAAAGTCAATGCGCTGGAACTGCTGCGCGATGAACTGAGCCGTAAGCAGATCATCGGCACGGTGGGCACCGGCGCCATGCAAGACCCTTATACACCCTCTGAGGCCCGGCTTAACATGACCGGGCAGGCGTTACAGATCATCGCCGAGATGGGCTTTCCGGCCCACGTCACCACCAAAAGTGACCTGATTCTCAAGGACCTGCACACGCTGGTCGAGATCAACAAGGTGCAGGCTTCTGTGGCTTTTACCGTCACCACCGCCACCGACGACCTGGCCCGCAAGGTCGAGCCGGGCGCGCCGCCCTCATCGCACCGCTTTGCCGCTGCCCGGGCTTTTGCCGAACATGGCATCCAGGTTGGTCTGCTGATGATGCCCATTTTGCCCTGGCTTGAAGACACCGAGGAGAACATCACCCGCATTGTCGAACTGGCTGTCGAGCATGGGGTCAGCTTTATCATGCCCGGCATGGGGCTGACCATGCGCGAGGGGCAGCGCGAGCCGTTCTACCGCAAGCTGGACGAGCTGTTTCCGGGCCTCAGGCAGAAATATCAGCAACGCTATGGCTTGCGCTATGGGTGTTCGGTGCCAAACTCAAAGCGACTGTATGAGCATTTTGAGTCACTGCGCGCCCGCTATGGGTTGGGGATGACCTCGCGCCACTATCCGCCGCACAAGCGGGTGAAGGCCAAGGGAGAGCAGTTGAGTTTGTTTTGATGCGAGGGAGAAGGGCATAGCTGGTCAAATAAAGGCAGAACGAATAGACCTGTAATCAGGCCTGCCAGTTTTTGACCAACTCGTCATCCTTCTAATAATGTGCTTGTTCCTGCGGGCAAAGCGGGGTATAATTTGTTTACCACCCGGTTATGCCGCTGTGCCATCGGGCTGCTTGGGAGTTTGAGATATGAGTAATACTGATATTCCAACATTCGACAAACTGATGAATCCCATCATCCAGGCCCTCAAGCAACTCGGCGGATCAGGCACAATCGAGGAAATTAATAGCAAGGTCATCGAAATTGCCAATATATCGGACAAACAACTGGAAATGCTCCACGATCCGGAGAAAGGCAGCCAGACAGAAGTTGCATATCGACTTGCCTGGGCCAGAACATACCTCAAAAAGTACGGGGTGCTAGAAAACTCCAGTCGAGGCATTTGGGCACTGACCGCTCAAGGACGGCAACTCGATCAAGTCAGTCCTCGAATAGTCAGACGTGCCGTGCAGAGCCAGAAAAAACAAGGGGAAATCACCGTATCTGGCGAAAACGAATTAAAAGAAATTCGAGTCTCCTGGCGTGATGAATTACTGGCCGTATTGTTGAAAATGGAGCCATCCGCTTTTGAACGTTTGGTACAAAGACTGCTGCGAGAGTCAGGATTTATCCAGGTCCAAGTTACGGGCCAAAGCGGAGATGGCGGGATAGATGGCAAAGGGATTATGCGACTTGGCGGGTTGCTCAGCTTTCACGTACTTTTTCAGTGCAAGCGATATCAAGGGTCGGTTACGGCCAGCCAGGTGCGTGATTTTCGCGGAGCTATGATGGGTCGAGCCGACAAAGGTCTACTGATTACAACCGGCAATTTTACCAAAGATGCAATCAAAGAAGCAACCCGTGACGGTGCATCGGCGATTGATTTGATAGATGGTGATCAGTTATTGGACAAGCTGAAGGAATTAAGGTTGGGCGTCAAGACAGAGAAGGTTGAACTTGAGCAAGTCACTGTAGATCAGAACTGGCTCTTGAGCATATAAACCGTCGTCAAACATCCTCACGGTTCTCTCCACCATCCCGGCCTGCTCGATTCAGGCCGGGCGTTTTGTTTGATCCGGCATTGGCATATTTTCCCAAATGGGTGTACAATACCCCGCTTTGCGAACCACTCGCAAGGACATCAAATCAACATCGGGTCAAGCGTGCGACTTGGCTCAATCTAGTCAAGGAGTACGCGTGAGTTTCAATCAATTTTCCCTCGATCCGCGCATCGCTGCGGGGATCACCACGGCGGGGTATGTCACCCCCACACCCATTCAAAAGCAAGCCATTCCGATCATTCTTCAGGGGCGCGATGTCTTGGGCCTGGCCCAGACCGGCACCGGCAAGACGGCGGCGTTCATGCTGCCCATCTTGCAGCGGCTCTCCAGGGGGCCGTCGCGCCGCGTTCGCGCGTTGATCCTCGCCCCGACGCGCGAGCTGGCCGAGCAGATTCACGAGGCCAGTGCTCAACTGGGCGTCAAGACCCACCTGCACAGCACCGCCGTCTATGGCGGGGTCAGCCGCCAGCGCCAGGTCGAAGCGCTGCGGCGCGGCGTCGAGATCGTCGTTGCCTGCCCGGGCCGCCTGCTCGATTTGCTCGGCGACCGCAGCATCGATCTCTCCCACATCGAGGTGCTGGTGCTCGATGAAGCCGACCGCATGTGCGACATGGGCTTTCTGCCCGACATCCGCCGCATCCTCAAGGTCTTGCCCGCCCAGCGCCAGACGCTGTTCTTTTCGGCCACCATGCCAGACGAAATTCGCGCCTTGGCCGATAGCATCCTTACCGATCCGGTCACCGTGCAGATCGGCATCATCGCCCCGGCGGAGACCGTCTCGCATGCCATTTATCCGGTGCCCGACAGCCGCAAGAAAAACCTGCTGCTGGCGACGCTGGAACAGACCGCCACCGGGCGGGTGCTGATCTTTACCCGCACCAAGCGCCGCGCCCGCTTTCTGGCCCGCGACCTGGAAGTGCTCCACTATCGCGTCGCTGCGCTGCAGGGCAACATGACCCAAAACCGTCGCCAGGAAGCGCTAGACGGCTTTCGCAACGGAAAATACGACATCCTCGTCGCCACCGACATTGCCGCGCGCGGCATCGATGTGTCCGACATCTCGCACGTGATCAACTTTGACATGCCCGACACCGTCGACGCCTACACCCACCGCATCGGGCGCACCGGACGGGTCGACCGCACCGGTGAGGCGCTCACTTTTGTCTCGCAAGGAGACGAATCACTGGTGCGCCAGATCGAAAAGGTGCTTGGCGCGCCCATCGAGCGCCGTCGGCTGCCCGGCTTTGATTACGGAGTCGCCGCGCCGGAAAATCAAACTCCGCAGGGTCAGGTGCAGCAAGGACGCCAGCGGCAATACGAACATCCGCGCAATACGGACCGGGGCCGCAGCGAAGGCCGCTATGTGCAACGCCGCCGGCGGGATTGATCGCCACCGGCGAAATTGAGCCAGATCGACAGCATCCCGAAAGTTCGAAATTTCCGGGATGCTTGCTTGAATCACCCCCTCGCTAACAAGCCCGCCACTCCTTCGACCACATACTTGCCGCCCCAAAAGAGCAGAAACACGCCGCAGAACAGGAAAATGGCCTGCTGGAAGCGCTGCCCGAAAAACGCACCGCCCTTGAACGACAGCGCCGATAAAAAGTAACTCCAACCGAAATCGCACAGCCAGTGGGTGACTGCCATCGCCAGCAGCCCGCCGGGGTCGAATTCCAGCGCGTGCCCGACCAGCCCGGCGCAGATCGTCGCCCACCAGAGCAAAAAGAAGGGATTTTCCGCGCTCAGCAGTACGCCGGCAACAAAGGGATAGCGATGCCCGCCGTTCGCGCTCACCCGCGCCCCCTGCCGCAGCATCGCCCAATTGATGTCAATCCCGTAGACTTTTATTGTCGGCGAGGCGAGCCGCCGCCCCCACGTCCCCGGCCCGCAGGCCACGTCGAGCAGCATTCCCTGGTGGATGTCCATCAGCCCGACCATCTGCCGGATGACTTCCCCATAGCTTGGCGCATCTTTGCCGCCAGCCAGCTTCAGGATCGGCGCATACCACAGCGGTGTTTCGTAGAGGCGCACTACCGTCTCCATGAGTGTGCGGTTGAGGGGGCTGATCGCTTGTTCGGAGTCTTTGAGCAAAAAGTCGGGGATTCCAGCCAGCAGCGGGTAGGTGGATTTGCACACGCCGCAACGCAATGCGTCCTTGGAGGGTTCTAGTTTGCCCTTACAGGTTGGGTGTACGTATACAGCGAGATTGTTCAACTCGGATTTCACAGTCGTCATCGCTTTCCTCCTACCCAAAGGGTCTGTTAAAAACTAGCTCTGACCTCGCTCGCCCTCGCCTGGGGCTACGGTAGCGCGGCCTGCGGTGAACTCGGGCGAACCGTCGGAGACTAACCACAGCCTTTCGTCGAGTACTTTTGCGAACCCTAAATTCGATTTACACGATCGCGCAACATCGCTCCCAACATCGGGAATTCGGACTGGGCGTGGTCGTCCATAGCGTGGGCAAACTTGTTCGAGAAATAGAGACGGAGGAGGGGATCCAGGATGCTACCAATACCCCTGAAGCCGGCCTGAAGCGTGTGGGTAAGCATCACGCCCTCGTCGTCATCGGCTGCTTCCAGAATGAGCCACGCCGGCAAGCGGACGATTTGCTTGAATTGCCACACGATCTTTTTGCCGGGCATCACTTGCGTCACGACGCCCTGCATCTTGATCCGGCGCTGGTCGACGTACTCGTCCATATAGACAACGTTGCCGACGTGGCCCGGTTGGCACTCGACGGTGTGGAAAGCCAGGTGCGTGCCCGGCCACCACGCCTGATACCGTTGATCGGTGCAGTTGAGCATGAAATCAAGAAGGTCTGCGCTGCTGACGTTAGCGATATGCACTTTAGATTGGATCGAGATCATGACGACGTCTCCACAGCGGGCCTGCGAAAGTTGAGCGTGTAATTTCACCAATTCCCGTACCGTTCCGCCAATTCGAATCCGGCGGCGCTGGCTTGGACGATAGCCATCGTGCTTGTTCATTCACCGAGCCGATACTGCACGATGCTATTTCCCCGGTTCAGGAGAGGGACGAATCGCAATAGCCTGGTCCAACCCAGACGCGGCTCGGACCGGTCCAAATAGAACCACTCGTCGAGCAAGCGAATGTTGGGGCTCCAGGTTTCTAGTTCCCGACCCTGCTTGATTCCCCACAGATGGGCATGGAGTTTGTTGATGACCGGATGATGGCTATGAAGCCAGGCCATCAGCGGGGTCATGGCATCAAAGACGAGTTCCGCGCCGGGAAACCGCTCCTGCAATGCCAGCACGAGTCGCCTGATCTCTGTTTCCTTGAAATAGGGAAATACACCTTCTGCCAGAAACAGGTATCGGCGTTTTGTGTTGTCACCGGCAATGTCCAACCACGCCAGGTCTAGCGCAGAGCACCCAATAAAGTGGCAGCGCGGCGTTTCGCCTACTTTAAGCTGTCGGCGCAACGCGATCACCTCTGGCAGATCCAGGTCATACCACTCTACCATCCCATTGTCTACGCGGTCAAAGCGGGTATCCAGTCCACAGCCAATGCTCACCACGATGCCGTCGGGGTGGGCGTACAGAAAGGCCTGCGTGCGGCGGTCAAACTCGCGTACGCGCATGATCGTAAAAAGCAGATCGGGAGCGGAAAACTTGACCTGGGAAAAGTCATAATCAATCCGGCCCATCAACTCGATAGCCCGCCTGTCCCTGATCAATGCGTCGGGTCGCTGGCTCTCGACAGCCCGGCAATAGAGGGAGATCAGCAGAGTTTCCGAGATGCCGCTCAGGTCTATACATATCCTGGTCATTTTTACCTCTGTACTGTCCAATGCGCTGGCGCGATGGAAACAAGTCACGTCTCTATTTGTTTGGGGTTTACGGTTTCCGTCTCAAGTTGAGCGTGTAATTCCACCAATTTCCGTAACGCTCTGCCAACTCGAATCCGGCGGCGTCGGCCCAGGCGATGGTCGTTGCCTGGCGCGGATAGTCGGGGTCGAGGAATTCTTCGGTAGTGGAGACAATGCCGCCCGGCTTGATCACACGGTGCAGTTCACACAGTGCGCGCACGGGATCGGGGATTTCGGGCAGTACGGTGATGAGGAACGCGCGATCCACCGTGCCATCTTCAATCGGCAGATCGTAGGCACTGGCGATGTGAGTTTCGACGTTGGTCACACCGGCGGCCTTGACCCGCGCCTCTACCTGGGCGATCATTCCCGGCTGGATGTCCACGGCGATCAGGCGGCCTTCTGGCCCCACGCGCTGGGCTGCATCCACAGTGAACGCGCCCGGCCCGGGGCCAAGTTCTAGCACCGTCTCACCGTGGCGCAGCCCGGCCCGGTCGAGCGCGTGACGCACATCCCAACGACGCAGCGAGTTATCTACGATCCAACTCCACGAGGTAGGACACGGTTCGCCACGGCCTTTTTTTAGTTTCAAGATGAGTTTGAGGCCAAACAGCCAAAAAACGACCACCCCACCCAGCAGAGCGGTCACAATCCACAAAGCGTTCTTTGTTTTCATTGTCGAGTCCACTGAAAAAACCACCAAGAACACGAAGTACACGAAGAAAGTCAAGACTTGAATTAATTATTTCAATGTTGTATTTGAACAATTTCAAGCTCAACCTGAATTTTCTTTGTGACCTTTGTGTTCTTTGTGGTTAAATCCACCTTTTTTCAGGAGAGTCATTGTTCTCCTTCGAAAATAGTTATTGAATCGTTTGTCTTCTAGTCAGATAGTCATTTTCATCCTCGGTTTTACGGCTTACTAATCCTCAGTCGCTACAGATGGACCCGTGGAAAAAACATCCCTGTTCGGCGGCAATAATCGCCGTATGCATCGGGCGCCAGTGTCAAGAGAAACTGCTCTTCAGCCTTGCCTTGCGCATAGATGGCTGCCCACCCTAGGAGGCCAAGCAGCGAGAGCCAGACGCCGGTGAACAGGAAAAAGATGAGATTCGCCAGCGCCGCGGCGGCATAGCGTGGATGGCGCACCCACCGGTACGGCCCTTCGGTGACGATGACGTATTGCCCGCGCAAGTGCTTGTACAAAGGGGTATAGTTGGGATTGTAGAACAGCACCAGCGTCCCCCACAATGAGTAAAGCAAGAACAAGACGCCGCCTGCGATGTTGATCCACAATGGCAGATCGAATCGCAAAAAGCGCACGGCATTTGCGAACGACGGAGACAGTGCGCAGCCAAACACCACGCCGACGGCGACAATGTTGATCACAAAAGTAAACAGCACCCCGGCGCCCGCAACAAACGAGCCAGGGCGTGAAATTGGAACAGCATTCAGATTGACCAGGATCGGCGATTTGAGCAAGCTGTGCTTGATGACATATTTGTTGAGCGCGTAAAGCGCCATAAGCACGCCCCACGTGATCAAAACCACCATCGCTTTAGCTGACATCATTGTCGTTCCTCTCATCGTCAAGAAATTGCTCTGGCAGATTGGCGATCAGCAGCACACCCGGAATGTGTCCCCGGCTATGTGTGGAATCCCCATTTGCCAAGTACAAACTAGCGATTCAGCCGTGTGGGATTGCAGAACGCGGTTGCAGAGCGATGATGTCTGTTTGTGATCCATTTTCCCACTTCCACCACACCCAACAAACCCGCAGCCACGCCGAAAACAAGGAGCCAATCCTCCAAGTGCAGAGGCACAGCGGAGAGCATTTGCCCCAATCCAGGTATAAAGAAGGGCAATATCACCAGGACCAGTCCCAAGATGGCAGCCCAGATCAGCGGTTTGTTCGCGCTCAGGCGGTTCATGCGCCAAAGCGGGCGACGCAGGCTCCGATAGGCAAAGATATAGATCATCGAGTTGATGGCAAAACTGGCAAAGGCGATACTGCGTCCTTCGACCGGGTCGTTGTGCCGCAAAAAATAGTGACCAAAGATGCCTAGCCCCACCACAGCGCTGACAGTGCTGATGATGCCGATCAACGACAGTCCCAGCCGATTTAGAATGGGTTCATTCAAGGGTTTCGGCGGTTCCTCCATAATGCCATTTTCCTTTGGCTCAAAACCCAGCACAATGTCGGATGGCCCATCGCAGATCAGGTGAATCCACAGGATTTGCGCTACCAGCAGCGGGGCCGGCCAACCAAGCAGCATGGCCCCAAAGACCAACAGCACCTCGGCGAACGAGTTGGAGAGCGTGTAGGCCACCACCTTGCGGATGTTCTCAAAGATGACGCGGCCTTCTTCGATGGCTGCTACCACAGTCTTAAAGTTGTTGTCCAGAAGAATCAGATCTGCCGTCTCTTTGGCGACATCGGTGGCTGCACCAACCACCACGCCGATGTTGGCACGTTTGAGCGCCGGCGCGTCGTTGACACCGTCGCCGATCATCGCAGTGATTTCGCCGCGCGCTTGCAGGGCGCGTACGATGCGCAGCTTGTCCTGCGGGCGGATGCGGGCAAAGACGACAATATCCTGCACCCGCGCCGCCAGTTCATCGTCACTGAGCTGATTCAGCATCTCACCGTCAATGATCTGGTCGGAGCGGCAGGTCAGGCCGACCAACGCCGCGATGCGTTCGGCGGTCTTGCGATAATCGCCGGTGATCATCTTGACCTGGATGCCGGCGCGCTGTGCCACTTGAATGGCCTCGCACACCCCTTCGCGGATAGGGTCTTCCATGGCCACCAGACCCACCCAGGTATACCCGCTGTGATCGCCGAGCAACCCATCCAGGCGATAGGCCAATCCGAGCAGGCGCAGGCCTTCGCCGGCCCACTGCTCCACTTGTGCCAGGATGCGCTCTCGTTCCTGTTCATCCACTATACACATGCCCAATACAATTTCCGGCGCGCCTTTGAGATAGTGCAGCGTTTGCCCGGCAACGCGGTTCGCCGTCATCATAAACTTGGTCTCGCTGCTGAACAACTCTTCACCCAGCCGTTCCGCACCATTTGCCATTTCCTGTGGGTCGCCCTTGAGTTGAGCGCGGGCATATTCCCACAATGCGGCATCTACCGGGCCTTCCAGATCGTTGCAGTACACCATCACTTCCAGGGCGCGCTGCGCGTCGCTGACTTGTTGACGTGTCACCTGCATACGGCCCTCTGTAAGAGTGCCAGTCTTGTCGGTGCAGATGGTGGTCACAGAGCCGAGCGTCTCCACAGCCAGCAATCGCTTCACCAATCCGTGGCGATCGAGAATTTTGCGCATCCCCAACACCAGAATAACGGTGACGGCGATGAGCAATCCTTCCGGCACGGCAGCAATGGCCAGGATGATCGAGACGCGCAGCATTTCGAGGAGCGGACGGCCAGCGATCAGTCCCACAGCAAAAATGGCGGCTGTGATCAGCAACACCAGTCTGGTGAGGGTGTGGCTGAAGGCTTCCAGACGCACCTGGAGCGGCGTCTTGTCCTCGATTTCCTCGTGCAGGCTGGTGGCGATGCGTCCCAACTCGGTGCGTGCTCCGGTTGTCGTCACACGCATCAGCCCACGCCCGGTGAGAACCGTTGTGCCCATAAAAACCTGGTTCTCGCCGGCGGCGGTGTTTTTGTTCACCGGTTCGCTTTCTCCGGTGAGGATCGCCTCTTCGATAGATAGTTTGAGTGCCTCAAGTACCTCGCCATCACCGGGAACGCGCTCACCGGCATTGAGCAGGACAATATCGCCGGGCACCAACTCGCTGACCTCGATCTCATGGCGTACTCCATCGCGGATAACCGTGGTGGTGGGCTTGAGCAAGCCTTTGAGAGCGGTGTAGGTGCGCTGTGCCTGGTATTCCTGGATGAAACCCAGCACAGCATCAATGAGGACGACCGTCATAATGATTCCAAAGTCACCATATTCGCCCACGATCAGTGAGATTCCGGCTGCGGCCAGGATGATGTAGACCAGCGGATTCTTGAACTGGTTAAAGAAAATCCCCCAGGCCGATGTTCTTTTGGCCGAGGGGAGAGCATTTTCACCGTACTGTTGACGTTGTTCCAGAACCTGGGCTGCGGTGAGACCTTGAACGGTTGAATGTGTGGTTTGCATGATGATTGTAATGCCTCCATAATGATAAATATCCTCACCCAATCAAAGGGTGAGGCTTGTATGTGTGAAGAATTGTATCACATTCAGAACGTTTTGTCAATAGAGAACAGTCGGAAACTTGAGAATCTGCGATTTTACTCAATTTATACTTGACAAAAATACTCAACTATTGTATCATGCAACTCGATATAGAACCGTTGACGTCAAATTTGGATAAATCGGAGTCTGCATGTTGAACATTGTGATCGCATTTGTCACCGGCCTGACCGCCGGCGGGTTGAGTTGCCTGGCGGTGCAGGGCGGCCTGTTGGCCGGCTCGGTTGCCCATCAAGTAGAGCAGGACATTGAAAAGCAGAATGGACGCCAAAAGCGTATCGCGCAGCCCATTTTGCTTTTCCTGGCGGCCAAGCTGGTTGCCTATACGCTGCTGGGCCTGCTGCTGGGGCTGATCGGTTCGGTACTGCAATTCACGCCGCTTGCGCGGGCGATCTTGCAGTTTGCCATCGGCGTTTTTATGATCGGCAATGCACTGCGCATGTTTAACGTGCATCCTATATTTCGCTATTTTTCGTTCGAGCCACCCTCGTTTCTGACCCGTTATATCCGCAAACGCGCCAAAACATGCGCCGGTTGGGTGACGCCGCTTTTTCTGGGCGCGTTGACGGTGTTTATCCCTTGCGGAGTGACGCAAGCAATGATGGCGCTGGCCGCCGGCACGGGCAATCCTTTGATGGGTGCGGCCTTGATGTTCTCATTCACATTGGGTGCCAGCCCCGTCTTTTTTGCTCTGGCTTACCTGGCCACCCATCTGGGGGCCAGGTGGGAGCGGCGGTTTATGCAGATAACGGCGGTCGTCATCTTGATCTTGGGCCTGATTTCTATTGAAAGCGGGCTGAATATGGCCGGATCGCCGGTGTCGTTCGCCGTGCTGACCCGCTCGTGGAATTTTGCTGCGGCGCAGACGCCGGCGCCATCCACGCCTTTTGCTGCCGATTCCTTGCCGCCAGTTACCCCCGGTCCGGACGCTGCCGACACGGCAGGCGACAACACGTTGACCATCAACGTGGTCAACAATGGCTACCGGCCGTCAATACTGCACGCCCCGGCCGACAAACCGCTCAAGCTGGCTCTGGTGACAGACAATACGCGCAGTTGCTCGCGGGCTTTCACCATCCCGGCGCTGGGCATCGAGGAGCTATTGCCCGTCACCGGCGTGGTGACGATTGACCTGCCGGCGCAAAAGGCCGGCGCGGTGCTGCGCTTTTCCTGTTCGATGGGTATGTACACCGGGCAAATTCAGTTTGATGCATCATAGGATAATACAAGATGATCCAGGTTTTTCGCGTACCCGACATGCACTGTCCAGCCTGCGTGATGCGGTTGGAAGGTCTTGAGGATGAGCTGGTGGGGATCAAGCGAATCAAGGCCAGCTATCACCAGCAACGCCTGCAAGTGGAATACGACGAATCTCTGGTCAGTGAAGCGCAGATTGTGGCTGCTGTCGAGGTGTTGGGCTATACACTTAAGTCCACCGTAACCGTTCAGGTGGATGGTGTAGGATGACTCATCTAGAGACTGGGCAGCAAC
>CAYVBK010000055.1:0-11933 GCA_964449465.1 uncultured Anaerolineae bacterium
AGCAGTTTCATCTATTTTGGCGTTTTTGTGGTCTTGACAAAAGGGCCAACCTTACCGCCAGTCCTCGCTCACAGCGGCGCAACGCCAAACGATCTCGGTGATCCAGACGGCCATTCAATCTCCATCCTCACGTCCACGTCAATGGGAACGCATCGCTGTACCTGAGCCTGTCCCGCTGCTTCTCTCCTCAACCAGGTAGCTGTTTGGCCCGTTCTGTCGGGAGGAGAAAACTGCGCCTCTTTACCGACGGACAGACGCAGGCGATTGCATCGCCTGCGTCATAGCTCGCTCGCCGATCCCAAATCTGTTGCCGCTTATGCGCATTTGCCCCCGTTTTGCCGCGTTTTCTCTCTCTTTTGGTGGCCGAGGCTCTTTTATTCTCTTGTCAAGGTGCGAAATACAGGCTTAAAGATGCGAACTCTTGATGCAGGTGAAGTAATGCCCTCGATGATGCCGTTGACGGTCTGAACACGATTTGTTAGCTGCATCGAAAACCCTCCTTTTATGGTAACTGCTCAGGCCAGACTGTTTTCTGTACGGATTCCCCAACTTGTTGGGGCAGCTTGCAAGTATCGGGCACAATACGCCCGAACAAGTTCGGGATTCCATAATAAAATCCTGGAAAATCTCAGTCGGGCTGAGCAATTACCTTTTATGAACCGTTTGAAGAAAATGTATACCGCCGCGTCCAGGTTTGAGCCTGACCGGGGCGCAAATGGATATCCACAAACACCTCGGCGCTGATGACATGGGCCACGCCCCATACAGCCACCCGTGCCGGGACAAAATCATCCTGTTCACACAACCCCACGCCGTCGAGCCGATGCACCAATTCCCATTGCGGCAGTTCGCTCTGCGCCAAACCGCGCAGGCGGCAGTAAAAAGGACGCTGCGGCACATCGGCCAGTACAAGTTCGCGCCCCGAGACGCTCAAGATGGGCTGCGGCGGCATGTGCGGCAACAGTTCCAGTTCGACCGGATTTAGAAAACACAGGCGATAATCGGGGCCGACCGTCCGGCCGTTCAAACCCACAAAGTTGTGACAGTATTCATTGGTCTGAATATCCCTGCGGCCGACATTTTCCAGCCAATAGTTCACCTCCAGTTGATTTTCGTCTATGCGCAACGTCTTGATCAGCCGGGCGGCGTAACCATCGCAGTCCAGCGGCTCGACCACAAATCGCACCTCAGACCCGGACACCTCGATCTGGATGGGAAAGGTCTGGACAATCTCGTACGGTCGGAAAAAGTTGTACGGTTCGGCATCGGGGCGCCGCAGCAGGCCGATGCCCAACTTGGGAAAGGCCTGTCCCGGCAGAATGTCGTCATAGCCGATGGGTCGGTCAATGCCAAACTCGCCACACAGCCCGATCCCGCCGCTGCCCTGTCCGGCGACCAGCGATTCGGGCATACAAAAAGTGTGCCGATCATCCAGCGTCACCTGGGTGACAAAACCCGTCCAATCAAAACGTGTGCCGGCATACACGCTGCCCGGCGCAGCGACCTCGACAGCCAGGCGATTGCCGCGCAACACAAACGAGCTGCTCATTCCAGACTCCTTTTCTATAAAACCCATGTTCTGGCGCGGCCATCGCGCCAGAGGTGCATTGTAATGTCAATTGATTCCCCTGTCAACAGATCACACCTGCCCTCCACAGATTTCAATGAGCCATCCTCTGACCCGAATCCATCGGAATGGAACAGGGATTTGCCGATCCCGGGTTGCTGCTCAAAGCGCGAGTTTCATAGGTCAGGCACCGTTGAACCTGCGGAAGAGTATTGGACAGAAGCCCTGAAAATGGGTATAATTTGATGCCATGTCGAAAATCAAAACATCTCTTATCTGTCCGAATTGTCAACAGCTTTTAGTTCAGGCCTGGCCGTTTTGCCCCCATTGCGGCCAGTCATTAACCAACCTGGATGCCACCCTGCTCAAGCGTTTGCGCCGCCGTGCCGCATTTCGCCGCTGGCTGCTGCCGCTGATTTTGTTGCTGATTGTCATTGCCTTTGGCATTTTGGGGCTGGCCTTGAAAGGTTTTCGAGACGGTGCCGCCGATCAACAGGCCGCCAAACAGCAGCAGGCACAGATGCATTACAACCTGGGCATGGTGTGGATGCAATGCGAACAGTACCAAATGGCCGAGGCCGAATTCCAGGAGGCTTTGCGGCTGCTTCCCGAAGACGGCAACATCCAATCGCAGTGGCGGCTGGCTCAGGCCCGACAGACGGTGACGCCCACCTCCACCCCGCCGCCACCGACAGCAACGGCCACAGCAGTTGCGGCACCCACCCCCACTCCGCTGATCGTGGTGCATCAGCCCACCGAGGTCTTGTTTGAAGAAGCCACGCGATTCTACCAAAACAAGGACTGGGAAAATGCCATTGCCCAGTTGAGTGAAATTCGGCGACTGGACAGCAGCTACAAGGCCGACGAGGTGATCGAGATGCTGGTGCAAAGCCATGTCCAGTATGCCGCCACCCTTGAGGAGGCCGGTAGCATGGTAGATGCCATCTCGCACTATGACGATGCCCTCAAGCTGGCACCTCGCGATCTGGAGATCAAGACACGCCGCCGCCTGGCCGACCTGTACCAATCGGCGCTGGATTATTGGGAGATGGACTGGGAGCAGGTGTTGATCAACCTGACGCCGCTCTACAACCTCAAGCCCGATTACAAAGACGTAGCCGACCGTCTCTATCAGGCCAGTGTGACCCGCGCCGGTTATATGATAGACCAGCAGCGTTGGTGCAATGCTGCCAAGTTGTACGAGCAGGCTTTGAACATCTATGATCAAGACGACCTGCAAATTGTAGACATAGAGGGCAAAACAAAAAAACTGTGCGCCGCCGCACCGCCGCCACCGCCGTTGGGCAGCGAGTCGCAGGCCGAATGGCCACCGCAGGGGCAGGTGCATATCGGCACATTGGTGTCTGCGTGTTATGATTACGAGACAAACCAATCTCACCTCTGCTTGATCAATGCCGTCGAACAAACACTCAAGCCCTGGCTGTCGCTGGCCGATCAGCCGGCGCTGACCCTGGACGGGACTATGCTGGCCTGGCGATCCACCGATCCCACGCGGCCCGGCCTGTATGCCGCACCGGTGATCAGCCTGGGCGCCGTCATCAGCAGCAGTCAGCCGGTCAGCCCGACCGACATGGCTGGCGGAATGATCACCGTCACCACCGACATCGAGGCGCAGTATCCGGCCTGGTCACGCGACGGTCAGCGGGTCGCCTTTGCATCGTATGACAACGATAAAAAGGACTGGTTTATCTATGTTTTCGATGTCAGGTCAAAAACCTTGCGGCGGATACAGCAGGGCAACTGGCCCGATTGGGGCAACGGCGACTGGGTTTCATTCACAGCATGTGACAGTGCCAACAAGTGCGGCATCCGCATCTATGACCTCAAGACACAAGAAATGCACATGCTGACCGCCTCGTCACGAGACCAGGCTACGGTCTGGGCGCCCAGCGCCCAAGAACTGGTGTACATGTCTGATGTAGACGGCATCAGCCTGGACCTGTACGGGGTGCGCACCGATGGCTGGGTGCGCCGCATCACCTACAACCTGTCGGTAGACGCCATGCCGGCCTGGTCGCCCGACGGTCAGCGTGTGGCCTATGTCACCAATCACCGCAACCGCTGGGCCATCTATACCGTCCATCCCTGGGGCGGGCAGGAAGAACAGATTGCCGTGATCGGCGCCATCAGCGCAGAATGGTCGCGTTTTCGCCTCGCGTGGATCGCTCCGGTGATCCGGTTGACTCGCTAACAGATTGTAACGAGAGTGTGTCAGATTCCGTATACAATATGGCAGTGACCATGTTGAGCCATTAAATAAAAGAACGGAGTAAAACAATGTCTGACATCATTGATTCAATCAAACAAGGCGCCAGCCAGGTTATTTCGGGCATTGATCAAAAGGGCCAGATCAAATCGGCCATTGACGGGATTCGCTACCAATTGACCGAGATGGAGCGCAAGCGCAAGATCACCCAGCTTGAACACGAGATCAAGGCGCAGCAGGCCGAGATGAAGCAATTGACCGAGGCGCTGGGTTTGCAAACATTATCCTTGTTCGACACAAACCGGATCGATCACCCCGAACTGATGCGGCTGTGCGAACGGATCAACGAATTGCGCGCCGAAGTGGACCGCAAAAAAGCCGACCTGACCGAACTCAAGGCTATTCCATCGGTCGCGCCGACCACGATTCACTGCCCGCGCTGCAAAACCATGGCTTTGTCTACCGATGAATTTTGCAACAAGTGCGGTGAGCGATTGATTGCCCCCGCGCCGGCCGCGAGCGCAGCCGCGGCATCTGCACCGGCAGCTCAGCCAGCGGTCGGGCCGGCCGCCCAGCCGCAGGCAGCGGTGCGGCTGCGCTGCCCCAAGTGCAAATCCATCTTGCCTGCCGAGGCCACATTTTGCCCTGGCTGCGGCGTCAAGATCAAACGACCTGCCGCGCCTGCGGCAGCTATACCAGTGGCGGCGCCGGCAGCAAGGCGATTCTGTGCATCTTGCGGCGCCGAGATCCATGCCAACGCCCGATTTTGTCCGGTCTGCGGCAAGCCCACCACATAGCAAGGACTCACCATGTCTCTGGAAATCGGACAATTGCTCAAGGGACGTTATCGCGTCCAGGCCGTTCTCGGCGAAGGCGGTATGGGCACCGTTTACCTGGCCCAAGACATCCTGCTGGACCGGCCGCGGGCGATCAAAGAGTTGTACTCGGATCCTCTGGCCGACGAAACCAGGCTGTTGGCTGCCCGCGCCCAGTTTGAGCGCGAAGCTCGCGCCTTGAGCAATCTGCGCCACAAAAACCTGCCGCACGTCAGCGATTATTTCAGCATTGACGAGAACGACTATTTGGTGATGGATTACATTCAGGGCGAAAGCCTGGCCGATCTGCTCAAGCAGAAAAAACGCCCCACCGAAGCACTGCTTTACAAGTGGCTGGAGCAAATCCTCGATGCGCTGGAATACTGTCACCAAAATCACGTGCTGCACCGCGACATCAAGCCGGCCAACATCATCCGCACCGCCGAGGACAAGGTGATGCTGGTGGATTTTGGCCTGGTCAAGTTTGTGGACCCCCACAACCCGCGCACCACCACCATCGTGCATGGGCTGGGCACGCCCGAATATACGCCGTTGGAGCAATATGATGTCAGCGCCGGTCACACCGACGAACGCACCGACATTTATGCCCTGGGCGCGACAATGTATCATCTGCTGACCGGGCGTCCGCCGCAGCCGGTGTCGCAGCGCATCCTCAAGCCCGACACACAGCCCGACATTCGCGAGATCAATCCCAAAATCTCGGAATGGATGGTCAATTTTGTGCGCCGGGCCATGGCCATCCGCCCCGAAGGTCGCTATCAAAATGTGGCCGAAATGAAGCGCGATCTGGAGACTCGCCTGGTCAAGGTGCAAGGGCGGGCGCGCGCTGCAGCCGCGCCGCAAGGTTCATCTGCGCCGCAAGGTTCATCTGCGCCGCACCGTCAGGCTGCTCCCAAATCAGAGCAGGCATACAAACACCGGTCGGGCAGCCCGGCGCACCGCGTGGATGCAGCCCCCGGCAGCGAATCGCCGCCGGCCGCCAAACCGCCGCGCCACCCCACCGCGCCGCGCCCGCCGACGCCCAATCAGTCTTCGCCTGACCTGCGCCCAATCTTGCTGCCGATGTTGGTGCCGATTGGGGTAGTGATCTCGCTCACCTTGATCGTCGGCATCATTTCGGCGCTGGCGTCTTCGGCGGGAGCGGTCATCGTATTTGCCGCGCCGCTGGTGCTGGGCGGCCTGCTTTATTACACCCTCGTGTCGGGGCGGAAGCAAGGACCGCCCAGGTTCTAGCAGTCTGTCGGAGAGACTACTCGTTGCCTCACTTGAGGATGCCGGAATCCCGAACTCGTTCGGGCCACCCCCTCAGTGCGCTAAAGCTGAACAAGTCTATTTTTACCACAAAGGACACCGAGAACACCAAGGTTTACGATACTTTTGAGTCGCTAGAAATGCTTTGTGTCCTTTGTGTCTTGGTGGTGAGCGGGTTTTCAGCACGCTCCTAGCTGATCTATTCAATGTCTGGCCAAACCAGGTTTCCCCAAGCCTGGTTTTTTCTTTCAGGCGGCAAGATGATCTTTCTTCAAGACCTTTTGGCTGTGGGCGGACAACTGCACGGAACTGCCGCCGTCGAGTGTTTCGATGACCTGGCCTTTGACTCGCGGCGCATCCGCCCCGGCCAGCTTTTTGTGGCCGTGCAAGGCGACACCGGTGACGGGCACGATTACATCCTCGATGCGGTGCGACAGGGCGCTGCCGGTGTGCTGTGTCAAGACGTCCCGGCTCATCTCCCTGCTTTGATCACCTGCATCCTGGTGCCTGATACCCGCCAAACGCTGTTCGATTGGGCCCGGTATGTGGTGCAAAAATATGGCGTTCAGGTAATCGGCGTAACCGGCTCTGGCGGCAAAACGCTGACCAAAGAAGCCATCGCCGCGGTGTTGGGGACGCGATATGCCGTGTTCAAGAACTATGCCAGTTACAGTGGACGTTATGGACTACCCATTGCGATGGGACAACTTGAACCATCGCATCGCATCGCCGTGCTGGAACTGGCCGCCGATTCAGTGGGCGAAATCGGCGATTTGGCCGCATTGGCTCGCCCGCGAGTCGGCGTGATCTTGGGCGTCCATCACGCACACATGGAGATATTTGGCTCATTGGATGGAATTGCTCGCGAAAAGGCCCGCCTGGCGCAGGCTTTGCCGGGTGAGGGGCTTGCCATGCTGAACCGCGACGATGAACGCGTTTGGGCGATGCGGCATGACACAGCCGCGCGGGTGATCGGTTTTGGTTTCAGTGCGCAGGCCGATTGGCAAGCCGACCGGGTGCGCTGCACCCCCGAAGGCCTGAGCTGTGTTCTGAGCGGCCCGGAAGGACAAAATGTGCCGCTCACGCTGAGCCTGTGGGGACGGCATCATCTCTATGCCGCGCTGGCGGCCGCCACGGTAGGACAGACCTGGGACATTCCGCCGACCGATATTCAAAGCGCACTGCAAGGATTGCGCCCGCTGCCCGGCCGGCTGAGTCTGCTGGATGGCCTCAACGGCGCCGCCCTGCTGGATGACAGCTATGACGCCGGCGCCGATTGCATGCTGGCCGCCCTGGACGCGCTGGCCGACCATTTTCCGCAGCACCGCCGCATTGCCGTGCTGGGCGACATCCGCCAGGCCGGTGCGTATCACGACGAAGCCTGTCGGCGCATCGGTCAACGCGCCGCCGAGGTAGTGCAGCAGTTGGTTCTCAAAGGCGAACGCACCCAGGTCATCCATCAAGCAGCCCTGGCCGCCGGCATGCGCCAGGAGCGGATATTTGTCACCTATACCAATCAAGAAGCGGCACGCTATCTGGCCCAAGAGATGACCGGGCAGGATGCCGTGCTGATCAAAGGCGCTCGCGAAGAACGCCTGGAGCAGGTGACGCGCGCCTTGCTGGCCGACCCGGCGCAGGCCGAAGCGCGGCTGGTGCGTCAGGAAGCGGTTTTTCGGCAGATCGAACTGTCTTTGCCAGCCCGCCCCACCTGGCTAGAGATTGACCTGGAAGCCATCGCCCACAATTTGCGCCTGACGCAGCAATTGGTCGGTCCGGCAGTCGGCGTGATGGTGGTGCTAAAAGCAGATGGATACGGACATGGGGCGGCCCGTGTGGCGCGCACGGCAATGAACAACGGCGCCCGTATGTTGGGGGTGGCCTGCCTCAGCGAAGGGGTAGCCTTGCGTCGCGCCGGCATCGAGGCGCCGATTTTGGTTTTGGGCTATACTCCGGCCTGGCAGGCGCGCGAAGCATTGCTCAACGACATCACCGTGACCCTGTTCGATGTGGACACGGCGCGGGCGTTCAACCGCGCCGCCACGCAGGTCGGGCGGGCCGCGCGCGCCCACATCAAAGTAGACACCGGCATGGGGCGGTTGGGTCTGCTGCCCGATGAGGTGCTGCCTTTTTTGCATCAGGCGGTCGAACTGCCGCACATGGTTTGGGAGGGGGTGTTCACGCACCTATCTATGGCCGATGAGGCTGACAAGAGCTATGCGCTCTGGCAGTTGGCCCGCTTTGCCGAGGTGCTGCGGCAGGCGCAGGAGGCCGGCTGGCAGTTTCCGCTGATTCACGCGGCCAACTCGGCGGCCATTCTCAGCATCCCGCAGGCCCGCCTGAACATGGTGCGGTTGGGCATCGCTCTATATGGGCTGGCCCCGGCAGCCGCTGTGCCAATGCCCGATGGATTCCGCCGCGCCTTGAGCTTCAAAACGCGCGTGGCCCAGGTCAAAACCCTGCCAGAAGGCAGCCTGATCAGCTATGGCGGCACCTACCGCACGCCTGGTAAAGAGCGCATCGCCGTCATTCCGGTGGGCTATGCCGATGGCTTTCGCCGTGCGCCACATCATTGGGGTGAGGTGCTGGTGCACGGACAGCGTGCCCCTATCGTAGGGCGGGTGTGTATGGACCAGACCATGATCAATGTCACCCACATCCCCGCCGTGCGGCAGGGCGATGAGGTGGTGCTGATCGGGCAGCAGGGCGATCAAGAGATCACGGTGGAGCAGGTAGCCGCTCGCCTCGGCACCATTCACTATGAGGTGGTGGCCGAGATTTTGGCCCGTGTGCCGCGCGTTTCGTAAGGATGAGAGAGACGATGGCGAATGGCAGTGGTTGCCAAATTCCACCAGATCATTTATACTTGATTAAAGGACGATATTTTTTCTCGGAGCAAAATCATGTTGTTGAACATTCGTTGGGGCAGTTTGCGCGCCAAGATCATTGCCTGGTCTTTTGTGCCGGCAGCGATCATTCTCTCGGCAGTGGCCCTGGTGGCTTTTTTCGCCTTTCAACAAGTGACCGAAGACCTGGTGATCGAGCGCGACAAGACGATCATTCGCGTGGCCACCGAACAACTGGCCGCAGTGGTCAAGAATTATGCCGAGCAACTGTCTGCGGTCGCCCGCAACCCGATGTTGTTTCACAGCACGTTGGCTGGGCGACAGCAGACGCTTGAACATGCGGCCGAATTGAGCATCTTTGATGCCGGCGTGGTGCTGCTGGACAATCAGGGAGAGGTGGTTGCTGTGCGTTCGATCCGATCCGACCTGGTCGGTCAGGATTGGAGCAATCAGCCCTTTTATCGCCAGTTGAGCCAGACACTATCCGCCGATCAGTCGTCCGATTCGTCCGACAAGAAAATTTTTTGGTCGGATGTATTGTCTGACGCCGGCGATACGCCGGTGGTGGCCGTGGCTGTGCCAGCTCTGGGCGATCAGGGACGGCCGCGTGGCGTTTTGATCGGCCTCTTGCGAGTGGACGGCCGGGCTATCAACACCCTCTATAAAGACATTGCCCGCCTGAATATCCAGGCCAGCAGCCTCTATCTGGTAGATGGACGCGGCATAGTGATCTATCATACCGATAGCCGCTATGCGGGCTATAATCTGACCGATCAGCCGGTGGTGCAGATGGCTCTGAGCGGCCAGAGCGACGCCATCCACACCAGCAGTCCCGATGGACAAAGCATCGTGGCCGGATTTGCGCCCATTTCCGGCGTTTCGTGGGCGGTGATCACCGAAGAGCCGTGGGCCGCTCTGATCGGCAGCAGCCGCCATTACCAGATCGCCCTGCTGGTTCTGCTGGTTTTGGGGTTGATCATCCCGGCAATCATTGTCAGCGTTGGGGTGACGCGCATCTCCAGGCCAGTGGTCGAGTTGATCCAGGCGGCGCAAAAAGTGGCGCAGGGCGACCTCGGCCAGAGCATCACGGCACACACCGGCGATGAAATCGAAGAACTGGCGCATCAGTTCAACCTGATGTCGGCCCAACTCCACGAATCCTATACCAACCTGGAGCACAAAGTGGCTGCCCGCACCAAAGAGCTGGCAACGCTCCACGCCATCGCCGCCGTCGTCAGCCACTCTTTGGACCTGGAAAAAGTATTAAGCGACTCGTTGGAGCAGACGATGACGATGCTCAATCTGGAACTGGGTTGCGCTCTGATCTACGAACCTGACCAGGACGTGCTGGTGCTTCAGGTCGCGCATGGATTTTCGGCCGACGTGCTTGGGCATATCCGCAGCGTCCCGCTCAACGAAAGCGTCTGCGGCCTGGCCGTGCGCCGGCGCAGGCTGGTGGTGATGGATGCGGCCAGCTATGCCAACAACCAGATCAAGCCCGTGCTGTTGCGCGAGGGGGTGCAAACGCTGATCGGCGTGCCGATCATGTCGGCGGGACAGGCGGTGGGTGCCTTGCTGCTAGCTACACGCACCCTGCGCACTGTGCAGCCGCAAGAGCAAGACCTGCTGGCCGCCATCGGGCAGCAGATCGGCGTGGGCGTGCAAAATGCCCGGCTGTATGACCAGGCGCAACGCGAACTGGCCGAGCGCAAACGTGCCGAAGAAGAATTGCGTCGCGCCAACGAGCAGAGCGACCGTCGCAACAGCGAATTGTCTCTGCTGAACCGCATCATTGTCACGGCGGCATCCAACTCAGATTCTCAGACGGTGCTGGAAGCGGCCTGCCGGGAAATGTGCCTGATTTTCAGCCTGCCGCGCGTCGGCGCAGCCTTGCTCAACCCAGACGGCCAAAGCCTGACGGTGGTGGCCGAATATCGTCGGCCAGATTATTTCAGCGCATTGAACGCCGTCATTCCGGTAGATAGCAACCCCTCAACCCGCTATGTGTTGGAACACCGCACCCTGCTGGCTCTGACCGACGCTCAAAACGACCCCCGCCTGGCGCCTATTCATCATTTGCTGCGCGAGCATGGCATCGTTTCTCTGCTGATTTTGCCATTGATCGTTCACGGCAAGGTAGTCGGCACGCTGGGGCTGGATTCGCTGGAACGGCACGAGTATACTGACACGGAGACCGCTCTGGCAATGAGCGTCGCCGCCACGGTCAGTCAGGCGTTGGAAAAGGCCGACGCCGAACGAACCTTGCGCGAAAGCGAAAAACGGCTCAAGGTGGCGATGGAAGCAGCCGACCTGGCTCTGTGGGACTATGACGTGCGCACCGACCAGGTGCAGGTGGCGCATGCGCGCAAGCAGGGCTGGGGCTATGACAGTCAGCCGGCTCCACTGTCCAGTTGGTTCCCCATGATCCATCCTGATGATCGGCAGGCCGTGTTGGATGCGATGAGCAGGCACCTGGCCGGAGAATCGCCGATTTACGAGATCGAGTTTCGCGTGCTGGACCCGCTGGGGGCATGCAAAGCCAACCCATCGGCCCACTGGGAATTGCAGCGCGGGCAAACGGTGATCTGGGATGATCAGGGGCATCCGTTGCGTGTATCGGGCATTCAAGAGGACATTACCGCCCGCAAACAGGCCGAAGAAGAATTGCGTCAGGCCAAAAACGCCGCCGATTCGATGGCCCAATCGGCCGAGGCGGCCAACCGTGCCAAAAGCCTCTTTTTAGCCAATATGAGCCACGAATTGCGCACTCCGCTCAATGCCATTTTGGGCTTTTCACAGATCATGTCTCACGATATGGGACTGACCGCCGAGCAGCGCGAGAATCTGGCGATCATTGAGCGCAGCGGCGAGCATCTGCTCAACCTGATCAATGACGTGCTGGAAATGTCCAAGATCGAGGCCGGGCGCACCGTCCTTTCGACGAGTGGCCTGGACCTCCATCACCTGCTCCAAGATGTCGAGGCCATGTTTAGCCTGCGCGCTGCCGACAAGGGCTTGCAACTCATCTTTGAGCGGATTCCCGATGCGCAGGGCCGGCCGGTGCCGCGCCATATCCGCACCGACGAGGGCAAGCTGCGCCAGGTATTGGTCAATTTGATCGGCAACGCGGTCAAATTCACCCACGAAGGCGGCATCACCGTGCGGGTCAGGCAGCAAGTCCGGCCTGCCGATTCGTCGCCATCGCCCGA
>CAYVBK010000055.1:12033-36303 GCA_964449465.1 uncultured Anaerolineae bacterium
TGTATCCCAATCGCCCGATGTATCCCAATCGCCCGATGTATCCCAATCGCCCGATGTATCCCAATCGCCCGATACACCCATCCGCCTCCTTTTTGAGGTAGAAGACACCGGCCCCGGCATTGCACCGGGCGATCTGGAGGCCATCTTTGATCCGTTTGTGCAAACGTCCAGCGGGGCCAAGTCGCACGAAGGCACCGGGTTGGGTCTGTCCATCAGCCGCGAGTTTGTGCGCCTGATGGGCGGTGAGATCACCGTCTCCAGCCAGGTGGGGCGAGGCAGCATCTTTGGATTCCAGGTTCAGGTTCAAGAAACCGAGCCGGACGATGCGCAGGACGACCGGCCCAAGCGGCAGGTGGTGGGGATACAACCCGAACAATGTGCCCCCGACGGCGGATCGTTTCGCCTGCTGGTGGCCGAAGACCGCGAGACCAACCGCAAGCTGCTGGTCAAGCTGCTGACCGGCCTGCGGGTGGTCTCGAACAGCCAGCGTCTGGACACAACTATTTTCGAGGTGCGCGAGGCTGTGAACGGGCAAGAGGCCATTGACATCTGGCGAGAATGGCAGCCGCACCTGATCTGGATGGATATGCGCATGCCGGTGCTGGACGGTCATCAGGCCACCCGCCTGATCAAGGCCAACCCGCAGGGTCAGGCCACCGTGATTGTGGCCCTCACCGCCAGCGCGTTTGAAGAGGATCGCCAGGTGATCCTGGCCGATGGCTGTGATGATTTTGTGCGCAAGCCGTTTCAAGAACACGAAATCTATGATCGCCTGATGCGCCATCTCCATATTCACATGGTGTATCAAGATGAACTGTCGGGCGAATCGGCGGTCGGTCTGGTGCGCACATCTGAATCGCAGCCACTCTTGTCGCCCAATGCCTTGCGGATGGCCTGGCCGCCCGATCTGCTGGCCGGGCTGCACATGGCCGCCAGCCAGGCCGACGGCGACCTGGTGATGGAGTTGGTGTCGCCGATGCAAAAACAGCATACGGCGTTGGTGGCGGCAGTGCAAAACCTGGTCAACAATTTCCGTTTCGATGTGCTGATGACGTTAACGCGAGGTCAAGAGTAATGGACAAAACAACAGACATCAAAGGCAATATCCTGGTGGTAGATGACACCCCGGCCAACCTGCGCCTGCTGTCGGGTATGTTGACCGAGCAGGGCTACAAGGTGCGCTCGGTGATCAGCGGGCCGATGGCCCTCACCGCCACCCACAACGCGCCGCCCGACCTGATTCTGCTGGACATCAATATGCCCGACATGAACGGTTATCAGGTGTGCGAACAACTCAAGGCCGACCAGCAAACCTGCGACATTCCGATCATTTTTATCAGCGCGCTGGGCGAGACCAAAGACAAGATCAAGGCCTTTACAGCCGGTGGGGTGGATTATATCACCAAGCCTTTTCAGGTCGAAGAGGTGCTGGCCCGCGTCGAAACGCATCTGTCCCTGCGCGCCGCCCAACGGCAGCTTCAGGCGGCCAATCGTGAGTTGGAACGGCAGGTGCAAGAGTTGGATGCCTTTGCCCACACCCTGGCTCACGACCTCAAAAACCCGCTCACGGCGATGATGGGTTATGCCGGGCTGATGCTGATCGAAATAGACAACCTGGACAGCGTGCCGATAGACAAGCTGTATCAGGATGCACAGCGCATCATCAGCGGCGGCGAGAAAATGCGCGATATCATCGAAAGCCTGCTGCTGCTGGCCGGGGTGCGTCGGCAGGCAGTGCAGTACACGCCGCTAGATATGGCACACATTGTCGAGCAGGTACAGGCGCGGTTAGAATACATTATCGGGCAGTGCCAGGCCGAAATCGTCACCCCCTCCTCCTGGCCGACAGCGTTGGGTTATGCCCCATGGGTCGAAGAAATCTGGGCCAACTATATCAGCAATGCTCTCAAATACGGCGGCTGCCCCCCGCATGTCGAATTGGGCTTTGATCTGCCGACAGCCGGGCAAACCCACATCCGCTTTTGGGTGCGCGACAGTGGCTCCGGCATCGCCCCGCAAGACCAGGCACGCCTGTTCACGCCGTTTACACGCATCCAGACCGGCCGCGCCGAAGGGCATGGATTGGGGCTGTCCATCGTGCAACGCATCGCCGAAAAGTTGAGCGGTCAGGTGGGCGTGGAAAGCACCCTGGGGCAGGGCAGCACCTTTTACTTTACCCTGCCGGCCCATCAGCCCGACGAATCAGAGTAGAAAAATGAAAAATCTTGCAACCTGTGAAAATGAAATCCAGGATATTTTACGTGAATGGCGACAGCGCGCCCTGGATGTGGTCTTGATTGTCACCTCGACGGCTGCTTTGCCGGCAACGGTGATCCCCCTGATCAATGCCATCCGCTGGGGTGTGCCAGGCATGGTGACACTGTATCCACTATTTTACTTGCTGCTGCTGACCCTGACCATCTTTCGCCGGCTGCCGGTGTGGTTACGCGGCTGGGGCTTTTTGCTGCTGGGCTATGCAGTGGGCATCGCCAGCCTGGCCCGGCTGGGCCAGGCCGGCAGCGGGCGCATCTATTTGGTCTGGCTGCCAATGATGGCCCTGATCCTGGTGGGTGAAAAGTCGAGCTGGATCACAACATGTTTGAGCATTGTCATTTATGGCGTTTTTTCCTGGCTGGCCGGGCGCGGCGATATGAACTCGTGGCTCAACACACACGAAAACCCCTTGTCGTTGAGTTTCTGGCTGGAGGCCGGCGCAGCCCTGGTGATGTTTGTCATTTCGGGGCAGATTTTGCTGGCACGCTTTCACCGCTTGCAGGTCAACACCCTCGCCGCCGAACGCAGCGCCGCGGCGCAGTTGGCCGAATCCAACAGCCAGTTGGAGCAGCGCGTGGCCGAGCGCACCCAGGCTTTGACCGAGGCGAATGAACGGCTGCGGCGCGAAGAAGAAGAACTGCGGCATGCTACCATACTGGCCGAGGAGCGCAGCCGCGCCGCCGAGGCGGCCAATCAGGCTAAAAGCGTCTTTTTAGCCAGCATGAGCCACGAACTGCGCACCCCTCTCAACGCCATTTTGGGTTTTTCGCGCCTGATGATGGATCGCGGCGAACTGGATGCCGAGCAACGCGACAGCCTGGAGACGATCAACCGCAGCGGCGAGCATCTGCTCAACCTGATCAATGACGTGCTGGAAATGTCCAAGATCGAAGCCGGGCGCACCGCCCTTTCGGTGAACAACCTGGACCTGCACCATTTGCTCGACGATGTGGAAGCCATGTTTCGTCTGCGTGCCGACGACAAGGGCTTGCAGCTTGTTTTTGAGCGTATACCCGACCCGTTTGGCCGGCCGGTGCCGCGCTATATCCGCACCGATGAGGGCAAACTGCGCCAGGTGTTGGTCAATTTGATCGGCAACGCAGTCAAATTCACCCGCGAAGGCGGCGTCACCGTGCGAGTCAGGCAGGTGATCCAGTCTACCAATGCACCTCAATCGCCCGATGTATTGCCCTCGCCCGATGCCCCCATTCGCCTGCTCTTTGAAGTGCAAGACACCGGCCCCGGCATCGCGTCGGGCGATCTCAAGGCCATCTTTGATCCGTTTGTGCAAACGTCCAGCGGCACCAAGTCGCACGAAGGTACCGGGTTGGGCCTGTCTATCAGCCGCGAGTTTGTGCGCTTGTTGGGCGGCGAGATCGCCGTCTCCAGCCAGGTAGGGCGGGGCAGCGTGTTTGGCTTTGAAATCCAGGCCGAATTGGCCCGCCCCGACCAGGTGCAGACGGGGCAAATCAAGCGGCGGGTGGTGGGCGTGCAGCCCAATCAGCATGCCCCCGACGGCAGGCCGTTTCGCCTGCTGGTGGCCGAAGACCGCGAAACCAACCGCAAACTGCTGGTCAAACTGCTGGAGAACCTGCGCTCTGAACATCAGGGCGAGATGAAACCCCTCTTTCAGGTGATCCAGGCCACCAACGGTCAAGAGGCCGTGCAGGCCTGGCGAGAATGGCAACCGCACCTGATCTGGATGGATATGCGCATGCCGGTGATGAGCGGACACGAGGCCACGCGGCAGATCAAAGCCACCACACAGGGCCAGGCCACCGTGGTGGTGGCCCTCACCGCCAGCGCGTTTGAAGAGGACCGCCAAGTGATCCTCTCAGAAGGTTGCGACGATTTTGTGCGCAAACCCTTTCGCGAGGATGAAATTTTCGATTGTCTGACAAGACATTTGGGGATACAATTTGTCTATGAAGAGATATTGGAAGAGCCAGATGAATCGCTTCATTCACTGGACACCCGGCCCCTGCTGACGCCGGTAGCCGTGCGCAACGCCCTCTTGCCCGACCTGCTGCATCGGCTGCATCAGGCAGCCAGCCAGGCCGACGGCGACAAAATCATAGAGCTGTTGCGCTCGCTGCGGCCTCAAAACCCGTTTTTGGCCGATGCGCTGGCTCAGATGGTGCACGATTTTCGCTTTGACGTGCTGATGGCTCTGACCAAAAAAAATCGCGAGTAAAGGGAGGTGGCTGGGTGAGAACCTGCCCGCGCTTGATCACCCGCTCGACCAGATTCTCACCCAGCCAGTAAGCCAGGTAGCGATAATCGGGCGCGTTGATCACGAGCAGGTCGGCCTGCTTACCCGGTTCGAGCGAGCCAAGGCGGTCGCCCAAACCGAGAGCACAGGCCGCATTGAGGGTAGCTGCGTTGAGTGCCTGGGCAGGCCCAAGCCGCCCATAGCGACAGGCCAGGGCCATAGCCAGGGGCATCGAAGGACATGGCGCCGAGCCGGGATTGAGATCGGTGGCCAGAGCCAGCGCCACGCCGGCATCCACCATCGCCCGGGCGGCGGCCCAATGTGCGCCGCCCAGATGCAGGTTCACCGGTGGCAAAATGACTCCGACAGTGTCCGAGCGGGCCAGCCATTCGATCTCATCCGGCGGTGTCACATCCAGGTGATCCACCGACATCGCCCCGATTTCGGCGGCCAGTCGCACGCCGCCCAGCACGGTAAATTCATCGGCGTGGAGCTTGAGCGGCAACCCCAGCGCCCGCCCGGCCTCCAGCACCCGCCGCGATTGTGCCAGATCGAACGCCCCCTGCTCACAGAACACATCGCAAAATAGCAAAGAATGAAAGCGAGTAGACAGCGAGAACTGCTGATGCCAGGCGACTACCGCTGGGAGCATGTCTTGGACCAGCATGTCCACATAGTCATCGGGGCGGCCAGCATATTCCGGCGGCACCGCATGCGCCCCCAACCAGGTGGGGATCAGATCGAGCGGCTGGATTTGCGCCAGCCGCTCGATGGCTTGTAGCATCTTGATCTCGGTGGGGGTGTCCAGGCCATAGCCGGTTTTGATTTCGGCGGTGGTGGTGCCGAGGCGGAGCATGGCCTCCAGGCGCGGGCGCGATTCGGCAATCAGTTGCTCCAGCGAGGCGGCGCGGGTAGCCCGCACGGTGTGCAAAATGCCGCCGCCGGCCTGCAAAATCTCTAAATAAGTCGCACCGCCTAGCCGCCGCTCCCAATCGTCCAGCCGGTCGCCAGCATAGACCGCGTGTGTGTGCGCATCTACAAAACCAGGGCAGACAACCCGGTCGGTCGCGTCTATTTCAACACGCGCCGCGCAATCGGCCCGCAGGTCGGCGGTGCGGCCCACAGCGACGATCTGGCCGTCGGCTATGGCAACGGTGCCATCAGAGATCAGCCCCACATCTTGCATGGCCGAGCCGCGTTTGGGGGCGGGGCCAGCACAGGTGAGCAGTTGCGCAGCGCTGTGGATCAACAAATCTACCCGGATCATGGTCGTTTACCCCACATGGGCGGCATACCAGGCCATCACCTGGCGCATAAAGGCCTCGTCAATGGCCCCCAGCGGCGAGGCCGTCTCGAAAATGCGGCGGGGAATGTGCAGCAGCGACATATCGAACCCGGCGCGCCGCTTGAACTCGTACTTGAGCCTGAGCGTATCGGCGCCCAATCGATGCAGGTCCTCGTCGGAACGACCAATGCCCAGCGCGTCCAAAGCCTGCTGAATGAGCGGCAAGGTATAGATGCCACGCGCAAAAAAACACACCACCAGGCTGGCCAGCAGCTGCCGCCATTGCTCTTCTTGCAGCAGCGATTCGGCGACGCCTTCGGGAGTCAAAGGGCTGCCCTGCGCCAACGCTTTTTGGTCCAGGCTGTAACCGGCACTGTCCAGGTGACTGTGCCGCGCCCCGGTGAGATAGCCCAGGTGACCGGCCGGGCCAGTGTGATAGCCGGGCATCTCGTTGCCGCCAAAGGCCAGGGCAAAATCGCCGCCGCCGTAAAAAGCCGCCGCATGATCCACACCGCGCCCCAGAGCGCGGTAGAAATCGTTGGGCTGGGCCACGATCAGCCGAACGGCCTCGATATAGGTATGCCAATCGCCCCAACTCAACGGCAGGCGCGTCTCGACGAGTGAGATCAGACCTTTTTCCATCGCCTCGGTGGCCCAGGCCAGCACCACGCCGGTGCTCATGGCATCTAACCCCTGCACCTCCACCTCATCCATCAGTTGCAGCATGCCGGCCGTGTCGCCGATGCCCAGCATGCTGCCCAGCGCATAGATCAGTTCGTGATCATAACCCAGCATCGAGGTTTTGTAAAAGAATGGTTCTTTGGGATGCTGGATGCGCAGCGCGGCCAGGTGAATACAGGCCACCGGGCAGTGCGCGCAGGCCAGCCGTCGCCCCAGATAATGCTCGGCCAGATGCTCGCCGGAAATGGTCTCGGCGGCCTCAAAATGACCGGTTTGCAGGTTGCGCGTGGGCAGCGCGCCGATGACGTTCAGCGGTAGCACGTTCATGGCCGTGCCCAGATCATGATATTTTTTCATCAGCACAGACTGGGTGGCTGCCTTGAATATCTCGTCATACACGGCGCGATAGGCTTTGCGGTCGGCCACTTCCAGCGACCTTCGCCCCGAAATGACCAGGGCTTTGAGCTTTTTGCTGCCCCACACTGCGCCCAGCCCCAGCCGGCCAAAGTGACGGTAGGTTTCGGTGATCACGCCGGCATAGGAAATTTGTCGCTCGCCGGCGCGGCCGATGCGCATGATGGAGCGTTCGCCGGCACCGGTTTCGCGCTGTCGCAGCACGTCGCCCACCGTGTAGGATGAACGCATGCCCCACAGAGCGGCCGCGTCGCGGAAATGCACCCGGTCCCCATCAATCACCAGATAAACCGGCGTGGGGCTGACTCCCTGAATGACCACCGCGCCATAGCCGGCCATGCGCAGAGCCACGGCGCTGCGTCCGCCGGCATGGCTCTCGCCCAGGTTGCCGGTGTGCGGCGATTTGAACATCGCCACCGTCTTGGAGGCCAGCGGATACAATCCCACTAGCGGCCCCACCGCCAGGATGACCGGGTTTTCCGGCCCCAGCGGGTCGGCATCGGAGGGACATTCCTCGTGCAGCAATTGAATGGCTGCGCCGGCCCCGCCCAACCACTGCTCGAACAGTTCGGGGCGGTCTTGTACCCAAAAGCTGCGCTGCGACAGGTCAATATAAAGCACACGGCGCAAAGGATCATCGGGCAACATAGAAAATCCTTTCGTATCGAGACAGGCCAGGTATCATCTCAAAAGGCATGTTTCATTTCGGTTGTGGCGAAAAATATCCTTACCTGAACGGTTACACTTTCAAACGATGCGCAGTGTTTTGATCTCGAACGGTTTGAATTCGAGCTGCACCTGACTGCCGTTCAGCGGCAGCGCGGCCAGGTCTTGTTCGAGCAGGTCGGTTTCGGCCGCCGACTGTGCCTCCCACCCCAGGCTGATTTGGGCAATAGTGCGCCGATGTTCGCTCTCGTACAGGCGCACAATGACGCCGTGACCGTTCTCGGCTTGTTTGATCGCCTCAATCACAATGTTAGAGACATCCAGCCACAAAAAAGATTTTTCGGGCGGCAAGGGGCCTTGCTGGGGCAGCACGTGAACCACCCGCACTGGCACATTGAGTTCGTATGCCGCCTGCACCACGCGCCCCTGCGCACAGTCGCCGGTATGTGGGTACAAGGCATAGACAAACTGATGCTCACATTGGTCGGTAAAGGCATGATGTGGTTCGCCGGGTTGCACATCCTCATCTCGCACCAGGCGTGGGCCTGGAAAAGGCACACTGCGCAGCAGGTTCAGGTCTATGGTCTGACCTTTGACCTTGTGACCGTATTTGGAATCGTTCAACAGGGCCACGCCATAGTCGCGCTGCGATAGATCTACCCACTTGTGTGCGACCACTTGATCTCGCGCCAGGTCCCATGTGGTGTTGCGGTGAGTGGGGCGGGTCAGGTGTCCAAACTGAATCTCGAATGTGGCCTGCTCGGCGTGAATGTCTACGGTAAAAGAGGTGTGCAGCATGGTGCGCGGCTCGCGCCAGGTGAGCCGGGTGACAAAATCCAGGCGCGGACTGCCGGCGGTTAACCCGATCTCTTGCACCACCTGCGAATGGCCCAACTGATAGGTCTGCTCCAGGATGGCGCACGGCCCCTCAAGGCGCGGCCGGGCCGATATCAGCGCCATGTAACGCGGAGGACGCTCTGCATAGTTCATCGGAAAATCCCAGGCGTCGCCATGATCGTCATAGACGGCCAGGCGGTTGCCGGCCTGCCCGGCCACCAAAATCTCGCGACCGGCCCACTTGTCCCACACCGACGAGATGGCCCCATCCGGGTCGAACGTGACAATCAGACGGTCATTTTCCAGACGACTGGCAGTAGCCGTCAGCCCGACCACCCGCGACGGCGTGTCCATTTCTACGGCGCAATAGCCCATTGCCGGAACCTGGGCGCACACCCAGCCGTTTGTGCCCGGCAGCCAGACCTCGCGCGGCCAGGGCAGGGAGTTGAACGCCACCGCCGGATCGGCCATGTCGGTGGTTTGCACCTGTCCGGCGATCAGGGCATCATTGGTCGCCGTTTTCTCTTGCGCTTCTTGAAACATCTCTTGATAGCGTGGAATACTTTCATCATAGACGCGTTTGATGGACGAGCCGGGCAAAATGTCGTGAAACTGGTAAAGCAGAACCTGGCGCCAGACGTTATTCAACTGCTCGAACGGATACGGCGTCTGGCCGATCAGGCCGGCCCACACCGCCGAACATTCCCAGTCGCGCAGGGCCAGTTCGAGTTTGCGGTTGTACCACTTGGAACGTGCCTGCGTAGTCAGCGTGCCTTGGTGTCGCTCCAGATACAGTTCACCCACCCAGGTCGGGAATCGCGCTGCTTCTTGTGCCCAACGTTCAAAAAAGCGGGCCGCCGGCTCTTGGGTCACCGGGCAGAGGCCGGTCAGATTTTTGATGCGGCTCAGCCGCTCCAGATGCTCCTCGCCGGGACCGCCGCCGCCATCGCCGATGCCGAATAGCATCAAGCTATATTGAGATACGCATTTATCCTTGTAATTCTTTTCGATTTGCACCACCGAGCGCGGCGCGGCCGGGCTGTTGTAGGTTTCTTCGGGCAACATGTGCGCCAACACCCGGCTGCCATCTATACCCTGCCAGTGAAACGAGTGATGGGGAAAGGCATTGATCAAACTCCACGACAGTTTTTGGGTCATAAAGTAGCGAATGCCCGATTTGACCAGGATTTGGGGCAGCGCCGCCGAATAGCCAAACACGTCGGGCAGCCAGAGGTTGTTGACCTCGATGCCGAATTCTTGATAAAAAAACTGCCGGCCGTGCAAAATCTGGCGCACCAGCGATTCGCCGCCGGTGAGGTTGGTGTCGGCTTCGACCCACATGGCTCCCTGCGGCTCAAAACGTCCTTCGGCAACGCGCTTTTTGACTTTGGCATAGAGCAGCGGGTCGCGCTCTTTGACCCATTGATAGAGCTGCGGCTGACTGGCTCCAAAAACATAGTCGGGGTCGCGCTGCATCAGTTCGATGACCGTGGCAAAAGTGCGGACGCCCTTGCGGATCGTTTCGCGGATCGGCCACAACCAGGCCAGGTCTATGTGAGAGTGTCCCACCGCGCTGATGCGCAGCCAGGGATCGCCACCGCGTTTGCCCAACACCTGGGCCAGCATACGACGCGCTTCGCGCACCCTGGTCGAGTGACCCTGGCTCAGCACTGTTGCGGCGTCGTTCAAAACGCACACGGTTTGGTGATACTGTGCGCTGTCTGGAGGCAACACATCCAGCAGATCGAGCAGCACTTCCCAGTCATAATAAAACGCCCGTATCCCCTCGTCGCACACAGCAATGGTGGCCTGGCGCAGTGCGCCGCCGCCTTGCAGATTGCCAAACAGGTCATTGCAGCCGCCATCGGCCCACACACTGATACGGTCGCCGACGCGGGCACAGTCGGCATAGGCCAGCACGCGCTTGCCCGGTCGGCCCAGCCGAAAATCATACCCTGAGGCGACGGTGGTCAGCCCTTGCAGGGCCATACCATACTCGTTGACCACGCACAGTTCGCCATTCACATCGAGCAGCAAAACCACCTTTTTGCCTTCGGCCTCTGGCGGAACCTGACCGGTGAAATGAAACCAGGCGCAGTCAAACAAATCGCCCCACTTGTCGCCAACCTGAAGCGTGCGCGCTGCGCCGTTGTATCGCTGCGCAAAGGGCAGCGGCTCAGACGTACACCAGGCCTGCACATCGAGCTGACCCACCGGCGTATAGATGGCTTGCTCGATTTCGTTGAGTATCACTTTGAGCTGGTTTTTGGTAAAAGGCGTCCAATCGGGCATTCTTTTTTCCTTTTCTATTGCGGCGCAATGCTGAGCAGCCGACCATCGCTGCGGCCAAAGACTTCGGGAAAGTACATCTCGCTGGCTACTGCCGGAATGACGTGGTATTCGCCGGGCAGGGTGGCCCGAAAGGTATAGGTGTACTCGTAGGTGCCTTGCGGCAAATAATCGGCAAACAGCACCACCCGGTCGTCGCGCAACTCGCTGCGACTGTACCATCGCCACCACCAGGTGTAAAAATCGCGCCAGATGGGGTTGTTGGCCTGACGGCGCAGGGTGGGGTTCTGCTCCAGCAGGCTGGTGGTCGCCAGTTTGGGGTCAATGGCTTCGCCGCCGGCGGGCAGCGGGTCTTCTACCATCACATAGTACAGGTCATGCGGAGCAATGATGGTCAATTTGACCCGCACCGTATCACCGACGCGGATTTCCTGCACATCCGGGCAGGGCTGATCTTGGGCCGGCGTGCAGGCAGCGTTGGCATATTCGCGATAGATGATGATGCCGCGGTAAGCCGGCTCGATCTCTTGCACCGGCAAATAGACGCGCAGGTGAGCGGTATAATACAGCCGTCCATCGCCTGCGCCGCGCCCGATGTGCATATAGTTGCCCTGATCGCCAAGCAGGTCGGCGATGGCAACGCGCAATTTCACCGATTCGTCTATATTATCGCTGTTAACCGTGCCGGAGGCCAGTTCGTTGCCGTTGAGAGCGACGGCATATTCATAATTGCCTTTGAGTTCGCCGGTTTGGGCCATCCAGTCGGTCAGGGCGATCAGCGACCAGGCCGTCTCTTGGGTGGTTTCCCAAATGCCATCCTTGCGCGCCACCATCAGCCAGCGCACCACATTGGGGATCAGTTGGTTTTGAGCATCCAGGCGGGCCAGGGCATCGAGAATCACGGCGGTGGAGCGGGTGTCGGTGTTCATCGCCCAATAGTCGTAATGCTGCTCTTCCCAGTGGGCGCCGGTGGCGCTGAGAATGGCCGCATTGTTCAGGTCTGACAGGATGGTCTTGACCCGCTCGTCGCCCGACCGGATGGTGTTCAGAGCCAGAGCCAGAAAGGCCTTACCATAGTGCGACAGTTTCTCGCGGTTTTCAAACAGGCCGCCAGTGTACTCGCTGGCCTGGGCGGTCTGGCCGGCCTCCGACAGAACATAGAGGATAAAGGCCTGCAAGTTGGCCTCGCGGTAACTGACGATGCGGCGCACCAGCACCAACTGGCTGTTGAGATAGCCCAGGCCGCGCCGCAGCGAGTTTTCATCTACGGCAAAATCGGCCTCGCGAGCCTTGATCATGGCCAGGATGACATAGGCAGTGATGTGAGGGTTGCTTTCGCGAGCCTGCCACCACCAGCCCCAGCCACCGTCGTCGCGCTGTTGATTATACAGCCGGCCCAGGCCCTCTTGCACCAACGACGGCAGCTTGGCCTCCAGTTCGGGGTTGGAGAGGCTGAGTTGTTTGAGAGCGCGCCAGGTCAACACGTTGGGCAAAAAGCGCGACACGGTCTGCTCGGTACATTCATAGGGAAAATGCTCCAGGTACTTGAGGCCGTCTTGCATCCCGGCTGCCAGCGATGGATCGAGCTGCACCAGCAACTCGCCGCGCCGATCATCATAGAGCGGCGGCAGGGCAATGATCTCGGTGCGCGCCCCTTCACCGATCAACTGTCCGCCGGTGCCGACCGTTTCGGGGGCGGTGTAGCGCAAAACCAACAGCGTGCCATTTTCGCCGGTGGTCAGGCGCGGGCGGGCGGCGTCGCTATAGCTGCCCGACACTGCGCTGAAAATCACCTCGACCTGTGGTACATCTTGCACCACCACCTTCCATGTGACCTTGCCCTCGCCGCGCGCGGCCACGGTGATGGTCTGGCTGGCCGGGTCTTGCAAAACAAGGCCACTGCTGCTGAGGACAACCTCCACCGGCAGGTCCTGGTCGGTATTGTTGCTGACCAGAGCCGACAGATAGGCCACATCATCCACCACGAAAAAGCGCGGCGTGACCGGGCGCACCAGCAGAGGTTTGGTGACCAGCAGGTCCACCGTCGCTTCGCCCACCTGGGTGGCAGCGGTCAAGCCAACGCCGCGAAACACCCAGGTGGTCAGGTTGTCGGGCAGTTTCACCTGCACCTGGCCGCGTCCGCTGCGGTCGGTGGCCCAGCCGGCCCGCCAGAATGCCGTGTCGGCAAATTCCTGGCGCAAAGTGACGCCCGGCGGAGGAGCCGGGGCCGCTTCGACCACCTTCATCGTTTCTTTTTCAACAACGACCTGAGCCGCCGCAGGAGCCGGAGTAGCCGACGGAGAAACCATCCCATCGGCGACGACGCGGGCGTTAGCATCGTAGCCAAAAGTTTTTTCTTGCTCGATCAGCAGACGGTTCAGCGAGATGGACAGCCCGCTGGCCGTGTTGACGCCCAAAACGCGCCGCCCATAAAACGCTTCCACAATGGCTTGCGGCTGGCGCGGCATCAACGACAAAACGGCCTTGTCCACCAGGTCAAGGGCGAAAACCGCTTCGACCGGTTCGCCGGTATGGTCGGTGACGCGCACGTCAAAAGTCACCGTGTCGCCCGGCCCGGCCTGCGTCACATTCGGCGATAGCTCGATGCGCAGCGTTTGCGGGATCGGCGAAACGGTCAGAGCTGTATAACCCACCTTAAAAGTGGCCGCCGGATTGTCGGCATCCTGGCCCTTGACGATCACCACCGAAACATAGATGTTGGGCACGTGCTGGCTGGTGATCGGCAGACGGTAGACATAGCTGTTGCTGGGCAGACGGAGAACTTCCTGACTGAGGATGCCGCCGCGTTCGACTGTGATCCAGGCCCACTGCTCGCCCTGGAACGGTGATGGGATAAGAATCTCGGCAGTTTCGCCCGGCGCATAGATGCCCTTGTCGGCGATCAGATCAAACCGGTCATCGTTGGTGCGCTGCCATGCCACATCCTCTCGGCCGCTCACCCAGCAAAACAGGCTGGAACGGGCCGCGGGTGAGCCATCGGCCGATTGGGCAACGACATGATACAGACCACCCTGGGGCGGGGTAAAAGTGAAAACGGCCTCGCCGTTGGCCCCGGTAGTGATGCGCCCATCGGAAACCGGCACATCGTTGACGCTCCATTCCCAGCGACCGCCAACAGCATCCTCTACAAAGACATTCTTCCATTCACGCCGATAAACCAGAATATTTAAATTTTTGTCAGGCAGGCGGGTGGCTGTCCAGTCCACCGTGATCAGGTCTATAGTCATTTCCTTTTCAGCCTGCCCCACATATTGGCGCGCGGCTAGGCCGATGTAGAAATTGCTGCGATGGGCAATCACCTCGCCGCGCCCCGAAATCACCTGCCCATCTGCGCCACTGACGGTGGCCTCGACGATCAGCTTGAGGCTGTGGGTGATCGGACGGCCGGTATCGGGGTTTTTCCACTCACCTGGCAGGTCAATCACCAGATTGCCCTGCGCATCGGTGACGCCGTTGCCGCTCAACAGCACCATCGGCGGAGTGGCCGGTCGCCACCAGCACCAGCGGCACAGCCAGGGATCATCGGTGTCAGCAAACGAGTAGCGGCCAAACTGCGGCGGCTCAAAAGTATAGGTCTCGCCCAACACATTGTACTGCACAGCGGCATCCTTGACCGGCCCGCCGAAAAAGTAGCGCACGGCGACGGTGGCCGTGTTGCGCTGGCCGATCATGACCTGAGATTGAGCGGGCTGCACCATCACCTCGAACTCTGGAGGACGGTAGGCCGCGACCTGGAAACTAGAGTTAAAGGACGAATCGGCCGCGCGGGCATAGATGTGATACATGCCCAGCGGGGCGCCGGCAGCCAGTTCCAGGTCGCCGCTAAAGGCACCCCAGCGATCCAGGATCAGGCTTTTCTCCAGGACAGTTTGCCCGCCGACGTCATAAATGGTCACATCCACCGAGGTCACATCGGGCAGCGTAAAAGCCACGTCGCGCTCTCGGCGCACGATGCCTTGAAAATGCACCTGCTGCCCGGCGCGATAGATCGGGCGGTCGGTGTCCACATACAGGCGAAAAGCCTGTGCGCTTTCGCCGCCGCCAAACCCAAACTCCCACGCCGAAATGCCCCGGTTCCAATAGGCCGAGCCTGCCGCAAACGGCTCGGCAGACAGCACCACAATGTTGTAATACAAATTAGGGTCTGCCACGTTCAGCCGCGCCAGGCCGTTGGCATCGGTACGCGCCGGGCTGTCCAGACGGGTGTTGTGATACCAGTCGTACATTTGCAGGTCCAGGTCAGGCACCGGGCGACCGGTTTTCAGGTCGGTGGCCCAAATCATCGCCTCTGTCTGCGTAGTTTTGAGAGTCAGGTTGATCGGCGAGACGATCATCACGTGCTGCCTGTACCATTCTTTTTGTTTGACATCGGGCGAAGTGACCTGGATCAGATAAAAGCCCGGCTCTAGCCGCCCGCCGCCCTCTACCAATTCGATGCGGGCATATTGCGGTTCATTCGGCGGGGCCTCTACAGTCTCGCGCCACTGACGCAGCGGGTTGGTCGGCACAAAGTCGTACCAATCGCGCGAATAGGCGAAAAATTCGTCTTGACTGAGACGGTACAGAGCCATATCCAGTTTGTTGGTATTGACATAATGGACAAAAATGCGCGCCGGATCGTTGGCATTGGCCGTGCTGACGCCATCTGACACATGCAAACGGGCAAATGGCTCTAGCGGAGCAGTGCGAAATTGCACCGTTTTGCGCTGACCGGTTTTGTTGCCATAAGGGTCGGCAATATCCGGGCCGATGCGCACCTCATAGTCTGTAGAGGGTTTGGCGCCCCAGTACAGCACAAAGGTATAGTTCCACTCGCTGAAATAGGTGTATACCTGCGTGGGCGAGAGCGGTGGAGTCATTTGCAGGTTGGGCATCACCGTAGTGGGGTCAATGAGGGTATTGAAAACAATAGAAAAAGAGGAATACGAAGGCGCATTGTGTTCTCCATCGGCCGGTTCGGTGCGCAAAATGCGTGGCAGTGGGACAGTGGTAAATTTGTATTCCAACGCCTCGCGCATACCGCTGCCGCCCTGCGCGCCGGTGACGCCTGCTTCAACGCGCACGGTGTATTCTTTGTCAAAATCCAACATCTCGCGTGGCTTGAAGGTCAATGTCTGGCCTTCGAGCTTGAAATCGCCGATCACCTTGCTGCCCCACAACCCGCCTTGCAGGCTAAAGGCCTGGGTGGCCGAAACAAGATCAACGGCCTGATTAAAGGTGATGCGAATTTCGGTGTTGGGGGCCACGGGCCGATCATTGCTCATCGGGGGAATTGTCCACACGATCTTGGGCGGCTCGGTAGAGAATGACCAGACATATTCATTCTCCAGCACCCCGCCGATGGTGTCGGCCAGACCGGCGGCAACGCGGGCGGTCAAGAGAATGCCACCCGGCAAAGGCTGACTGGGCGTCCACAGGTACATCGAGGTGTTGAGCCACTCGCCCTTGCCCTCGATGGGTGGATCCAACACCAGAGGATTGGGCAAATTGGCCTGCTGCGCCAGGGTGGTCAGCGGTACCACCGGGCGGTTAAAAATGACGGTGATGACGCTGTCGGCCTGCACATCCACGCTGCCGGGCGCGGGGATCACCTGCGCCACCTGCAAATAGCCCACTGTACTAAAGCGAAAACGAAACGCATCGGCCAGGATCGTCCCTTGCGTATCGCGGGCCTGCTGCCCCAGGTAAACATGATAGCTGGCGCCGCGCGCCAGGTTGGTCGGTTCAAAGCGCACGGTGCGCTCGTTTTGCCATTTGAACGCGCCGTTCAAGGCCGGGGACACCTGAAAGGCCTTTTCAACTGAGGTTTTGTCCATGGGCCGGTCAAACACCAGCTCGACGACACCATCCAAAGGCAGCTCTTCGCCGGGCAAGGGGCTGCGCTGCACCACCACCGGTGCCACTACGCCTTCGGGCAAAGGGGTGTGAGGCGGGAGCGGCGTGGGAGTAGCCGCGGGCGTAGCGGTGGGCGGGATCGGCGTCGGCGGTGGGGTAAAAGTGGGGGTGGGCTGTTGGCTCACACAGGCTATCAAGGTAAAGACGAGTAAAACTAGAAAAACAAACGTCATTTGGCGAATGGAATTCGGGCGAATGGAATTCGGGCGAATGGAATTCGGGTGTTTCATCAGCATCCTCCTGGTATAGGGTACTTGATCGTTCCGCATAGACGGATGCGGGCAGAAAAAGGTTCCCTTGAGGCCTGTGGCCTGACTATGGCAAATCATCTAGAGGAGTTTGGCACGCCCTCGTGCCAAATCAGTGTTGTTCTACAATAAGGTAGGACGAGCGTCAGGGTTTTTGCAGATGCCCTGGGTAGGACTCTCCGGCTGCATAGCAATAAACCTGGGTCTCGGCGGCGTTGCGCTGCCGCTCGATAAAAACAAGCTCGCCATCGGGCGTCCTGGCCTGATTCAATTCGGCGATCAGGCCAGAGCGAGAAGGGCGGCCTTGCGACTGGATGTTTCTTTGCAGGGCATCCAGCAGCAGATTGACAGCATCCAGGGTCAGGGCCGCCCAGGGGCCCGGCGACTGCCCTGCAAGCTGGCGATAGCCGTTCACAAATTCGCTGTCGGGCGAGGTGTCGGCCCACAACGGCGCCGTCATCACGTAACAGACGCCCTCGACGGCTGCGCCGGCAATCTGCGGCAATTGGAGGCGTGCCAGAGAGGGACCGCCCCACAGCGACGTAATCGGGCTATTGCTGCGCCGGGTCTGCAACAGCGTAGCGGCGTTCAAGACATCGCCCTCGTACAGGGCCAGGTCAGACGCCAGGCATGCGACGTGATCCCAGGGCGGGGTACAGGCCTGCCGGGCCAGCGGGAGCAGGTAGGGACTTGGAGGGCCGGGGGCGGCCTGGAACAGAGCAACGGCGGCGTGCTGTGGAATCTGCCCGGCGATGGTCTGAGCAATGGCCGCGGGATGAGCGGACAGACAAAAAACTCCCTCCGGTGGCGGGTCGGCACACAAGGCCGGAGCGACCAGCGGCAGTTCTAGCTGAGCGTATTGCGCCGCCGCTGCCGCCAGCGTTTCGCTGGAAAAAGGCCCCACCACGCCGACTAGTTCGGGGTCCAGAGCCAGTTTGTGCGCTTGAAAAGCCGACTCGTCGGGGGCGTCATTGTCATTCAAGGCCACCAATTCGACCATATAACCGGCCACGCCGCCGGCGGCATTGCGCTGCCGCACCGCCCATTTGGCCGCATAAAGAGCTTCATAGCCCAATGCCCGGTAGCGGCCCTCGAACGGGGCAACCAGCCCAATCTTGACAACGGGTTGCGCCGCAGGCAACGGGACGCAGCCGCTCCAGAGCAACAGGCCAATCCACAAAATATAGCTTGCTTTACGGTAGTTTGGATACAATGACATTGTCAAACACGATCAAGGCTTCGCCGCCGTCCTGATAGGTGCCGGCCGACAGGCCAATCTGCCCACTGCTGAATGAGCTATCGTTGGCCTGGGCCACCAGGGTATCGTTGACATAAAAACGCATTTGCGCACCCTGACATTCAACGGTCAGGTAATTGGTTTCGTCGGCGCCGGCATGGATGGCATCCGACTGGGTCCAATCGCTGAGGGTAGCCCAACCGTCGGCGGTGTGCTTGCGGATTTTTGCGCTACCGCTGGATGAAACGACAAACTGGTAATAGTTTTCGCCGATCACCCGGACGATGAGGCCATATTCGGTGCCCTGGTTGGGCAGTTGCAAAATTTTGGCCTCGACCCGGATGGCAAAATTGTCAAACGAGTTACTCTTGTTGCCATAAATCGAATAGATCGTCCAGCCTGCTTTTTCTACATAGATGTTCATCTGACCATCGCCATACCAACGCAGGCCGGTCTCCAGGTCTTCGGTACTCCAACCGCTGGCAGAGTCGTTGAAATCATCTTGCAGCAAAATGTCTCCATCTTGGGCCGTCGCCCCCAGCACCGTCAGGCTGGAGCGGGCCAGACGGTTGTTTTGCAGCCAGATTTCAACCGTATACTCGCCGGCCGGCAGGCCGTTGGGGTCTTGCCACCAAAACCAATCGCTGCCGCTGTCCTGGCCGTTCGGCGAGAGGGTTTCGGTGTGATATTCCTGGCCGTTCAGATACACGACAGCCCGGTAATCTTGCACCCCGGCCATACCCTCAAAATCAAAGAGACAATAGATGCTGGCAGTGCCGGCCTCAAAGACGGTGGCTGCGCCAACCGGCCGACCGGCCATGTCGGTTTGAGAAGCGAAAACCATCGAGATGATCTTGGGCGTGCGGGTGGGCGTCGGGGTGATGGTGGGGGTAAGGGTAGGCGACGGAGTGAACGTCGGCGTCGGCGTCAATGTTGAGGTAGGCGTCGGCGTCGGCCACAGCAGCACCGCCGCTGCGCCACCACCGCCGCAGACCACGCAGACTATGACCAGGATGATGACCACGATCAGCCACGTCCAGTTGCGGCGTGGAGCGGGCGGCGGCGTGATCGGGGGTGATACTGGCACGGTTGGCTCGTATACAGGCGGGGGTGTGGCTGGCACATCGGGCAGAGTCAAAGGGGGAGGAGATGGCGCAACCGCAGTGGAACGACCACATTCACCACAAAACAGGTCGCCTTGCGGCACAAAAGCACCGCAGTGTGGGCATTTCATCAAAAGCCTCCTTTCAGGGAATGTTTTCGCTCGTCCATTGCAGCGGGTTGACCTGAACGCCGCCCACGCGCACTTCCCAGTGCAAATGGGCGCCGGTAGACAGGCCGGTATTGCCCACCAACCCGATCAAATCGCCGGCAGCAAGGTCCTGGCCGACCGTCACCTGAATCTGCGAGAGGTGCCAGAACCCGCTCATCACACCGCGCCCGTGATCCACGATCACGGCATTGCCGCGCACCTGAAGCGGCTCGGCCAACACCACCCGGCCCGGCGCCGGGCAAAATACTGGTGTACCCAGGGCCGCGGCATAGTCTATCCCGCTGTGAAACCCATTGATCAAATCGCTGCCATAGGCGCGGCGGTCACCAAACGGTGCGCTGATGGTCGGTATGCCGCTCAATGGCAGAGCAAATGTCCCTTGCCAGCGGCCCGGCAGGGTGATCTGCGCGGTGACATTCCAGACATACTGCGCCTCTCGATTGGCCAGATCGGGATCGAGCAGCGCAGCCTGGTCTTGACCGAACGCCAGATATTGGACACCATAGTTGCCAGCAACCACCTGAACCATACCACGCACCGAAGCGACAAAGTCGCCCTGCACAGCCCTCAATTCCAACGGCCAGAGGCCGGGCAGGGCCAGGGCATGGATGCCGACCAGGGCGCGATAGGTATTGGACGTAGCGTTTTCTTGAGCAACAAAAAACAGCGGCATATTGTTATAGCTGCCGGCTAACGAGACGTCCCCGACGGTCTCCACCACAACCTGGACGGTCTGCCCCTGAACGGCGACGGACGGAATGATGGCGACAGAACGAAAAGGCAGCGGCAGATTGGACAGCGTGCCGCCGTCCGATGCGCCACCGTCGGGGATGAGCAATCGCTGACCAACCTGAACCACGTTGGGGTTGGGCAGGTTGTTGGCCTGAGCAATCATCCAGATGGTCGAATGAAAGCGGGCGGCAATTTGGGCCACCGTGTCGCCGCTCTGGACCACGTAAACCTGCGCCTGAGCCGGCGCAACAACAGCCTGGCCGTTGGGCAATGGCAGGCGCAAGGCCTGGCCGATATAGATCAGATTGGGATTGGCGAGGTGATTGAACTGAGCCAACGCATCGGCGGTGAGGCCATAGCGCACGGCGATCAGGGCCAGGGTATCGCCGGGTTGTACCACATAAATGATGGGCGGCGCCGACGCCGCCGGGATGATGAGCCGCTGTCCCACCCGGAGCATGTCGGGATTGCTCAGATCGTTCGCCAGGATGATCGCATCCACTGTCACGCCATACTGTTGGGCGATCAAGAACAGGGTCTCACCGGCCTGGACAATGTGAATTGTCTGATCCTGAGCGGACAATGGCACAATCAGAGTGAGCCAACCTATCAGGGTCAGGCAAAACAAGACTCGCTTCCAACTCCAACTCATCAGATACTCCAGCCCCCCAAGCAGATTTTGGCAGACCGAGTCTGCGGCAGACCGAGTCTGCGGCAGACTCAGTCTGCGAACCCGGCCATATCAAAATGCCAGTTGGTCGCCGACGGTGACCTGCTCAAGCAAGTGAGGCAATCCTTCGACAAAATACTGAGCAGCACGATGCGGTGCGTAATAAGGGCAGAATGGCCGCGCCAGCGCCAGGTCTACCACCCGTTTATGTTCATCCAGCCACAGCACAGCAATGGGGAAAAAGACAAATAGCATGTGGATGGTGGTATCGGCAATGCTGGGGCGACGGTACACAAAAATCAGCACATGGTCTGAGGGCAGAGTGCGCCGAAACATCAGCCCTTTGAGCCTGGACCAAAACGTATCACACCAGATGATGTGTGCGGCCAGCACTTGATTTGTCGTTTCGTTGCGCAGCATACCATCCTCCACAGCTTTATTATACCACAAATCTCGGGTTGTCCGACATGGTTAATTCGAGTACAATCGGGGCGAGATATTTCTAACTTGCCTGAAAAAAGATATCTTTAACCACAAAGGATACTATGAAAATTCAGTTTGTGCTTGAAATTGTTCACACAAGACCTTAAAATAGCTAATACAAGCCTTGTACTTGCGGTTCGCTCATTTTTTTCAGAGTTCTTGAAATTGCCCGATCATATTTGACTCTCCTGAAAAAAGGTGGATTTAACCACAAAGAACACAAAGGTCACAAAGAAAATTCAGGTTGAGCTTGAAATTGTTCAAATACAACATTGAAATAATTAATTCAAGTCTTGACTTTCTTCGTGTACTTCGTGTTCTTGGTGGTTTTTTCAGTGGACTCATATTTGACTATAGCTTTTTATGTCAAGGGGCCAGCCCCTTGACATACCCCGTCGGGGGTGCTTTGCCCCCGAAAACCGGGGTGTTTTCTGTCGTCGCAAACCAGGCAAGAGCAATAGCCAGACATAAGAACGACTTGCCTGGTTTTCAGCCCCTGCCGACAGAATGTGGGCGGCTTTTGGGGGGCGTAGGGGGCGAGGTTGCCCTCTACAGTGAAATGGGCATCAGTCCTTTTTCAGACGACAGTTCATAAAACAGCGTTTTTAATCTAAAAGATTTTTATATGTCCATCAAACATGAACGAACCAAAAGTTGGAGGCCGCTAAAAAAGTCTATTTTTACTAAAGGACACCGAGAACACCAAGGTTTGCAATACTTGAGCGTTTTTAGAAATGCTTTGTGTCTTGGTGGTGAGAGGGTTTTTCAGCACACTCCTTGACTTTCTTCGTGTACTCGGTGTTCTTGGTGGTTTTTCAGTGGACCCTTATTTTCGGAGGAAAACGATGATTCGCCCAAGTTCCAAGATCTGGTCTGTCGTGCGCGACTATGCCCTGTTGACCGTCGGCGCGGTTCTGATTGCCCTGGCCGCCGACTTGTTTGCGGTGCCCAACCGGGTGGCGCCGGGTGGCATCACCGGCGTGGCCACCATCATGTATTACACGCTCGGTACGCCGGTTGGCCTGGTGACGCTGCTGTTCAACATTCCCCTATTCCTGGCCGGCATCAGGTGGGGCGGAGGAATGCGTTTTGCCATCCGCACCCTGTTTGCCACGGTGATCATGTCGCTGGCGATTGACCTGCTGGCGCCTCATGTGCCGCGCATTACCGCCGACCCGCTGTTGTACACCCTCTATGGCGGCCTGCTGGATGGGCTGGGGATGGGCCTGGTGTTTCGCGCACGTGGCACCACCGGCGGCACCGACATTCTGGCCCAGTTGTTGAACCGCCACACCGGGGCCTCGTTCGGCGCGCTCTTGTTGGTCTTTAATATGATCATTTTGGGCGCGGCCGGGCTGATCTTGGGCTGGGAGCAGGCCTTGTACGCCCTGGTGATGTCGTTTGTGTCCAGCCGCGCCATAGATATGGTTCAGGATGGCTTGAGCTATTCCAAAACGGTGCTGATCATCTCGGCGCATTTTGATGCAATCCGACAGGCCATCATCACCCAGTTGGAGCGCGGCGTGACCTTGCTGTATGGCAGCGGCGGGTATACCGAAACCGAACGGCCGGTCTTGTTGTCGGTGGTGGCACAATCTGAGGTCAGCCAGCTCAAGCAGTTGATCCACAGCCTGGACCCGGCGGCCTTTGTGATCATCGGCCAGGCCCAAGAGGTGCTGGGCGAAGGGTTCAAAAAGCTAGAACGCAACCCCTGAACCGGCCTCGGCGATGCAGCACTCCCAACCTATCGGCCCAACGCGATAATGATAACGATGCCCACCAGAGCCACGCTCAAAAACTCGATCACGGTGCGGCGGTCGAGAGTTCGGCGCATGTGCTGTTGGATCAACCCCACCAGCACATAAAAGAACAGCATCAGCAAGACGCCCACCGTCAACGCCTGAGCATTCCAATAGTTGAGCGCCCAGGTTGTTTCGCCCATCACCAGCCCCACCAACCCGGCATAGAGCAGAGTGGCGGGCATGGGCTGATTTTCATGGCGCAGGATGCTCAGCGCCAACAGTGAAGCGACCAAAGTGACCTGCGTGGCTGTGATCAGGCTGCGCAACCTGGTGCGATAGATCATGACAAAAAAGAACAGGGCTAAAAAATAGGCCACCAGGTGCAGACCAACCTGCGCCGGGCCATCCTGTGCGGTGCGAGTCGGGTCGAGCAGGCGGTAATTGACCAGGATCAGCCAGGCCAGCACACCGCCGCCGGCGACCAGGCCGATCAGCCCATACAGCAGGTTGGACGACCGGGGCAGAAACAAGGCCAGGGCCAGTGTGGTCAGGCCGGGCAGCACCCAGCCATAAAAAGTATAACGCACAGTGCGCCGCCGCACCAGGGGATGGGTGCGCAGCACGGCTTCGCTGCCGGCGCAGGCCAGCCCCAACACCAATGTAGATACCAGCCAGGTATGATCGAGGGTAAAAGTCAGCGGCGTACCCAACGCTTCTAGCGCAAAACTGCGTGAAGGAACCTCGAGAATCAACGACAACACGATCCCGATCAAAATCACGCCCACGATCACGCTGACGCGATCAAATATGGTCATTATATGGTCTCTTTCTAGCAGTCTACTGGAGAGACTATTCGTTGCCCCACTTAAAGTCGGAATCCCGAACTTGTTCGGGCATACCCCACTCTGTGCGCTAAAATTGCCAGGTTGGGGACTCGCCACCGCTCAGGGGTCTCCGACAGCCTGCCAGTGTCTGGAGTATCTGCCTCAGGTTCAGGCAAGTGACGGTTGCTATTGTACCATAGCCCCAACCAAACACCAAAACCTCGCCTGGCACGAGAGCGTGCCAGGTCCTCATCTATTTGACTGAAATGCAACACACCCAAATCATTGTCCACCAGGCCAACTTGTGATACAATCAAACTGATGATTGTCAACCAACGGCAAGGAGGTCATCAAATGAGTCAAGCCCAAGAACCATCCTTTGACCTGTTTGTCTCTTGCGCCGCCGACGATAGCGCATGGGTCGAAGGGTACCTGCTAGATGCCCTGTTGGACGCCGGCATGCGCGTCCACACCGAAGAAGCCTTTG
>CAYVBK010000056.1:0-35474 GCA_964449465.1 uncultured Anaerolineae bacterium
TTTTCCTGTCCCGTACTTCTCATATTCCACTTTTGTGAATTGATCACATCTTAGCATCAGATAAGCCACTTGAAGTTCATACAAAACGTCTTTCATCGCTTCTTCATTATTGCCTTTGCCCTTTTGCGCTTTCGTTACCTTCTTGCGGACTTTATCCTTGTATTCCTCCACAAATGACCCAAACCGTCTAGATGATCCAATCCAATGCGAAAAGGCGGGAGAAGATAATATCCCTTGACCGAAGACATATTCCAGAAGTTGATCGCTCTCCATAGGTGTCATTTGTATAAGCTTTGCTTGCGGACACGCCGCACTAATGGGAGGCGTAGGCTTGACTAAACGCAGCACAAGGTCCGTGCTACTATGCCAATCAAACGCGAAAAGCCCGTCGCGCCGGGTTGACGGCGGACGGGCCTGGTGTTATACTGTAGGCATCGTGGGCGGTCCGTGTCCGTCCCGGTCGAGCCTCGGACCCGGCAATGGTCGCGAGGCGTTTGTTTTAATTACAAACATTATACCATTGCCTCTTGCTTCTGACAAAACAGGCCGCCAGGTGCGGCTGCGACGGGTGGTCAATCATCCGGCAGCGGCATCTCTGGCGGTTGTGGCGTATAGATACCTCGCCGGATCGCCTCGGCGCGGATCAACCGGCGCATCACGTCCGACCCGCTGCGCTCGTCATCTTGTCTGAGACGCGCCAGCAAAAACCGCGCCAGCGGATCAAGGTACAGCCGGCTGTTGAGCGACCGGACACCCTGCGATTTGACCCATTCCTCAGTAATCTCGTTTTGCGACATCGTATTCCTCCTCTTTGAACTCACCAACTGGGGCCGGAGACACCGCCCGGCCTGGAAAATAAAAAACGGCTCTGGTGGGGCGCATCCACATCCAGAGCCGTTTGACCCAGGCAAACAAAAACAGGCTCGACCGCTGCCGGAGAGGATGCATCATACACCCTCCATCCGAGACACGGCGACCCTGTCGATTTGTCGATTTCTAACACACAAACACTGTCAAAGAATGATGTTGTTTTGTTTGTGTGCCTCGTGATGGAAACAAGATATTGAATTTTAAACCCACTTGCCGCTCACCTCTATTATAACCGACAGGGCAAGATCCATCAAGACTTTTTCACGATCCTTTCACGCCCAAACACGCCCAAAAATGCCGTATTGATCGCCACGGCTTGTATGGTATACTGGGCTTACTGATGAGCCTGCCGGTGCTCTGAACCGGCGCGCAGCGGGATTGGCCTCTCGAACGATCTGCAAGTTAGTCGTGTTAGCCAGAACCTATTCAGATGTATTTCCGTTAGCCAGAGCCTATTCGCCAGCAGATTTCGACGTATTCAGACCATCCCGCATTTTTTCACCCGCTGATGCCCGCCGTCATCAGCATGCGGTGCGCCCCCACCCAACGGCAGCTCCCTCAACGAAAGCGCGCTCTGCGCCACAGTTCAGGGATCATCGCGACGCAGCCGCCCGGCTGGCAGCGCGGTGCGCGGCGAGGAGCCGCTTGAACGGGGACAAAACGACGACCAACCGGCCTGCGGGCCGGTAAAAAATAGCCACCTGTGCGGGGCGGAAACGGCGCGAAACACGTTTTCTGCCCTGTCTACAGGCCATGTAGAAGAAAGGGACACGTCCTATGAGCAAGTTGGGCTCGCCAGCATATCAAGTGACAAAGGCCCTGAACCAGACCTTTACGCCCGGCCGCTCGCGCCACGCCGCCAAGCAGCGCGACCAGGCCGACGGGCACATTTACAGCATCGGCACAATGCGCACCTATGTCGAGGACGCCGCCCGGTTTGCCCGCTGGTGTCGCGACACCTATGACGCGCGCGACATCCGCGCGATCACACCCGAAATGGCCCATGCCTACCTCGACCTGTTGGGCAACCGGGAACGCAGCGGCGGCTACATCGGCCGGGTGCGCTCGGCGATCCTCAAGCTGAGCCACGCGCTGCACGGCGAACCGTGGCCCCTCGGCGCGGGTTGGCACAGCGACCGGCGTCCGGAGCGCGTCTACACCGGCGACCAGGTGGCGCAGATCGTGGCCGATTTGCAAGTTCACGCCCGCGACCCGCAAGTCGCCCACGTGGTCAGGCTGCAACAGATCGCCGGCCTGCGCCGCGAGGAAGCCGTGCGCCTGCGCGGCCAGGACATCGACCCCGAACACGGCCTGATCCACCTCGAACGCGGCACCAAGGGCGGCCGCCCGCGCCAGGTGCAGGTCGACGCCGAATACCAGGCATACCTGCAGGAACTCGTAGCGCGCGCCGAACGCCACCGCGACGGGCACGTGTTCCAGGGCCGCGGCGACCTGGGCCGGCGCGTCGAGCGGGCCGTCGATGAGGCGTGCCGCCGGTTGGACATCCAGGATCAGGGTACGCACGGCTTTCGCAAGACCTTTGCCGCCGGGCGCTACGCCCAGCTGCGCGCCGAGGGCCTGGACGATCAGGATGCCCGGCGCAGCCTGACCAACGACCTGGGCCACGGACGCATCCAGGTGACGTACAATTATGTCCAGAGGGCAGACGCCTCTGGAACGCGCGAGTGACAGACATCCTGACATTCTCCTCGATCGAGCGTCCAGGCGGTTAGCCGCCTGGACGCTTTTTGATCGCCAGCGTTCGGGCCGCATCACCGGCACGGCTCACCACTCGATGACCGGCAGGCCGGCTGGACCGCATCGAGACGGTCGTGCTTGCGCAACACTTTTGGACCACCTCCTTTTTTTCTATCCCGAATGATCGGTACTATTATCCGCTCACGCTCGATCCTGATCGCCGGGCGCGGTATCACCGCCGCCGGTCATAGTATCCACAATCGCCCTGACCTGTTCGTAGGCCGCGCCGCCCACATAGCCAAAAACTTTTCTCTGGATCGCCCGCAGGCTGACCCCTTGCGCGTGCAGGGCCAGCACCTGGTCGACGATCTCGTGCCCGGCGCGCCGTTCGCCGCGCTGGTCGGACTCGTGTTCATCCGCTTCGAGCCTGGCCGGCTGCCCGCGCGGGCGGTCTTCCTGCGCCAATCCGAATCGCGCATATTCCTGGTCGGTGACGTTGGGCGCGTGTCCCTTGACCGTGCCGGCCACGCCGGGCCGCTGCACCACCATGTCGCCGACCTTGCCCAACGCGCTGGCCGCGTCGCTGTTGAGCAGCGAGCGAGACAGCCCCGGCTCCAACCAAAAGGCGATCCGCGCCTGGCAGTTCGAGCGCGCTTCGGTGGGCAGAGTAGTCGCCTTGAAATCGGTGCCGCCCAGAATGAGGCCCACCCCGTACTTGCGCCCCATCCGGGCCAACTCGATCAACCGGGCTTTGGTGCCCGGATGGTCGAGCAGCGCGCTCGTCTCGTCGACGAAACAGGCCACAAAAGGCAGCCGACCGCCGGTCAGCAGGTTGTATTGATCGAGCGAGCGCACGCGGCCGGCGTCTTTGTAACGCGCCTTGCGCTCGTTGACCAGCGCGATCAACTCGCCAAAGAGGGCCACGGCCAGGCCGGGCGTGTCGGCGATCTGCCAGCGCAGCGCCGGCTCTAGCCGGTCAAAGGTGCCCGACCCATAGTCGACTGCGGCCAGTTGCACCTCTTCCAGCCCGGCCAGCTGCAGCGCAATCGCTTCCAGCAACGTGCTCTTGCCCAGGCCGCTGGCGCCGGTACACAAAATGTGGACCGACTTGGGGATGTCGAGCGTCAACGGCTGAACCACGCCGGCCTTTTCGTCGATATACTCGCCGATCAAAACCTGGTGCAGCCGCGGATGCAGGCCGTACTTGTTCAGCAAACCGTCGAGCGTCGAGGTCTGAAGCTCGAGCAAACTCGCCGAGTTTGACCGCGCCGGCTCTAGCAGCGGCTCGGCCTGCCTGGCGCTGCCGACAGTGATCCCGCGCATAGCGATCAAAGTGCGCTGGATCGCGTCAAGCTGCGCGCGCATCGGGTCGAGGTAAAGCGTCGCCAGCTGGGTAAAGGCTTCGCCGGTATCCATATTCTTGTAAGCACCGCCGTCAAAGGTCACGCCCAGCCGCCCATTGGCATCCGGGGCGATGTGGCGCACAGAGTGGAGCTGATTCTGTGTGGCGATGTGCTGCGTGGTCAGCGCGTCGCGCTGCCGGGCCAGCTTGCGTGTGTAGCCAAACCAGCGGCGCGCGGCCAGATCGTCGAGCACCGCGCAGCCCAGGCCGTAGAACAGGGGCAGGCTCGCGCCGATCCCGGCCACCAGCGCGCCGGCGCCGGCGCGTTGACTGATGATGGCGGTCAACGCGCCGGCGGCCAAGCTGGCCGCCCAGCCCCATCCCAAAACGCGGCGGATGGTGATCATGTGTTCGGGTTCTCGCTCCATAGCGCTGTCGTCCCTTTCGGTCAATGGCTGTCGTGAATTTGTTCGTTGATGTTTTTCGAGCCTGTCGCGATGTCGTTCAACTGAATGACGATCAGAACAGATCGTCGAGCTTGCGTTCGAGCTTCGGATCGCCCTGACCCGGCAAACCGCCTTGGGGCAATCTACCGGCCAGGACGATGCCGCTCAGTTTTTCGTCGAACACCGTCTCGATCACCATCCGTATCGTCACCAGGTCGAGCGCCGCCGGCGGCGCGCCGTTGGGACCGGCATTGATCACGGCCCGAATCAAGCCCTTGACGGCCTCGGTTTTGTCCGCCTGGGCGTTGAGCCAGGCGACCACGTCGGCGTCGTAGTCTTGGTGCAGCCGCATTTGAAAACGCATCGCTGTACTCACCTTATCCTCACATCCTCACACCGTCATCACGCGCGGTGAAAACTAGACGCGGCCACCTTGCGCCGCGCGTACTTGAAAAATCCGCGCAGGTTGCCCAGGTGTGGCGCACTCAATATCTGCGCGTGCGGGTAGACCGCCTGCACCTGAGCCTTGACGTACTCGGCCCCGCCGCCGGTCAGCAGGATGCGCGCAAAGTCGCGCGCCGCGCCCCACCGTTCGCGCGCGCCGGCCAACACCTGCCCGGCCAGGTTCTCGACGGCCGGCTCGATCAGCGCATCGATGCTGTACGGCACGCCGTGAACCGTGACCGTGCGCCCGTTGCGCATCAGGTGATCGATCTGGTGCAGGTCATATTCGATGCCCCACTGCGCCTTGATGCCGTCTCGAACGGCGCGCCAGACGGCGCTCATCGCTACGGTTTTGCTGCCGCTCGACTTGGCCACGTACTCTAGCCCGTCGCTCAGCGCATAGTCGGTGGTGTAGGTGCCGATATCCAGCACACCCACCTTGCTCCGTGCAAACTCGGCGTTGATCAACACGCCTTCGGCGTCGAGCACCTGGTCAAAAAACGAGCCAAAGGGCTGCGGCACCACAAACACCTGGCGCACATCCACACTCTTTTGCTGCGCCGACGGCCCCGAGCCGACCGTAAATACATGCTCGCCCAGCAATAGACGCTCAAGCGCCGGCCTGTCGTCAAACCAATCAACGGGCAGGCCGGTGCATATGGCAATGGGATTTGAGCCTGTCGCGTTGGCGATGCCCAACTCGGCGACCGCCGCGCGAAACAGCAGCCGCATCAGATCAGCTTGCTCGGTGCGCTGGCGGGCAAAGAGGGCCAACGGGTTGCGGCTGTGCCGTTGGGCGTGCCAGCCATAAAACCACCGCTTGTGATCGATGGTCAACATTTGACCCCGCCCAGCCTTGATCAACTCGTTGTCAAAGTCGGCCTGCACCGCATCGCCGCCGACAGACGGAAACATCACGGTCTGTTCACCATCGGTCGCTTTGGTGAACCCGTAGCCGATGTCGACACCCACGATAACAAGATCAGAAACTCGTCTTTCGTTCATTGCATACTCTCCTTTTGATATGATTGATGATAATATTGCCTGTCCCGTGAAATTCTTGCTTTCTGGGCAGCAATTTTCGGGATAGGGACTACCTTCCAAGATCGTTGCTTTTCGAGCAAGGATTTCATTCCGGCCAAGCCCTGTTCAATTCCGATTCATTTGGGATAGGAATACCGATGACGAACGCTAAGATTGGTCGACAGATTCGACACGCCCAAGTCTGTAAGCCGTCGTTTCGATGCACTGCGCGTCGATGTCGATACCTGCAAAACGGCGGTTCAAAGCCAATGCCACAGCGCCGGTCGTGCCGCCGCCACAAAACGGATCGAGCACCAGGTCGCCAGGTTTTGTAAATCGCTCCACCAGGGCAGCCATCCCGCTTTCCGACTGGCCCCAGTGATGGAAGCGCTTGTCATTGTCATTGACATCGCTCTTGACTACGTCGCCCAGCCAGGGGCCGTCATACTGGCCTTTGACGAACCAGAACACCGGTTTCCAGAATGTATTGACCCGGCTGGGCCAAATCTGCGGCGATTGGCCACCCGGCGTTTGGTAAGACAGCGTCCACTGGTAATCGAGATACGGCATCATCAATGGCCCGATCTCGAACAGATAAGATTGGCCACCCATTGCGACCAGTGATCCACCCGGTTTGAGCCAGACGGCCGCCCGTTGAGCTAAAACAGAATATAATGGTAGATATTCCCGTTCATACGGAGGGTCAGTAATGACCGCGTCGACGCTGTCTGGCGCAATGTCCCAGGTTGTCCAATCAGGCGACCTCAAGTCGGCGCAGGTCAGGCGGTACCTGTCGGACATGTCGGGCATCGTCTCGGCCAACTGCGTGATGACCTGACGCTGCCGGTCTTGCTCGATCAGGTTCAAGGCGTCCTGAACCTGATCAACTTCTCGAGCCTTGATCTTGGCGGCGACAGCCCGGGCCTGGTCAGGGTCGCTTTGCGCCACCCGCACCAGTTTGAGCAGTTCCGTCTGGTTGTCTTCGATGGGTGCGCCAATCAGTTGATCGGCCATATCAAACAATTGCTCGCCGATCTGTATGCGGCGCTCGACGCTGCGGCGTTCTGCGCCTGTTTGTTTGGCTGCGTCAACTGAAAACGTCAAGGTGTCGTTTTCAGTTCTTTGTCGCGTGCCCTTTCCGCCGCGCCCACCACCCTGCGCGCCCTGTCTGGTTTCGGGATACAGTACCTCGTATATCTTTTTGCGTTCAACCATCCACAGACCCTCCTGCAAAATAGTCAGGTTGCTGCGAACGAGATTTTCATCGATTTCGGCCAGCCGCGCTTGCGGATCATCCAGAGTAAGGACCGTGGCCGGGATGTCGGCGCGGCCCAAGAGCGTGAACGCTTCCAGGCGGTGCAGGCCAGCGATAAGCGAGAAAAGATACGTATCCTGACCGTCATTTTGCCTTAAACGAACCGTGATCGGGTTGAGCAGACCGACTCGCTGAATACTGTCGGCCAGGGCAGAGACCTTGTTTCGATCGGCCAGACGTTTGCGTTGGCCGATGTCGATGCTGGCAATAGCGATTTGAACGACTGACATAAATCATTAACCTCCAATTAAAATAGTTATCCAAGTTACCCAAGTTACCGAGTTTTTCGGATGAAAAAAAGTTTTCCCAGCGCCTATATAGGTTATCTGAAAATCAGGTAACTTGGGTAACCTGGGTAACTCGAGCAAATTCCTCTTGAGCGCAGAGGCCGATACCATGCAGGTACATAACATTTTGAGCCCCGCGATCCTTGGCAAACCCCCGTTCAGTCAGCCGTTTGCTGAATGCCCGTTTTGACAACACATACTCCCCGGCGCGCTCGGCCCAACTCCTGTACATCGTGTACAGGTCGGCAAAAACAATCCGGGCATTGGCGTGCTGCACCAACGGCGCATCGTCCAAAAATTGGGCAATTTGATCCATCTCAGCCTGGTAGCTGCTGGTGGCAACCCTGACCTCAACCGGAACGCCCAGGCCCTGTCGCTGCCAGGCCAGGCAGCCGGCCAGCGCCCAGTTGAGAATGCCGGATCGCTCGGCGACCAGCCTGGCGCCCAGGGTTTTATCCCGTTCCTCGTCGGGAATGCGCACAGCAAAGGGGATCAACCTGATCCGGTCCCAGATCGCCTGGTCGGTGCCGCGAATGACTGGTCTGTGGTTGGTGGCCAGCCAGATTTTACATGTCGGTTGAAACTCGAACCACTCGGCGCGCATAAAGCGCGCGCTGATTGTATCTCCGCCGGTCACATCTTTGATCAAACTCTCGGCCAGGCTTTGGCTCTCTTCGCTCTCGCTGGCCGAGACAAAACGCGCGCCTCTGAGCCGGGCCACGTCGTTGGGAATCTGATCGGAGCGTTGGGTCATCAAGGTCCTGGTCGGCGTGCGCAGCGCATAGTCGCCCAGCAGGGCGCGAAGCGTTTCCAACAACGTGCTCTTGCCATTCGCGCCGGTGCCGTGCAAAATAAACATCACCCGTTCGCCGGTATCGCCGGTGAGTGAATAGCCCACCGCGCGCCGGATGAACTCGATCAACTCCCGGCTACCGCCCATAATACGCTGCAAAAACGCATCAAAAGTGGGGCAGGCTGTACCGGGCGTGTAGGCGACTGAAGCCAGCTTGGTGATCAAATCCTCGCGGCGATGGGGGAGCAGCTCGCCGATGCGCAGATCGATCACGCCATTTTTAACATTGAGCAGCCACGGGTTTGTATCCAGATCGTCGGGTTGGACGGGTATGCCCGGCTCGGATTGAGCCAACCTGACCATCGCGTCGATGCGGACGCGACTCTCGCTCTGATAGGCCCATTTTTGCAGCGTGCGTCGCTGATCATCGTCGAGGCAGTCAGCGGCCTCGACATTGATCATCCGCGTCGTGTGTTTGGCGCGGCGATAGATCTCGCCAGTCTCGTCGACCACCCAGCGGATGCCATCCCAGATCAGCCATTTGCCCCAGGCGTAACAATAATGAAGGTCCTGTCCGTGCAGCCTGACCAGACGCTGCGCGTTGCCCAGATCGGTGCAGTGAAAGCGCTCGCATTGTGCCGCTTGCTCTGCATCCAGGTCGGGCGGCGGCTCGTCAGGCAAAAGGGACGCCGGCAGCACCGTTGGCTGCACACTGGCGGGATCGTCCTGATCGGCCCAAAAGCGTAGGCTGGCCAGGGTCAAGCCCTGTCCCGGCGCAAACGTGTCCCATTTACGCCCGCATTCGCCGGGTCGATACTTGTCACTGGCTTGCGACCAATTGTCCCACAGCGCCAGGCCGTCCGCGCCCAACTCAGACAGGGCAAGCCCCACTTCCAGCCACGCCCGGTAGGTATCGCAGCGCCAGGGTGCCAGCCGATCCAACCACGCTTGCACGCGCGCCGTGTCGTCGGTCTGTGTGTACGTTCGTGGGCGGGCAGGTTGGGCCGGGTGCGAATCTGGCAGAGCATCAATCAACCGTGCCAGGTCGTCGAGTGGATACAGCCGCTCAAAGTCGCAAGTGACAAAATCGACTTGACGCGCAGGCGTGTATTTGTGGTTCCACGTGCCGGGCAGGCGCAGCACGCGGGCCAGGTCTCTGGCGCCCGGATCGCCGCCGGTGTACTGGGTCCAGACATATTGCAGGTGAATAGCCCGTTCTCGCGCCGCGTCTGTGTCGAGCCGGTAGGGAATGTTCAGGAACCAGTAGGCGTGAAAGCCGCCGCCGCTGTCGATGACGACCGACGGGCGTGGATCGAGCGCAGATACGTGAGCGAACGCGGCCGATTTGTCGTGAAAGTCCTTGGCGTCGAACTCGGAAAACAGGCAGTTGATTGCCGCAATGATCGGAACCTGGGCGCGAACTCGCTCTGGACTTGACTTTTTGCCCTGTGTGTTGTATTCTGGGATGCAGGATGCGGGATGTACACTGAAATAGATATTATGCTTATCTGCGTCAAATGATGGCAGGCTGCTGCCGGCCGGAAACCAGGTCGTCCGTTTGTCGGGGTTGCTCCACAGGTAGGCCCACTGCCCACCCCGGTGCAGATGTGTGAGCATGCGGGTAGTTGGTGCAGATACATTTTTAAAGATATCCAAAGATGTAATCAATTCTGCCATCTCGAGTTGTTTACTAACAGCGGTCGACAGAAATCGATCGCCAGACTAAATTGAAAAAAGGCCCGACCCGCCACCCATTAACGAGGCAGGCCCGGCCAGAACGGTTGACCGTTCCTGTATGCATATTGGCAAAATCGCTATGCGCCAATGTGCATACAGTAGGGGTCAAACACAACAACGTCTATTAACAACTGGGCATACACCTGGTCATCCACTGTGCTGTTGATCAGAGCCAGTTTTCAAGTCAGAAACATGACCTAAAGGCAGCATCTGCTGTCCGGCAAGCCTGCGCGCCTGTTCGCGGACGAGAAAACGCACAACGTCGGCGCTTGATGCGATTCCCAAATGTCGTTTGATCATTTCGAATTCGTTGATCATATCGCCACGAATTGGCGTGTTGATCCATAAGGTTTTTGTGCTCATACAACCTCCTGTAAAATTCAGTAACCGTAAATGGTCTTAATAAGAACCATTGTACACCAAAATCCGGGCTGTGTCAAGTATGTAAACCGAAAATGGTAGCTAAAAGAACCATTTTTATACGATAGTGAGCCACTATGACAAAATTAGCGGAACTTTTAACCTCTGAAATGGCCGAACGCGGCTGGTCAATGCGAGAGCTGGCCAAACGCGCCGGGATTTCGCACAGCCAAATCAGCAATATCGTCAACGGTCAAGCGAACCCCGGTGCGGATTTTTGCCTTTCTGTAGCACACGCCCTCAATATGTCGCCAGAAAAAATTTTTCGCCTGGCCGGAATCCTGCCTCCTTCGCGCGAAGAGCGCGTTGCCGCCGATCCACACCTGGGCGAAGCCCACCAGATTCTCGACCAACTTGACGCGGGCCGCCTTAGCTTTGCGTTGGCTATGTTACGCGGCTTTGTCAATAACCCTCATTTGGGCTATAGCTTTGCTCAAGGCCAAAATCGTTTGGACCCCAAGTGGATTGAGCAAGAGTATGGCGTCCCAGAATCAGAATGGGGAGAAGCATATTCATCGCCAATTCAACCGACAGCAGCAACCCCATCTGTACTTACTTTGAGCAGCACTGAAACAAGTACTCAAGAGGTTGTCTTGTTTTGGCTGCTTGATCAGGTCGCCAAGATGGCAACGCCTAAAGATTGGGACAAAATTAGGCGATGGCTGTCGGAACAGCAGCAGACCCCCCAAGCTGGAAAACCCGACGTGCCATCAAACGGCATATTGGATGCACCGCCGCCTGAATCTGCATCGCAATGTCACGACGACAAATAGCCACGTGCGCGAGCTGCCAGACTGACCACCGGCCCAATTGGATTGGTCGACGTGGATGCGGGAGATGTTGGCGGTCGATCCGCAGCAAGGGCGGAAGGTGCAGCACCTCCTATGTGGGATGTTGACGGAAGAGGCTTTTATTTACCACTTGGTGGAGCGGACGCTACCGAAGAACGAAGGTTGATCGCCTGGGCGGAGACGCCGGTTTGAGATCGATTGCGTTGGTGGTCACACGTGCTTGAAGGTGGTATTGAGGCAAAAGCTCTAGCCCGCAGCCGCTGCGGCGGCTTGTGTTTGCCGTTAACACACCGCTGCGTGCTGATATGAGGCATTCAACAGCAAAACACGCTGACAGAGAGGGGATGCGCTTGAAGATCACCGGACTTGTTTGGCTAGATGACATTGTCGAAAAGTTGCACCGTAAACATAACGTGGTGACGGTAGAAGTGCGTCAAGTCTTCGACAATCGCCCTCAGTTTCGATTTGCAGAAAAGGGACACCAGCCAGGAGAGAATGTGTACTTGGCGTGTGGACAAACGGACGAAGGACGGTATCTGATCGTCTTTTTCGTGCACAAGCAGGATGGACGGGCGTTGATTCTATCCGCCAGGGATATGACCCGTGCAGAGAGGAAAAAGTATGAGCGAAAATAAGAGTTCGATTTCTCAAGCTCAGTCGTATCAAGATATGGGGGAGTTTTGGGATACCCACGATGTGACCGAGTATTGGGACATTACAGAACCGGTTGAATTTGAGATAGACATCCAATCCGAAGTGAGGTATTGTGCGCTGGAAAGCACGTTAGCACACAAAGTCAGCGAAATTGCCTGGCAAAGAGGCGTATCTGTCGAGACGTTGGTGAATCTGTGGGTACGAGACAAGGTGGCTGAAGAGCTCGTACACGCGGCAGCAATTTGAACCAAGACGATGCAGCCTTTTTCTCCGAGACGGGCGTGCTAACGCGGGTTGTAGCCGATGAGCGAGCGATGACATCGGAGCATACATCGATCGGTAGCTTGTCGCCGTTTTGATTTGGGGGATGAGTATGAGTGAGCAAGGTTGGTCTAGTTTCCTCACCGCCGAGGGTGTGGATGACTGGGTCGTATTGCACGGTGGCGCGACCGCCGTCTTTTGTATCGGATCGCTGCACGAGGCGGCGCGCTTGGCCGAAGCAGTTACGGATATACCAGGGATGGCAGATGCTGGCGTGCTGCTCACGCTCGCAGACACTCGGATGACCGTCCGGCTGAGTCGCGACCTTTGGAACCTCGAGCCACGGCACGTCGAGCTCGCGCGGGCTGTTTCGGCAGTTGCGCGGGAACACGGTGTGGTCTCTGACCTCGCTGCCGCCCAGGAAGTTCAAGTTGCCATCGCGGCGAAACGCGATGAGATTGATGTCGGTTTTTGGCGCGTCGTACTCGGCTACACTCCGCAGGCCGATGACAATGCGGTCGATCCACTTGGACACGGATCGACGGTCTGGATGCAAGAGATCGACCCGGCAAAGCCATTGCGCCACGCGATGCATATTGACGTATCGGTCGCGCGTGAGCACGTCAAGGCGCGGCTCGAGGCTGCGGTCGCTGCGGGCGGCCGTATCGTCGACGAATCGTATGCACCATCGCACTGGACGCTCTCTGACCGCGCGGGCAACCGCGTTTGTATCTGCGCGTGGCCAGATGGATCTGCCATCGACCGCTAGACGGTTATGCGTAGATGCGCATTCCTTGGTTTGCGCCCCTTTGCTCAAGGCGAAAGTTACGGACCAAAACATATATCTATATTCATCTGTGCTTATCTGTGCTTATCTGTGAGCCTGATTTCTTATTGTCCAACAAATCTAATGAAACTAATCGAGTAAGATAATCTATGCCACAATACCGTTACGCCCATGACAGAAATCAAAATGTCATTGATGTTCTGGATCTACCATCAGATCGTGATGAGATATCTGACCAGTATATTTGTCTGGGTTGTGGAAATCTACTTATTGCCAAAACAAAGGGGGAGAAAAGAGAAAAGCACTTCGCCCATAAAGTTCGGGTAATATGCAATGAAGAAACCTATCTTCATCGCCTAGCAAAGCTTACATTTTGTCAAATATACCAACACTGCCTTGAAAATAATGAGGCATACCTTATTGAACTCTCTTACCCAAAAGTATGCGGTAAATTTAACCACATTATTGGTCATCGGTGTAATCTTGGTACTGTGCGCAAAACTCACGACTTAACGCAATATTACGATGCCGTCAAATTAGAAAAGCGCGATGATACTTTCATTCCCGATGTACTCATTTACAGCAGCAAAGACCCTAACCAGAAAATCTATATAGAAATAGCTGTTACCCACTTTCTGTCTGAAGAAAAACAACAATCGGATAATCGTATTATCGAGATACCTATTGAGGCTGAAAGTGATATAGAGACGATAAGGACAAGAGAATTATCTGAGGAAAATGCAAGTTTCGTTAACTTTGACCGACAAAGTGCGCCAGTTACAGATGCTGAATGCACTTGTGCTTTACAAAAGTTTTTCTACTTCTTCATCTACAGTAGTGGCAAGTGCTTTATGGACGATGCTACTATTCGAGAAATCGAAACAAAACGAAGAAAAGTAGCTAACAAACTTCTATACGTGAAAATTCATCCTTCGCCTGCGTCGGCGTTTTTTGACCGTGGTGATTTATTCCGTGAATTTGTGATAGAAGCACATAAACGTGGTTTTTCTATCAAGAATTGTCTGCTATGCCGATTCTCAGGGCAAAATTGGGATCAACTTTCTGAGGAAACAATATTTTGTAAGAAAGAACGCCAAACATGCAATTCTAACGCTGCCACTGATTGTAGACATTTCTGGCTGAAGCCAGACGTGGAACTATAATACGGTACTTTCGCCCGGACAAGGCCAGCCGATTTTTCAGTGGTCCGTACACCATCAAACGATTCGATCATGTCACAGCACGTTGAGCCATTTGGCCAAGTGAAAGACATTATCATGCATCTCAAACAACGCTCTACAGGCTCAATATTCCGCAGCACTACAGGTTCGTTAAAACAAGCAACCCGTAGTGCTGCATTGCGGATGGATGCACTCAGGGCTCCTAACCCGGAAAAGAGGGGATTCTTCCGGTCAAAAAGTTGACCACGTGTAGACGCAGCACATCGTTGGTGCCGTCGCATGATCAACCGATCCATGCATCATTGAGCATTTTGGCTGTCTTGTACTCGCGGGCGATACCATAAGACCCCAGTATTTTGACGGCCATTTCGGCGTTTTGGATGGCGATCTCGGTGGCAAAAGTCTTGGCCGCCGAGACCTTGAGGCTGGCCATAGGCGAGCCGCTGTCTACGCTGTGGGCGGCCTCCCACACCATCAGCCGTGCCGCATGCTGGTTGACATACATATCGGCGATTTTGGCGGCTACGGCCTGATGATTGATGATGGGAGTACACCAACTCACACGGTTTTGGGCATATTCGAGAGCATATTCATAAGCGGCTCGCGCCAGTCCCACGCTGCAAGCTGCAAAGCCAATGCCGATATACGGCAGCGCGCGCATCAAAAACACCGGCATGCCCATTCCCTCTTCGCCCAGCCGACATTCTTGAGGAATTCTGACATCGTCAAAGCGCACTTCGGCATTGTGAGCCGTTTTCCAGCCGATCAACTCGGTGCGTTTGCCGACCGAAATGCCCGGCAGGTTGGCCGGAACATAAAAGAACGAGGTGCTTTCAAAGGGTGGTTTGTTCAGGTCGGTTCGGGCGGTGACAAAGTACAAGTCGGCAATGCCGGCGTTGGTGATAAAGGCAGCTTTGACGCCGTTGACCACATAGCTATCGCCCTCTCGCCGGGCCAACGTTTTGAGGCCCACGCGCGGATCGGGATAAGGACATAGGGCGTCAGAGCCGGCCTGATTGGGTTCGTTGCCGGCGCTGGCGATCAAATAACCCTCCGATGAGGTGATCTCTCGCAGCCATTTCTGGCGTTGCGCCTCATTGCTGCCTGACAGGATCATCGCCGGTGCTGTGTTAGAGAGATTGAAATAGGCCGAGGCCACTCCCAGATCGACCGCCGCGATTTCTTCCAGCAGCAGAACCAGTTCGATACAGCCCATTCCGCTGCCGCCGTATTCTTCGGGGATGAGCATGGTGGTGAAACCAAGCCGGGCCGCATGTTGGTAGACCGGCTTGAATTTGCTCCATGGATCACATTGTGAAAACTCGATCTGGTCAATTTCTTCGACCACAGGCAAAATCTCTTTTTGCGCAAAATCTCGCGCGGTCTTTTGCAGCATGGCCTGTTCCTGGGTCAATGCAAAGTCTATCGGTTGGCGTGAGCTGCCGGGTGGGTTTGCAGTGTGCCTCAGTGTATACGATAGCATCAATAGCGGAACCAACCTCGAATTCGTGCCCCGATAGCCCGGTCAGCTCCACGCGATGTTGGACGGCGACGGAGAATTGCAGACACTCTTCCGTGCTAATAGTTTTTCATCACTGCTGGCAGATAGACGTGCTGCATCGGAATCCGCAGCCAGGCCAGACCAAGCCCCAGGTTCAGGCTTTCGCCTGAAGTACTGTATAACGTCACCCTCATCCTGTACTCGCCGGTTTGGGGTGCAATGAAATCCACTATCTCGCAACTGTTGCGAAAACTCGTAGACCAATCAACTACTGCTCCATTCGGGGCGACAATTCGCAGGTCCAAGTCTGTCGAGAGCGCATCTGAGCCTACGCTGTGCAGATCACCGGTCGGGTTGGAATCCCAGCATAACACAGCCCGTACCCGCTCTCCGGCATAGGCGTTCGTGCTCCCCACGTCCCAGATGGCCGTGTCCGATCCCCTGAAATCGTAGGAACTGCCGGGGCTATCGAACGGGTTTGTTGGGTCGGCGGGATTGTTGATATCGTAGATGATGTGATGTGCCCAGCCGCTCCTCTCGAAGATAGCCATGGTATCAGAAATGACGATGCCGCCGGCCCCATCTTTATCACTCAACACCTCGGGTTCCCGATCAATTTCATGAATAGCCCCGGCCATGATGATGGCCTTCACTGTCTCTGGGTTGACGCGCAGCTACCAGTAGCGCTGCACCAGCAGGGCAGCCAGCCCGGTGACCTGGGGTGCGGCGATACTCGTACCTGTAACCACGGCGTATGCATCGCCCAGGGCATCGTTGACCGTTACAACGTCAACTCCTACGGCGACGACGTCCGGCTTGCGGTGGGTCTGGTAGGGCTGTGGATCACCGATGTCGATGTAGGGATCGATGTAACAAGAATCGTCCCACATCGTGTCGTTGGACCAATTTCCATCATTGTTATCGTCGAAAGCGCCGACAGTGATCACGTTGTATCCCTTGGCCGGGCTGGTGACATTGCTCCCATCATTGCCAGCCGCTACCACGATCGTTGGGTCCCTGTAGCGCACCACATGGTCAAGCACTCTGTCCTCCCACTGCATCTTTTGAGTACCGGTGGTAGCCAGGCTGATATTGATTATGAACGCATCGTTGTCGACCAGAAAATCAACTGCTGGATGACTGAACACCCCGCCAACAATAACCAGTTCGGTGCTGCCATAAGTGATGCCCCGCCAGTAGGGAGCACGATAATCATCGCCAAACAGGACGCCCGCAACCTGGGCAGCGTGGGGATCAGGAAAATCGGCGGGACGGTAGATCAACGTCTTCCCCCAGAAGGCCGGGTGGGTCGCATTGGGGTCCACAATTCCCCCGTCCATCATGCCCAGGCGCACGCCCTGCCCGATGTACCCGTTGTTCCAAACCGGCTCGACGCGAATCGTCTCGTGCACGCTGTCCATCTGAGGCGCGACCTCGCTCTCTGCGTAGTAGACGGTGGACAGGTTGTCCAAGTCGGCCCGGCTCAGTTCCCGGATGGCGTCGGGCGGCAGCTCGACCACCACCGCAGGGAAGACGTCCACCACCTCGGCCTCGTATCCTCTGGCTTCCAGGAAAGCAGCCACCGGCTCCGCTGCCCGGCGGTGGGCCTGGTCCAGCAGATCGTCATAGTCGGCCCGGATTCTGTTGAAGAGCTCCGGCTCGACGGCCACCGGCTGTCCCCGCCCGGTCACCAGTATTCCGCCGGTAAAGCGCTCGGCACCGATGCCGGAATAGAGTCGGGCCAGCTCCGCGTCCACCCCGGCATAGTCTACCACGTCCACCCACAGGAGCACCTTGACCTTCTCCCCCGGCTCCAGGAGAGGCAGAAAGTAGAACAGTTGCGGGTCCAGCCTGCCGTACCTGGCGTAGTGCGCCTCGTCGGCCGCTTTCTCCAGGTCCTGGATGTCCACCTCCCGCCCGTGCGCGTCGATCGCTAGCCGGTGGATCTCTCCCCGCGCAGTATCCATCACCTTGCCCTGCCACACCCACCACCCATCGCGTGGATGCCGCTGAACGAAGCCATTGGCGATCTCGAGATCGTCCACCGAGACTTCGGCCTGGCGAGCGGCCAGCTTCAGAATGCGCTGCCCGTGCTTCTCGCGGAAGGCCCGCTCCTCGCCCTCCCAGTAAGCGGAGAGTTCACGTCTCTGCCGGTCAGGATCTCCTTGGTGCCCTCGTGGATGAACACCTCGTATAGGAGATGGGTCTTGTCCTGCGTATTGAGCACCAAGCCGCGCCAGAGCGTCATGCCCGTGAGAGGCAGTTCGATGGTAGAGGTGTCGACTAGGCTTAATGACTCCTGGGGCGTACCCTGGCGCTGCGCCACGAACTGCATGGCCCGCTCGGTGTTGGGCAGGGCAGGAGAAATGACGGTGGGCAGAGCAAGCGGGGACGATGGCGCAGCCAGGGGAGATTCAGGAAAAGGCCGGGCCATCGATCCTGGCGAGGCCACTATCGCGATAAAGGTCAACATAACCGCCATCAGGACGGCAGCTACGATTGCCTTCAGTCTCAAATGCTTTGTAAACATTGCTTGTCTCCTTCCCGTAAGCTCACGGAATAGTCTCTGTCTGGCGGACGATCTCTTCATCGCCGTCCAGAAGGACGAAGGTGAATGCACCACCCGGCCCCTCAGGCCTCTCGATCTCTACGACGTAATAGGGCGAGATCACCATCTGGCCCCGCACCTGGTGGGGAATGGGCTCGTGTAACTGAGCGCAGAGCACGATCCTGTCTCTCGCCTGTCTTATGTCGATCACTTCCACGGAATAGCCCGTTGATTCCTTCTCACCCTGGTAGATGATGGCAACGAAATATGTGGATAAGTCAACATCCGCGATCAAACTCAAGTGCTCCGGAAGTAGCTGATTCTGGACAGAGGAAACATTGGTCTGCCGGGCAATAACGACCAATCGAGGAGAACGTCCGCCATAACTCGCCCCGCCATACCCACCACGATCGAATACCATCTTCTCCCACAGGAGGCGTTCCCCTTCGATAGCGCATATCTGGGGGATGACCTGGCCGTCGCCTTCGAGAGCGAAGGTGATCTCTTTCTCCTCCACTCCCGCAGGCTTTCTGATTTTCAGAACGTAGTAGGGTGAGACAGTCATCAAAGAATCGACAGGCTCATAAGTTCCTCTGTGGAGACGAGCCTGGATGGTGACGACGTTATCTCGAATCCTGACGGTATTGACCTCAATGGGTTCATAGTCTGCGATGATCTCCTTCCCTCGATGGATGACGGCCACCCAGTAAGAGGAGAAGTCAACGCCAGAGATGAGGGCCAGGTGCGAGGACGACACGCGCCCTTGCAGCGTGGGGACGGCGGCGGGTTCGGTGATCACGATCAGCCGGGGGGGCGTCCCCTACATAGGCAAAGCTCAGATCTGCATAGCGCGTTGTGAACTCCCCGCCCGCGCCGTCGCCGTCCGCGATCTTTTCCCACTGCAGGTGTATTCCGCCTTTGGTATCGCAGCAGCCGCTCACGGTAGCAGCTAGCAGAGCGGTTGTAAAAACGATCATAATTGTCTTCAATCTCGGATTTCTCGTAAACATCGTTCATTCCCTTCTACGGATCGTGTCAAGGAATAGTCTCTGTTTGGCAAGCAGCCTCTTTATCGCCGTCCAACATGTTCTTTTGTCCCCCTCCAATTTTTATCTTTGTTAATTTGGAGGCATGGCCGCGCCATGGCCTCCATTGACCACGCACAGATGCGGGCAAATCTTGCCCGCATATCACTGACATCTCGTAGGCTTGCATCCCGCAGGCAAGCCGATGATTGCGGTTATTTTAGCTCTCTTGGGCCTCAAACAGCGATTGGGCCAGTTCCAGGTCTTCCGCGATCAGCCGACCGGCCGCTGCTGTGTCGCTATACTCGGCAGTCAGGCAAACCACCCCACCGTAACCTCGTTTTTTCAGTTCGCCTGCCACGCGCGGCCACGAGGCCAGGCCATGCCTTCCGCCGGTCCAATACACCTTCCATTGCGCCGTTTCTGCTTCCGGGCCGTTGACGCGCTGCCAAAAAGCGTTTTTCAAATTGACCATGCACAGCCGCCCGGCCAAAATGTCCAGGGCATAATCGGGTTCTTCGCCTTGCAAGGCATTGTGGGCGGCATCCCACACCGCGGCAATGTGGCGCGGATCGAATGGCTCGATCAGGCGCAGCAGGCCCAGCGCATGGTTGACAAATCGCCCGCAGTGGTTTTGCACGCCCATTTGCACACCATACTGCTCCAACAGCGGCAGCGCGGCCTCGTACTCGCGCTGAATCTGCGCCTCGCCTTGCAGATAGGGCATGCCGTCGGGGATGCGGGCCATGCAGCGGATGATGGGTGTGTGGCCGACGGCGGCGGCGGTTTCGGCGCAGGCGGCGATGGTGGGCGGGTCGGCGGCGGCGGCCACGCTGAAAATTTTCACCCCCCAATCGGCCAGCGTTTGGGCGGCCTGCGGCAGGGTGTAGACGTTTTGCGGCTCGACCGGATAGCCGGGCCGCACAGGCAGTTCGATGCCATCAAATCCCAGCCCGGCCACCCATGCGCCCAATTCGGGCAGCGAGAGGGTGCGCCAGGGCTTGGTAAAGACACTGTACAAGATAGGCATAAGTGTTTCCTCGATAAATCATTCTATCTAGCATCAGGTTTGAACATATCATAAAACTGCACAATTGAAATGAAACGATCACATCCACAGATTGCGCAGATTACACAGATTATTTTAAATTTGTCTTAATCTGCGAAATTTGCGTCATCTGCGGATGAGTTTGCTTGCTGTCATTTCAATGATGTGATTTTCTGTGATTGTTCAAAGGTAATGCTAGAGATAGGGGTTGCAGGTTTTGATCTCTTGTATTATGATCAATTTGCCATAAAATGTGTTCAGGTACAAAGAGGAGGATGGTGATGATCGAGTTGCAGTTGGATCAACATACACTAGAGCTTGCTCGTCGAGCCGCCGAATCTCGCCATTTCACATTGGAAGCACTTGTTCAAGAGATTATTAGACTTGTGGCTGCCTCTGAAGTCATAAATGAGCCGCTTGTCGGTATGTTTGCTCAAGAACCCGAGTTGCTTGATGAGGTGGTTGAATCTGCTATGATGGCGCGCGAGCGCGACTTGATAAGGGTGTCCGATGAACAAATCGCTGCTTGATACCGATATTTTGTCCGATATTCTCAAAGGAATCAATCGTACAGTTGTCGCCAGGGCTGTTGCCTATAGAACCATTTGGTCAAGATATACCATCTCGACGATCATGGTGCTAGAGATTGTCAAAGGCTTGCACAAAGTGCGGCGAGAAGAACGAATCAAGCAATTTCTGGCCGGGTTGTCATTTGTCGAGTTGTTACCGCTCGATCTTGCGGTAGCCGTACTGGCCGGACGAATTTATGCCGATCTCGAACGCATCGGGCAGTCTATTGGCCATGCCATCCAATGATTGCTGCCACCACCTTACATTACGATCTGTCTCTGATAACTGGCAATGTGTCCCACTATCGTCGTATCGAGTCGGTGAAATATCCAATCCGATTGGAAAATTGGCGGGAATCTGCCGAGTAGAACCGCTGTTTGAGGTGTTCGGCTCACTCCATTCGATGCGTGGGATGCGGCCAGCCGGGTTGGAAAAAATCCACATGCGTTTCGGCCCAAGAAGCGCCGGGCCGGGCGGCTGCCTCCAGCGCATTTTGCACGATTTGCTCCAGTCGGGCAGCCTCCCCCTGAACGCGGGCATTGACCAACACCGACACAACGGCGTCGCTCAGTGGCGGCACCTGGTCGGCCCAGCGATCATCGGGATGAGTCAGGCTGATTTTGGCCTGATGCTGCGAATCCTGGACGATGAATTTGAGATGGCCGATGGGCAGGTTTTGCTGCTTGAGCGCCTCGATGATGCCGGCGATCATGGCCGTGATCACACTGCGGCCCTCGCCAGGCGGCAGTGTCCAGATCACCTGTGCATCCAGCCAGGCCAGGCGCGCCTCGCCCTGACCGTACCGTTCATAGTCGAGGTGGAGCGAGGCGCGCGGGGCGGCCATATCGGGGCGGCCGATGCAGTCCAGCCAGCAGCGCACACTGTCCAGATCGAGCGAATTTTGTCCCAAGATGGGCCTGTCGGGCCAGCGAGCGCGGGCCAGGTGGACAATTTCATCGGCCTGGCCCGGCCGCAGCAGGTCTATTTTGTTGATCACCAGCACCCCGGCTTCGTGTATTTGCTGGTCAAAAATATAAACCACATCCTCGTTAAAAGGCATGCTCAGGCCGAGCAGCCGGCGGTGCAGCATGCGGGCGTCGGCAAACACCGAAAAACTGCGCGGCGGCAGGCGGTCTGGTCTCAGCGACAACAGCGGCTTGATCACCGTCGCCACCATGTCGGCGCACGAGCCAACCGACTCGGCAAAAATGGCGTGCGGGCGCAGTTCGTCCATCAGCCGATCCAGGTGATCTTGCAAGTCGTCATAGTGGCAGCAAAAACACCCCCCGCTCACCTCCACCGCCGGCACATCGGCCAGGCGCACAAAGGCCGTGTCCACCAGGTATTTGCCCTGATCGTTGGTGATCACCCCCACCCGCTGCCCCTGCGCCATCAAACATCGGCACGCCGCAACGATGGCCGTGGTCTTGCCGCTGCCCAAAAATCCCCCCACCAGATGTAACAGGGTCATGCCCATACCCCCAGATTCGCCATTTGCCACCTGGCTATTTCTTATACTTTTCGATGCGTTCGCGCAGTTCTTGATTGCTGGGAATAATGGATGAAAATTCAAGCTGTCCGTTGATCAAGATGCTGGGCAGGTTGCGAATGTTCATCTTGCGCAGGCGGGCAATGTTTTCCCGTTCGGTGATTTTGTATTCCACCATGTCCACCTGACCGGCCAGTTCTTGAGCGGCCCGCTGCGCCGCGCCGAGCATATAGCCGCAGGCCGGGCAGGTGGCCGAGTCGAGGGTAAAGACTTCGATCAGCGGTTTGTCAAGATGGGCATAGTCGGGCAGTTCAACCTCGATGTCCAGTTCGGCAGCCTGATAGTTAACCAGCACCCGGCGGGTCACTTCTGGCTCGCGGATGGCCTGCATCACACCGATCACATTTTCTATCGGCACATCATAAGGCATGTCGCAGCCGGGCGAAACGACCAGGTTGTGATGATCCACCCGATCCAGCAGGTCTATGGTGTATTGCATATTGTCTTGCTGCGTGCCGAGCAGCATGCGCGTGGTCAGGGGAATGTTGCCGCCGATGGCAATTTGATGGCGGTCGGTGATCAATTTGGCCGTGGCCAGGTCAATGTTCTCGTCCACCGAGATCGAATCGGGGCCGGTGTGGCACATCACTTCGATGTTTTTGGTGGCGTCGCCGCAGACAAAGAATGATGACAGCACGCCCTTTTGCCGGATAAAATCGAAAATTTCGACAAAAGGCCGGGTCAGCAAGGCTTCAAAATGCGCCGGCGAGATTTGCGATACCAGTGGATCCACCACCGCAATCACATCCATACCCGCCTCGATGTACATCTCGGCCATGCGTATGTTCACATCGCGAGTAAAGGCCAGCAGGCTGTGCAAAAATTCCTCGTTGAAAAACATGTCCATAAAAATCTCGGTGCCGCGCAGGTGTGAGGCCAGCGTCAACGGCCCGCAGATCAGCCCATAGAGGGCGGTGTGTTCGCCGACGGCCTGCTTTATCCGTCGCATCACATCCAAAATCAGCGGCAGGCGGCCATCGGTCGGTTGTGGCAGACGGGTGGGCAGCTCCATACGCTCGGCTAGCGGGTATGACACCACCGCCGGCGGCGCATTGTCGGCCCAGTGCAGATCGCAGCCCAAAATTTCGGCCTCTACCTGAAGGTCAAACACGATAGGCTGACCGTCGGGGGCATAGGTCTGGTTGACGGCCAGCAGCGACGCAAACAACTTGTCGGCATCGCTCAGCACCTCGCGGGCCGTATAGCCAGTCAATTTGCCGGCATGGATGCCTGCAAAAGGCACCCAGGGTATGGCCTCCAGTTGTTCGTGGCGCAGAGTGCGTAGCAAGAGCTCTTTTCCGGTCATGGGCAGTCTCCTATAATTTCTCAATCACCAGATTGTAAATTTCGTCCTTGAGTGCGGGGCGGTTTTTCAGCAGTGAATCCAGCCGCGCCTGCATATCGGCGCAAAATGCCCTATCCTCGATACTTTTGAGATTGATGAGGATGTTTAACGCTGCGCTGCGCAATCCGGCTTCGGCCATCAAAGCGGCTACGCCGGCATCGCTGACCGCGCTGCGGTTGCCCTTGTCGGCGGCCGGCCGGCACAGGTCCAGCGTTTCGGCACAGGCCTGGGCCACCTGCCAGGGCGTCTCTGTGGCCTGTCTGAGAGATTCCTGGATAGCGGCAGCGCGAAGGGCCTGTTCGTCGGTCGTCTCTTTGGGCATCTTGTAAGCCGCCGACACTCGGCCAAAGGCCTCCACATCGGCTTGCAGCAGGTCGGTCAGAGTTTGGCGCAAAGCATCGGCCTGCGCCACCAACTCGGCCATCTCGGCCTGTACGGCGGCATACTTTTTCTTGCCCAGGGTTAGCCGGCCGACCATGCTCACCAGCGCGGCGGCCATAGCCCCAGAGAGAGCGGCCACACTGCCGCCGCCCGGCGTCGGCGACGCGCTGGATAGCTCTTGCAAAAATTGCTGGAGGGTTTGTTGGGCCAGTGAATCATTCATCAGTTATCCTCTTTCTTGCTCAGTTCGGCAATACGAAACAAGGCGCGCTCGACCAGCTTTTGATTTTCGGGGCGATTGAGCCACAGACTGGCCCCGCTGGGGTGAGGCAGCGGCACGATCCACCGTCCTTGCGCATCTGAAAACACTCGCCCGATCACCTCATCCAGCCGTCGCGGCCCCAAAAAATGGCGGATGGCCAATCCCCCGACGGGAATAATCAGACGGGGGCGCAACAGAGCCAACTCGCGGGCCAGAAATGGAGCGCACAAGTTCTGCTCTACACGCGACGGTACCCGGTCGCCCTGACCGCCATTCGTACGGCCTGGGTAACACTTGGTGATCGCGGTGATGTATTGGGCAGCGCGAAACTCATCCTGGCTCCACCCGGCCTGTTGGAGCCAGCCAAACAGCCGCCGTCCCGATGGCCCGCTAAAAGGGCGTGGGCTTTGCGTCTCGGTGAGGCCTGGCGACTGGCCGATCAGGACAATTTGCGCTGTGACCGGGCCATCTACGGTGGCCGCCGGCGTGACCTCCCAACCGGCCTCGGCGCAGCAGAGACAACGGCGAATGTCGGCGTGCAGTTGGGCCAGCGCGGCAGCGCGCTCACTCGTCGGCAGGTTCATCGGCCTCCTCGTGGGGTGGCTGCGCCGCCTGCCGGGCCTGTCGCACCGAATAGCACACATTTTCGCCGCGCATGCGCGGACAGCGCGCGTACCATGGACACTCGTGGCAGTTGCCCTTGAGCGCGGTTGGCTGAGGTGATGATGGGGGAGGGGATACAGGTTCATCTTGAGCCATGCCCCAAGTATACCCGAACCGGCTGAAAATGGCAATGGAGTCTGCGTACCGGTTCAGATTGACACCGCCCGACTTTGACGTTATACTACCCCCCACATTCAATTCTGCACATTCGACCGAGGCAGCGTCAGGCGGGATGATTCGCGTAGCAACTAGAGGAATCACCACCCACGCTCGTGCGACAGAGTGTCCATGCGCCTCACTCGACAAAGGAAAACCGCAATGTCAAACCCCATTGGGCAACAGTTTATGGCTCAAACCTGCTACACTCATCTGCAACCGTCCGATCAGCAAAAGCGGCTACCGCAGCCGCTGCTGCAAATGGCCCTGCCAGAAGGATGCCAGATGATTGCCCTGCCTGTGCCGGCAGACATCGAGGTGGTGGCCATAGACCTGCGCCGGGCCATCGAGGGGCGCACCAGTGTGCGCCGCTATGCCGATACGCCGTTGACGCTGGCTGAGTTGTCCTATCTGCTGTGGTGCACTCTGGGCGTCAGGGAAAAGGGCAGCAGCTATACCTTGCGTACCGTGCCATCGGCGGGGGCGCGCCATGCTTTGGAGACCTTTTTGTTGATCAATCGGGTGGAAGGGCTGACGCCGGGCCTGTATCGCTTTATGGCATTGGAGCATCAACTGGCTGAGCTCAACCTGTCGCCCAACATGGCCGATCAAGTGACCGGGGGCTGTCTGGGGCAGGGGTTTGTGCAGGCCAGCGCCGTCACCTGGATGTGGGTAGCCGTGCCGTATCGCATGACCTGGCGTTACGGGCAGCGCGGCTATCGCTACCTGCACCTCGACGCCGGGCACGTCTGCCAAAATCTCTACCTGTCTGCCGAATCGGTGGGCTGCGGTGTATGCGCCATCGCCGCCTTTGACGACGAACAGATGAACGCCCTGCTCGGCCTGGATGGGGTAGAGCAATTTGTGATTTATATCGCTGCTTTGGGTAAAAAGTAATCCTTATTCTATATTTTTTCGGGAGGTTAAATTGAGTCGTTCATTTTGGTTCAAATGTGCTGCGTTGTCTATGCTGCTGCTGGGGTTGATGGGCCTAGTGATGGCCGGTTGCAGTCCCAAGCCGACCCCGACGCCCACGCCCACCAAGACGCCTACAACGCCGCCGCTGGTCACGCCGACGGTCACTCCGCTGCCGCCCACCCCCACGCTACTGCCCCCTACGCTGACCCCTATGCCGACAGCAACGTCCGAGCCGACATTGACGCCCACCCCCACCGTCGAACTGACGCCGAAACTGGTTGTGATGGCTGAGAACATTAACCCTCTGACCGGCCTCCAGACCGACCCGGCCAAATTGAATCGCCGGCCCCTGGTGGTCAAGATCGCCAACTTTCCCGAAGTGGCGCGTCCACAGGCCGGCATCGGCGCGGCCGATATGATGTTCGAGTACGAGGCCGAAGCCTATGTCACCCGCTTTTCGGCCATCTTTTTGGGCGAGGACACCGACCTGATCGGCCCGGTGCGCAGCCTGCGCCTGCCCGATGCCGAAGTCGTGCCGATTTTCAAGGCCGCCTTGGTCGGGTCGGGCGGACACCCGGAAGTGAAACGACGCATGGTCGAGGGGCGGGCCTGGGCCGAGGGTTACAAGCGTATCATTTGCCCCGAAGAGCCGTTTCAGGACGGCGGAGCTATGCGCCGCATCGCCAACAAAAAATCGCTGGTCGAGTTGACCATGTACACCGATACGGCAGCAATGTGGAAGTCGCTGAGTCAGCGTGGCGTCAACGAGCGGCAAAACTTCTATGACATGTTTGTGTTCTCGGAACAGTCACCGTTGGGTGGCAGCGCCGCCGCCTATGTCAAAATTGTCTACAAGCCCAACTATGCCCAGGTCGAGTACAAATACGACGCCGAAACCAAAACCTACAATCGGTTTGACATGGGCCAGCCTTTGGTAGATGAGAACACCGGCCAGCAGATTGCCCCGTCCAACGTAGTGATCCTTTACATCAATCACGTAGACACCGACATTCCCGCCGACACCCACGATGTCAACCAGACCTGGTATGCGGTGAGCATCCAGTTGTGGGGACAAGGGACGGCGCAGGTGTTGCGCGATGGGCAGGTATTCCAGGCCACCTGGGTGCGCGAAAATCCCCAGCAGCCCAACGACCGTTTGGTGTTTTTCGATGCCAAAGGACAGCAAATCCCTTTCCATCCGGGCAAGACGTGGTTTCAACTGGTGCGGCTCAACGCCCAGGTGACAATTCAATAGTTTGTTGTTGAAACAGAAAGGAGCGCGAACAATGACCAGTTCGATCAAGTGGGAGCCACTAGAGGACATCAAAGTCATATCGGGGTTTGTGGGCAAGGCCCTGGGCCTGCGCCATGGCCACGATGCTCAGGCCGGCGTCGGCGGGCCGCTGACCGACCTGTACGAGACGCCCGAAGCCTTTGTGGCCGAGATCGAGGTGCCGGGCATGGGCGCAGAGCAGGTGGACATTTCGGTGTATGGCTCGGCGCTGACCATCAGCATCGAGCGGCCGGCCGTCGAAGGTCGCGATTATCTGTACCAGGAGCGGGCCACCGGTAAAATTTCGCGCACACTCAGCCTGCCTGCCGCAGTGGATGTCAATCAGGTTCAGGCGCACGTGCTGAACGGCCTGTTGGTGTTGACCATGCCCAAGCGCGAGGATGCCCGGCAGGTTAAAATCAGTGTGTCGGCGTAAAAAGCAGGCATAAAAAACGGGCAGGTTGTCAGACCTGCCCGTTTTTTTGTTCTACCCTATTCGGTCGGTCTCGCTTGCCGCGTGACGCCTTGGTTTGCCCTCTCAGTTGGGCAGTTTACCAAGAGTTTACTATCGAGTTTACTGTCCAGTTGACTCGGTCAGGTAGGGCGGCGACTGCATCCAGGTAAAGCAGGGCTGAAGGGTGTACTGCGCCACCAGATACAGCCGGGTGTCGCTTTGCATTTGCGCATAGTAATTCAAGGTGTCCGGGGTCAGCCGGCCGATTCGCACCTGTTTGGCCTCGCCGGTCAGAGTGAGGATGTCCAGGGTCAGGGCGGGCGGGTTCAAGCCAAAGGGTGTCAGGTCGAGCGGCTGTTCCTGCACGATGCGCCGCGCCTGGAGGCTCAACAGGCCGCCAGCCTCGATCTGCACCCGATACGGATCGGCGGGCCTGGGCTCTGGTTGGGTAAACACCCATGTTTCGCCCTGCCGCTCCAACTGGACGATGCGGCTGCCGTCGCTGAGGCGCAGCGATTGAACGTCGGCCAGCGTCAGGTTGAGCAGCGGCAGTGGGGTGGGGGTAGCCTGGGCGTCGGGCGGCGATGGACGTTTGGCTTCATAGAGCAGCACAAAGGCGGCCAATGCCACAAAAACGCCCAGTACAATCAGGGTCGGTGTCCAGCGTTTCATTTTCTCACCCTCAACGCCGTTTGAGCCACACGGCCAGCCCGGCCAGCAAAATCACCGCCGGCAGGAAAATGATCGTGCCAAAACAGACCGCGCCCTGCTGCAAGGTGTTGAGGTAGACCTGGCGCGCCGCGTTGGTCTTGGGGCCGATGGCGATCAGGTTTTCTTCTTCGGCCAGCCAGTTGATGGCGTTGAGCAGCAGCATCTGGCCGTTGGGCACCTGGGCGATCACCTGATCGCTGATCAGATCCGAGTCGCCAATCAGCACCAGGCGGGTTTTGAGGGCCGGCGAGATGGTCGAGGCCGCCTCGACCGAGGCGATCAAGGTGAATGGACCGAGCCGATCTTGCCCCGGCAGGTAGGTCAGGTCAATCTGCTCTGATTCAGCGCGCCCGCTGAGGTCTTTGGCCCACGATTGTGTGCTGGACTGCGCCAGAGGGCTGAATGTGACATCGGCGATGGGGCGGGTTTGGGTGATCGGCCCGGCCAGGGGCATGGCGATCATGGGCAGGTCTTTGGTGACCTGGCCGTACAAATAGCTGTTCATCACCGGCGTGCGCGGGTCGCCGCTGAGGCCCTGGCGGGCGTCCAATACCAGGCTGTTGGGCATGCTCACGCCCCAGACATCCAGTACCTCATCCAGCCCGGCCTTGTTGGTGGGGTCGAGCATGATCAGGACTTTGCCGCCGCTTTGCAAATAAGCGGTCAGGCGAGCTTTTTCATCGCCCAACAGGGCTGTCTGCGGCCCGACGATGGCCAGGGCGGCGGCATCGGCCGGCACGGTGGTAGTGACGGCCAGGTTGAGCAGGTGCAGGTCATAATTGTAACTGCGCAGGAATGTGGCGGCCTGGCTGCAATCTTGAGGCTCATAGCCCTGCGGCGAGCGTTCGCCGTGACCGGTGAGGAAATAGATCACCTTGGGCGTGCTGCGCGAGGCGCGCAAAATGGCGCTGGTGATATTTTGCTCGTCGGCGGTGGTTACTTTGACCTTTTGAGCGCTGCGCTGAACCAGCAGCCCGCCGCCATAAGCCGACCATTGGTACTGCTCGGCCAGGCCGGGTTCGAGGATGGGGTCGTGGCTTTGGTAGCGAATGCGGTCGGTGTGGGCCTGATATTCGGCCAGCCATTTTTCAAAGCTGTCCTTGTCCTGGCCATTGGGGTAAAAGCCAATGATGTCAATGTCTTGATCCAGGTCGGCCAACACGCGCCGCGACTGCTCGGACAGTGAGTGCAGCTTGTTGACGGTGACATCAAAGCGTTTGTAATAGCGGTTGGATAGATAGTTGAGCAGCACCACGATGCCGATCACGGCGATACTCAACACTACGGCGTTGGAGCCATAGCGCACACTGCGCCCGGTGAAAGCGGCGCGGATGTCTTGGGGGCGCAGCAGGGCATAGAGGGCGATGGCGATCAGGCCGCCGATGCCCAATCCCTGCACCCAGGCGTCAAATGCCCGGCCGATCAGATACCACACTGCGGCGGCGATCAGGCAAACCCCGCCGGCCAGCAAAAAGACCATGCCATTTTCCTGGAGAAATTTCCAGGCATCCTTTATTTTCACCGATTTGCTTTCCTTTTCTATGGTCATCCTCGCCACCTCCGCGCATCCAGCACCTGGCTGGACAGGAACAAAAAGACCAGGCAAAAACTGACAAAATAGACCAGGTCGCGGGTGTCAATGATGCCGTCAATAAAATGGTAATAGTGATCCGCCGGGGTCAGGTACTCGATAACCTTTTGCCCGGTTTCGCCCAGCAGCGAGCCGACCAGCCCCAGCAGCCACAGGGTGACGCTGCCGGCCACGCCCAGCACTGCCGCCACCACCTGGCTGCGCGTTAACGTAGAGGTGAACACGCCCAGCGAGAGCATGGCTGCGCCGAGCAGGATGGCCCCCAAATAGCCTGCGCCGATGGTGGCCATGTCGGGGTCACCAAAACCGAGCAAGATCAAGGGATAGATGCCGGTCAGGGCGATCATACCAACATAAAAGAGCAGGCTGGCCAAAAATTTGCCACCCACCACCTCTCCGCTGCGTACCGGCGCGGTGAGCAGCAGCTCTAGCGTGCCGGTGTCTTGCTCACGCGAGATCAGGCGCATGGTCAGCACCGGGGCAATGAAAATCAGCACCACGCCCAGCGACCCCAACACTGATTGCAGGCTGGCATCGCGCCACTGGGTGACGCCGCCGACAAAAAACACCCCGCACAGCAGCAAAAATGCCGCCGTCACCAGGTAGGCGATGGGCGAGGTGAGATAGGCGTACAACTCGCGCCGCGCAATGGTCCACACGTTATGCATCGTTATCCTCCGTTTTGCTTTCTGCCGTTTCGGGTTCGGCGGGCGCATCGAGCCGCGCTGCGTCGTCGGTAGTCAACTTGAGGAAAATGTCTTCCAGGCTGAGGTTGACCCCGCGCAGTTCCAGCAGGTCCCAACCCTGTCCCACGATGGCCCGGGCTACATCGGCGCGGCGGTCGGCTTGCGTGGCACAGGTCAACTCGTACAGCCCTTCGCCCTGCGCCGCCACATGGCTCACGTCGGGGAGTTGTTGCAGCAGGGACAGCGGGTCGCCCTCTGTCCCGCCGAGGCGCACCTGGATGCGGCTGCCGCCTTGCAGTTGGGCGGTCAGGTCGGCCGGCGCGCCGCCGCCGACGATCTGGCCTTTGTGGATGATCAGCACGCGGCTGCATGTCTGGCTGACCTCTGGCAAAATATGGGTGCTGAGCAGGATGGTGTGTTCGCGGCCCAGCTCTTTGATCAGCTCGCGCACCTGGATGATCTGGCGCGGGTCCAGGCCGATGGTCGGCTCGTCGAGGATCAGCACATCGGGTTCGTGCAAGATGGCCTGCGCCAGGCCCACCCGTTGACGCAGCCCTTTGGACAGTTTGCCGATCAACGATTGGGCGCGGTCGGCGATGTGACAGGCCTCCATAGCCCGCTGGATGGCCGGGCGGCGGTTGGGCACCCGGCGCAGGCGGGCCACATAGTCCAGGTAGGCCGAGACGGTCATCTCGTTGTACAGCGGCGCCGATTCGGGCAGATAGCCGATGTGTCGGCGTGCCTCGAGCGAGTTTTCAAACACATCAAACCCGGCCACACTGGCCCGTCCCTCGCTGGGCGGCAAATAGCCGGTTAGGATGCGCATAGTGGTGGTTTTGCCGGCACCGTTGGGGCCGAGAAAGCCCACAATCTCGCCCTGGTTGACCTCAAAGCTGATGTCGTTCAAGGCGCGTAGGTGATGGTAATTTTTGCACACATGTTCAACCTGAATCATGGACATAGGTTTTCCTGTTTTTATTTGAAATGTCGGATGATAAAATTCAAGCGCATCATGATACTACCGGCATGGAGGCTTGTCAAACACACTTGACCGTTTAAGGGCTTTGACTATACTTGGTATGCAACATAACCTCTACCATTTTTCTGACGAAAGGAGCACAACGATGTACGGACCATCACCGGAGATGTTTAAGAAAATGTATGTCCCAGGCAGTTTGAAGAATCAAGGGGACGGGTTTGTCTTTCAGATCAAGAACATTATTGATTCCGGCTCGATCAGCGGCCTGGCCAAGCTGTCGGTAGACGGCGAAGAGCGCCCCATTGACGGTGTGACCGTGACGCTGGGCGACAAGACGCGCCAAGCCACCGAGATCACCTGGTCGGCCTCGCTGTACGTGGCCTATGGCTCGGTGATGACCATCGGCGTGCCGGGCGCGCTGACCCCCGGCGAGCATACCATCACCATGGCCGTCAACGTGCCGGAACTGGGCCGCATCAGTATGCCCATCACCGACACCGTGGCCTGATTAACCGGTTGCAGGTCACGTTTGCGGCGTGGCAGAATACCACATTCAAAACGTGACCTGCAATTTGTATTCCGCATCGGGTTTAAGGTGGTCGGTGGTTTTGAATATGCCAACCCAACCAGAACGATATGATGTGATCGTGATCGGAGCCGGCATTGTGGGAACGATGGTGGCTCGCTTTTTGTCGCGCTATGCGCTGCGCGTGCTGCTGATCGAGCGCGCCGCCGATGTGGGCATGGGCGCCACGGCAGCCAATACCGCCATCGTCCATGCCGGCTATGACGCCGTGCCAGGCTCGCTCAAGGCGGCCATGAATGTGCAGGGCAACCGCATGTGGGCCGACGTGGCCGGCGAGTTGAATGTGCCGCTGGCCTGGCCGGGCGATTATGTGGTGGCTGTCGGCGAGAATGAGCGCCCTCATCTCGATGTGTTGCGGCAGCGCGGTCAGGCCAACGGCGTAACCGGGTTGGAGATCATTGGCAGCGACGAGATGCGCCGTCGCGAGCCATTGATCAATCCCCAGGTCAGCGCGGCCCTGTGGGCGCCCACCTGCGGCATCATTGATCCGTTTGCCGCTGCTGTGGCTGCTGCCGAAAATGCGGTGAGCAACGGCGTTGGTCTGCTGACCCAAACGGCCTTTCAAGATTTTCTGTGGGACGAGGGCCGGTTGGTGGGTATTCAGACCAACCGGGGGCCGTTCTTGGGGCGATGGCTGATCAACTGCGCCGGTCTCTATGCCGATCAGGTGATGCATCGTGCCGGCGTGCACCCCGAATTTGTCATTTCGCCGCGTCAAGGCGAGTATTATATCCTGGATCGCGCCGATTTTACCCTGAACAATGTCTTGTTTCCTGTGCCGGGCGACAAGGGCAAGGGTATCATGGTCGCCACAACGGTGCATGGCAATACCATTGTGGGACCGAACGCCCAGCCCACATCGGAGCGACAGGATGTGCCCACTACTGCCGAGGGACTGCAAGAGGTATGGGCCGGCGCGCTCAAGCTGGTGCCCGGTCTGGAGCGACGACATGTGATCGCCACATTTGCTGGCCTGCGCGCCACCGGCAATGCCCCCTGCCGCACGCCGGGCGTAGAGTATCAGCACGATTATCTGATCGATGCGGATGAGCAGGTCAAGGGCTTGCTGAATGTAGCCGGCATCGAGTCGCCGGGGTTGGCGGCGGCGCCGGCCATCGCCGCGCGGGTGATCGATCTGTTGCGTGAGCAGGGTGAGACGTTGGTAGAAAAGCGCGGGTGGAACCCCATCCGCCCGGCGCGGCCGCGTTTTCGCCACCTCAACCACGCCGAACGCGCCCGCCTGATTGCCCAGGATGCCCGTTATGGCCGGGTGATCTGTCGCTGCGAAGAGGTGACCGAGGGCGAGATCTTGGCCGAGATGCGCAGCCCGGTGCCGCCTGCCACCTATGATAGCCTCAAGCGGCGCACCTGGCTCGGCACAGGCCGTTGCCAGGGTGGGTTTGATATGCCGCTGGTGGTCGAGATCGTGGCACGCGAGCTGGGCCTGTCGCCGCTAGAGGTGACAAAAAAGGGGCCGGGCAGTGAGTTGTTGAGTCGGCCCACCAAAAAAGCGGCAGATGAGGGGGCGCATGAAGACACATTATGATGTCATTGTCATCGGCAGCGGCCCTGGCGGGTTGGCGGCGGCGGTCGAAGCCAAAAAGCGCGGTGCCGCCGATGTCCTGATCGTCGAGCGGGCGCCCGAGCCGGGTGGCATTTTGCTGCAATGCATTCACAACGGCTTTGGCGTCGAACTGTTCAAGCAAGACTGGCCCGGCCCGCGCTATGCCCAGCATTTCATTGACCAGGCCTATGCTCTGGGCGTCGAGATGTTGCTGGATGCCATGGTCATGGACGTGACCGCCGATCATCGAGTGATCGTTTCGGGCATGCGCTGCGGCTATGTCGAGTTGCAAGGGCGGGCGGTGGTGTTGGCCATGGGCTGTCGCGAGCGCACTCGCCCGCAGATCGGCCTGCTGGGGGCCCGTCCTGCCGGCGTTTACACTGCTGGCACAGCGCAGCGTTTCGTCAATATGCAGGGATATATGCCCGGCCGGCGGTTTGTCATTCTCGGTTCGGGCGACATTGGCATGATTATGGCTCGTCGCCTGACGCTGGAAGGGGCGCGGGTGGAGCGGGTGCTGGAGATCATGCCCTATCTCACCGGTCTGACCCGCAATTTTGTGCAGTGTTTGCAGGATTTTGACATTCCCCTGCAATTGCAGCGCACTGTCGGCCGGGTGATCGGGCGAGATCGGGTGGAGGCGGTGGAGACAGTGGCGGTGGATGAGCGTCGCCAACCCATCTCCGGCAGCGAAGAGATTATTCCCTGCGACACACTGCTGCTCTCGGTGGGACTGATTCCCGAAAACGAGTTGTCCAAAAAGGCCGGGGTGCGCCTGGATCCATTGATCGGTGGGCCGGTGGTAGATGAGCGTATGCACACCGGCACGCCGGGTATTTTCGCCGCCGGCAATGTGGTGCATGTCTATGATCTGGTGGATTGGGTCACAAAGGCGGGCATGATCGCCGGGCGGAGCGCGGCCGATTGGGCGCAAGGCCTGTGGCCGGCTGGCGAGAGGCTCATTCCCACGCAGGCCGGCGAAAATGTGCGCTATGTGGCCCCGCAGTATGTGTCGGCAGATGCGCTGTCGAGGGGCGAGGTGCAGTTGCAAATGCGCGTGACCCGGCCGATTGAGCAGTCGGTGTGGGTCGAGGCGGTGGCAGGTCGGCAAACGGCGGCCCGTCACGGCGAACGCTATGCCCGCCCCGGTGAGATGGTCACGCTGACATTGCCGGCCAGGGCGCACGAGGCTTTGCAGCAGGCCGATGCGCTGACCGTGCATGTGCGGCCGCGCTCAAAAGAGGGGCTGGATTGAAACGATACGGGTAACTATGACAATGGCACATTTCATCTGCATTACAGATTTTCAAATTGTATCAATTTGTTTCAGTAGTTGCCCCATCCCCCGGCCCCTTCCCCGCGCTTCGCGCGGGGAAGGGGAGATCGGGGAAGTGTGTTTTTCGTGCGCGGCAAAGCCGCGCCACAAAAATATAAAAAATTTAAATTTTATTATAATGTTATATATGTGTTTTATATTAAATTTGGGATTTTTGGTATTGTTTTTCTTTTTTTATATATTAAATTAAATGTTTTTTAAAATTTTCTTTATTATTTTTGTGTTATATCCTTCACGGATGTAATCCAGATCTCTCTCCCTTGTGTCAGGCCTGGCGTC
>CAYVBK010000057.1:0-35408 GCA_964449465.1 uncultured Anaerolineae bacterium
CTTTGTGCTCTTTGTGTCTTGGTGGTGAGCGGGTTTTTCAGCACGCTCCTAGAGTCGGCCAGGCGGGCTGTTTGTCAAAGACGTTTGATCATGACAAGGCAGGGATTTTGCTCATCCCATATCTGCCTGAACTCTTCCAGCGGCCTGAATCCCATTGCCAGGTAAAAGGCTCTGGTGTGAGTATAGCCTGAGTCGCTATGCGATGGGCCTAATGTCTTGACTTGCAAGTACTCGACTCCTTGCTCTTGCAGCCACATCTGCGCGCAAACCAGCAGTGACCGACCCAGCCCATGCCGGTGCGCCTCGGGCCGAACTCCCATCACGTATACTTCGGCCGAATAGATATTGTGCTGCTTGATGCACACAAAGCCGATCGCCTGCTCTGCATCACCGACCAAAAACGTCGGCAGATGGTCTATCTCTTTCAAATACCGATCCACCGCCTCTCTGATACCAAACCAATCGGGCAAAGCCAGCAAAATCGGCATGCAAGCCGATGACACTCCCCAACATGGCCCCTGGATGGTCACATCTGACCTGACAATGCCCAATGATTCGAGTCTATCGAATTTTATCAAATGATCCCCCTATCCAGAACGAACCGAAACCAGGCAGGGATTTGCCGCCCCAAAGCCAAGTCACCTGGACATATTTTTCGTACAAGGGTAAAATATACCAGATTTCGCAACAATGGCTCTGCTGAAAAAGGTTTTGTTCTCATTCTTTTTTCAGTGGATTCAGCAATCCAACCTGCAAAGACACAAGAGGAGCTATGACCAGAAAATTACGTATCGGTATGATCGGCTGCGGCGAGATTGCCTACTCGGCCACTGCCCCGGCCATTCAAAAAGCCTGCAATGCCGAGATGGTCATCGGCGTTGACCCCGTGCCAGAGACTGCGGCCTCGTTTGGCGAGACTTTTGGCATCCCGACCACCACCCGCCTGGGCGACGTGTTGGACCGCTCGGATGTTGACGCCGTGATCATTTCGACGCCGCACGACACCCATGCCCCACTGACCATCGCCGCAGCGCAGGCGGGCAAACATGTCATGTGCGAAAAACCCATCGCCTGCACCCTGGCTCAGGCCGACCAAATGATCGAGGCCTGCCGCGCGGCCGGTGTGCGGCTCTCGATCAACCTCGTCTTGCGCTACAGCCCCGACAGCGTCGCCGTCAAACAGTTGATCGAACAGGATGCCATCGGCCGGGTGATCGCCGTCAAATTTCACAGCATTGGCCGCAAGCCCGACAGCTATTGGAGCGGCGGCTATACCGGCCGCGTGCAGACCGAATGGCGCCAATACAAAGCACAGGCTGGTGGCGGCATTTTGACCATGAACTTTACGCACAACATTGACCTGCTGCGCTACATGACCGGCCTGGAAGTGACGCGCATCTATGCCGAGTATGACACCTTTTTGACTCTGGTAGAGGTGGAAGATTTTATCACCCTCTCGATGCGATTGAACAATGGCGCGGTTGGCAGCCTGGTCGGTGCATCGTGCATACAAGGCAGCATCAAATTTCGCCCTGTATCGCTGGCTGCGTCTGGCGGGCCATCTGCCGCGGCCGAAGAAACGCGCGAAGGCAATGGCGACCGCATCTATGGCGAGCGCGGCCAGATTTTGATGTATCGCGGCCGGGTATGGGTATACACCCAAAACCAGATCGCCGGCCTGGAGCAGGATGCCTGGACCGAACTGGATTTGCCACAACTCGACCCGCGACAGGCCTATGTGGAGCGATTTGCCGAGGCGGTGTGGGCCGACCGCCAGCCCGACATACCCGGCATCGAGGGGCGCAAAACCCTGGAAATCATCAATGCCGCTTACACATCGGGGCAGATTCACCAGGCCGTCACCCTGTAGACCTGCCCATAGAGACAGCCACCCTCCCGCAGACGTGAGAACCTGCGGCAGGGTGGCCCATCACCCGGACTCTGATACTATCGAGATCGGCAGACACTGAGCTTGCGGTTCGCCCATTTTTTCAAGTTCTTGAAATTGCCCGATCATATTTGACCATAGCTTTTTATGTCAGGGGGCCAGCCCCTTGACAAATCCCGTCGGGGGTGCTTTGACCCCCGAACCCCCCGAAAACCAGGGTGCGTTCTGTCGTCGCAGACCAGGCAAGGGCAATAGCCGGGGATCGTAACAGTGAAATGGGCATCAGTCCTTTTTCAGACGGCAGTTCATAAAACATCGGTTTTAATCTAAAAGGTTTTTATATGTCCATCAAAAATGAACGAACCCAAAGTTGCAATACTTGGGTTTTTAGAAATGCTTTGTGTCCTTTGTGTCTTGGTGGTGAAAGGGTTTTTTCAGCACGTTTCTAGGGACAAGAAATTTCATGTCGGCCGGGCTGGAATCGGGTTGGCGGGCAGCCTTTCAGATCGAGTATAAACGGCACCGGCGAGTCCACCATCACCTGCCGGTCATCCACCCGAACCTCGATCAAACCTTTGGGCGTTGGCACCTTGCCCTGAGCCCAGGCCAACCCACCTAGCCGCGGGGCAATTCGCGCCGCCGCATAACCGGGTTCGGCGGGAGTCACACCCAACGTATAAAAGACCATATCTCTGGTGATGGTGCTGCTCCAGCCGTGAACGTGCGTCCCCCACCCCCAACATTCTCCGATAGTGTCATAGCCGCTTTGCAAGAACTGGCTCCAACGGCGATACAATTCGGGCAATTTGTCGGCCAGCCCGGCCAGCACCACCGCGTCGTGTACCACATAGCTGATAAACGGCTCGCCGATCACGATCTCGCGCCCGGTATCCCAATCGGCCTCATAGATGCCCATAAACTGCTTGCGCATCTTGTCCAGCGAGTATTCGCCGCTGCTGCCGCCCGTCCACGACCGCACCACCAGGCGGTCGGCGTCTGTGACCGTCTCCATGATCCGCGCCCAACGTTCGCGCGGCGCCAGCCCCGACGCCACCGCCAGCGCGCCGGCCACCTGGCTGATCGGCTCTTGCGGCACGCCGTCTTTGATATGATCTCTATAGGTGCCGCGCGCCTCGTCCCAGAACATTCCATAACCGGCCTGCGCCCGGGCATACCCCTCTTCGGCCCAGTTTTGACTGGCCTTTTCTCCCAACCAGGCAGCCATCTCGGCAAACTCGCGCAACCCACGCGCCCAAATAGCCGTCAGAATCGAGCTGGCGCCCTCGACAAACAACGCCGCCCAGTCTACCAGGTTCCACTCGGCCACATCTTGAAGCACACCGGCCTGATTTTGATAGGGGACATACCAGCGCAAAATGCGCTCGACCACCGGCATCAAGGCTTTGACCCGGTCCCGGTCGCCGCCGAAACGATAGAGATTGTACACCCCATGCACCCAGTGCAGGCTCCAATCGGGAATGGTGATTCCGCCGCCGGCCTCAATGTCGCCGCCCACGCTCATCGGCAAAATGCCATCTGAGCGGGGCGAACAGCCCAGATTGAGGTATTGCCAGGCCAACCGCCAATCGAGGTTGGTCGCCAGGTGAACCATCTGATGCACCACGCTGTCTCCCACCCAGGCGCGCTGTTCGCGGGTTGGGCAGTCGGTAAACGCATCAAACGAATTTAAATTGACCGTGCGGATGCCGGCCTGATACAGACGATTCAATTCGGCGTCTGAACACTCGAATGACGCGCCGGGCGTCCATGGATAAATGTGCTCGCGCACAGCCAGCCGATTGACCGTCACCGCAGCCTGACCGTGAACGATCACATAAATATAGCGCAAACCGTTGATATCCATCGTTTCAAACACATCATGGTCGCCGCGGGCAATGTAGCGGCTGCCGTTGTGCGGCGCGGCAAACCCATGCTCCCGCCCGGTGATCGGCTCTTCGACATAGCACAAATCAAAAACCGTCCCTGCCGGCGCGCCGACCTCCAGTTGCACCAACCCGGCGACGATCCGGCCAAAATCCACCATCAACCTTGCTCCCCCGGCGCCAGGTTGTACCTGGAGCGGCAGCGACGCCGCGCTGATTGGCTCGGTCGGAAGGCTCAGCGACGAAACCACCCGCGCCGCCGGCAAGCCGATGGATGCGTCTACCACGCCCTGCAACTGCTCAACTCGCACCGAGGCCGGATAGACCACCGCGCCGCCCAATTGAGCCATCGGGCGCGGATAAAGCGGGCCATAGGGGTCGGCGGGCGGCTGTGAACGGGCAAAACCGCCGATGTGAATGGCACGCAGCACTTGGGCGCACGGCCAGCCATCATCATCAAAAGCCGGCTCTTGCCAGCCAGCCGGCAACCGACGCCCATCCAACTGCTCCACCGGCACGCCGCCACCCACCGGGTCTGCGCCGGCATCATGGACAAATTCCCAGGCCTGGCTTTTGGTCGCCTTCCAGGACGCATCGCTGACCAGCCAGCCAGCAGCGCCCAAATCGGCTTCAAACACCAGTGCGCCGGTCTTGCCCAGCCCAGAATTGGGCACTGCCGGTATGTAAAACGAGTTGGGACGGCCATAATAGCGCACCCAAACCGCCAGCGTATTTTGACCAACCCGCAAATAGGGTGACAGATCGAACAAATCATACATCATGCGGCGCGGCTGGCTGCGCGCCGGCCCACGTGAAACCTCTTGACCGTTCACATACAAGACATAGCGCGAGTCGGCGGTAATGCGCGCCGGCACACGCGCCGGCACGGCCGCCAGTTGCCAGGTTTTGCGAAACAACCCATGCGAATCCGGGCGCGAGTCGAACGCCCCTCCTCCAAACCCAAAACTCGGTTCCACAGGGTCTTCGGGCACCCAAATCCAATGGCCTTGCCAGCGAATTTCGGGAAAATCGGACACATTGACCTGAACAGACATTGTTCCTCCTTGTGACATTGAACCAATCCAATCCGAGTTGTGCTATTTTGCCGTTTTCAGGGTGGAGCGACGCAACCATAACGCAGCGGCCAGCGTCAGCGCCACCAGCCCAAAGATGACCCATGTGGGGATGGCCACCGCAGAAACCGCAGCGTGCTTGATCCCGATGCCGGCCAGCGCCCACAACAGCACCAGCGCATAGGCCACATCGCGACGGGTGAACGCCATCAGCGTCGCAATCACCAGAACGGCGGCCAGCACCACTCCCATCCAGATTTCTGGGGCAATCCCAAATCCATCCCACCGGACATGGTTCAGCAGGGCGGTCACGTTGGCCACCGTCGCCACCGTGATCCATCCCAAATAGATGCTGAACGGCACCCTCGCCGCCCAGGTCTCTGCGGCAGAGGCTCGAGTGCGGCCGATGTCGAGGCGCAGGTAGGTGACAATGAGCGCAGCCAGCAGCCCTAGCATGGCTATCAGCGTGAGGAAAAACTGCTCATAGTGCCACAAGAAAATCCACAGGCTGTTAGCCAGCCCGCTCAAGGCGACCCACCAACCGGCGGCACGCAGGCGCGGATTCTCTCGTTGGGACGGTAAGGCCTGATAGACAGCAAAGGCAATCAACCCGATATAAATCAGGCCCCAGATGGAAAACACATACCCTGCCGGAACGAAATAGACATCGAAACGGTCCGATATCTCTCCCGTCGTCAGGCCGTTGATCGGCAGGCTGTTTGCCAGAACATTGACAACCAGCGTCGCCAGAATGGTCAGAATCACCGCAATTTGTCGTTGTCGGTCTTGCATTAAATTCCTCCTTTAGTCTTTTATTGTTATTAAATATACAACTTGTATCATTATAAACCAGATTGAGGAAATGTCAATGGCAAATGACCTCTTGACATTTGTATTTTTTAGTTTATAATAATTATAAACTAGTAACAGGTTCAAATAAATAATAGCGAACTGTTTCCGCTCATCTGGCATATCTGAGCCTGCTGTGAGCCAGACTAACCTCGATTTGAAAGGAGAACGACCAAATGGACCAGGAAAGTAAATGTCCGGTCACGGGCAAATCTGCCAAACCCGCCGCACCTGCTGCCCATGGAGGCACGTCAAACCGGGATTGGTGGCCGAACCAATTGAACCTCAGAATTTTGCATCAACACTCGGCCAAAAGCAATCCGATGGGTGAGAATTTCAACTATGCGGAGGAATTCAAAACCCTGGACCTGGCCGCCGTCAAACAAGACCTTTATGCGCTGATGACCGACTCGCAAGACTGGTGGCCGGCAGATTACGGCCATTACGGCGGTTTTTTTATCCGCATGGCCTGGCACAGCGCCGGCACCTATCGCATAAGCGATGGGCGCGGCGGCGCCGGAACCGGCAATCAACGTTTTGCCCCCCTCAACAGTTGGCCCGACAATGCCAATCTCGACAAAGCGCGCCGGCTGCTCTGGCCGATCAAGCAGAAATATGGCCGCCAGATCTCTTGGGCCGACCTGATGATCCTGGCCGGCAACTGTGCGCTCGAGTCCATGGGCTTTAAGACCTTTGGCTTTGGCGGCGGGCGCGAAGACATCTGGGAGCCAGAGGAGGACATCTATTGGGGGTCAGAAGCCCAATGGCTCGGCGACAAGCGTTACTCGGGCGACCGCGAGCTGGAGAATCCTCTCGCCGCCGTGCAGATGGGACTGATCTATGTGAACCCCGAAGGACCAAACGGCATCCCCGACGCGCTCGCATCGGCCCGCGATGTGCGCGAGACTTTTGCGCGCATGGCTATGAATGATGAAGAGACGGTGGCACTCGTTGCCGGCGGGCACACATTCGGCAAAACCCACGGCGCCGGCCCGGCCACCCACGTGGGACCCGAACCCGAAGCCGCTCCCATTGAAGAGCAGGGCCTCGGCTGGAAGAGCAGTTTTGGCAGCGGGCGAGGTGACGACACGATCACCAGCGGCATCGAAGGCTCCTGGACGCCGAACCCGATTCAATGGGACATGGGCTATTTTGATATGCTGTTCAGCTATGATTGGAATCTGGTCAAAAGCCCGGCCGGGGCCTGGCAGTGGGTGCCGGTCAATCCAGATGACAAGCACCTCGCTCCGGCCGCGCATGATCCGTCAAAACGAGTCACCACCATCATGACCACAGCCGACCTGGCCCTGCGGATGGACCCGGCTTATCGAAAAATTGCCAAACGCTTTCACGAACACCCCAACGAGTTTGCCGACGCCTTTGCCCGCGCCTGGTTCAAGTTGACGCACCGCGACATGGGGCCATGCTCACGCTACCTCGGCCCAGAAGTACCCGCAGAAGAACTGATCTGGCAAGACCCGCTGCCGGCTGTCGATTATGAACTGGTTGACGCACAGGACATTGCCGACATCAAAACCAGGCTCCTGGCTTCAGGGCTATCGCTCTCTCAACTGGTAGCGACGGCCTGGGCGTCGGCCTCTACGTTCCGCGGCTCTGACAAGCGCGGCGGAGCCAACGGGGCACGCATCCGCCTGGCTCCGCAAAAGGATTGGCAGGTCAACCAGCCGGAGCAACTGGCCAAGGTGCTGAGCGTCCTTGAGAAAATCCAGCAAGAATTCAATCACGCACAGTCGGGCAACAAAAAGGTATCGCTCGCCGACCTGATTGTTCTGGGCGGCTGCGCCGGCATCGAGCAGGCGGCCAGGAACGCCGGTTATGACATCACCGTTCCTTTTACGCCGGGCCGCACCGATGCATCGCAGGAACAAACCGACGTGGCGTCATTCTCTGTCCTCGAACCGGTCGCCGATGGATTCCGCAATTATCAAAAAACCAGGTTCGTCGTCAAGGCAGAAGAACTCTTGGTGGACCGGGCGCAACTGCTGACCCTGACCGCGCCAGAAATGACCGTGCTGATCGGCGGGTTGCGCGTCCTGGATGTCAACTATGGGCAATCTCAGCATGGTGTCTTGACCCGGCGGCCGGGGGCGCTCACCAATGACTTTTTTGTCAATCTCCTCGACATGAGCATCGTATGGAAGCCGACCACAGAGGATGCTGAGGTGTTCGAGGGACGCAATCGCGCTACGGGTGAACTCGAATGGACCGGCACCCGCGTAGACCTCATCCTGGGTTCCAACTCACAACTCCGCGCCATCGCCGAAGTCTATGGTTGCGCAGACTCGCAAGAAAAATTCTTGCACGACTTTGTGGCCGCATGGACCAAAGTGATGAACCTTGACCGCTTCGACCAGGCCTGACCTCAATAGTCTGACGACATTGGCCAACAACCGGTTCGGTGGATGGCATACCGCCACCCACCGAACCGGATTTTTTATGGCTTGATGCTATCGCCAGATCGAACAATAAATTTCCCCGTTCGCGCCAGGCCATGGCCTCAACCCCTCCATTCACACACCGACACCCCCTCAAACCTGTACCCCAGTACAGGCTGCATGCTGGACATTGGCCTCATGACAAAAGGCCGCACCTGTGGTACAATCGAGCCAACTGGTTTCGCCGACCTCAGGCCTGAACTTGAGGTCTGTCTGATCGAGAGAGAAAGAAAAATGGCAAACGCAACCGTGATCGTATCCCAGGTCAACAAATCGTTTGGGCCGGTACGGGCGGTCCAAGATGTGTCCTTTGAGGTCTATGCCGGCGAGATTTTGGGACTGCTGGGACCCAACGGAGCCGGCAAAACCACCACCATCCGCATAATGCTGGACATTTTCAAGCCCGACAGCGGCACCGTGTCGGTGTGGAGCGGCGAGTTGAGCGAAGCCAAAAAGAACCGCATCGGCTATATGCCCGAAGAGCGCGGCCTCTACCAGGATCTCAAACTCGAACCCACGCTAATCTTTTTAGCCACCCTCAAAGGGTTGGATGAGGCAACGGCGCGCCGCCGCCTGACCGACTGGCTCAAGCGGTTGGACCTGTATGAGCATCGCCATAAAAAGGTGCAAGAACTGAGCAAGGGCATGCAGCAAAAAGCGCAGGTGATCGCCACCTTGCTGCACGAACCCGACCTGATCGTCATAGACGAGCCATTTTCCGGCCTGGACCCGGTGAACACCCGCCTGATTCAAGAGATCATCCAAGAGCAGCGAGATGCCGGCAAGACGATCATCATGTCCACGCACCAGATGTACCAGGTAGAGGCCCTGTGCAGCCGCATCGTCTTGATCAACAAGGGCCGGGCAGTGCTGTACGGCGAGGTCAATCAGATCAAACGCCAGTTTGCCGGCCATGCGGTGTTGGTACAGGGACAGGGCCGTTTCGAGGATGTGCCGGGTGTGCTAGAAGTGCGCCGCGAAAATGGCTCATTTCACCTTCCGCTGGCCGCCGGCATAGACCCTCAAGACGTGCTGCGCGTTTTGATCGCCCGTCCCGATGTCAAAATCGAACGGTTTGAAATTGCCGAGCCATCGTTGGACGACATTTTTGTCAAGGTAGTCAGCGAGCAGAACGGCAAACAGGGCCAGGAGGACAGCCATGAACATCCAGGCGCGTAAAATATGGCTGGTGGCCGGCCATGAATACCTCAAAGCGGTCAAAAAACGGGCCTTTATCCTCAGCACGCTGGGCATCCCCGTGCTGATCACCGCGGTGATGGCTATCAGCATTTATATGGCCATCGGGCGGCGCGACACCCGTCCGCTGGGCTATATAGACCAATCGGGTCTGCTGGTGCGAGCCATCCAGCCCACGCCGGAGGGCAACGAGACCCTGACCGAATTGCGCGCCCTGCCCGATCTTGCCTCGGCACAGGCTGCGCTGGAAAAGGGCGAAATTCAAGGCTTTTATGTGCTGCCGGCCGATTATCTGCAAACCCAACAGGTCGAACTCTATTACTGGGAGCAGCAGCCCGGCGAAGGGGTGCGAGACGATTTTGCCCGCTTTATGCGGGTCAACCTGGCTGCCGACCTGCCGACCGGGATGCAGCAGCGGGCTTTGCAAGGCACGTCACTGACCGTGCGCGCCCTCGACAGCAAACGCACGTTTAGCGAAAAACAGTTCATCAACCTGATTTTGCCGTTTGCGGCCGGATTTTTCCTGTTCTTTGCGGTCATGTCATCCAGCGGCTATATGCTGCAAGCGGTCGCCGACGAAAAAGAAAACCGCACCATCGAGGTACTGGCTACATCCCTCTCGGCCGGGCAGTTGGTCACGGGCAAGGCACTTGGCACGATGGCAATTGCCATCACCCAACTATTGGTTTGGGGCGTCACCGTGGCCATCGGCCTGATGGTGGGGGCGCGCTTTTGGGATGTCTTGGGCCAAGCCGTGGTGCCGTGGGATTTTTTGCTGATCGTGCTACTGTACTTTATGCCAGCCTATGCCCTGATCGTTGGCGTGATGACGGCTATCGGCGCGTCGGTCAACGAAACGCGGCAAGGGCAGCAAATCGCCGGGGTGATCAACCTGATCTTTACCGTACCCTTTTTTTTCACCCCACTGGTCTTTGCCAATCCCAACAACCCCATCCTGGTGGTGCTGACCCTGTTCCCCAGCACAGCCTTTTTGACGGTGGCCTTGCGCTGGCCGATGACGGCCATACCATTGTGGCAAATGGCCTTGAGCTGGGTGCTGCTGGTTGGTACGGCCGCAGCCAGCGTGTGGGCGGCGGCGCGGGTGATGCGAGCTCACATGCTGCGCTATGGACAGCGCTTCAGCCTGCGCAGCCTGATCCAGGCGATTCAAGGAAAATGAGGTAGAACAATGCGCAATATCATGCTGGTGATCAAACACGAAGTCGTCAATATGTTGAGCAAAGGCTCGTTTTGGTTTATGACCTTTTTGTTCCCGCTCTTGATCTTGGGCCTGAATCTCGGCACCCAGGCTTTGGCCGAGAGCGCGTTTGAAAATGAGACGCAGGCCATCGCCCAAGAACGCATCGGACAGCAGATTGGCTATGTGGATCAGGCCGGGATGATCGCCCAACTGCCGCCGGGCATGGAAAGCTTCTTTCTAGCCTTTTCTGATGCAAACTCGGCACAGGCAGCCTTGAAATCCGGCCAGATCAAACAGTATTACCTGGTGCCGGCCGATTTTGTCGAGAACGGCGAGATGACGCTGTTTGAAGCGCAATTTGCGCCGTTGCGCGGCATCGAAAGCTCAGAGGCGTTTCAATATGTGCTGCGCTACAACCTCACCGGCAACGCCGGGCTGGCCGCCGCATTGATGAACCCGCTGTCGTCGGTGCAAACCCATACTATGGCTCCGGTAAAACCGCAGAGTGAGGGGATGTTGACTTTTTGGGTTTCTTATGCCGTAATGTTTATCTTTTTCTTTGCCATCACCATGAGCAGCGGCTTTATGCTGCAAAGCATCAGCAAGGAAAAGGAAAATCGAGTGATCGAAGTGCTGCTGCTCAGCCTGCGCTCGCGCGACCTGATGCTGGGCAAAGTATTGGGACTGGGAGCGATTGCCATGTTCCAAATGGCTGTGTGGATGGGCGGCGGCCTGCTGTTTCTGGATCGCGGGCGTGACCTGGTCGAAGGGCTGTCGGCTTTTACGCTGCCATCCGGGTTTTTGCTGTGGGGATTGGGCTATTTTGTGCTGGGCTTTTTGCTCTATGCCTCGATTATGGCAGCTATCGGTGCCCTGGCCCCCACCGCTCGCGAAGGCAATCAATTCACCTTTATGGTTTTGCTGCCCCTGATGATCCCGATGTGGGTGACAACGGCTTTTGCCCAGGAACCCAATGGCAGCCTGGTGACTTTTTTGAGCCTGTTCCCACTTACCTCGCCCACTTCGATGATCACGCGTATGGCCTCTACGACGGTGCCCGCATGGCAGGCAGCGGCAGGGCTGCTGGCCCTGGCCGTCACCACCTATTTGTTCGTGCTGCTGTCATCCCGCCTGTTCCGCGCCGACACGCTGTTGTCGAACGCCGCCCTGAGTATTCAGCGTGTGGTTCAAGAAATCCGGCGCAGCCCGACTCGCGCCCGATAAGCAACGTCGGTTTCGACAAGCTCAACCAACAGGGTCAGGAAATTGATGCCACAAGACCTTACCGGTGAATTGCCGGTAAGGTCTTGTTCATTTACCCTGACCGGGCTGGCAGGCTATCAGAGATCCCTGAGCGGTGGCGAGTCCCCAACCTGGCAATTTTAGCGCACTGAGTGGGATGTCCCCGAACTTGTTCGGGCTCCGGCATCCCCAAGTAAGGCACCGAGCGGGATACCCGAACAAGTTCGGGTATCCGACAGACTGCTAGGGTGCGGCATTTTTCAACACCACCGGCAAATAGATACGATAATCGGTCCTCAGCCTCCAGGCAGCCTCATCCGATCCGGCTCCGGCATTGGTTGAAACATACATCACTGTGTTGGTGATCGTCTGCCCCAACTGCCCGCCCGTCAGCGTGGCCGTAAACACGATCACCTGCGCAGCCGAGATCGAGACATCGCCATGCCAGGTCACCGTACGGCTAACAACGGTGGCTCCATTTTGCGCCACCCAGCCCCCAAAAGTCAGCTCGACGGGCAAGACATCGGTCAAGACCACCCCTCGCGCATCCTCAAAACCTATGTTGGCGGTGGTGAGGGTAAAGGTAATTGTATCGCCGCGCTCCAGGTTGGTTGTCGGGGCTGCTGTTTTGCTCACGTTCAGGTTGGGATAGCCCCACGAGAGAACGCGCCCATCCAGCGCGCCGACCGGCAGCGTCAGCCGGCCATCCACGCCTACCGTGTACACACCGCCGTACAGCACCTCGCGCAGCACCGTGCCGGCAGATACGTATCCACCCAGGTCCACGGTGACGGTGTAGGGGCTGTTTTGGCGGTTGATCACCACAATGGCCGTTTCAACACCGGGCAGCTTGCGGCCATAGACATATACCTGATGGGCATCGTCAGTCAGCAGGGTGTCAAACGAGCCGGTGCGCAAGGCCGGGTGCGCAAGGCGAATCTGCCCCAACAATGCATAGCGATCCAGCACATCCTGACGCACGGCATAATGTCCGAGTGTGTCGGCCCACGGATACGGCACACGGTTATAAGGGTCATCTTCCCATTTGTCATTGTGCCAGGCCGCCGGTGCGTCAATGCCCGCCTCGTCGGCATAATACACGGTAGGCGCGCCGGGCATGGTGAACTGGAGCAGAGCCAACAGCATCTGGCGAGCATCGGTCTCGGCGGCATCCAGATCGGTCAGCGGATCATAGGGCTGCGGGTCGGTGCTGTCATAGCCCTTTTGCCACTTGGACAGCACAAAGCGCAGACGGTTGGTGTCGTGCGAGCCAACCAGGTTCATCATGGCATACCAGGCCTCGGCTGGATAGTCTTCTTGAATCTGGCGCAGCCAGCGATCAAACTGGCTGACCGTGATGGGATTCAATGTGCCGCCCGACGAGGACGAGTTGTTGTCATTGTCCCAATAGCTCTTGTCGCGCATAAACGAGAGCAGCGCGCTGCGGAAGCGATAGTTCATGACGCTGTCCCATTCCTGTCCCAGCAGCCACGGCACGGCATCGCCCCACTCTTCGCCAATGATCACGGCTTGAGGATCGGCATTTTTGACCGTCTGCCGGAACCCTTCCCAATAGTCGTTACAATTGTCACAGGCCAGGTCGGGCGCGCCGCTGTCTACATCGCCGCCCACGTCCAGCCGCCAACCCGCCGTGCCGGTCAACACCCACCGCGCCCCAATGGACGTGGCCCCGCTGCCCCAGAAATATGAACGCACCGCAGCAGTGTTCGACTTGAGCTTGGGCAAAGTGTCATAGCCCCACCAGGAGACATAGTTATCCGGCCAGGCATTAAAGGTGTACCAGTTGTAGTAGGGCGAAGCCTGCGACTCGAACGCACCGACGCTGCTCCAACGGCTGTATTTGTCAAAGTAAATGCTATCCGACGAGGTATGGTTAAACACGCCATCGAGAATGACATACATGCCCCGCGCCGCCGCCGCGTCGAGCAGGGCGCGCAGAGCCGCATCGCCACCAAATTGAGCATCCACCACCTCAAAACTGGTGGTGTCATATTTGTGGTTCGACGGCGCGGCAAAGATAGGGTTGAGATAAAGAGCCGTCACGCCCATGCTCTGCAAATAATCCAGTTTGGCCGTGATCCCTTGCAGGTCGCCGCCATAAAAATCCTGGCTCCAGCGATTGTTGTACGGGCTGGCTGGATCGCGAGGGTTGATCACCGCCGTGTTCCAGACCGGATAGTTAATGCCCTGCGAAGCGGTATACACAAAACGCGTGCCAGAAACGACATTGTTGGCCGAAACGCCATCGCGAAAACGGTCGGGGAAAATCTGGTACACAGTGGCGTTTTTTATCCAGTCGGGCGTGGTAAAACCGGCGTGATACACCGTGATACGAAACGCATCATAAGCAGGGTTTTCATCTACAGCACGTCCCCAGCCGTTGCGCCCGTCGTACAGGGTATCATCCACATACCAGTCACGGTCGACGCCGTCCACCGCCTCAAACTTGTAATACATCAGAGTGGTGGTGCTGGGCGCCGCAGCAATGGCCTCCCAATAAGCATATCGCGGGTCGCCGACCGATGTGGACAGGGTCATCGGCAGGGTGGCCACCTCGCCCTTGTCGTGATAATAAATGTGCAAGACGGCACCGGTCAGGTCATTGGGGCAGGCGCACAGACGCAGCGTGACAGTCGAGGCTGTGGAAACGGCTCCAAAGGGGTCACGAAAATCCAGGTCGTGGGTGTTGTGGCCCAGGCAACCCCACCAGATGTTGCCATCTGGGCTGGCGGCACCATAGCTGACCTGACGAGTCGTCCTGGTCGCACCGCTGGCGTTCGAGGCGGTGACCACCAGGGTATAGAGGCCGCTGCCCGGCGGGACAAGCGAGCCGGCAAATGTCCCATCGGCCGGGTTGACGGCGACGGTGATGGGTGTGCCGCTGCCCAATTGCACGGTCACGGTAATGTCTTCACCCGGCGAGGCCTGCCCGCTGATGGAAATGGCATCCGGCGCAAAAGTGTGCTGCCCCTCAACCGGCGCGGTCAGCACCAGGTTGGGGCCATAAAACAGACGGCGCACATCTACTCCGATGCCTACCGTGCTGGCTGCCGTGGCCGTGATGGTATTGTGACCCGGCAACAAGGTGATCGCCTGCGTAAAATAACCTTGCGCATCAAGAGTCGGCGTCAACAGCACGCTGCCGTTCACCGATAGGGTCAGCGTGACCTGATCGGTGGGGGTGACATAACCGCGCACGGTCACGTCGGGGCGGGTAAAATGCTGCCCCTCACCCGGCGACGTGATCACGGCATCCTGGGCATTGATCAGGGTAAAGGTCGCCAAAAACCGTTGCACGGTAGGGTCGTCCCAGCCTGTAGACTGGTCGTCGTTCGGCACGGTGTCATAGGCACCCTTGACGGAGCCGCTTTGGGTGGTCCAAAATTGCAGGTAAATAGAGCGCCCCCCCTGATAGGCAATGCCCAAATCGCTCCAGGGGATGGCAAACTCGACACCCTGGTGATCGGCCAAAGCCACATGCGTGCCGATCAGGGCGCCGCCGCTGAGGCCGCCCCAGTTGCTGCCACCGCCGGTGTCGTAATTGCTGCCATTCCAGCGGCGCAGTTCAGTCCAGCCGTTATCGCTGTAACCGCAGCAGTCTTTACCCACGATATTGCCGCGAATGATCGCATCGGGAATGATGCGGTAGGGCAAAAGGATGGGCGTGCTGCCGGCATTGGCCTGAGTGGCGGTATAGGCCAGGGTGATGTCATTGCCCCAAGGATCCTTGGGCGCCGTGCCGCCGCTGGCCGTGAACACGCCGCTGGCGATCACCAGACCAAACGAGCCGGTGGAGCCGCTGCCGGCGGTGGACACGTAATCGGGCAGCGGCACAAAGACATACAGATGACGAGTGTCGTTGGTCACATACAGGCTGTAGACCTCGGTCCAGCAGGTGGTGGCCACCGCCTGAATCGCCGCCACCAGATCATCGGGGTCGGTGGCCAAAGGCGGGCCGTACACGGCATCACCCTGCCCGTCCAGCGTGGCCGTTTCACTCCAGGCTGGCATAGTCAAGACAAGAAACAGCAGACCGATGAGGCACAGACCCCCCAGTGCGGAGCAAAACAAGGGGAAAAATCGCCGTTGATTCATTTTGACCTCCCAGTCAAATACTCGTCACACCGATTAAAGACTCATCTCGACGGCGACCACCGCCGCCGGCGGCAACTCGACAACAAAAGATGCGCCATCGGCAACCACCTCGAATGGCTGCGGCGTCAAAGCACAAGGCTGAGCGAACGTGTTATGGGCATGAATGTCACCGCTGAGGACACGCGCCGCGCCGCCGGCCGCCTTGGCACCACCAAGCAGCCGCACATCTACCCGAATGGACTGTGTGGCATGGCTGTTGGTCAGGGTGAGAAACAGATTTTTGCCCTTGAGCGATGCGCTGCCGGCCACCGCCGGCAAAGTGGCCTGACGCTCTTTTTTGGCAAAGCCAATGTCCTCGGTCTCCACCAGGCAGTCCACTGCCGCGCCCCCCTGATGCGGCGCATACATCTCGTACACATAGCCGGTCGGCGTGACCAGCATGTGCTCGCCCTGTGTGAGGATCATGGCCTGAAGCACGTTGACCGTCTGGGCGATGTTGCCCATCACCACCTTGTCGGCGTGGCGGTTGAAAATATCCAGAGTGGTGGCGGCCACCAGCGCATCGCGCAAGGTGCTTTGCTGATAGAGAAAACGCGGATTGTCGCCCTGCGCGGGCGGATGCCAGGTCCCCCACTCGTCCACCAGCAGCCCGATCTGGCGATGCGGGTCATAGGCGTCCATCGCTGCGCGCTGCTGCACGATCAATGGCTCCATCTCTAACCCGCGGGTGATCAGCTCGTACCATTGATCCACCGTGTACTCGGTGGCCGTGCCGGCCGTGCCGCAGTAATAATGGGCCGCAAAACCGTGAATGTTTTTGAAATCCCAATAATCCTTGCGCAATTTGCGGAAAAAGCGCACCGTCCACTCGATGTCATTGCTCGACGGCCCGCAGGCGATCAGGAACAGATCGTGGCCGAAACTGCGCATAAAAGAGGCATAACGACGAAATTCGGTGCAATAGTCTTCGGGCGAAAAGTGACCGCCGCAGCCCCAGTTTTCGTTGCCGACGCCCCAATAGGTCACGTTGAATGGCTCAGGGCTGCCATTGGCCGCCCGCAAGGCCGCCCAACTGCTGTCGCCCGGAAAATTGCAATATTCCACCCAGTCGCGCAGTTCGCGCACCGTGCCAGAACCGACATTGCCACAGATGTATGGCTCGGCGCCGATCAGCCGACACAGTTGGATGAACTCGTGCGTGCCGACATGGTTGGTCTCGATCACCTCGCCCCAGTGAATATTGATCCGCCGCGGGCGGTTTTGGGGCGCGCCAATGCCGTCCTGCCAGTGATAATCATCGGCAAAGCAGCCGCCCGGCCAGCGAATGACTGGCGGCTTGAGCCGACGCAGCGCATCCAGCGCATCGCTGCGCCAGCCGGCCGTGTTGGGGATGGGCGAATCGGGACCCACCCACATGCCGTCGTAAAAGCATCGCCCCAAATGCTCGGCAAAATGCCCATACAGGTTGGGGTTGATCACCCCCACCACCCGCTCCAGATTGATCGTTATTTTGGTCATATTTTGCTCCCTCGTTCACTCAAATTATTTTACCAGGGCCATTCGCGCCCTTGCCAGTCGCGCATCACCAGCCGATCCTCATCGCTGCGTGCCGGTTGATGCGCATCTCGGCTGCGGTTGCGCAGAAAATAGGCCAGCGCCGGCACGGCGGCCTCTTCCGGTTCCAAATCTGCCGCCATATTTTTGCTGCCATCCATATACGAACGCATCCAGCCGGGGTGATACACACGAAAGGTATAACCCTCTGGGCGCAGGCGATTGAACAAGATTTTAACCGCCATATTCAGCGCCGTCTTGGACATGCAGTAGCCATACCAGGATGTGTGTCCACAGCGGTTGATGCTGCCGGCATCGGACGAAATAAAGCACAGCCGCTTTATCTCGCTGCCGCCGGTCAGAGGCAAAAAAGCCTCAACAACCCGCAGCGGTCCCAGAGCGTTGACATTGTACACGCGGCCCATCTCGTCGTCATCCTGCGGCTGGCGGATGGGCGCCGCATGCAGTGCCAAAATGCCGGCATTGTTGATCAGCAAATCAATATGATTTGTGCATGCGGCCACCTGCTGTGCCGCCGCGCGCACCGACGCATCATCAGCGACATCCAGCGGCAGCAGAGTCAGGCCGCCGTCGGGGTATTGAGCGGCTAGAGCGGCCAGATCGGGCCATTCGGGCATGTATTGGCCGGCCCAAACGTGCCACCCTTGGGACAATAAGCGCGCCGTCAAAGCCAGCCCCAGTCCACGATCTGCGCCGGTGACAAACGCATAACCAGGTTGATGTCCTCCCAAAATCACAAGCCTCCTTTCACACATCACAACCAGACAGAGCCGGCTAGAACGGCCACTCGCCGCCTTGATAGTCCATCAACACCAGGCGTCCCTCGTCCTCCAGATCGCCCAGAAAAAAGTCCAGTGCCTTGACTGCCGCTTCTACGGGCTCCATATCGCCATGCTCGCTCTTGACGCCGCGCATATACGAACGCATCCAGCCGGGGTGATATAATCGAAAGGCGTAGCCTTGAGGGCGCAGGTCGTTGAACATGATCTTGACAGCCATATTGAGCGCGCTTTTGGACATACAGTAACCAAACTGGCCCTGGCGATGGGCCAGGCTGATAGAGCCAGCCTCAGAAGAGACAAAGCACAAGCGGCGCATCCCTTGCGCCATCAGCGGCAAACAGGCCTCCACCACGCGGATGGCGCCCAGCGCGTTAACGTTAAAAGCCCGCTGCATGGCCGCAAAATCAAGCCCTTGGCCCAATTCGGCGCGCTCGCCGCCAATGCCGGCGTTGCTGATCAGCAAATCAACATGATCGGTGAGCGCAGCCGCGGCCTGTGCCGCCGCCTGAACCGACGCGGTCGAGCCAACATCGAGGGGCAAGAGATGCAGCAATTCGGAATGCTGCGCCATCAACGCGGCGAGTTCGGGCCAGTCGGGCATATATTGGCCGGCCAAGACACGCCACCCCTGCGCTAACAGCCCAGCGCACAAGGCCAACCCCAGGCCGCGATCGGCGCCGGTGACAAGAGCTATATTTTGCATCGTTAAACTCCCTTGCGCTACAATGTCTTGCTGCACCAGCGCAGGCCATTGACCAGCAAAGCCTGAAAGGACGGATGCTGCCAAACCTCGACGTTGTGGCCCGGCGTGATCACGCAAACACGCCCCTCACCCTCCAGGCGCGTCCAACCGCCGGGCTGCGAGCCATGCTCAGAGGTGGTGATCATCCACACGTCGGCTTGCGTATCATCCAATTCCATCATATAGTGTTCGTCTGCCAGCGTAAAAGGCGCACTGCCCGTGCTCAACAAGTGACCGGCTTGAGGCTCCACCGTGACCAGACACTGGGGCGGGTGACGTATAAATGCGCCACCGAGCAGAGCGCGCATGACGGGTTGTTGGGCATAGACGGTGCCAGAATGGACGGACAGCAGTCCGCCGCCCTGCCGCACATAATCCACAAAAGCCTGCTGCACAGTCTCGCTGACCCAATGGCTCTGATCGGCTGCCGATACATTGTCGGATTTGACCCACAGCACCACCGGGTATCCGGCCATACGCTCGGCCGACCAGTCGGCGGCGTTCTCGATCCAGTCGAAATCAAAACTGCTGCCGCTCAACAGATCGAGTCCGCCACGCACGGTGCGCGCCGGATGCCAGTAATCATCACACATTACTAAAATGCGCATTGTTTTTCTCCTTTATTCTTGAGCCGTCACCACTTCCAAAATAGCATACTCACGACGCTTCATCAATGCAGCCAGCGGCTTGAGCGTCAGCACATACAAAGTCACACTATAAATCAAGCCTAAAGGCAAAGTCAAAATCAAACCCGGCCGCCAATAGACATAGGGCAGCACGATCAGGGCCAGCACCGGCGGCGTCGAAATTGCCCAGGCCAGCATTCCCCACAAATTGCCATTCCGGTTGCTGCCCATTCTGAGTTGCGCCCGATATGGGCCAAGCAAAGCCGCCAGCGTATAGGCCGGCATCCCGCCAATCTGCATACAAACGCCGAGATAGATGCCCAAAGGCAAAACCACCCATGTCCTGGTATACCATGCCACACCACTCAACACCAGGGCCAGCAGCGCGGTTGACAAGAGCAACATCATCAGACCTGTAGACAGGATCACCCAGCGGCGGTCAACGCCGGAAAGGGACAGCGTGGCAAACCCCTCACGATCAATGCTGCCAAAATAGTTTGCAGTCAGGCTCAGATTAAAGGCCATGCTGACCATCATCACCACAAGGCCCCCTATAGCCAGCGGCACCATATCGGGCCATTGATCAGAAACGGGCATGATGGACAGTGGAATCACGATGGCCAAGGCCGACACCAGGCATGCAAATACTGTCTGTCGCACGGCAGGGCTGCGGCGAATATAAAGCCAATCCTTGTGCAGCAGCGCCCACCAAGACGGCGGTCCCAGCTTGCTCATCTCCCATCTGCGATGTCTGCTCTGCACCCGCTCGGTGCCGATACCCAGCGCCGCACCCTGCATCAGCCGGCGGGTGATGCCTGCATGGACCCACAAGAGTGCGGCGACCAGGCCCCATGAAGCAAGCAAAAAGACCAGCGCCGCATCCCATTCACCGACAACCGCCGCGCCCATTCCCAACGTTGGCCAACTGATGGGCAGCCACCTCAACAGCCGCGACGGCTGAACTATTTCCCAAAATCCGTTGAACGTGGTCACTCCGTTCAAACGTTCTACATCAATAAACAGCGCAAGCTGTTCTTGAAAAGGCATCCTGGAATAGTTGTCTGTTGCTTGCTGGAGAAACATTTGCCCAAAACCGCAAAACATCATCGGAACGGTTAACAGTGTCAGCATCAATGCGCGCAGCCGCCGGTCGCCGGAAACAAGATCAAAGAGATCGTCCACAATCCGCCCGGCGAGGGCCAGCATCACCCAGGTGGGCAGCGCACCCAGCAGAATCAGCGGCAACGCCAGCGGTTGGTGCCAGGCCAGGCCGACAATCTCGCCGGCGAGCATACACACCGACCACACGCCGGTCATGGTCAGCGACGACATTAACATGCTACCCCAAACCAGGCTGCGAAAAGAGACTGGATACATAAACAAGCGGGTCATTTCAAACCGTTCCACAGTCTGCGAGTTGTACGAGGCTGGCAAGAGCAGCCACATAAAAAGTAAAAACATGTTGGTCAGCAAAATTACTTCCAGTGTGGCGCGCGGCGACAGCAGCAAGATCGAGATCACTGCCAGCCCAATTCCCACCAAAGCAAACATAGGCACGGTAATCACAAACATCAGCACCTGGAGCAGCAGTTGCAGCACCCGCAGTCGGTCGCGCCAACGACGGCTGCGAAACATTGACAGGGTCAGCCGGGCTTGAAGCCAAAACAGCGTTTTCAGTTCAGCCCACATGGCCATCCTCCATCGAGCGACCGGTCAGCCAACCCAGCAACTCTTCATCCTGCCCACCAACGCCAACCGTCTGGACAAATACATCTTCCAAAGGTGCGCCATCGGGCAGCCCGGCGCGCTGCCGCAGCGCTGAAATGCTGCCCTCGCCGACCAGCCGCCCCTTGTTGATAATGCCTACCAGGTCGCAAAAACGCTCAGCCAATTCCATAATGTGCGTTGAAAAAAAGATGGTGGTTCCGCGCCGATTGACCATATCGCGCAGCACATCCTTGATCGCCCGAGTCGAGATCGGATCGATGCCCTGAAAAGGCTCGTCGAGAAACAAGATTTCGGGAGCGTGGATCAGCGCGCAGGCCATAGCCGTTTTTTTGCGCATGCCCTGAGAGTAATCGAGGATCATCTTGTCCATACTGTCGGTCAATTGAAGCATCTCAAGCAAAGGTGGAATCCGTTTTTCGATCTCGGCATGGCTCAGCCCATGCAGCCGCCCCACCAACTCGATCTGCTCAACGGCAGTCAGCCGTTCATAGAGACCCGGCATTTCGGGCAAAACGCCGATGCGCCGCTTGATCTCGATGGACTCGGAGACGATATCAAAACCGGCCACTGTCGCCGTGCCGGCCGTCGGCGGCAGCAAACCGATAAGCATGTTGATCGTCGTTGATTTGCCCGCCCCATTTGGCCCCAAAAAGCCCAAAATCACCCCGCGCGGCACAGAAAAGGCCAATTGATCCACAGCCACGAGATCGCCATAGCGGCGAGTCAGGCTGTGAGTCTGGATAGCCCATTGAGAATCTGGCATTGTCATACATCACTCCAAGCGGCAGGCAATACACCCAATAAAAATATGACAGGTCGACGCCCTGTCATATTTTATCACAGTTGAGCGAGGAAACAAAAAGCCCCAAAGTCAGACTTTGAGGCTTGAACAGAGCTGGTGATTATTCTAGGAGCAGATACGGCTGCTCGATCAATTGAGCGATGCGCTGCAAAAAGCGCGCCGCCGGCGCGCCGTCGGTCAGGCGATGATCAAAGGCCAGGCTGAGGGTGAGCATGCTGCGCACCACAACCTGTCCTTCTCGCACCACAGGTTTTTCCACAATCCGCCCTATGCCCAAAATGGCCGCTTCGGGCAGGTTGATGATCGGGGTAAAGGCGTCTACGCCGTACATGCCCAGGTTGGTGATGGTAAACGTGCCGCCGCTCAGGTCGTCGGGCAGAGATTTGCCCACCCGCGCCCGCTCGACCAGGTCGCGAAATTCCGTGCCAAACTGACGCAGTCCCTTTTTGTCGGCATCACGGATCACCGTCACCAGCAGGCCGCGCTCGGTGTCTACGGCCATTCCTACATTGATATGCGTCAATTGCTCTATCGTATCGCCGTTGAGCCGCGCGTTCATATAAGGAAACTCGCGCAAAGCGCGGGCCACCACAAGCCCTAGCAGGTCGTTATAGCCGGGCGCAAAGCCCCATTCTTTGCCGACCGCTTGTTTGAGCTGCTCGCGCACCTGCACCAGGGCAGTGGCGTCCACCTCGCTGAACAGGGTGACACGGGCGGTCGTCTGCGCGCTGTGAGCCATCCGCCCGGCGATAATGCCGCGCAACCCGGCCATCGGCTGGCTGGCCGCGACCTCGACCGGTGGCAATTTTGTCGGCGCCACAGACGGCGCAGCAGCAGGCGGCGGAGGCGGCGCAACCGGCGGGGCGGCCGGCGGGGCGGCCGGCGGGGCCGCAGCAACTACGTCAGCGCGGGTGATTTTGCCGCCCACTCCGGTGCCGCTGACCGCCCGCAGATCAACGCCCAGGCCGGCGGCCATTTTCGCTGCCACTGGCGTTGCTTGAGGCAATTGTTCAACAAAAGACAATACATCGCGCTCAACAATCCGCCCGCCCGGCCCGCTGCCCTGCACCTGCGACAGATCGGCACTCAGCTCTCGGGCGCGCATGCGCGCTCGCGGCGAGGCAAAGACGCGCCCCGCGGGCGCAGTTGCGGGTTGAAGGGTCTCGGTTACAGACTGAACCACTTCGGCTCGCCCAAGCGGACTTGGCTCTTGCCTTATTTCCTTGTCTCTTTTTTCCTCAATTTCTTCATCCATCGTCGCCGCAATGATCCCCACCGGCGTCAACACTGGCACGGTGGTTCCGGCCGGGACCAAAATGCGGCGCAAATAGCCGCCGGCCGTTGCCTCCACCTCCAGCGTGGTCTTGTCGGTCTCGACCGCAAACAGTGGCTCGCCGCGCCGTACCGCATCCCCTTCTTTTTTGAACCACTCGACCAGGGTGCCTTCGTTCATCGTTTCACCCAAGACGGGCAGAATGATTTCTATAGCCATAATTCCTCCTCGGCGTGACAGTACGCAATACGAACTAGCGCAACACTTGACGGATGCCGGCGATCACGGCGTTGACGTTCGGCACGGCGGCGTCTTCGAGCGGCTCGCTCATCGGCACCGGCACATCGGCGGCGCAAACGCGGACGATGGGGGCATCCAACCAGTCGAACAACTCTTCCTGGATGCGCGTCGTCAGCTCGCTGATGAACGAGCCAGTTTTGTAGGCCTCGCTCACGCCGACCACGCGGCCGGTCTTTTTGACCGAGGCAGCCACCGTATCCATATCCAGTGGTTTGAGTGTGCGCAGGTCAATCACCTCCACGCTGATGCCCTCGGCGGCCAGTTTCTCCGCCGCCTCCAGGGCGCGAAAGACCATGCGGCTGTAGGTGATCACGGTTACGTCCTTGCCTTCGCGTTTGACATCGGCCACGCCAAAGGGGATGATATAATCTTCGTCTGGCACGAAACCTTTGATGCCATAGAGCATTTTGTGTTCGATAAACATCACCGGGTTGTCATTGCGTATGGCCGCCTTGAGCAAACCTTTGGCGTCATAGGGCGTCGAAGGCATCGCCACGTAAATGCCGGGGAAATGCACCCATAGGGCTTCCAGCGATTGCGAGTGATGGGCGGCGATGCAGCGACCGGCCCCGCCTTCGGTGCGCACCACCATCGGCACGCGGGTCTTGCCACCAAACATATAGCGGTTTTTGGCTCCCTGGTTGGCGATCTGGTCCATCGCCAGCGGGGTAAAGTCCACATACATGATCTCGGCCACCGGGCGCAGACCGCTCATCGCCGCGCCGACGGCGGCCCCGCCAATGGTGGCTTCGGAGATGGGCGTATCGCGCACGCGCGCCTCACCAAATTCCTGGTACAGATCACGGGTGGCCCCATACGCGCCGCCGTACAGGCCAATGTCCTCACCCAGCAAGAACACCGCCGGGTCGCGGCGCATCTCTTCACCCAGGGCGTCGCGAATGGCCTGCCAGTAGGCGATCTCGCGTCCCGGCACTGTGGGGGCGACCGCAAGAGTTGCCCCTACAGTGCGTATGCGGGCGCGCAGGTCTTTTTCGTGTTGAATGTCGGCATCTGTCCACTTGAACGGCGCATAGACAAACTGCTCCAACTCGCTCACCGGCGGCGTGGGTGAACCAAGTGCGAAATCGGTGGCTTCTCGGATCTCTTGGTTGACCTTGTTCTCCAACGCGTCGATCTCGGCTTGCGTGGCAATGCCGGCCTCGATCAGCCGGGCCGCAAAGGCCGGAATAGGGTCGCGCTGCTTCCACGCCGCTTCTTCTTCTTTGGTGCGGTACACGCGCGGGTCGGAGCGCGAATGGCCGTACCAGCGATAGGTCTGGCACTCGACCAGCGACGGGCCTTGGCCGCGCCGGGCATGCTCGACTGCCCGCCCCACCGCTTCGCGCACGGCCAGCACGTCCATGCCGTCCACTACCTCGCCGGGGATGCAATAGGCGCAGCCGCGGTCGGCAATAGTGCGTTCGCAGGTGGCGACTTTGGCCGCCGCCTTGCCAATAGGCACCGACATGCCATAAAGGTTGTTCTCGACAATATAAACCACCGGCAGGCTCCACAAGGAGGCCATGTTGAGCGATTCGTGAAAGTTGCCGGTGTTCGAGGCGCCGTCGCCGAAAAAGCACAGCACCACGCGGCCCGTGTTTTGCATTTGTTGGGCCATCGCCGCGCCGGTGGCCACCGGGATATTGCCGCCGACGATGCCGGTGGCCCCCAGGTTGCCCTTTTCAACATCGGCGATGTGCATCGAGCCGCCGCGCCCCAGACAATAGCCAGTGGCGCGGCCGCACAACTCGGCCATCATCTTGTTGTAATGGGTCTGGCGAGCTGTCTCGCTCTCGGCCAACGACGCGCCGCGGGCGTGGCAGTGGCCGTGGCCGCGATGGGTGCTGGTGATCAAATCGTCGGCGCGCAGGGTCGAAACGGCGCCAACGGCCACCGCTTCTTCGCCGGCATAGAGGTGCGACGCTCCCTTGATCACGTTCTGCCCCAGCAGGTCATAAACGGTCTCCTCAAAGCGGCGAATCTCCCACATCTGGCGCAGCAGGTCGAGGGCGCGCTCCTTGCTCAGGCCAGAGGTGGAGAGTATGTCTTGAGATGATTTTTCGGTCATTGTTTCTCCTCGTGATATTTGTTTCGAGTGATGTCTGAAATCGATCCTGAATTGATCGTCCAACTGCGTCAGATTTCCCAATTACGCGGCATCATCATGGAAAGTTTGGCCAATCTGTGGCTGCAAGAGCGAATCTTGACTGCGAAAGCCTGACGCCCAAGTTGATTCGCCCTTACGCCCCGCATCTTGTTTCCAAACAGAGCGTGTAAACAAGAGACTCACTTTTTCCTTAGCTCCAAATACCGCTGATACGCCTCATCCCATGCTGCTGTATCTTGCGGCTCAAACCGCTCCACGCCAAACGAGCGGGCTACGATCTGCCGCCCTTGGGCCAATGAGGTAATGTGTCCGGTGGCCATCATTTGCACCAGCACATTGCCGATGGCCGTCGCCTCTACCGGGCCGGCCACCACGGTACGCCCGGTGGCGTCGGCGGCAAACTGATTGAGCAGGCGGTTTTGCGAGCCGCCGCCGATGATGTGAATGGTGGGCAAGGGCTTGCCAGCCAGCCGGTCCAGGCTTTCGGCCACATAGCGATACTCTAGAGCCAGGCTTTCCAGGGCGCAACGCAGAATTTCGCCCCGGCTCTGCGGCACAGATTGGCCGGTTTCGCGGCAAAAATCCTGGATGCGCTCGGCCATGTCGCCGGGCGGCAAAAAACGGGCATCGTCTACCAGCACCAGCGGGCCAAAAGCCGGCGCGGCGGCGGCCATTTGGGTCAACTCGTCATACGTATACGAATCACCCAGCCTCTCCCACTCACGGCGACATTCCTGCACCAGCCACAACCCCATGATATTTTTCAACACCCTGAAGGTATGCCCCACTCCGCCCTCGTTGGTCAGATTGTAGGCCAGGGTGGCCTCGCTGATGATCGGCTCACTGGCCTCGATACCCATCAGTGACCAGGTGCCCGAGCTGAGATAAATGTAATCACGACCTGTCGCCGGCACCGCGGCCACCGCCGAGCCGGTGTCGTGCGTGGCCACGGCCACCACCGGCAGAGCCGGCGCGCCAGTCTCCTCGGTCAGCGAGGGCAACAGATTGCCCAGCACCGTACCGCATGGCACGATGGGGCCAAACATTTCAGTGGGGATGCCCAGCCGCTCCAACATATCCCAAGCCCAGTCGTCGGTGTGCGGGTTGTAGCACTGGGTGGTGGTGGCGATGGAAAACTCGTTGGCCTTGTGGCCGGTCAACCAAAAATTGAGCAAATCGGGGATGTTCAAGAATGTATGAGCGATTTTCAATGCCGGATCGTCGGCCTTGACCAGGGCCATCAGTTGAAACAGGCTGTTGAGCTGTATAAACTGGATGCCGGTCTGCTCAAAGATTTTCTGGCGCGACAGCCGCTCAAATGTCCATTCCATCATACCGTTAGTGCGGCAGTCACGATAGTGATAGGGGTTGCCCAACAGTTCGTCGTTGCGGTCGAGCAGGGCAAAATCCACGCCCCAGGTGTCCAGGCCCACGCTGACCAGATCAGGGTATTTTTTGGCGCCGATGCTCAAACCCTGCTTGATTTCGCTCCACAGACGCAGCACATCCCAGTACAGGCTGTCGCCTATGCGCACCGGCCCGTTGGGGAAGCGATGGATCACCTCCAGGCTCAACTGCTCACCGTCAAAATGTCCCACGACCGCGCGGCCACTTTCGGCGCCAAGGTCAAAAGCGAGAAATTGTGTCATTATCTCATCTCCTGCCCACCCGTCACATTGATCGCCTGACCGGTCATATAGCTGGCCTGATCCGAAGCCAAAAAGACGACCACGTTAGCCACATCCTCATACTCGCAGGGCCGCTTCATCGGCACCTGGTCAATGTACTTTTGGCGCACCTGCTCTTCGGTGATGCCCTGATTGCGCGCATATTGCTTGAACAGCGAGTCTACCCACAAGGGCGAGTTGAGCAGGTTGCCGGGGCAAACCGCATTGACACGGATGCCTTCTTCGGCCAACTCTAGAGCCAGGCTTTGGGTCAGACCGATGCCGCCAAACTTGCTGGCCGCATAGGCCGAGTTTTTGAAACTGCCTTTTTTGCCCGATTTGGAGTTGATCTGGATGATTGCGCCGCTTTTGTTCGGCTTCATCACCCGCACGGCGTGCTTGGCACAGATCATATAGCCCCACAAATTAACATCAATCACCTTGCGCCAGCGATTCACATCAAACTCGTCCAGGGTGCCGGAAATGAGGATGCCGGCGTTGGATACCAAAATGTCCAGGCGGCCAAATTCGGACACCGCCCGATCCATCATCGCCGCCACCTGCTCTTCGTTGGTCACATCTACACCCACCGCGATGACCTTTTGGCCGGTCTGGGCGGCAATTTCGACAGCCGTTTTTTCTGCGCCCTCGGCGTTCATGTCGGCGACGATGACATGGCAGCCTTCCTGGGCCAGTCGTAAGCACAACGCCGCTCCCAGCCCTTGCGCTCCGCCAGTGACAAGCGCAGTTTTGTTGACCAGCAATTGATTCATATCAAGCTCCTCTATATCGTCATACTGCGTATTGCGTATTCCGTTCACGCAATACGCAATAAGAAACAGGCCTCACGGCAACATCTGCCTCAAAAACTCGGCCTCGGATTCGGTCGTCCACTCGCGGCCATCCTTGAGCAGAGCATAGACAGACGGCAGTTTATCCTTCAGGTCGGGCAAGGCAGTGAGTGGAAACTCGGTGATTTGCGGGTAAATGACCACTTTGCCGGGGAACGATGTATCCAGCACCGATTGCAGACCGTCTTTGGCCGCCCCCAGCGACCCGACTGCCGCCACCGAGCGGTTGGGTGAGAGCGTGCCGGCTTCAGCCTGAAAGAGCATCAGCTTCATGTCGTCAATGCTAGAGGCCGAGTGACCGATCACCCGGGCATTCTTGAGATAGGCGTTGCTCAGGTCAATTTTAGCCATCGTGCCTTTGGTGACACCAGCAAAAATGTTCATCACCCCCTGCGCGGCCAGCCACGTGGCGGCCTCGGAAATGACCGCCGGCACCGGAGCCAGCACGATAATGTCATCAAAGCCACTCTCCTTGAAAGGAGCCATCCCTGCTGCATACGCATCCTTGTTCATCGGGTTGAGGCAGATAAACTCGACTCCCTTGGCTCGCGCTTCGGCAGCAAAAGACACGCACAGGTCGCCCAGGCGCAAATCGCTGACATCGGTGCAGACCACAGTTTTGGGGCCGTGTTCGGCCTGGATGGCCCGCTGCACATGCATGCGCCCCATCGGCCCGCCCGCACCGACGAACAGAGCGCGCCCGCCCGGCCTGAGTTCGGCATGCACTGGCACTGCACCATAGGCCTGAGCAATGTCGACGCCTGTGCTGCCCACGTAAACCCAACGGTCATAATGGATGCGCCCCACATCCACCGAAACCGGCCGCGCCATCGGACGGTCATCCATCAAAGCCATAATCCCAAACTGGGCCAGGCGCGGACTGAGCTTTTCGATGGTTTCGGGGTCGGCGCCTAGCAGCACAATGTCATCGGCAAATTCCACCGGCGGCGCGTCCAGGCTCACCTCATCTATCACCTCGATGCCCAGTTCGGCAGCGCGAGTTTTCAACCACGATGAAAATTCGGCGCCCACATGGGTCAGCAGCAAACGGGCCGGATGAGAGGCAGCATCGAAACCGGAAGAGATGGTGTAGCCCTTACCCCCTCCCCCATTCACGGGGGAGGGATCGAGGGTGGGGGTACCTACAATCCACGTCGTGCCGCCGGCCTTGAGCGCAGTGCGATATTTCAGCTCGTACGCGGCAATGACGCAGGCCCACGGCTCGGTCAGCGCGCTCTCGGCATAGCCGGTGATCGGCTTGACCGGAATGAGGTAATTGCCATCATCGCCATTCAATACCTTCCAATCCAGCACGTTGTACTGCGACAAGCCACCTTGAATTTCGTATCCATACGCCAGATTCACCCCTTTGGCGTAAATATCGGCCTGGACGATAAAGCGGTCGCCCACCTTGTATTGGCTCTGGAGGTTTTCGCCCACGCCCACCACCGTGAGGGCCACCTCGTGACCCAGCACCACAGGGTTTTCTTGCATGTTGCGATAGATGCGCGGGTGCGACTGCCCGGCCTTGATCACCTTGATGTCGGAAAAGCATAGGCCGCAGGCGTCGTGACGCACCAGCAGTTCGTCGGGGCCAAATTGGGGCATCGGCACAGCCATCGGCCGGCCGCTGAGACCCAGGTTGTCCATGCCTGCGCCATAGAGCGGCCAGAGCATGTTTTTTTCGGACAAGGGCGCGTCGGCGCGCCGGTATTGTTCTAGTTTGTCGGACATTGTTTTCTCCATCTATCTTTTCATGAAAGTTATTCTTCTGCTAACATTTGTCGAATATGTTCAGCCAGTTTAGGTACCTGATTGACAACCACATCCCAGACAATTTTGTCCACCAAATGTGAGTGATCGATCAGATACTCAGCTTCATCCAGGATGTGCCGCATATATTCACGTGCCAAGCGGGACATATTCCACCTCTCGTAAAATATGAGGGCCGATGTATGGACTGAGTGACTCTATCGTGACCAGATCAACTCGACGCCCCAACAGCTCTTCTAAAAAGAAAGCCAGGTGCATCAAGTTGCTAAAAGTCTTTTGATCCGGCTCAAATTCAACCAAAATGTCCACATCGCTGTGTGGAGTTTGTTCCCCACGCACAAACGACCCAAAGAGGCCGCAGCGTTTAACGCCTAGAGCCTGGAGTTGCTGCGGGTGAGATTGGAGAAGCGAGAAAAGTTGTTGTTTAGTTTCGATATTCATAGCGATTTCACAGTATATTGATCTTTGAGAATCGTTTTGCACTGCTGAATGATTTGGCTTGCGCTCAAGTTCTTCCCAACCTCACTCTGTTGTCTTGGGATTTTTGGATAGGAAGGAATCTCTGTGGTGTATAACGAAATTTTTCGTTGCTTCGCTCCCTTTGCTCCGCTCAGGGCAGGCTCGCAGAATGACACTCCCAAAGGCTAATTTTCGGCCCAAGGCAGGTAGTTACGAACAAAGCTCTGCATCTTGGCGCAGCAATTCCTGGCATGAGGCTCTCTGCTCCATAGCACAACCATTTCACAACGCGGTAAGGACGACGCTTGCTCCGGCCTCCAGGGTGATTTCCAGCACCTCCCCACCGATTCTAGATTTATCGCCTGCTCTATCTATCGTTGCCGCCTCACCCCACGGGTTCTTGAGCCGGAACACCCCGCCGGCGCGGCTATGGATGCGCACCTCGCTCACCCTGCCATCCACCCGCGCCGCCGAGACCAGAAACGCCCCTTCGGTCAGTATACCATCAAACGACACATTTTTCCAGGACGGCGGGGCGCCGGCAAACAAATCATGCACCCCGCGCCGGCTGTGCAGCAGCATCTCGATGATCGCCACCGTCGCGCTCATCCCGGCGTCCATCTGCATAATTTCGGGGCGGCGAACCGGGGAGAACAGCGCCGGCGCGCCGATCAGGGTAAAGCCAGGAAAGGCACAGTCGTGCAGGGTGCCATGTCCTTCGTTGGTAAACACGCGCTCCCAGATTTCCAGCAGCAGCTCGGCCATGTTGGCGTTGCCCAACCGGGTGTGGATCATACTGGCCCACGGCACGCACCAACCCGACCACATGCCCATGCCCATGCGGATCCAATGGTTGATCGTGCGGGCATAGATGGGCTGCCAGCGGGCATCGTCCAGGTCAAGCGTGTCAAAGGGACAGATGCCAGCCAGGTGCGAATGATGGCGATGGCTCTCTTCCAACACCGTGCCGTCCCACAGGGCAATTTGCTCCTGGCCCGGCAGCCCTTCCAGCGAAGCCAGCGGCAGATTGGCATGAATATCGGCCCAGAGCGGGTTGGGCGTTTCACCCAACACCTGCGCCGCGTCCATCAGATTTTCGCACAGGCGATGGATAGCCGCCAGTTGAAAGCTGGCGTTGCGCCCCCAGGCGTTGAGGGCCGCGCCGCGATATTCCGGCGACACGCTGACCGGCAAAGCCCAGCCGTTGTCGTTGCGCTCCAACATCTCTTCATAGACCCGCATCGCCCCGACCATAAAGGGGTAGGCCGTCTGGCGCAAAAATTCAACGTTCATCGAATACCGATAATAGTCATACATCATCTGCGCGACCCAGGCCGTGCAGCCGTGATCCACCGAACCGGTCCAAAAGCCGCCCATACAGGTGCACCGATCATCCACGGCGTGCGGCAGCATCAACCCATCGTCAATGCCGACAAAAGCGCGGGCATTTTGGCGCAGTTGGGGCGTCCAGCCGACAATCATGTCAAAGAGCGGTTTGAGGTGGCTCAGGCGGTTACCGCGATAGGCCGGCCAGTAGCACATTTGCACATTGATGTTGAAATGATAATCACCCGACCAGGGCGGCATCTGATACTCTTCGATCCAGCCGCCTTGCAGGCCGGCGGGAATGGGCGGATGAGCATCATCCGCGCCATCTGGGCTGGTCAGGCCGGCAAATTTGTACATGCCATAACGGTACAGAAAATCCAGGCGCGGGTTGGGGATGTGCAGGTGCGGCGCGTCTTGCCAGTAACGCTGCCACCAATCTGCCACATCTTGACGCAACTTTTCGATGCCATGAGCTATGTAACGGTCAATCAGAGTTGTCACCGCTTTGCGCGACGCGGCGGCGTCATCGCCATATTCCAGCCCCAACCACAGGTCGTTCCCTGTCAGGCGATAGCCCAGACACAGCGGCGGATCGGCCGGGCGAGGCTGCACCCAGCCGTTCAGGTTGTCACCGTCAAAACGCTGGGGTTCGGGGAACGAAATCTGGCGGAGGTATTCACCCACATCATCCCAGGCGGTGAGGTGTTGAACGATCACCGACCGCTGCTCGTTGCCCGTCGAAATGTGCAGCAGCGGATCGAGCATCGAGAGAGCGAAAACAATATCCAGGGTTTCTCCGTTCCCCTGGGCGTGGACGATCACCTGCCCGATCTGCATATCCAGATCGGCAGTAGTCAGGCACAGGCCCGCCTCTAAAACCAGCTCCAGGCGGCCCAGGGGCAGCAAGCTGGGACGACGCGGCTGGCCGGGCGGGGTTTCGCTGCCCTCAAACAGGCAACGCAGACCGGCTTCATCGCCTGCCTCCAGCAATTCACGGATACGGGCATAGCTCATCCCCTCTGTCCAGGGCAAGCCGCCGCGGTGATCCCAAAAATCAGCGCGGTTGATGGTGACGCGCAAAACACGCCCCTCGCCCCAAATCATCACCCCCATTTTGCCGTTGCCCAGCAGCACGCCGGTGTGCGTGCGCGGGAGAGGAAATTGCCAGGTGTCAAAATGATCCATTTTTATCATCCTTATTCAAATCGCTCAGAACCGATATGATCTGTGGCTTGAGCCGAGGCAAATCGTTTTCAACAACAGCCCACACTGCGTCTAGATCAAGGTGAAAATAGCCACGAACCAGCACATTGCGCATACCAATGATCTGGTTCCACGGCACTTGAGGGTATCACGTTTTGGTTTCCGCGGCGAGCCGTGTCGCAGCCTCCCCAAAATTTGCAGATGGTGAATAACCCAAACTTGCAGCATCTCGTCGGATGCGAACGCCTGTTTGCCACGCTCCTGATAAAGCTCTATTTTGGCGATGGCCTCCAGAATATCCTCCAGTCGTTTGGCATCACCTCTCATAGAGGCACCGCCTCGGCCAGAACATGCTGCCGGATGTGCGGCTTGAGCCCTTGTTCGGTAACGACATCCACCGGGCATTGGAATAGCTCTTGCAATTCCATCAACAAACCACCCAAGTCAAGCAAGCTGCGCCCAGGCTCCAGGTCAACCAGCAAATCTATGTCACTATGCTCATCAGCCTGTCCGCGTGCTATCGAGCCAAAAACTCGAACATTGTGCGCTCCATACAAAGCAGCAATGCTCAAGATGGTTGAGCGGCGTGCGATCAGTTCATCAAGACGCACTTTTTCCTCTTTCCTTACTACAATGCGACGAACTATCATCGCCCCAACAGATTCCATAGCGCATCCGGCGACACATCCGGTGCGAGCTCCATCGGCCGTTCCTTCCATGTCCCCGGCTCTAATTTTCGCCCCAATGCAGTATAAAACTCGTTGCGTTGGCGGCGGGTGGGCAACTGTTCTTGCGCCCAACGGCTCTGATAGCCCAACCCCAGCGCGCGCTGCATCGCGGTATGCCCATAAATGAAATACGCCCCATCGAGAAAAGCCTGGTGCACCGGCGCCAGTTCTGGCGCGTCAAAATCATCGGCGCGCTTTTGCCCAAAGGCGTTCATCTCGGTGCCGACGTTGATCGGCAAATCCAGTTTTTGCGCCAGTTCTACCACCCGATACAGGTTTTCGAGCTTGCTCGCCTTGACCTGCAGATCGGCAATGTTCCAGTTGCGGTCAGGGATGATGTTGAACGCCACAATACCTTTTTCAATGAGCAAATGGAGCAACTCTTCTTCGGCCTGCTCGCCCGCCGACATGCCATCCAACCAGGTGGCGCAGGGCAGGGCGCCGCAAGCGACAATCAACTCGTTCACCTGCTCCACGGTGGGAAAAGAGCCACCGTCGGGCTGCACATAGCCCACCCCGCCGCGTTTCATCAATTTGCCGCGCACCGTGTCTTGAAATTTGGCCGGGCTGCCCATCATAGCCGTGACCTGAGCCGACTCCATTTTGAGCCGGTCGGCCCAAAAACCGGCCAGACCTTCGGGGTCTTGGAAAACCCGGGCGGCCTTGTGTATATAAGCAGCGACCATGTGCCGCTCGGTGGCGTTACCGGCCGGGGTCAGCGGCAGCACATCGCCCTCATAGTCAATCTGCACCGTTTCAAGATACGCATTGACCCGCGCCGCCACACCTTCGTTGCGCTGTCGCGCCCGCCGACGCATATCGTCCAGGATGGGCTGTACCTGCTGTGGCGCATCGCTGGAGGTAAACCCGATGCCCATGTGATAAAAAATGCCCGGTTCGCCAGGCGAATTGATCTCACGGATGGCAAATTCAGGGATAAAGACGCGCGTTTCCAGACCCGCGCTGCCACGCACGCCCACCCGCTCACAGGCGGTCAAAAACTCGTCTACGCCGTCCAGCACATCAAAATCCACAATGCCCATCAGCTTGTAGCCGCTCCTGCGAGCCAGCCAGGCCAGCGCCGTGGGCGAATAGCCATAGGCGTTAAAGGAAAAGAACGTATGGCTGTGCATATTGGCAATCCCTGACGGCGGCGGACACGCGACCTCGCCCTGCGCCGCCAGGGCGAGCAGTTCATCCAACGCTTGAGCGCGGATGGTCGGATCAAAATGATTCAATTGCTGCTCCAGGTTTGCTATCCTGTCGCCCATATTCATCCTTTCAAAAGAGTTTGCGCCTAGGAGCGTGCTGAAAAACCCTCTCACCACCAAGACACAAAGAACACAAAGCATTTTTAGCGACTCAAAAGCATCGTAAACCTTTGTGTTCTCGGTGTCCTTTGTGGTCGGAATAGACTTTTTCAGCGATCTCCTAGGAGCGTGCTGAAAAACCCTCTCACCACCAAGACACAAAGGACACAAAGCATTTCTAGCGACTCAAAAGCATCGTAAACCTTTGTGTTCTCGGTGTCCTTTGTGGTAAAAATAGACTTTTTCAG